>JBJEQB010000070.1:0-19639 GCA_051881535.1 Acutalibacteraceae bacterium | reverse complement strand
ACCATGCAAAGCAACAACCAAACTCGGCGTAACCGAAATCACGCCGAAACCATTGAAACCATTATATTTCCGGCATTCGCAAAAATACTGTGTTATCATTATCTCCCTGGACGCCGACCCCTACAAATTTCGCCGTTAAAACATAGCTCCGGTAGGGAACGCTGTCCTCAGCGTTCCGAGGAATTTCGCACAAATTTGTGTGATTTTGGGACGATGTGGGCATCGTCCCCTACAAATTGACCGTTTAATTTCGTGTTTTCACGGACAGCCGCAAGAGCTGTCCCTACGAGTTGCATCGCAAAAACATATATAAAATGGGTACGGGTGAAACCCGTCATTAATTCCGCATTACGCATTACGAATTCCGAATTCTTTGCGGAACGCGAGAGCATCGTCCCCTACAAAAAAACGCTATAAAAAGCAAAGCGCGCATCGGCTCAAACCGATGCGCGCCTTTTTACATCTTATTTGCTGTATTTGCCTCTCTTTACATAGTGAGTATGAAGAACCTCGTGAGCAATGTGGCTGCCGGGCTTCTCGAAATACTCTCTGTAAACAGTCTTGATGGCTTCGCTTTCATGGGACTTTCTGAGAGGAAGATTCTTATCTGCCTCATAGAGAGCCTTGCCTCTGATGCCTTTAAGGTCAACAAAGTTGCGGACGCTTGCAGGCTGAACGGGCTGACCGCCGCCGTTTACGCAGCCGCCGGGGCAAGCCATAATCTCAATGAATTGATAATCGGCCGTGCCGTTCTTAACCTTTTCCATAACGGCTTCGGCATTTTTAAGTCCGCTTGCGGCACATACCTTAACTTCCATGCCTGCAACGGTGTAGGTTGCTTCCTTGATGCCATCGGTTCCTCTGACCTCGGTGAATTCAACGCTCTTGAGCTCCTCGCCCGTGAGAGTTTCAACCGCAGTTCTCAGAGCAGCCTCCATAACGCCGCCTGTTGCGCCGAAGATAACGCCCGCGCCTGTTCCCTCGCCGAGAGGGCTGTCAAACTCTTCATCGGGAAGAGAGTTGAATTTGATGCCTGCGGTTTCAATCATTCTTGCAAGCTCGCGGGTGGTCAGGGCATAGTCGATATCGGGATAGCCGCCTGCCGACTGATCGTCTCTGCCGCACTCAAACTTCTTTGCCGTGCAGGGCATAATGCTGACAACAACGATATCCTTCGGGTCAAGATTCATCTTCTTTGCATACCAGGTCTTGATAACCGCGCCGAACATCTGCTGCGGGGACTTGCAGCTTGAAAGATGGTCAATCTGCTCGGGATAGTAATGCTCGCAGTATTTTACCCAGCCGGGTGAGCAGGAGGTAATCATGGGCAGAACGCCGCCGTTCTGAATTCTTTCAATCAGCTCGTTTGCTTCTTCCATAATTGTAAGGTCGGCTGAAAAATCGGTGTCGAAAACCTTGTTGAAGCCAAGGCGGCGCAGAGCCGCAACCATCTTTCCTGTAACATTTGTGCCGATTTCGTTGCCGAAAGCTTCGCCGAGAGTAACTCTGATTGAGGGAGCGGTGTTAACAACAACATATTTATCGGGGTCGCTGATTGCTTCAAATACCTTTGCGGTGTCGTCCTTTTCATAGAGCGCGCCTGTGGGGCAGTTGACTATGCACTGGCCGCAGGATACGCAGGAGAAATCATAGAGAGGCAGCTCAAACGGAGAGCCGATATGAGTGTCAAAGCCTCTGGCGTTTGCGCCGATAACGCTGATAGCCTGATTGTCGCAGGCGGCAACGCAGCGGCGGCAGAGAACGCACTTGCTGTTGTCTCTTATCATGTGGGGAGCGGAATCGTCAAACTGAGCCGCGGGCATTTCGCCCTCGTAGGTGTTGACATCTTCAACGCCGTAATCCTTGCAGAGCTTCTGAAGCTCGCAGTTCCCGCTGCGTACGCATGAGAGGCAAGCCTTGTTGTGAGTGGAAAGAACAAGCTCAAGATTGTGTCTGCGGCTTCTTCTTACCTTTTCGGTGTTTGTGAAAACTTCCATGCCCTCGTTAACGGGGTATACGCAGGCGGCAACAAGTGAACGAGCACCCTTAACCTCAACCATGCACATACGGCAAGCGCCGATTTCGTTCATATTCTTGAGATAGCAGAGAGTGGGAATTTCAACTCCCGCATATCTTGCTGCCTCAAGAATAGAGATGCCCTTGGGAACGCTCAGGGGCATATTATTTATTTTAATGTTTACCATTTCCATTAGCTTATGCCTCCTCTATTAGCCTTTGCTGATAGCGCCGAACTTGCAGGATTCCATGCAGGCGCCGCACTTGATGCACTTGGTGGTGTCGATTGTGTGAGGTGTCTTAACAGAGCCCGTGATAGCGCTTGCGGGGCACTTTCTCGCGCAGAGGGTGCAGCCTCTGCACTTCTCGGGATCGATGGTGTAGTTAAGCAGCTTTTTGCAAACGCCCGCGGGGCATTTCTTATCGACAACATGGGCGATATATTCATCGCGGAAGAACTTCAGTGTTGCAAGAACGGGGTTGGGAGCTGTCTGACCGAGGCCGCAGAGTGAATTTTCTTTTATGTAATATGCAAGCTCTTCAAGCTTGTCAATATCCTCAAGAGTTCCGTTGCCGGAGGTAATCTTTTCGAGAATTTCCATCATTCTCTTTGTGCCGATACGGCAGGGAGCACACTTTCCGCAGGATTCGTCAACGGTGAAATCAAGGAAGAACTTCGCAATGTCAACCATGCAGTTGTCTTCATCCATAACGATAAGTCCGCCCGAGCCCATCATACAGCCGATAGCGGTGAGGTTATCGTAATCAATTTCGGTGTCGATAAGGCTTGCGGGGATGCAGCCGCCGGAGGGGCCGCCCGTCTGAGCCGCCTTGAACTTTTTGCCGTTGGGAACGCCGCCGCCGATATCCTCGATGATTTCACGCAGGGTTGTGCCCATGGGAATTTCAACAAGACCTGTGTTGCAAATCTTGCCGCCGAGCGCAAATACCTTTGTGCCCTTTGACTTCTCGGTACCCATTGAAGCAAACCAATCGGCGCCCTTGAGAATAATCTGAGGAATATTTGCAAAGGTTTCAACATTGTTTTCGGTTGTGGGCTTGCCGAAAAGTCCCTTAACCGCAGGATAGGGAGGACGGGGACGCGGCTCGCCTCTGTTGCCCTCAATGGAGGTCATAAGAGCGGTTTCCTCACCGCATACGAATGCGCCTGCACCGAGGCGGATGTGAAGGTCAAAATCAAAGCCCGAATCAAAGATGTTTTTGCCGAGCAGACCGTATTCCTTTGCCTGGTCAATAGCTATCTGCAAACGCTTAACGGCAATGGGATATTCGGCGCGGACATAAACATAGCCCTCGCTTGCGCCCGTTGCATAGCCGCAGATTGTCATTGCCTCAACGATGCAGTGCGGATCGCCTTCAAGAACGGAGCGGTCCATAAATGCGCCGGGGTCGCCCTCGTCGGCGTTGCAGACAACATATTTCTGGTCTGCGTCA
This sequence comes from Acutalibacteraceae bacterium, assembly GCA_051881535.1. GTDB lineage: Bacteria > Bacillota > Clostridia > Oscillospirales > Acutalibacteraceae > CAG-177. Next base: position 16,168 of record JBJEQB010000070.1, on the reverse strand, counting down.
TTTGCAGCGGTGAAGCTCCATTTAAGACCGGTGGGGAATCCGCCGCCGCCTCTGCCGCGAAGACCCGAATCCTTAACAACCTGAATAACCTCAGCGGGAGTCATCTCCGTTAAAACCTTGCCGAGAGCGGCATAGCCGTCCATGGCAATGTATTCGTCGATATTTTCGGGGTTGATAAGTCCGCAGTTACGCAGAGCAACTCTCTTCTGAGTTTTATAGAAGTTTGTGTCGTTGAGCGAAACATGCTTGCCTGCCTCGGCAGCCGTTTTATCGTCAACATCCTTATAAACAAGTCTGTCAACAAGTCTGCCCTTGAGAAGATGCTCCTCAACTATTTCCGCAACATCGCTTTCCTGAACGCGGCTGTAAAAAGTGCCTTCGGGATAGATGATGACAACGGGGCCGAGAGCGCAAAGGCCGAAGCAACCCGTCTGGACTATTTTAACCTCATCCTCAAGACCCTGCTTTGCAAGCTCTTTTTCAAAGGTTGACATAAGCACCTTGCTGCCCGATGAGGTACAGCCCGTGCCGCCGCAAATCAATACATGGGAACGAATCATATTCTTTTAACCTCCATTATGAGATAGCGTTGCTGATTGTGTATTCCTGAACAACATTGCCGCCCTTGAGATGCTTCTCAATAACCTCGGCAGCCTTTTCGGGGGTCATCTTAACATAAGTAACCTTATCTTTACCCGCCTCAAAGATTTCAACAACAGGCTCGTACTGGCAAACGCCGATACAGCCGGTCTGTGAAACCGTAACCTTTTCGCTGAGACCTTCTTTGCTTACGCCCTCAACAAAAGCGCTTAAAACGGGTCTTGCGCCCGCCGCGATGCCGCAGGTTGCCATACCGACAACCACTCTGATTTCGCCGCTGCCCTCGCGAAGAATAACCTTATCCTTCATCTTTTCTCTGATTGCCGCAAGCTCAGCCAATGATTTCATAACATCTATCCTCTCTTAAAAATATTAACTATAAAATTATGAAACGGAGTCATATCCCTCTTTGAGATAATCCTCTATCCATTTTATAACCTCGTAATTGTCAAGCGGAACCTCGCCGAGCACTCCGCGCAGCTCCCTTGTGTCCAGCTCCACGCTGCCGCCCGTCATATTATGGATAAACTTCCATTCGATATCGGGCGCGCCCTGAATGAGCGCCGCAACTGTGGAAACCGTGTCGCCGAGCGGAGTGAAATCAAGGTGATTTTTATAAAACTCCGCAATTACCTCGGTTCCGTGATTAACCGGGTCGGCGCTTTCGCAAACGGATTTGATTTTAATGCCGCCGCCCGTCTGCTCCGCGGCAAGCTTCAGCAGAGGAATTCCGAGCCCGACGCTTCTCGTCGTGCGCGTTGTGTAAAACGGATCCATAACCCTTTCAACGGTTTCGGCGTCCATTCCGCAGCCGTCATCCGCTATGGTCAGAGTCAGCGTTTCCTCTGTTTCGTCAATTTTTATCAAAATATTCTCAGCGCGCGCCTTAACGGAATTCTGCGCGATATCAAGAATATTGAGCGATAACTCTTTCATAAGCCTTTCAGCCTTTCAAAAAGCCTTTTTCTGATATTTTCCGCACCGCCGTTGCAGTCAAGCTCAAAGCAGTTGAGCCTGCCGCTGATATCCCACAGATAATGCGCGTCGGATGAAACGGCAATCGGCTTGCCCTCAAGAACGGGGAATTTTTTGCGGTATTCCTCCGCCTTTTCGCCGTCGTGAAGCTCGGCGCACGGAAAAAACGGCTGCTCGGGAAAAACGCCGAGCGTTGCCACAATTCCGTTTGCCTCCCTGTCGATATGCGCGGGGAAGCATATTCCGCCGAAGCTTTCCGCAAACACGGGGGCTTCGTCAACGGTCACCGTGGTGGCGTTGGAGAGCAGGTATTCGTCAGTTCCGATTATTTCATCGTTTTCGTCCATAATAAGCTGCTCGCCGAAAATATCGGTGCGGTTTTTTATGGGTATTCTTCTTGAATTTACGGCAGCGTCAAAATTCATTGCCGCTTCAAGCTCCTCAAAAAGGCAAAGGAGGTGAATATCCTCCGCGGTGGTAAGCTCCATTCCCGCCACGGGAACAATCCCGTTTTTTTCAGCCGCCGCAAAAAATGCGGGGCAGTTGCGGCAGGTGTTGTGGTCGGTCAGAGCCATAATGTCAAGCTTTGCAACCACGCCCATGCCCGCAATGTTGTTTGGGGTCATATCGTTGTCGCCGCAGGGCGACAGGCAGGAATGAATGTGCAGATCGTAATAATATTTTTTCATATCAAAGCTTTGAGCCGAGAAGCAGCGCCGCTTCATATGCGGTAAGCTCGGCGGAAAGAATGTTGACACCCTTCATCTGCGCCGTTTGGGCAACGCTCGGCTCGAGCTGAACTCCCTCGGCAAGAATGACGCACGCAACATCGGCAAGGGCGGCAACGGCAACGATGTTAATGTTGGACATTATCGTTATCCAAGCGCTGTCCGCCTTGGCTCTGCCCATTACCCAGCTCAGCAGGTCGCCGATATAAGCTCCGGTTATTTCACGCTCCGCATCGGGCAGGGAAATTGCTTTAAAGCCCTCGCAGGCGGCAAGCTCACTGACTTTCAACGCTCTCACCTCCGCTGTATTCTCTGATATACTTTTTAATAAACTCTTTGTAGGCGATTATGCAGTCGTTTCTGTCCGCGTGCCCTAACACAATGTCTTCGGCAAAGGCGCGGCAGTTCGGCGCGCCGCAGGAGCCGCAGTCAATGCCGGGCAGTTCCTTACGCAATGCCTGAATTTGCGCCATAAGCCTCATTGATTCGCCTATATTGTCGCTCAAACGGTTAAGCGGCTTGTAATTCGGAAAATCCGTAAAGAAGCAGCCGTTCGGAATGTAATTTTCTCCCTCGGGCATTGAATTGAGCGAAACGGGCATATAACGCCTGAGCGTGTGAAGCCTGTTTTTCGCCACAAACGGATTTTCAATGGTAAGCACTCCGCCGACGCAGCCGCCGGGGCAGGCGTTAAGCTCAACAAAATCAACGGGCGGGATGTTGCCGTCCTCAATCTGGTCAAGCACGGAAATAACATTGTTGATTCCGTCCGCCGCGATTATTTTATCATTTATCAGCGCCGACGCTTCGCCGCCGCAGATAGCCCAGCTCAGACCGATTCTGCCTGCCTGAGAAGACATATCGCAGACCTTTTCGCGCTTCATAACATTGAGAAGCTGAAAATATATTTCGCTCATCGAAATAACAAGGTCAACCTCGCTCTTATAGCTGCCGAAGCCCGTTCTTGCATAGCTCATCTTTGCGGGGCAGGGCGATATGAAGCAAACTCCGATATCCTCTCTTTTAAGCTCGGGATGTTCGTTTATCGCCTTTTTTCTTGCAAGAGCGGCGGCAACCTCCATGGGAGGCAGCAGCGGAATAAGATTATCCTTTAAGAAAGGAAAGCGAAGCACGATAAGCCTTGTAACAACGGGGCAAGCCGTGCTGATAACGGGCTTTTTGATGCCCTCCGCCTGAAGATAAAGCCTTGTGTAGGCGGAAACAAGCTCCGCTCCCTTTGCAACCTCAAACACATCGTCAAAGCCTATGTCAAGCAATCCCTGCAAAACATAGCCGATGTTGTCAAGATTGTCAAACTGAGCAAAAAGGCTCGGAGCGGGGAGCGCGATTTTGTATTTGAAGCTGTTGATTTCGTCAAACGAATTGCAAATGCTTTTTTTGGCATTGTGCGTGCAGTTTCGGATGCACTCGCCGCAGTCAATGCAGCGCTCCGCATCGATTTCGGCACAGCCGCCGCGAATTCTGATAGCCTCGGTCGGGCAGTGCTTCATGCAGGTTGTGCAGCCTGTGCATTTATAGGCGTCGAGCGACACCGAATGTATGTAAGCTGTGTTCATTGAAAAAGGAATCCCCTCTCAAGTCAGTAATTCACTCTCATTGTGATAGTTGTGCCCTGACCGACAACGGAATCTATATTCATTTGATCGGTGTATCTTTTCATATTCGGAAGACCCATTCCGGCGCCGAAGCCGAGAGAGCGGATATTGTCGGGCGCTGTTGAGAAGCCCTCCTGCATAGCCTGCTCGATATTTGCGATTCCCGGTCCGGAATCTTTCAGAATGATTTCAACGCTTCCGTCGCTGACGATAACATCTGCAATGCCGCCGCCCGCATGAATGACCATATTGATTTCGCCCTCATACATGGCGATTGACACTCTGCGGATGGTTTCGGGGTCAAGCCCGAGCTGACGCAGATTTTTTTTGACCTGCACCGACGCCTGACCTGCCGAGGTGAAGTTATCGCCGTCAACATCAAAGTGGAAAACCAAGGGTTCAGCCATTTATTTCACCATTTCCTTTAAGCCCGCTGGAGTATAGAATGCCGCAGGCCTCATACATCCTTTTGGGCGTTGTGAGAACGGCAATTCCGCTTTCGGCTGCAAGGTCAAGCATATCTTGCGACGGTCTCTTTGAACGGACGAAAACAATGCAAACCATATCCATCATTTCAGCCGTGCGAATGACCTGAGCGTTGACAAGCCCCGTGAGCAGAACGGCCTGATCTTTGACATAGGCGAGCACATCGCTCATCATGTCGCTTCCGCAGGCGGAGTGAATGTCCCTTTCAAGGCTTTCTTCTCCGCATAAAATCTCCGCGCCGAGCAAATCCCTGATAGTTTTGATTGTCATACAAAATCCCTCTTCATTCCGATTGAACAGAAAAATTAATTGTATTTGGCAAGAATATCTGCAACCTCATCGGGAGTTACTCTGCCGTAAACATCGTCGTTAACGGTGAAAACGGGAGCAAGTCCGCATGCGCCTATGCAGCGGCAGGCTTCGATTGAGAATTTAAGGTCAGCCGTGCATTCACCGGGCTGAGCGCCGAGAATTTCGCAGATTTTATCAAGTATGGCCTGCGAGCCTTTAACATAGCAGGCAGTTCCGAGACAAACGGAAACATTGTATTTGCCCTTGGGTGAAAGTGAAAACAGCGCGTAAAAGCTTGAAACGCCGTAAACCTTCTGAAGCGGAACGCCCATTCCCTCGGCAATCATTGTCTGAACCTCGATGGGCAGATAGCCGTAAATGTTCTGAGCCTCCTGCATAACATGCATAAGCATGCTCTTGTCGTCCTTGCACTCCTCTATAACAGCTTTGAGCTGCGCTTCCTGCTCCGGAGTGCCCGTAAAGGGTAAATTGCTAATTTTTTTCAGCATTAAGCCATTCCTCCCGAATGATATTTTTTGCTGTTTAATGCTTGGATTTCGGTCAAAACAGCCCAAAATCTCACATTTTAAAAGTATTATAACATATGATAAATAAAAATGCTACTTTTTTATCGATTTTTTTTGCCTGATTTGCGCGTTTTTCTTGATTTTTTTCGGTTTTTCAGGGTTAGCAAAAACTAATTACGAAAAATTTGCTTTCCGATTTTGCTTTAAGCCGTAATTGACAGCCCGCCGCAGCTATGATATTATAACTTATATACGCAAATCGGAATATTATTTGAAAAGTGGTAGATTTATGAAAAGCAAACGCAGTTTCCCGATTGCAACCGTCACAAAAAAGGCGGAAGCGGCAATAAAAAAGGGGCATCCGTGGGTATATGACGCTGAAATTCTTCAGTTTTTCGGCGAGGAGGAAAACGGCTGCCTTGTTGATGTGCTTTCTCAAAAGGGCTCTTATCTCGGCACGGGATTTCTGAGTCTTAAAAGCAAAATTCGGGTGCGTATTCTTTCGTCCAATGCAAACGAGAGCTTTTCGCCTGCATTTTGGGAAAGGAGACTCAGATATGCGGTTGAATACAGAAAAACCGTTATGGGCGACGATTTTTCGTGCTGCCGCCTGATTTTCGGCGAGGCGGACGGTCTGCCGGGGCTGACGGTTGACAGGTTTTCAAACATACTTGTCGCTCAGGTTCTTTCTTTCGGAATGGACAAAATCAAAGATACAATATATACTCTGCTTGTTAAAATTCTGCGGGAGAGCGGCGAAAAGATTGACGGAGTTTATGAGCGAAACGATGTTGCAATCCGTTCGCTCGAGGGACTTTCGGAATATAAAGGCTGGTATGAGCCTGTTCCTCACCCCGACGAAACCTTTACGGAAATAACCGAAAACGGAATTAAATATCTTGTCGACTTTGAGAACGGGCAGAAAACAGGCTTCTTTCTCGACCAGAAATATAATCGGCTTGCCGTTGCAGGCATTGCCAAGGGCAAAAGGGTGCTTGACTGCTTTACCCACACGGGCTCCTTTGCGCTCAACGCCGCAAAAGGCGGGGCGGAAAAAGTTACGGCTGTCGATATTTCCGAAACGGCGCTTGAAACGGCAAGGGCAAACGCAAAGAAAAACGGACTTGACGAAAAAATGGATTTTGTTGCCGCCGATGTTTTTGACCTGCTGCCCGAGCTTGAAGAAAAGGGCGGAAAGCCCTATGATTTTATAATTCTCGACCCTCCCGCTTTCACAAAAAGCCACAAAACCGTGAAAGGCGCGGAGAGGGGATATAAGGAAATCAATTACCGCGCAATGAAGCTGCTCCCGCGCGGCGGCTACCTTGCAACCTGCTCCTGCTCCCACTTTATGAGCAATGAGCTTTTTGTTAAAATGCTCCATTCGGCGGCTGCGGACGCAGGCGTTCAGCTTCGGCAGATTGAGGTGCGCCAGCAATGCCGCGACCATCCCATACTTTGGAATGTTCCCGAAACCGATTATCTCAAATTCTATATTTTTCAGGTGGTGTAAGCTATGTTTTACGAAAATTGGATGTCATACATCAAGGATGACGCAAAAATCACAAAAATTGCAATACCCGCCTCCCACAATGCGGCAACCATGGGAATGCCCAAGCCCGCAAAGTGTCAGAACGGCTCGCTCTATAAGCAGTATAAATGCGGCGTAAGAGAATTCGGAATTCGCCTTAAAACCGACCGCAGCGGCAGGCTTTTTATCGCTCACGGAATCACAAAGGGTATGCCCGCAGAGCAGGCTTTTGAAAACCTCGGAATGATCGTCAGCGAATCGGACGAATTCTTTATTTTCGATATCAGAACATATTCCACTCAAAAAATAGGTCCTCTGACTCTCAGCTACGGCAGCGACTCCGCCGCCGTAAGCGCGCTTATCAAAAAATATCTCAACCCCGAAAAATACGCCCTGACGGATTTTGACGATATCGGCAGTCTGACCGTTGGCGATATCAGAAAATCGGGCAAAAAATATTTAATCATCAACGCCGAAGAGGAATATGATTTCAGCCGCGGCGTGCCCCTGCTTGAGCCGTGGGATCCCAAGGTATTCGGCTATAAGCCCGAAAAATTCGCAAAGGAATGTCTCAACTATCTGCGCGAGCTTGAAACCGACGGCTTTTTCTGGTTTCAGACTCAGCAAACGCCTAATCCCGGCACGGAAAACGGCTTGAAATGGCCCGATGACCTTGACGAGCTTGACCGCCCGCTTTTTCCCAAAATCATTGCGGATATCGCCGCCGACCCGGCAATGCTCGAAAAGGTCAACATCGTTGCGGGTGATTTTATGACGCGTGACAGTATGAAGGTCAACGAAATTCTTAATCTCAATTTGTTAAAGGGTGTTGTAAAAGACGAGCTGAGAGAAGAATTTGCCGAGGCAATCGGAAAAGGGAGCGATATAAAATGAAGCTGACCGTTCTCGGAAAATACGGACCTTATCCCAAGGCGGGCACGGGAGCTGCGAGCGGATATCTTGTCACTCAGGGCGAAACCGCCCTTGTTATGGATATGGGCTCGGGCACGCTTTCAAGGCTCTGCAACTGCATTGATGTCAGAAAAATCACGGCAATTTTTATATCACATCTGCATTATGACCACACGAGTGACCTGCTTGCTTTCCGCTATCTGCTTGAAGATTTGAATCATAAGGTTACGATTTATACCGCCGCTTCCGACAGCGAATGGTATAAAATCCTTTTCACTCACCCAAATTTTGATGTTGTTAACATCAGCCCCGAAAGTGCCGTAACCGTCGGTGACTTCAAGCTTCGTTTTTATGAAATGAAGCACACAGCGCCCTGCCTTGCTGTAAGGGTTGAGGGAGAAAAAACGCTTGTATATACGGGTGACACTCTTTATAACGAAAATATCGAGCGCGCGTGCGAGGGTGCGGATATTCTGCTGGCGGACTGCTCAAAGCCCGAGGGCTTCAAAGGACCTCATATGAATGTCAGCCATGCAAAATCGCTGAACGAAAAGCTCGGCATAAGGATAATTTCAACCCATCTGAGCCCCGATTATTCGCCCGAAAGCGAATACGGGGATTATCCCGGAATAACCGTTGCACAAGAGCTTGAAACTTACAAAATTTAATATACGGAGGCATAAAAATGTCCGAATACAGTTCAATGATAATAGGTCATGAAACAATGGATTCCAACACGGATCATCTCGGCAACACAGTGAAAATCGTCGGCGGCGCCGTGGTTTATTCCTCGGCGAGCGCTCACGCTCTCGGCCACAGAGTTGCCGCTGTTACAAAGCTTGCCGAAAAAGACAGGGACAGGCTTGCGGATTTCACTCTGCCGAAGGAGGATGTATTCTGTCTGCCGAGCGAAAAATCAACCGATATGGTGAATATTTATCACACCGCCGATAAGGAACGCAGAACCTGCACCTGCCTTTCAAAGGGCGATCCCTTCAATGCGGCGGAGCTGCCCGCACTCGATGTGGGCATATATCATCTGGCGGGTCTGGTTTACGGCGATTTTGACTCCGAAATGATAAAAACGCTTGCCAAAAAAGCGCCCGTTGCGCTCGATGTGCAGGCAATGCTGCGCCATGTTGCTCCCGACGGCTCAATGTATTTTGAGGATTGGGCGGCAAAAAAGGAATGTCTGCCGTTTATAACCTATCTTAAAACCGACGCGGCGGAGGCAGAAATAATGACGGGCTGTGCCGACAGGCGCGAGGCGGCAAAGCACCTTTATTCATGGGGAGCAGGCGAAATTCTGATAACTCACAACACCGAGGTGCTTGTTTATGACGGCAAAAGCTTTTTCACCTGCCCCATAAGGTCGCGCAATTTAAGCGGCAGAACGGGCAGAGGAGATACCACCTTTGCCGCATATATAAACGAGAGGCTGACTCATTCGATTCCCGAGGCTCTGCTGACTGCGGCGGCAACCGTTTCGCTCAAAATGGAAACCCCCGGTCCGTTCAAGGGCACGAGAGCCGATGTTGAAAAATATATTTCTGATTTCTATTCGGATTTTGCCTGAGCGGCGTATGTTTTAACAAAATATCCTACAACTGTTTAAATTGAATTCATACCGAATTAATAAATTCGGGTTATTATTCTAAATGTACTCAGCGGGAGCCGCAACCCGCAGTGTACTGCTCATTTTTGAGTACGCAATACCCCTCCTCAATTCAACCCCATGCAGAAAAAGATGCTTCACGGCATCTTTTTCTTGCTTTTGGGGGCTTTTTTATTTATAATGAAAGCGTTGAGGCGCAAAGCCCTCGAAACAAAAGAATGAAGGAGCCTTTTATAATGCCGAAAATCACATTTATGGGTGCGGGAAGCACTGTTTTTGCGCGCAATGTTATCGGCGACTGCATGTGCACCCCCTGCCTGCGAGAGAGCGTTATCGCGCTCTATGATATCGACGCGGAAAGACTTGAAGAAAGCTTTATAATCCTCAGCGCAATCAATGCCAATGTTAATGAAAACCGCTGCCGCATTGAAAAATACTGCGGAGTTGAAAACAGGAAAGAGGCGCTCAGAGGCGCGGATTTCGTTGTTAACGCAATTCAGGTCGGTCTTTATGACCCCTGCACGATTATTGACTTTGAAGTGCCCAAAAAATACGGTCTGCGCCAGACGATTGCCGATACGCTCGGCATAGGCGGCATTATGCGCGGGCTTCGCACAATCCCCGTTCTGCGCGATTTTGCGCGCGATATGGAGGAGGTCTGCCCCGACGCATGGTTCCTCAATTATACAAATCCGATGTCAATTCTTTCGGGCTATATGCAGAGATACACGGCGGTTAAAACGGTCGGTCTTTGCCACAGCGTTCAGGTCTGCTCCTCCGACCTTCTGACCCAGCTCGGTATGGAAGATAAGCTTGAGGGCAGAAAGGAGCTTATCGCGGGCATTAACCATATGGCATGGCTGCTTGAAATCAAGGATAAAAACGGCGTTGACCTCTATCCCGAAATAAAGAAGCGCATACCAGAAAAGCTCAGCGACCCCGATTTCAAAAACAAGGTAAGGCTCGATTACATTAAAAATTTCGGCTATTACTGCACCGAATCGAGCGAGCATAACGCCGAATACAACTGCTTCTACATCAAGTCAAAATATCCCGAGCTTATCGAAAGATATAACATTCCTCTTGACGAATATCCCCGCCGCTGTGTTGAGCAGATTAAGGGCTGGAAAGAGGAAAAGGAAAGAATTCTCGACAACGGCAAGATTTCTCACGAGCGCACCCGCGAATATGCGTCCTATATTATGGAAGCAATCGTAACGGGCAATCCCTATAAGATAGGCGGCAATGTGCTTAACACGGGTCTGATTGACAATCTGCCCGCCGACGCCTGTGTTGAGGTTCCCTGCCTTGTTGACGGCAGAGGAGTTAATCCCTGCCATGTGGGCAAGCTTCCCGTTCAGCTTGCGGCTATGAATATGACCAATATCAACGCTCAGCTTCTCACAATCAACGCCGCCGTAACGCAAAAGCGCGAGGATATCTATATGGCGGCAATGCTTGAGCCGCACACCGCCGCCGAGCTTTCGATTGACGAAATCAAAGCCATGGTTGACGATCTGATTGAAGCCCACGGCGATTATATGAAGGAATACAGATAATTTATTACGCACAAAGGGGCTGTCGCACTAAGCGAAGACCAAAAGAAACTAATATGAAAGAAAATGGCTTGTATTGGAAATTCAACCGATACAAGCCATTTAATTCTTTGTTTGGAATTAAGATTAAATTATTTGTGTTTCTTTTTAGCCGTTTTTTCCGATTTGGTTTTTCTCTACGCCGGGCATCGGAAGAAAACGGCTTCTTCATCTTATTGCGACAACCCTTTTTAATATCGCTTATTTAACTGAATTCCAGAAGCTTTCGATTTCCGCGCGTGAAGCAGAAACCGAGCCCTGAACCATATCCGGCTTGCCGCCGCCCCTGCCCGAGCAGGCTTCATTCAGGCGCTTGCCCAGAGGTCTTACATCCTCGCTTCTGCTGACAACGGCATATTTGTAGCCCGTCTCATCGCTGCCCGAAAATACCGCCGCAATACCGACTTTGTCCGCCAGCATATCGGCAAAAATCCGCGCGTCGTCCGAGCTTGCTCCGCCGTCAAACATACAGGCGCTTTCGCCCGCCGCGGCAGCCGCTTTGAGAGCGAAAAGCTCCTTTTTCAGCTCCGAGCAGGCAAGCCTTGCTTCGTGGAGCTGAGCCTGAATTCTCTCAACCGCCGAGGTTATTTCCTCCGTTTTGGCGCAGAGCAGATTTGATATTTCATAAACGCTTTTGTTCTTTTCGCAATAGTCATTCAGGGCTTTTCTGCCGATTTGCAGAGTAATTCTGACGCCCGATTTATAATTCATCATCGAAACCGCTTTGATAATGCCGACCTCGCCCGTTGCCGCCACATGAGTTCCGCAGCAGGCGCAAAGGTCAACACCCTCAATGCGAGTTAAACGAACCTGACCCTCAATCTCTTTTTTACTTCTGTATGAGAAATTTTCAAGCTCCTCACGGGTCGGATAAAGAGCCTCAACGGGGATATTCTTATAAATTGCCTCGTTTGCAAGGCGTTCAATGCGATCAAGCTCCCGATGAGTTACCGCGCCGTTGAAATCGACCGTAATGCAATGCTCTCCCATATGGAAGCCCACATTGTCATAGCCGCAGACAGAATGGAGCACGCCCGAAAAGATGTGCTCGCCCGTGTGCTGTTGCATATTCGTAAATCGCCTGTCAAAATCCAGCTTACATTCCGCCGTTTCGCCCTCGGGAACGGCGCAACTGCAGATGTGAACAACCTCTCCGCCGCGCTCAACCGTATCCGTGACCTCGGCTTTGCCGATAAAACCCGTGTCGCCGGGCTGACCGCCCCCCTCGGGGAAAAAAGCGGTTTCGTCCAAAATAACCTCATAGCCGCCCTTGCTCTCCGTGCAGGAAATAACGCGGGCGGAGAATTCTTTTATATATTGATCTTCATAGTAAAGTCTGCGAGCCATCAAAGCACCTCCGTTTTTGTTACCGATTAATGATAGCATAGCGCGCAGGCAAAATCAAATATAATTTTCGAGCATTTTTGCTTTTTATTGACAAGCCGGGATTATATGTTATACTGTAATGGGTATAAGCCCGTATAAACACATGAATGGAGAACAAATAATGAAAAACTACTTAAAGCGTCTGTCAGACGGCTGCCCGAAATGGCGGTTTGTTATCTGGTGGATAATCAGAGCGTCGCTTATTTTCGCCTTTATTAAAGGCTTTTTCCCGCCCGACGGCAAGGAATTCGACATAACCGATCCTCTCCAGGTCGGCGCAAATTTCCTTTGCACCTTCGTTTGGGAAATATTTATGCTTTTCCCCGAAAAAAGCCTTCTTCGCCATGTTCCGTCCTCGGTGCAGACCTTTTTGATGGTAGGCATCTGGGCAGGCTCCTTCGGCGGAAAATTCCTCAATCTCTATTACGATTTCAGATGGTGGGATGTTATTCTCCACTTTGCGGGCGGCGCGGCGTGCGTATTTTTCGGCTATGAAATCGCCTGCGCGATACTCAAAAGCAGAAAGGCAACCGCTCCCATATCTCTTGTTTTGCTTGCTTCGGTGGGCTTTTCTTTCCTTGCCGCAACGGGCTGGGAGCTTTTTGAGTTTACCTTTGACCAGGTTGCGGGCATTATGAGCGGTTACCCCGGCGACGCTCAGCATTGGTCGCTCGAGCTTGCTCAGGGAACACCCAAAGAGCTTACGCTTTTTGACCCGATTAATCCTGCCCGTTGGCCGCTTATGGACACAATGGCGGATATCGTCTTAAACACCGTCGGCGCTGTTGCGTCTTACATATTCCTCAGAATATATCCTTACCGCCACAAGGGCAGATTTAAAATGGAAGATTTTGAAGCAAAAACAGCCGCCGAGCAGGAGCGTGAAACCGTTTCGGCATAAGCGGCAGAAAAAACCGACAGCTTTTTTAAACGGCGGGAGCGTGCTCCCGCCGAATTTTTGATGTTTCGCACTAATTTTCTTTTCAACTCACACGGAGGAAAAACCGATGAAATCAAATTCGGGCAAAATAAAGGCTTTAAAAGCCGCGTTCCCGTTTACGCTTCCCATTCTTGCGGGATTTTTGTTTTTGGGAATGACCTACGGCATATATATGAATTCCCTCGGCTTCGGCTTTGTTTATCCCATGATTATGAGCATGACGATTTTTGCAGGCTCAGCAGAATTTGTTGCCGCAAATATGCTCACGGGCGCATTTAATCCGTTTCAGGCGCTGGCGGTAACGCTGATGATAAACGCCCGCCACCTCTTTTACGGCATATCAATGCTCGAAAAATTCAAGGGGACGGGCGCAAAAAAGCCTTATTTGATTTTCGGAATGTGCGATGAGAGCTTTTCGATAAACTATACCGCAAAAATACCCGACGGAATTGACCGCGGCGACTTTATGTTTTTTGTAACTCTGCTCAACCAATGCTATTGGGTTGCGGGCGCAACGCTCGGCGGTATTTTCGGCTCGCTGATAAAATTCAACACCGAGGGTCTTGAATTCGTTATGACCGCCATGTTTACGGTAATATTCCTTGACCAATGGCTTAAAGAAAAAAATCACGCATCTTCTTTGATAGGGCTGGGAATATCCGCGCTTTGCCTTGCCGCTTTCGGAGCGGATAATTTCATTATCCCCGCAATGGCGGGCATATTTGCCGTTTTAACCCTGCTCAGAAAGCCCATTGAGAAAGGAGCCGAAGCCGAATGACATTAACTCAGCAGATAATAACGATTGCAATGTTTGTTATCGGAACAATGGCAACCCGATTTTTGCCGTTTGCGGTTTTCCCTGCGGGGAAGCCCGTTCCGAAATTTGTAAAGTATCTCGGCAAGGCTCTGCCGCCCGCCGTTTTCGGTATGCTTGTTATATATTGCCTTAAAAGCGTTGATGTTTTTACGGGCAGCCACGGAATTCCCGAGCTGATAGCCATAGCGCTCGTTGTCGCCCTGCATCTTTGGAAAAAGCAGATGCTGCTGTCGATAGCAGGCGGCACGGTGTGTTATATGCTTCTGGTTCAGTTTGTTTTTTAAGGGGACGCTGTCGCAAACAATTCGGAATTCGTAATGCGTAATGCGGAATTAATGACGGGCTTCGCCCGTGCCCGATTGTATTGAAATGATTTTTTGGCGTAATTCGTAGGGGTCGGCGTCCTCGACGACCCGAAAAAACAATTCGTAATGCGTAATGCGTAATTCGGAATTAATGACGGGTTTCACCCGTACCCGAATATATTAATTGATTTTTACGGCGCAAATCGTAGGGACAGCCCTTGCGGCTGTCCGTGAAAACGCAAAATTTAACGGCGATTTTTGTAGGGGACGATGCCCACATCGTCCCAATCACGGCGACCCCGCGTGGTCGCCCGAAAAACTATAATCAATAACACCGGCATAGAGTAGGGCGGCTTGCCCACAAGCCGCCGTGAAAATGGTTGTTTTTATTTCCAATCCTCCGTCTTTTGCTTCGCAAAATCCACCTCCTTTGCCAAAGGAGGCTAATATTAACAGTGAGCTTTCGGCGGAATTCGTAGGGGCGACCCTGTGTGGTCGCCCGAAATACGATAATCAATAGTATTAAATATTCCCGCACAGAGCAGGGCGGGGGCGATTTGAGGTAAGAAGTAATAGTGAATAGGTAAAAGGTGAGAGTATGGCGGCTTGCCCACAAGCCGCCGTGAAAATGATTTTTTATTTCCAATCCTCCGTCTTTTGCTTCGCAAAATCCACCTCCTTTGCCAAAGGAGGCTAATATCAACAGTAAGCTTTCGGCTATGGGCTCCTTGGGTAACTCCCTCCGTCACGGCTTCGCCGTGCCACCTCCCTCTTGAGGGAGGCGAATCGCTGTCCGTAGGACTGAGGATTGATTTTGCCTTAAAACCTAGATGCTTTAACGGCGGCTTGCGGTCAAGCCGCCCTAAGCAATTCTATAAAAAATCACTTCGGTTTCGCCGAATTATCGTTTATATTCAAAAGTCTGTTCTTTTTCAAGAGCTTTCAGGTATCTGCGGCATTCCGCCTTTGCCTTTTCAAGGTCAAGGTCGCGGTAATTGCCGCATTCTTTTTTTGACGCGCCGAAAACCTCGCCCTCATAAGCGATGATGTCCGCAAGAATACGCTTGGTAATGCCGAGCACCTGCGCGTTATCGGCGTTTCTGACAAGCAGATAAAAGCCCGTGCGGCAGCCCATGGGGCCGAAATAGATAACATCATCGGAAATTTCCGAATTTCTTATAAAAGTTGCAAACATATGCTCCACGGTGTGGGCGGTGGTGGTGTCCATATAGTCGCCGGAATTGGGAATTCTCGTTCTCATATCATAGGTTGTTATGTCACCGTCAATTCTCGAAACATAAATTCCCTCCGTCAAAAGGTCGTGGTCAACCGTAAAGCTCGTTATTCTGTTCATATTTATATGCTCCTTTGCCTTTCTGATAAATCTGAATTAATAAAAACAGTTTGGTTTTCTTCATTATATCCCCGCTCCGCTTCTTTTTCAAGCCCGAAAGCGGATATGAACTATATAATATGTAAATAGTAACTAAAAAGAAATTGCAAAAATCGGTGATATTTTTATAAAAACATATGGAAATTGTTAAAAATATCTGTTATAATTACTTTTGGCTCATTTTGCCCGTGAGGCGATAAGCCAACCGAGAAAGCGCCGCTGTCCGTGTTCGGCGTCATTGTCGGCAGTATTTTTCGTCGGAGCATCCAAAACGGTTTCGGCATTTGTGTGTTCCGACGGAAAATAATCCGTCAAGGCGTGTCCTTGGACAAATCGGCAACTTCTCACAAAGTCTATTATTTTTTGGAGGTAAATTAAATGGCAAACAAATGGGTTTACATGTTTGACGAAGGCAACATGTCCATGCGTAACCTTCTTGGCGGTAAGGGTG
>JBJEQB010000069.1:0-20007 GCA_051881535.1 Acutalibacteraceae bacterium | reverse complement strand
ATCTCACCTTCGGCGAGGAGAAAAAGATTTATGTTGACACAATGAACGGCAATTTTGTTGTTTCCCGCTTCAACAAGGGAAGTTGGTCGGAGGAAAATCCCGATGTTATGCCTCTTTCAAGCATTATGAGCTGCACCCTTAAAATCGATGAGGATAAAGACGAGATTTACACTCAGGGCAAGGACGGTCAGCGCGTCAGCTACAATCCGCCGAGATATAATTTCTTTTATGACTTTATCCTTGAATTCAAGGTTAATAACCCCTATTTTGATGACTTTGAGGTTAAGCTCAATGACACAAGAGTTGAGGGAGTAGGCACGGTTGAGTATAATCGCTTTCAGCAGATGGCAATGCAGGTTATCGGCACTCTTACTCCCGGCGCCGCAATGCCGAATATGAATATGGGCGGCATGAACATGGGCATGGGAATGAACGGCGGTATGCCCGTTAACAACGGTATGCCCATGAATCAGGGCTATGCTCCGCAGGGCGGCTATGTTCAGCAGAACCCTTATGCACAGCAGCAAAATCCTTATGCTCAGCAGAACCCCTACGCACAGCAGCAAAATCCTTATGCTCAGCAGAACCCCTATGCACAGCAGAATCCCTATCAGCAGGCTCCCAATGCGGCTTACGGCGCGGCGGCGGGAGGATATGCCGCTCAGCAGCCTAATGCTTACGCTCAGCAGCCTGCACAGGCTCCTGTTTCTCAGGGCTGGGTATGCCCCGCTTGCGGCGCAAGAAACGGCGAGAGCAGATTTTGCGAGTGCTGCGGAACTCCGAGACAGTGAAAAGCTTATCAAAAATGAAAATTCTGTTGATTGTTGTTCTGTCTGTTGTGGCGGTTGCTGTTTTGACTATCGTGACAGTATGCGTTGTTTCCCATAAAACCGTAACCGACAAAGGCGGAATGGAAAACAACACGGCGAATGCCGTTGATGAGTGCTGTTACAGCCTCGGCGGCGGAATGGAGGGCGAGAGCCTGTATATCAGGCTCTCCGCCGATGAAAACGGCTCTGCAGTTATTGAGTCATCAAGTATTCCGTTTAACGGAGCTCCCGAAGAAACAAAAACGCTTTCCGTTCCGTTTGAAGCGGTTGAAAAAATCCGTGCCGTTTGCACGGAATACGGAGTTATGAGTTGGGAAAAGTTAAAATACAGCGAATTTATCGCAGCTGACGCACCAACGGTATCGTTGACTTTTTCCATAAAGAAAGAAAACTTATCGGTAACAATCAACAGCAATCAGGATCTTCCCGAGGGCTGCAACGGAATTTTTAACGAAGTGTATGATATTTTAATGTCTTATCTACAAGGAGATGATTAACCTTGTCAGCAGTTTTAGAGCAAAAGTGCCCCTGCTGCGGAGGCGCGGTTGAATTCGACACAGGCGCACAGAAGCTTAAATGCCCATATTGCGACACCGAGTTTGATATCAACGATTTTCCGCAGGCAGAGGAGTCTGAGGAGCAGGATGATATTAATTGGAGCTCTCAGAATTCCGAATGGAGCGAGGGCGAAACCGACGGAATGTCGGTCTATTCCTGCAAATCCTGCGGTGGTGAAATCATTGCCGATTCAACAACGGGAGCAACAACCTGCCCCTACTGCGGTAATCAGGTTGTTGTAAAGGGCAAGTTTTCGGGAGCGCTTCGCCCCGATCTGGTTATTCCTTTTAAGCTCGATAAAAAAGCCGCAAAGGAAGCCCTTAAAAAGCACATTGCAACAAAGAAATTTGTTCCCAAGGCTTTCAAGGATAATAACCATATTGATGAGATTAAGGGCGTTTATGTTCCTCATTGGCTTTTCACCTGCGATGCGGTTACAAACATAAACTATTCGGCGGAAAAGGTCAGAAAATGGTCTGACTCCGATTATGATTATACCGAAGTTGAAAGCTATGATGTTTTCAGAAGCGGCAGTATAGGGTTTGACAATGTGCCCGTTGACGGCTCCGAAAAAATGCCCGATGATCTTATGGAATCCATTGAGCCGTTTGATGTTTCACAGGCTGTCGATTTCAATACCGCTTATCTTGCGGGTTATCTTGCCGATAAATATGATGTCAGCGCAGATAAAAGCATCGGCAGAGCAAACGAAAGAATAAAGAACAGTGCAGGCTCCGCATTTGCCGAAACCGTTCAGGGATATACAAGCGTCAGTCAGAAAAGCGTTCATATGAATGTTGCAAACGGTTTTTATAAGTATGCGCTTTATCCCGTCTGGATTCTGAAAACAAAATGGAACGGGCAGGAATATACATTCGCAATGAACGGTCAGACAGGCAAATTTGTCGGAGACATTCCGACGGATAAAAAAGCCGTTAGAAACGCTTCTCTCCTTCTCGGGGCAGGCATAAGTGCCTTATTATACGGCATTTCATGGCTGATTGAGCTGCTGTAAGGAGGTGCGGAAAATGAAAAAGAGAATTATTGCGCTCCTTTTTGCGCTTCTTATCTGCTTTTCGGCGGTG
This sequence comes from Acutalibacteraceae bacterium, assembly GCA_051881535.1. Classification (GTDB taxonomy): domain Bacteria; phylum Bacillota; class Clostridia; order Oscillospirales; family Acutalibacteraceae; genus CAG-177. The sequence goes on along the minus strand of JBJEQB010000069.1, from coordinate 17,534 downwards.
ATTCCCGCATCTGCGGCAAACAGCCATATTTTTGATGAGGGCGGCTATCTGTCATATGAGGAGATAGCCGAGCTTGATTCAATGGCAAACAGAATAGAAAATCTTTACGGTTACTGCGTTATGTTCTGCATTGCAGAAAATGTTGACGGCTCGACCTATGACTATTCAGAGGAACTTTATAACTCTGAGGCAGACGGAGTAAACGGTATTCTGATTACGGATAATCTCGGCGGAGAAAAGTATTCAATCTACCTTTCGGGAGATGCCGAAAATGTTATCACCGAGCAGATTATGGGCATTATCTGGGACGCTTATGACTCAAGTGAAACTTATTACGGCGGCATTGCCTCATACTATGCAACGGTTGAAACCGTTCTTGAAAGCTCGGTTTCTTCCTCTCCGGTTACTTCACCCGTCGGTGAGTCTGACCGTCAGGAAGAGCCCGTAACAGAATTTGTTCCCGTTGAGCGCACACTTCCGCTTGTTGTAGATAATGCAGATTTGCTCACAACCGAAGAAGAAAATGCGCTTTGTGCAAGACTTGAAACGCTGGCTCAGGAATACGAAATGGAGCTTGCGGTTCTGACCGTGCCCGACCTTGAGGGCAAGACTGCCGAAGAATATGCCGATGATTTCTATGATTACAACGGCTACGGCTACGGCGAAAATGATGACGGAATGCTCGTTCTCTATAAACCCGGTGAAGAGGGAAACAGAGAAATTTATATCACTACCCACGGCAGAGGCTCAAGCGAATTCTTTGAAGACGCCCGCAATCAAATCATCGACGCCATGATAGATGACCTCAAAAACGAGAATTATGCCGCCGCTTTTAACACCTATGCCGATCTCGGTGAAAAATATCTTAAACCCTATGTCAGCTTTATATGGCTTTTGATGTGCATTGTAATCGGAATGCTTGCAGGGTATATTATCATAAAGAGCATTGCAGGAAAGAATAAGTCTGTCAGGATGCAGACAAATGCAACTGTTTACACAAGACCCGGAAGCATGGTTGTTACGGGCAGCGCCGATAATTTCATCGGCAGAAGAGTTTACAGCACGCCTAAGCCAAAGAGCGATGATTCAGACTCATCGGGCGGAAGCCACACAAGCTCATCGGGAAGAACACACAGCGGCAGCGGAAGAACATTTTAAATTAAAGGAGTTATTTTTATATGGCGCTTTTTGATATGCTGAAAAGCAAGGCAAAATCAACTGTTACGCAGGCGGTAAAAGAAACGGTTACCAAGGCGGCGCAGAATATAAGCTGCAAAACCGAAAAGGTAGTTTTCAACTCCCTGCCCTCAAGCCTTGAAGAATTCAAAGCTCTGCCGCAAGCGGCTCTTTCAACGCCCTTTGATACGGCCGCCATGACGGTTCTTGCGCTCTGTTTTTATCCTCAAAGCAAAGAACTTTGCTATGAAATGCTTGATTATCTCAGAGGTCCCAGACCCATGAACGGCATGGATAAGCAGTTTATTGCCGACAGGTTTCGCAGCAAGGACTATGTTCCGCGCTCATATTTTGCAGGCGCAACGCCTCAAAATGACTATCAGCCCTCTGAGCCTTATACGGTGACCGTCAGCGAAAACCCTCATTCATATGATTCTCAGGGCTATGTTAAGCTGTTTATTCCCTCGGGCGGAGCAGACAGCCCGAGACCTATCCAGCTCAGAGAAGCTAAGGACGGCAAGTGGTATTTATGGGAGCAGTTTTTGCTCGCGGATATCCGCCAGCCCGAAAGCGCAAATCCTTGGGCGTAACCGATTTGACGATTAAAAACCCCTCCGTTTTGAGCGGAGGGATTTTTTATTAATAAATGGGACAAATCTGTAAATTTATGGATTGAAAAAAAGAAAAAGATAACATATAATGAACCGTATAATGTTTGTTAAAAGGAGAAAACGGTATGCAGATTTTTTTGACCCTGAGAAACATTTATCATTCGATTTTGGCTATCGTGGTGATAATTCCGCTCATGCTCAATATGGGAGCGGCGGATAAGCCGGGCACGCCCGTCATTGTTAATGAAAACGCCAAAAACCCTTATATCAATGAGTATAAAGATCCCGATGTTTCCGCCCACAGGTCAGGAGCGGGAATTGCTCCGCAGAACACGCTTATGGCGTTTGAAAAGGTTATTGAGGAAAAAGAGACGCTCGGCGTTGATACCTTTGAATTTGATGTCCAGATAACCGCTGACGGTGAGCTTATTCTGCTGCATAACCTTACATATGACGAAACCTCAAATGCAGTTGAGGAATTCGGCAGAGAGAATGTTTACGCTTCGGAGCTGACCTTTGAGGAAGCTCAGGTTTTAAACCTCGGCGAAAACTTCTGCATTGACGGCGAATATCCTTATCGCGGGCTGCGCGGCGACGATATCCCGTATAATTTAAAGGTTGCTACCTGCGAATCAATAATCGATTATATCGAATCGCACAGCGACGGTAAAAAATACAGATACATCATTGAAATCAAGAGCAAGGGCACGGACGGAATGAAAGCCGCCGATAAGCTTTATTCAATAGTTGATGAGCGCGGAATGAAGGACAGAGTTATCTGGGCAACCTTCCAGCCCGATGTTTCGATTTATATGGAGAAAAAATATCCCGATATGCCTCGTTCTGCGGGAGTGGTTGAAGTTCTTCAATTCTATATTTATTGCAGAATGAATTGGGATCTTAACGACCTTGATGTTTCCTATGTTGCGCTTCAGATACCTTACGGCAAAAGCGCAATGAATAATTTCATAAATCTCGGCACAAGGCAGCTTATAAACTATGCTCATAAATATGATATTGCCGTTCAGTATTGGACGATAAACGAAGCCGAGGATGTAAAATTGCTGACAGAGAACGGAGCAGACTGCATAATGACCGACTATCCGCAGATGGCTTATGAAGCGGTTGCGGCTTGCCAATAAAATCAATTAAATAATGTTAGCGGCGGTGCTGTTTAAAAACGGCGCCGCCGTTTTTCTTTTGAATAAACTGCCGTTACCGTAGTTTGGGATTATATGTTTGTAAGTCCGTTTTGTATTTACATTCATTAAGTATATTAAGGCAAAACCGTGCAAATAATACTTTCAAACAGCATTATTTTGAGGTGATTTTATGCCTGTCAGGCAAGGAAGATACACTTTGCTTTTGCCCTCTGCGCCCGGAATTTCAGGATATGCCGCAGTCGGCGGCAAAAAAGAGGGGGAGGGTCCTGTCGGAGGCAAGCTTGATTATATTTATGACGATGCCACCGCCGGTGAAAAATCGTGGGAAAAGGCGGAAAGCGTCATACACCGTGACGCATTAACCCGAGCCATATCAAAGGCGGGGATTTCTCCCGCCGATGTTGATGTTATTTTTGCGGGCGACCTTTTAAATCAATGCACGGGAACAACATTCGGCATCAGAGAGCTTGGAATACCGTTTGCAGGGATGTACGGCGCGTGCTCAACAATGGCTCTTTCGCTTGCGGCGGCGGCAGTATGCGTTGACAGCCGAATAGCCGAAACTGCCGCGGCGTCAACCTCCTCGCATTTCTGCTCCGCCGAAAAGCAGTTCCGTATGCCTCTTGAATACGGCGGTCAGCGTACACCGACCGCTCAGTGGACTGCAACCGCCGCAGGAGCGGCAATAGTCAGCGGAAAAGAATCAAAAATTCATGTAGAAAAAGTCATTATCGGCAGAATTCAGGATTACGGAATAAAAGACCCAAATAATATGGGTGCGGCAATGGCTCCCGCCGCGTGCAGAACCATAGCCGATTTTCTCAGAGACACAAACACCGTGCCGGGAGATTATGACCTGATTTTGACTGGCGATCTCGGCGCAGTCGGCTCTGAGCTGCTTTGCGAGCTGATGATAAAGCAGGAAAATATTGATATATCCGCAGTTCAGGACGATTGCGGGTTGATTCTTTATGATATTGTCAAGCAAAAAGAAATAGGAGCGGGCGGTTCGGGCTGCGGATGCAGCGGCGCCGTGGTTTGCTCCGATATCTTTAATAAAATTGAAAACGGCGAGCTTAAAAGAGTGTTGTTTGTAGGCACGGGCGCGCTGATGTCGAGCGTTTCCTCACTTCAGAGCGAATCAATTCCCTCCGTGGCTCACGGGGTATTACTGACCGGCGGGTGATAAAATGAACGATATAACAAAAGCAATCAGAGTTGCCAATACAGCTTTCAAAACAGTCAGGATAATCGATATCCTCAAAAGAATTGTGATTGCGGCTGCGGCTTTGTTCTGCGGCTTGCTGGCGCTCAGATTTTGGCGCAGATAGCTGAAAGGATTTGATTTTATGAGAGAAAGCCTTGTAACTTCCATGAAAAACGCTGAAAGAGCTTTCCGACGCGCAGCAAAGCCGCCTTTAAGAAAGCCCGAATCGGAAGTGTCGCGCAGGCTTTCCGATAATTACTATATTCTCGGGCGTCAGGCACAGAATGCGGCACGGGAATGCCGTCAGGCGCAGAAATTTCTTAAAGACTCGGAAATGCTTCCGGGTCTTTTTGAGCGTTGCTTAAAAATGTGCCGAAAGGGAGTTTTGCCGAGTGATGAAGGAATTATTTCCTTTTTTTCGCAAACGGGTCTGAAAGGCTTTGAAGCGGAATATCTTCCTCTTGCGATAACCTGCGCCCTTGTGGATATTGCGGCAAAGAGCGTGGGCAAGGACGGCAAGAATGCCTTGAAACAGCTTGAAAATGCAATTTCATCTCTGCGCAGAATGGCTGAAACGGATTTTGAACTCATATCCGAAAGTCTTTTTGAGGCTGAAAAAATACTTGCCGCCGACCCTGCGGGAGCATATCCTCATATGGACTGCGAAACAAAGAGCAGATACAGGAAACGGGTTTCGGCTATTGCCGAAAAGAAAGGCTGTTCGGCTGAAAAAATCGCAAGGGAAGCGTTGGAAAAATCTCAAAAGAGCGGAGGACACATAGGAAAATATATTTTTCCTGCCGCCAAATCTAAAAGGAGAGGCAGGCTGTTTCTGGCAATGGAGGTTATAATGCCTCTTGCGTCATCAGCCGCGGCGGCAATCCTTTTTTCGGAGCCGATTGTGGGCGTTTTGCTTTTCTTTCCGCTGTGGGAGCTTTTGCACAGCCCTATTGAGGAAGCCTCAATGCGCGGAGTTGTGCCCAAGAGATTTCCGCGGCTTGAAGCTTCTGAGGAGCTTATGCGCCGTGCCGAGGCAATGATTACCGTTTCCGTGATAATGCCGTCTGCCGATGGGATAAAGGAGCTTGAAAGCCATCTTGAGGAGCTTTATCTCAGCAACCGTTCCGACGGGATAAGCGTTTGCTGTCTTGCGGATTTTAAGGGCTCGGAAATGCCGAAACGCCCCGAGGATAAGCTGAAGCTTAAAGCTTTGCGCGAAGCGATTGACAGACTTAATGAAAAATACGGCGGTGGATTTATTGCGGCGGTAAGGCCGAGGTCATATTCACAAACCCAAGAAGAATTCATCGGCAGAGAGCGCAAAAGGGGTGCAATAACGGAGCTTATAAGGGCGGTCAAGGGCAATTCAAAAGGTTTTATTCTTCTTCACGGCGATACCGAAAGGCTTGAAAAAGTTAAATATCTCATTGCTCTTGACGCCGACACACAGCTTATGTTTGATTCGGCAAGAGAGCTTGTTGCAATAGCGGAGCATCCACTTAACAGACCCGTTATTTCGGGCGGCAGAGTTGTTTCGGGTTACGGAATTCTTGTGCCGCGCACCGAAAACAGACTTGATTCCAAATCAAGCGCATTTGCGGCGGTTATGGCGGGAGACGCGGGCTTTTCATCATATGATTCGCTTTCTGCGGAAAAATATCAGGATTTATTCGGAGAGGGAATTTTCAGCGGCAAGGGGCTGATAGATGTTGACGCCTATTATGAGCTTCTGAATTCGGGCTTGCCGCGCGAAACAATTTTGAGCCACGATATTGTTGAGAGCGGATATCTCAGGGCAGGCTTTGTGCCCGATGTTCAGATAAGCGAGGGCTTTCCGCAGAGCGTTGGTTCATATTATCAGCGCCTGCACCGCTGGGTCAGGGGTGATTGGCAGAATATAGGGTTTATATTCGGCAAAAATCCGCTTAACGCCCTTTCAAGATATAAGATGTTCGATAATCTCAGACGCAGCCTTGCGCCTGCGATGTGCTTGGCTTCAATATTTGCTTCAATGGTAATTCAGGGCTACGAGGGGATAACCGTTGCCGCCGTGTGCCTGATTGCGATTGCGTCACGCAGTCTTTTCGGCGCAGTCCGTGCATTGCTTGACGGAGGAATTCCGTCGCTTTCGCGCCTTTATTTTTCAAAGAATATCCCTGCGGCGCTGAACGCTTTTTTGAGAGCTTTTATGCAGACCGCTTTTTCCGCAAGGGAGAGTTTTATTTGCATCGATGCGGCGTGCAAAGCGATTTGGCGGCTTTTTGTGAGCAAAAAGAAGCTTCTTGAGTGGACAACTGCGGCGCAGAGCGAGGGGTCAAAAACCTTGGGCGGTATGCTGCTTTCGTGCATACCGAGCGCGGCTGTGTCGGCGGCATTGCTTATATTCGGCTTGCCCATACACCGCCTGATAGGGCTGATAATTATTGCCGATATCCCGCTTACGCTTTTCAGCGCAACCGAAATTAAACCGAGAAAATATAAGGTGCGCTCGGGTCAGCGAGAAGAAGTGACTGCATATGCCTATGAAATGTGGGGCTTTTTTGACGATTTATGCGGCAGAGATAATAATTTTTTGCCGCCCGATAATATTCAGTTTTATCCCGTCAGAGCCATTGCGCGCCGCACTTCGCCCACAAATATAGGCTTGATGCTTGCCTCATTTCTTGCGGCTCGGGATATGGGCTTTATCAGCACGGCGGAGCTTAATATGCGGCTTAATCTGAGCCTCGGAACGGTTGAAAAGCTTGAAAAATATAAAGGAAACCTTCTTAATTGGTATGATACCGAAACAACGCGGCCGTTAAATCCGCGCTTTGTTTCGACTGTTGACAGCGGCAACTTTCTTTGCTGCCTTGTGGCTGTTAAAGAGGGTCTGCGAGAATACTTGCCCGAATGTCCCGCGCTTGAAGTGCAGATAAAAAGAATTGAAAAGCTGATTGCCGAAACAGATTTGCTTCCGCTTTTTAATGAGAGAAAAAAGCTTTTTTATATAGGAATTGAGCCCGAAAGCGGAGAAAAAAGTTCGTCATGCTATGATTTGTATATGAGCGAGGCTCGTATGACGGCTTATTTTGCCGTTGCAAAAAGAATTGTTTCAAAAAAGCATTGGGGGGCTTTGGGGAGAATTCCGGTTTCGGGCGGCAGATATGCCGGGCTTGCTTCATGGACGGGCACAATGTTTGAATATTTTATGCCATATATATTCATACCTGCTCCGAGAGGAAGCCTCAGCAGAGAATCACTGTGTTTTTGCCTTTATTGCCAGAAAAAGAGAGCGGGCAAAAAGCCGTTCGGAATTTCGGAAAGCGGATTTTATGCATTTGACGGAAATCTTAATTATCAATATAAGGCGCACGGAGTGCAGCGGCTTGCTTTGAAACACGGGCTTGACAAAGAAACGGTGGTTTCTCCCTATTCCTCATTCCTGACCTTACCTTTTGCTCCCGATGATTCCCTTAAAAATCTGAAAAGGCTGTCGGGTATCGGCGCAAGAGGAAAATACGGATTTTGCGAGGCGATAGACTATACACGCACAATAAACGGAAAATTTGCGGTAGTCAATTCGTTTATGGCGCATCATGTAGGCATGAGCCTGCTTTCGGCAGATAACTTTCTTCACGGCAGTTGTTTTCAGAAAAGATTTATGCGTGATGAAAGTATGCACGGAGCGGAAAGTCTGCTTGAAGAAAAAATACCGTCGGGAGCGGTGGTATTCAAAGATATTCATGCTCAGGATATGCCTCATATAAGAGAACGGGTGCAGGGGAAGAATGTTGTTTCGGAAAATCCAAATGTTTTCAGACCCAAGGCGCAGGTGCTTTCAAACGGCAGGCTGTCGGTTTGCATAACCGATTCGGGAGCAGGGGTCAGCACCTTCGGCGGAGTTGATGTGACGGTAAACAGCTATGACCCGATTTCACGCCCGCAGGGTGTTTTTGCGGTTTTTGCGGGTGAAGAAGATATATATCCGTTTGTCAGGGCTCTCGATTCAGGCTCGCCGACCCGTTTCAGAGCGGAATTTTTTAAAAACAGAGCAGAGCATACCGCCGAAAAAAGCGGATTGCGCTTGAAAATGAAAACGAGAGTTTTAAGCCGTTTTAATTGCGAAATCAGGAGCTTTACCGTTGAAAACACAAGCCGGAAAAACACTGTTGACGGCAAGCTGACCGTTTATTTTGAGCCGTGTCTCGAAAAGAGAGCGGCTTACGGCGCGCATCCCGCATTTTCAAAGCTTTTTTTGACGGACGAATGGGACGAAGAAAATCAATGTTTGCTTTTTTCAAGACGGGCGCGGGATTCGGATGTTCCCTGCGCCATAGCGGCGGGCTTCATAGAAAAAGCACAAGTTCTTCATCAGTCAAACAGAGAAAAGGCGCTTATAACGCCCGAGGGCATTTTTTCCGTAGGCCGCACCCGAAATTTTGACGGCGGCAGGGGAAATCCTGATTGCTGTTGCGAGCTGGCGGCGGATATAAAGCTTGCTCCGGGTGAAAAGCGCACGCTTACGCTTGCCGTAGCCGTTGAAGAAAGCAAAGAACAGGCTTTAAACACATTGCTGACCGTAAGGGCGGGTAATGTCGGCAAAGCGGCTGTTAATCCGTTTTATGCCGATGCAATACAAAAAGCGGTTGTTCAAAAAATCCTGCCTGCCGCCCTATATCCGCGCCTTAGCGCAAGAGGAACACGGCTCGGCGAAAATTGCAGTTTCGGAAAAAAGGAGCTTTGGAGCTACGGTATTTCGGGAGATTTGCCGATTATTCTGATTAAAATAAACGGAGAGGAAGATGTTAACGCTGCCGTACCTTATATCAGGGCAAATAAAATAATGAGAAGCTGCGGTATAGCAACAGATTTGGTTATTGAATACAGCCATGAAGAAGGATATTCTTCTCCGATTGCTTCGGCTGTGCGTACGGCTATGTTTGCCGAGGACTGCGGGCTGATGCTTGGGGTCAGCGGGGGAGTGCATCTTGCTGATTGTGCTCTCCACAGCCGAGCCGAGCAGCGCGCGCTCGAATTAAGCGCCGCTTTCATGCTTGAACCTGGAGAAAAGGTTGATTTTCAGGCAGAAAACTGTTATAAACCGCTGAAAACGGTTTTGAGTACAGAACCTAAATATCCTTATAATCCCGATTGTGATGTAAAGCAATATAACTTTACTGACGGCAAAATTGAGATAAATAAATCCCCTGTAACCGTTGATATACCTTGGACTATGGTATATGCGAATAAAAGCTTTGGAACCATGGTGTCTGACAAGTCATTGGGCTTTACATGGGCTATCAATTCGAGAGAGAACAAGCTGACGCCTTGGTATAACGATACCATGAGTGATAACCGCGGCGAATTGCTGATTATGAAATATAACGGCGTTTTTTATGATGTTGCCGCGCTCGGAAGAGTTGAATTTACACCCGAAAAAGCCGTTTGGTCAGCTGAAATCGCCGATGTATGCCTTGAATTGACCGTCAGCATTGCCGACAGAGGAATGGTGAAAAAGTGCTCGGTAAAGATTGAAAATAAATCGGGCGCAAATAGAAATTTCGATTTGCTTTATGAAATCTTGCCCGTCATGGGCGTTGACAGACAGAGCTGCGGTTCTTTTTTTGTACGCAGGCTTTCAAACGGAGCGGCGATTGAGGCATCAAATTCGGAAATCCCGGGTTTTTCAGCATTAACCTGCAATTCAATCGCCGATTATGTGTGCTTTTCAAGGCAGGATTTTAATGAAGGAAAGTTTGAAAAACAATCGGATGAAATGTCTGCCGATGCCTGTGTTGCCGTGGGCAAACGGATATCACTTGCGGCAGGTGGTAAAACCTCGCTGGATTTTTATTTATCTTGGGGCGCTTCACTTTCGTCAGCGCTGAAAATGCCTTCTGTTTCTTCATTTGGAGGGGCGATAGTTATTCCTGAGCGGATTTGCAGCGAAAGCAGCGAAAATAATCTGCTTTTCAATTCGTTTTTGTATTCTCAGATAAAGCAGAGCCGTTTTTACGGCAGAACGGGCTTCAGCCAATGCTCGGGGGCTTACGGCTTCAGAGATCAGCTTCAGGATTCTTTGGCATTTATCGACTCTGAACCGAATATCACACGCACGCATATTTTCAGATGCGCCGCCGTGCAATTTGAGCAAGGCGATGTTCTGCATTGGTGGCATGTTCTTGTTGACGGCGTGCAGAAAATTCGCGGCGTAAGAACAAGGTGCAGCGACGATATGCTTTGGCTTGCATACGCTTGCGCCGTTTATTATGAAAAAACAGGTGACGGAAGCATTTTTAAGACTGAAATTCCATATATTTTTGGTGAAGAACTTGCACCAGATGAAAATGAACGCTATTTTTCACCTCGCAGATCCGATATTAAGGAGAGTGTTTTGTTCCATTGTGTCAGAGCCGTGGATTTTTCGCTTAAATTCGGTGAACACGGTATGGCGTTGATTGGATCTTGCGATTGGAATGACGGTTTCAGCAAAATAGGAGATGAAGAAGCAGGTGAAAGCGTTTGGCTCTCAATGTTTCAGAAAATAGTGCTTGAAAAAATTGCACTGATATGCAGAGAGTTCGGATTTTCGGAAAAGGCTGAAGAATATGAAAAAATCGCCGCAAAAATCGAAGAAGCAGTTGAAACACATGCATGGTGCGGCGACAGATACGCAAGAGCGTTCCTGAAAAACGGTAAAATGCTTGGAGAAAACGGATTTATTGATATTTTACCGCAGGCTTTTGCGGTGTTTTCGGGAATAGGCGTCAAAAACGGCAGAGCAGAAACCGCGCTGAAAACTGCATACGAAAAGCTGTTTTCCGACGGGATTATAAGGCTTCTTGCTCCGCCGTTTGACGAAGATGAAAAAGATGATATCGGATATATCGCCTCTTATCCGTCGGGAATAAGGGAAAACGGGGGGCAATATACCCACGCGGCGGTCTGGCTTGCTATGGCAATGCTGAAAATGGGCAAATTCGAGGAAGGGGAAAGGTTGATTTCTGCTATCAATCCTTTGAACTTCTATAAAGATGAGTTAAAGGCACAAAAATATCGGGCAGAGCCCTATGTGCTCGCAGGAGATGTTTATTTCGGCAACGGAATCACGGGAAGAGCAGGGTGGACTCATTTTACCGGTTCGGCATCTTGGTATTACCGTTGCCTGCAAAAATACTCTGACAAGCCTGACGATAAAGTAAAATGTGTGTAAAGCTAAAACAGCTTACAGGAGAATACGCGAAGATTAAATTGCAGTATTTTGGCTGCACAGACGGTTGTTTTCAGAAAAAACTTGCTGTTTTACAACGGTTTTCGATTTTTTTCGTGCATTTGAGAAATAACCATAAATCAAAAATTGATTTGTATATGTAAAGGTAATCAGCATTACAAAATCAAATTTCCGGCAAAAATCTGTCAAACCAAGCGCTATTTTACTATACCTTTTATATTATATACTCTCAGCGAGGTTGATTTGTCTATTTTTCGCAAGTTTGTCATCAAGTTCAAAACGCCTGAATTGTAAAGCTATATTACTTTACGGTGCACATTCAAATCAAATTTCCGATTTGTCAAAATTTCGCGTGACACTTTAACCAAAAATGAACAGACACAGTTGTTGAATATTAACAAAATATTAAATGCGTTTTGAAAATCGTTGACATTTGAGGCAAATTTGGTTATAGTTAATATGACCATAAAGTGGTTTTCCCTCTCTTGGTGTCTCCAAAAGGCACCATTACATACGGGGAACGCTGTGGATACATTAAATTTTGTGATTCTGGCTGTCGCTTTGCGCCGAATGGCGTATTCGGCGCTGCGAAATCTAACAAGGAGGTCGGTCAGAGTGCCGTATGCGCTAAGGTCATTTTACTGCGCGGGCATGTAATTTGATTACACAGCGCGGCACATCTCAAATTTATTGGTTCCAAATTTTCAATTAAGTGCAAATTTTTTTGGAGGTGTACAAATTTGAAAAAGTCAATCCGCATTCTCTCACTCCTTATGGCTTTTGCGATGCTCTCAGGCATTTTCAGCGTTGCGGGCAGCGCATATGCGCCATTCAAAGGAACCCCCATCAGCGGCCAGTACGATGATGTTGACTCGCCCAAATTCACTTTGGAGCAGTATGCATCAATGGGCCTTGATGAGGTTGACCGTATGCTCGCTAAGGAAAAGATATACCTTAATATTTATATAGGTGAACTTGATCTTGGCAGCATTGATACCGCGCTTACGAGCGTTCAGTCACTTCTTACGAGCGTCAGCTCTTTGCTTCCGCTTCTCGGCGATGCACAGACTCTGCCCTCACTTATCAATCCCGCGATTGATGGCGTAAGAAGAAACAAGGCTACAAGTCCTGTCAGCATAAATGATCAGACTGATCTCAACCTTGTTTACGCTCTTTTCGACCTTATTGCAAACCTTTCCCCCATCGTTGAAAAATATGTTAACGGCAGTCTCAATCTCGGCATCCTCGACTCTTTCATCGCTGAATATGTTTTCAATGTAAGAGAACTTGCAATCGGAGCTCTTTACGGACTTTCAAACACAGGTAAAGAAGCTCAGTACGATTACTTCAAGAACGGCACAACCGGTCTTCCCACCAAGTATCTTGATGAAAACAACGGCGTGCTTACCCTTCTCCAGGATCTCATAAATGAGCTTCTCCTCGGTAAGTGGGTTTGCCTTGACGAAGGTTTTGACAACATCTATGACACTATCCGTTATGATATGTATGGCTTCAATAACCTTTACGATGAAACAGCTCCCGATACCACTAAGTATGATTACTACGGCTGGGTTCATCCCACCGAATGGGTAACAACTGGTCTCGGCGGTTGCGTAAGAGTTAACGCAGGCGAAGCTGCTCCCTCACCCGTTTACTCCGCTATTGACATCACAACCAATAAGAACGGATATGATTTTATCGAAGCTCTTATGCAGCAGGCATACAATTATATTCTTGTTCCCGTTCTTAACAGAGACACAAGACCCTGGCTTCGCAGACTTTGCGGCGTTGAATATGACGAAGCAAAATACAGAAGACAGATTTATGATTCAACAACTCAGACTTGGATAGACAACCCCACATATGATCCTGCATATGACGGCGATGTTCCCGCAGACAACAGCGACAATATTTATGCAAAGCTCTTCAATATTGATGCAGTTGTTCCTTACATTTCTGTTCCGTCCAACACGACGCTTGTTGATTATTTCAACACAATCCTTGGTCAGTTCCTTGATGCAATCTGCATCGTTAAGAGAGGCGTAACAACCACTGCTTATGATGGCAGCACTCAGGTTTCATGGACTTGGGACGAAACAGGCAACAGCGTTCTGTTTGATAACATCTGCAACGTTGCAAGATTTGTTGTTGCAGTTACAGGCGACCTTTTCTTCAGTGAAAAGATTGAGGTTCCCGCAGTTGCTGACATTATGGCAATGAACAATCAGCAGATTGTTGCTTTCGTTGTGAGAGCAATTCTCAACTCCTCTGTCAGCTGGATGTATATTGAGGATGACTATCAGACCATAGCCGATGTTGGTTACAGAGCTGTTGAGCAGCTTGCATGGCAGGATATTCCTCAGTTCACTTATACTAAGCCCGAAAGAACGAGCTATACAAGCGATGCCGATTACTATGATGCGGTTGTAAACAAGGCTCTTGACATCCTCTTTGATGTTGCTGTTTATAACCTTAATCAGGATATCGATATGGTTCCCGCTTCAGGCAACGATCCCGTTAACCAGGCAGGTCTTCTTCAGTATCAGGGCAACAGCGGTACATATGAGACTAACCTTGTTCAGATTGCAGCATGGGCTGTTACTAATTATGGCTCAATCCTTGCTCTTGACCTTAATTGTGACAACGCAAACGGCGGAACGGACGGTCTTACCGCTGATTCGGTATGGCAGGATTTCGATACAATCATCAATGCTCTTATTCCCATTAAGGGAGACAATGCATGGATTGCTTCTGAAATAGCAAGCGCAAGCATCGTTTCAAAGACCTTTGTATTTGATTATATCCTTAAGCCCATCTATTATCTTGATGCAACCAACTTTGCAACAATCTTCAAGAGAAATACAAGCGGTGAGTTTGCACAGAAGAATGGCGTAGGCATTATTATGTCACTCCTCAAGAATGTATTTGAGCTTATCGCTCCCGGCGTATTCCAGTCTCAGGCAACTCTTGACGCTTTAATTAAAAATGATCTTCTCGGAAAGATGGTTAATGACTTTGTTAAGACTCTCGGCACAGAGCAGTTCACATCTGCTTCCGGTGCAACCCTTAACGGCAGAGCAGTAGCTCTTGTTAAGGTTGCTCTTCCCATCGTTTGCGATGTTCTTCATCTGAGCGATGACCAGGAATTTGAAGAGATGGAAATTTATATGCCTGAGATTATTTCCGCAACCAGCGCTACTACTAAGTTCCAGGTTGTTAACGGCTCAAGCGGTATCAACACCGGCTACACCGATAAGAACGGAGACTTCAATCAGGATAATCTTTATACTTACAAAATTCAAAGTGTAATTCCTAGTGCATATAGTTCAGCTGCTGATAACACGGGAACCACACTCACCTGTACAGGTATTGGCGCCGGAACAACAATTGCCGGCGGTGACTCTGTAGATGTTACAATTACCAGCGCTCTCACAGAGGGTCAGCTTATCGAATTAACCATAAACTACTTTATTTATGGTGAAGATGGCACATCAATCGTTGTTGATAGCAACACCGGTGCTGATGTTGCTCTTTCAAAGACTGTTTATGCTTATGTCGGCAGTGCCGATAAGGACGATGACAGCATAGAGAGCGAAATCGCAGTAGGTGACCGCAAGATTCAGTATGAGCCTTCAATCTATCTTTCAACCGGCAGAGCTCTTGATAAGGTTGAGAGCTACAGCATCCGTGTTAAGGATGATAAGAGCGGTTCAGCAGCAAGCGCTTCCATCGGCGGCGTTTCATTCTCATCGACCGAATATCCTTTTGTTACCATGAACACAACAGCAGATCAGATTGCAGCTTCAATGACCGGTGAAGAAGGTCTTTACTTCATGAATCCGTTCATGGTTGCAACAAAGGCTGACGGCACCAAGTATGAGAGATTTGCTTATACTTACCAGCTTAACGACAAAGGCGAGCAGGTTCTTGATGAAAACAAGAAGCCTATAATTACCGGCAATAACGCCGGCGTTCCCGACGGCGAATACACCGCAACAACCACAGTTAGTGTTGCAGGCACAACAAAGAGTGTTGTAACCAAGATTCACCTTTATGATGATTTCGGTCTTCCCGCACTCTTCAATAATGCAGTTTCTGCGAACCGTCAGAAGGCAAATTATGATACAGAAGCCAATGACGGTGCAGCAGAAGGTCTTTTCACCACATATCAGACTGCTCTTAAAAACGCAGCAAGACTTGTTCTTAAGCCGAAAGTTGGCACAAGCTTTGCAAGTGAAATAGCAGCAACCGCAGGCTCAGGCTTTGTTAATAAGTATGAAGAGCTTGCTACTGCTCTTGAAAACGCTATCAAGGCACTTGAGCCCTACGAGAAGAACTCTGGCACAACAGCTCTTGAGAATGCACTCAGATCATACAGCGGCATTAACTTCACAACCGTTACAGGCGATGACGGTCCCTACAAGGTTGATATGGAATATTACGAGGACGGTTATACCTTCTTCGGTATGCGCGACTATGTACCTCATACCTATAACAGATATAAGGATGCAAGAAAGCGCGTTGAAGGCATCATCAATTCTCAGAACTTCTATGTTCCCGAACCCTTCGAGGAGGGTTACACACCCACAGACGAAGAGAGAGAAGCTTATGATTTGGCTGTTGCTCAGTATAACAAGAATGTAGCAGAAAAAGGCGTTGTCGGCTCCATTGAGGCAACATATGCCGAGCATATGCTCAAGCTTACCGGCGACAGACTTATCAGACTTGAGGCTAACACCGACAAGCTTCAGATAGTATATGACCTCTATAAGAATGCAGTTGCATCTGCAGACGAGGGCAAATATACTGATAAGTCACTTCAAAGATATAAGAGAGCTCAGGCATTTGCCGAGGCAACTCTTGCAACTCCCATTACTGCAAACGGTGAACCCAACCTTCGTCCTTCACAGGTTAACCAGGCAACATCCGAAATGGTTGCAGCTTGGAAGGGTCTTGCAATTTCCGCTGATTACAGAGCTCTTGACGCAGCAATCACGGCAGCAGCAGATATCATAACCGCAAACGGAACTCCCGAAGAGCAGACCGCTTATACTCCCGATTCCTATAAAGCATTTTATGATGCATACAATGCAGCAAAGAATGTTGACAGAAACCTCAGCAACAGCGATGCTAATGTTGCTAAGATCGGCGAGCTTACCACAGCTCTTACTTCCGCACAGGCAGCTCTTGCTCCCGCAACCAGCGGTGAAGTTGTAATTGAGTTCTCAACGGAAGATCAGTTCCTGTTCTTTGATCCCACATACACCTATACATTCGTTCCTGCTATTGCAGAAGATAGCGCAGAGAAGATTGATTACTATCTGGCCACTCTTCCCGATGGAACACCTATTGACGGATATATTGTAGGCTACGGCGTTGATATTTATGACGAAGATACTGTTCTTTCTATGTTCAGTAATCTTGACAATGCATACGCTGTTGTAACTGTCGGAAATGAAGATACAGGTGCATATTCTACAGGTACTGTCGTTCAGATTTATAATGCAAACACCAATGAGCTTGAAAAGACATACCAAGTTATTCTTTATGGTGATGTTACCGGTGATGGTTCCATTGACATTATTGACAGCGGTGAAATAATTCTTCAGGCTTTTTATTCACCGGGATATGACTGGGAGTGGAACTCTTATAATACTTATGAGTTCTATAAGGCAGTAGCAGCCGATCTTAATAAGGACGGCAGTATTGACCTTATTGATGCTGGTATTGTTGATTCATCAGCTTTTAGCCTTAGTGTAATTGACCAGAGCACAGGCTTAGTAATGGAAGACTTCTAATCTTTCGTATTGTGAAGTTGATTTTATTTAAAGCCAATAATGGATATAGCTCACCGCTTTTTGTGAGCTATATCCAACGGTTTAAGCTTATATCCTAATTATTGTTTAAAATGCAATGTCTTTCAGACTGGTTTTAAATATAAACAAGGGAGGAAAACAAGCTAATGTTAAAATTTAAGCGCGGCTTAAGTGTATTCCTTGCCATAGCTATGGTAATGAGCATTTTTGCCGGAGTCAGCACCGGCTTTGCGCCAAAGGCCTCTGCTGCAACAGGCACATCCAACATCAAGTCTTATGCAGAACTTGATGCTCAGTACGATGGATTTATTTATCTTGGGCTTGAAGCTTATGAAACCAATTCATCGG
>JBJEQB010000068.1:0-4251 GCA_051881535.1 Acutalibacteraceae bacterium | reverse complement strand
TATTTTGTACTATTAATTATCGTTTTTCGGGCGACCACACGGGGTCGCCCCTACTTTCGATACAATCAGTCATAGGCGAAGCCTATCCTTAATTCCGCATTATGCATTACGAATTCCGAATTTTTCGCGGCGAAACGAATGTAGGGCGGCTTGACCACAAGCCGCCGTTAAAATGATTGTTTTTATTTCAAATCCTCCGTCTTTTGCTTCACAAAATCCACCTCCTTTGCCAAAGGAGGCTATTATCAATAGTGAGATTCCGTTGTATTTTGAACGGAAACCCTATTCCCTACGAATTACGCCCTGGATTGCGAAGTGTCGGATATAATTAAATTTGAAAAAGAATAGAAACTGTACCAAATCCGCTTCGGAATCGGGTACAGTTTCTTTGATTTTCAGATATTAATTAGTATGTAACAACAAACTCCTGCTTCCAGGTGCCAATAACCTTAACCTCGATTATGTTAAATGATTTCCATGCAACCTTGCCCTCGATAACAACGGGTTCGCTGATATTGAGAGTAGTAATTCTGCCGTATTCATCAACGGTAGCGGTTATTGTTGCACCGGTGTAGGTGATGTTGCACTCATTGATTGTCAGGGGATCAAGATCCTCCTGAGTTAGTGCCAGCGTGTCGGCGCACGAGCTGTGATGCTTGGGAACAAAATTGATATCATTACCTTTTTCGGAAACAAGCGTGATAACAACCTTGTAGCCGCTTCCCTGCTTGGCGCAAGATGCGCTCTTAACGCCTGCGGGAGTAAGATTGCTAGTATATGGCTTATCGTCAACGGGGAAGAAAGCCGATGCTTTTTCACCGCTGCTGCTCTTGCCGTTGGTGAAAGTGACCGTCTTTTCCTGCGGATAATCGTTGGGAAGAATACCCTCGACTATTCCTCTTGCAAGCTCGATCGAAATGCTTTCAAGGCTCGATACGGTTCCCTGAGTTCTCTTGACTTTCATTGTTCCGGGATAAGCTTTTGCGCCGTTTGCCGCCTTGTTGTAATATTCAACAATCTGAGCTACGCTGCCGCCGACGGGTGCTTCAACAGCCGCAAGAGTTGTGGTTTCCGCAGGAACTGTTTCGGAAGCGACCTCCGAGGGCTGAACGCTTTCATCAGCGGTGTTCTGAGCGGTTGAAGCCTCGGGATTTTCAGCCTGTGCTGTTGTTTCGGGTTCATTCGCCTCGGTGGTTGCCGCTGTGGTTTCGTCAGTTGTTTTTCCGCCGCAGGAAGCGAGCATAAGGCAGGCTCCGAGCGCAAAAACAAGCGCCAAAATGATTGCCGTAATCCTTTTCATTCTTGTTCTCCTTTTCATGTGTTTATCGGATTAACCGATACAGCTTCAGTTTAACCTCACAAAGCATTTTTGTCAAGAAAATCCTATTCCGTTCTGCCCTTTGCGCTCATATCGGCGATATCCATTACAAGAATATTGAACTTTTCAAAATCTTTTTCAATATACTTTTTGCCCGCTTCGGCATAATCGGAACAGTATTTCATCGTTATCGCCTCGATGCCCTTCATTTTCTCCGCATCGTTTTGGGCAAATCTGATTGTCCCGAACGCTATAACCGAGCGGTACTTGGTTGAGAATTTCTCGGCAAGAGTTTCAACGCCGTCAACCACCGTGAAGCAGACATTAGAATTTGCGGCAATGTTATCCAGCTTGTGACCTTCCCTCGCACAGTGAAAATAAATCACATCTCCGACCGCCGCATAGCTGAGCGGCACGCCGTAGGGAACGGCATTTTTATCCGCCGTCGAAAGCACGCCGTAAAGCCCGTTTTTAAGAATTTCCGCCGCGGTTTCGTCGGATAGCTTGCGTTTGTAATTTCTCATTTCTCTTTTCATTATATATGCGCCTTCTTTCGGAATGAATATAGCATATAATAAAGCGATTTATTTTTGCAAATGTGAAAATACAAAAATATTTGTAAGATTATTCAGCTTTGTCTTGACTTTGAGCTAATTATATGATATACATAGATTATCAAGGCATAGATAAACGATGTATAGGAGGAATATTCTGTGAAAATCAGCAAGGAGCTAACCAAAGGCAGTAATGCGCTGCTTGTTCTCAGCGTGATTTCAAAGGCTGATATGTACGGATATCAGATAATCAAGACCATTGAAAAGACAAGTAATGATGTGTTTCAAATGAACGAGGGTACACTTTATCCCATTCTCCATGCTCTTGAAGCTGACGGATGCTTGGAGTCCTATTGGTGCGAAGCCGAGGGAAGAAAGAGAAAATATTATAAAATCACGGAAAAAGGACTTAAACAGTTCGCAGAAAAAGAAAAGGAGTGGAATGTTTTTTCCGATGCAGTAGGCAAGGTTATCGGGGGTGCTGAGCTTGTCAGAACATAAATTTGATGAGATTTTGGATTATTTGTGTTCGGGTATCATTTCAAAAAAAGAAAGGCAATCTGTCCGAGACGAGCTTTATGACCATCTGATGACCGAGTTTGAAATCAATCTCGCCTGCGGAATGAGCGAAAATCAGGCGGCTGAAGCTGCGGAAAACGCATTAGGCGACCGATATTCAATAAAGCGGGGACTTTCAAGCGTTCACCGCTATAATCCTATTAAGGATTTGCAAAACATTTTTTATTTGATACCGTTGTTTTGCATCGTTATCGCTTACGGTCTTGTGTTTTCCGATTACAGTGTAATATCAGTAATTGCCGCGGCGTTATCTTTCTGTTTCAGCTATATTTTCAGAAACGCAAACAAAGCTTTCAGACTGTTGTTCTTTTCAGTTACGGCTCTTTCTGCTGAATTCTTAGCTTATGTTTCTTTCGGATTGATTTTTGAAAAAAACAGCGTTTTTGCATATCTCTTGCCTGCGGTTACTTTCATCACAAGCCTTGTATCGCTTGCGGTTATGCATTATACTCTGTGCAAATTGATTTCAACCGACAGTTTAAATACGGAAAAGTGGGTTCCGCTTATCGGTTTTCTGATTAATACAGTTGCTTTGACTGTAGTTTATTCAAACTTTTTTATTAAATTCCAAAGCAAACTGATTTGGCTTGTTATGCTAATACCGCTGTTAATAAATCTTTTAATACAAATTAGCGTTAACGAAGCCTTGGAGCAAGCAGAAATCAGCATTAAATCGGAGCAATCACACAGCAAAAGAGCATTAGCCGCCGCTTTGCCCGCAATTATATTTATTGCAATGCTGGCTTTGGGAAACTACCTTTACTTTGCACAGCCTGCAAAAGCTACGGACATATCGGCAAATGAATTGATAACCGAATCGGCTGACAGGGCAAAAATCGAAAATATCCTTATCTCATACGGTATGCCGAAAGAAATTTCAGCCATTCTGCCCGACAGCGAAATTCAAAACTACAAAAGCTTAGCGCCGAAACCGTCAAACCCGTTGATTCCCGACGGCTTCGAGTGCTGTATACACTCTGATACCGCACTTTACAGCATTTATGATTTAATTCTTCCGCTTGAAAGCTCCGAAAACGAGATAACATTCAGAGTTCTGAAATATATAAAGTATAAAAACAGCTATGAGGATTACGGCATTTTATCAAACGGAAAAGCGGGATATTTTATTGATTATAAGTGGAATTTCGGCATTAGCAAAGGCTTTACGCCATTGCCTGAAACAGAAACATTTTTAATCGCCGATTTTGATGGCGTGGAAACAGTTTACAGTCAAGCAATAAAGCATTATAAAGGCGATTTCGGCGAGGGCAGCGGATTTGAATTCAAAATAAATGATAATACGGCGATTATATACGGGCTGACGGTAAAGAGTAAAAGCGGCGATATAGAACCGGAAATATATCAGAAAATTGTTTTTCTGAAGCGACCTTATAAGCCGAACATAACACTTGAAGAACTCGCCGAAAAAACGCTCGGTTCTGATAATGATTATTTCTTTTCGCAAAGCATTGGCATAAATCATTATCAAAGCGAAAGCTGAAAAGCCAAACAATACGATAATAAGCCTTGCTCCGAATATCAAAGAGTTAAGATATTCGGAGTTGATTTTATGAAAAATCCTGCTCCAACGAATAAAATCGGAGCAGGATTTCGGCGTGTGATACATATTTACATTAGAAAAGGGCGCAATACTTTATAGATACAGAAAATCCACCGTAGTTCAATCAGAATTGCGGTGGATTTTTTGGCGGAGAAGGGGAGACTCGAACTCCCGCGCCGGTTACCCGACCTACGCCCTTAGCAGGGGCGCCTCGTCACCAACTTGAGTACTTCTCCATG
>JBJEQB010000067.1:0-20046 GCA_051881535.1 Acutalibacteraceae bacterium | reverse complement strand
TATTTTTTTGATTTTTTCTATTTTAGGGCTTGACTTTTAATAGTTAGTCTTTCATAAATTAATCGCCGTTCTGCCTGAAAGCCGTTCCTGCCCCCGGTTTTTCAACGGCGTTTCGTTTTTCTTGGCAGGCTTGCTATGGTCATCGCCTACTTCCCCGAAAAACGTATCCCTTTCAGACGGTCATTCAATTTTACGGATTTGTTATCCGTTGACCATATTTTAGCGAAATTTTTCATTGTTTCCCGTATTTCCAAGAGGATGGAAAAATCCGAAAAAAGTTCATATTTCCATGCTATAATACAAATCGGAGGAATAATATGTATATAAAACTAACAATGCAAGAACGATTGAAAGACTTAAGAGTGGAGTGTGGTCTGACATTAGAACAGCTTGCCGAACAAACAGGCATATCAAAATCCGCACTCGGCAAATATGAAACCGAGGAATACAAAGACATGAGTCCGTTTAACCTCGTGACGCTTGCGAATTTCTACGGCGTGTCAACCGATTATCTGCTCGGTCTGACGGAACAAAAAAATCACCCAAACGCAGACATCAATAATCTGCATTTGAGTGATGATATGATTGATTTGCTTGAAAGCGGGAAAATAAATAATCGGCTGTTGTCCGAAATTGCAACACATGAAGATTTCAGACGGTTTTTAACCGATGTCGAAATCTATGTTGACCGTATTGCCGATATGAGAATCAACGATTTGAACGCCGTGCTCGGAGTTGTGCGGAATGCGGCTATGGAGAAAAATCCAGATGAAAACGATTTGAATATCCGCACATTGGAGCTTGCACAGGTTGACGAAGACGAGTATTTCAGCCATGTGATACATAAAGACCTTGACCGGATTATCGGCACAATCCGTGAAAATCACAAAGCCGACAGAACAACCGCAGACACAACCTCGCCTGCGGCAGATGCACAAAAGCAATTGCAGGATGCACTGAATTTTGAAGGTAGCGACGAAGAAAAGAAAGTCAGAATGTATCTCAACACTCTCGGCATTGACTATGATTCACTCACAAAAGAGGAACTTGTAACGCAAATCAATATCCTCAAAAAATCAAAGCATATGAAAAGTCCGTATAGCCAGAGGGGTAAAGCCAGGAAGAAACACAAATGACAAAAGCAGTAAATTCAATTTGTATGTCATTGACCTCTTTAATATTATTCTATTCTATGTTATAATCAATATAGAAATTTGTTTTGTTTTCAATTAGTGTTAAAGGGGTAACTATGAATAAACAAGAAATATTAGATAAAATTACAAATCATTATCTCACTTCGGGAGATTTTAACGGTATTTCAAATAAAAGCTTAGGATATTTCTTACCGGAAGATGCGGAAGAACTCATTTTAGAAGATAAAATATTTGTTCTTTCGCAAAGAGATGATATAAACATTTTCATTCATAGATTCCATAAAATACCCCAAAAGGAAAATCAAATAGATTCACTTCATAAAGAAAGCTTATTTACTTTATACCCCACCAAAGAGCATTTGGCAACTGTTAATATTGAAGAAGAAAAACCTTTCACAAAGATGCTTGCAAAAGGTGAAGAACAATTAAAAATTCTTTATTTTAATGTTGATATTCTGCAAATGTATTATGACAATCCTTTATACAGAATATCAGATTATGGTTATAGAGGATACATAGATGTTGTTGATCCTGATGCAGATGAGATTCATTCAGAATATATTCAGGATTTTGGCATTGCATATCCAACCGAAAATCCAATTGATTCAGACCGTGCTATTGGTGTTTTTTTAAGAGACTTATCCAAACTCAATTATGAAGCACAATGCAAGTGGAGAGGATGTTTGCTTAGAGACCAAAGTGCATTTAAAATCAACAAAGGATTTCTTGACAATTTGATTTATTGTGATTGGGTAACAGAGGTTTGGATTTTTGACGCTTTGCTCGAAGAGTTAAAATTTATAAATTTATTATGCAAGAATATCGGCTTACCTCCTTTGTTCAGTAAAGAATATAACATAACTGATGATGAATTAATTGGTTATAGAATTCTGATGATACCTTCAAAGAAGAATTATTATGAATTTGTTACTGCCTTAGAGAAAATAGTTGTCAATAACATAAATTACAATTTTTTTGAGTTTAATAAATTGAAACGTATATTACCTGTCAAAAGGAAAAATGATGATGGCACTTTAAAAGGAAGTCTTGTTTTACTTGAAGAGTGGCTGAATAAAAATTATTTTTCGTCAAATCCAAAAGGTCAACAAGCATTAAAAGATTATATTATGTCTACACTACGAAAGATAAGAAAAATAAGGCAAATTCCAGCACATGATTTGTACAGTAATCAACATGACAAATCTCTTTATCGTGAGCAAAACGATCTTATATCCGCAACTTATGATTCAATTAATCAATTGCGTTTTATTTTCCTGCAGCATCCAGCAAATAAAAGTGCAGAAATTCCTGACATTCTTAAAGATGAAGATAATATAGTGCTGTATTAAATTTCAAACAAAGTAGTTTTGATTTTGACTATAGGTGAGCATTGTGGAAGAAAAGAAGAAAAAACAATATGTGAGCGATAATGCTCAACTAATGGCTGAATGGCATCCGACTAAAAACAACACATTGTTGTCAACCCAAGTTGCAAGCAAATCTGGTAAAAAGGTTTGGTGGAAATGTAATCAGGGGCACGAGTGGCAAGGACAAGTATATTACCGCACAACAATACAATTAACTTGTCCTATTTGTGCCAGAAAAAAATAAAAAGCCCCGGGTTTGATTTCTTATGGAACCTACTCGAAGCTTTTTCTCATAGTTATGCTATTTTAAAAGTTATCTCATTTCTGACAACGGAGTATAATCCGTATTGTTTCGTAAATATTCTTCAATCTTACCGCTTAACAATAATCTGACATAGCTCATCGGCTCGTTGAAAATTAGATAATCGAGTTCGGATGCTTCGTAAATATTGTTTGCATATTCGTTTTCAACGGCAATGCAATCGATTGATACTATCAAACCGTCGGTTAGTTTCACTTCAACACAAGCGGTATCAATATTATATTCGCAGGAAATAATTTGATTTTTCATAGCATAAATCCTTCCTTATTCTCATAATAAGCAATCCTGTTTGACACTCGCCGCACTTTGTTGTTTCTGCTATACTGTCTTATCGGAAATCATCAGGACAGCGTTCCCTACGGAAATTTGTGCTGATTTTGGGACGATGTGGGCATCGTCCCCTACAATTCCGCATTACGCATTACGAATTCCGAATTTATTGACCTAATACCGTTATAAAAATTCAATAAAACAAATCTTCAAAGTTGACTTTCAAAATTTCTTTTATCAGTTTTATTTCATCGGGATAAATATGCCGTTGACCGACTTCAATTTTGGCAAGAGCGCTCCTTGTTATATCGCAGCCGCTTGTTTGAAGCTTTGCGGAAAGCTGTTCCTGAGTCATGCCGCACTTTTCCCTCAATTCTCTTATTCTTCCCCCGATTTGCTTTTCATAATTTGTATTCATTTTAATTAATGCCGCCTTTCTTTGCACTTAAATAAGCGCAAAAACATCTTGACATTATTTTAAGTAAATGATATGATATTTTTGCACTTATATAGGTGCAAAAATTGTGAAAGAGGGATTTTTATGTATTGCAAATCTTGTGGAAATCAAATGAATGACAATCAGACGATTTGCCCTTCCTGCGGTGCCGATATAGGCGAAGAGCAAGTTTGTGATGATTGTGGAAAAAATGTTGATTTAAACCCTGAAAGCGTCTCGGCAGAAACGGTTTCTCAAGATTCTGCTGAAAACACGATTTCAGAGGATAATTCCGAGCAAAAAGTATCGGCAAATGAAGAAATATCTGCAAACGATTCCGCAGAACCGATCAAAAAGAAGAAAACCTCAAAAATCGTCGCTTTGTGTATTGTCGTTGCTGTCGTTTTGGTTGCGGCAGCTGTTTCTGCTTTTCTGTTTTTTGGTTCAAAAGGCAAAGAAGAAGGTTTCGTTGAACGGGCGCTCTATTTCAAAGATAATTCAATATATTATCTTGAACCGGAAAACAACAAGCCTGTCCTGATTACAGATAATTTCTTCAAAGAACAAGACAGCATGGCAAGCGATTTAATAATAATGAATGCCGTTGAGTTTACACAAAAAGGGGATAAAGTGTTTTTTGCTCAAAAGGTCGATCTTGAAACAGAAGCATTTGCGCTGTATTATCGTCTTTTGGATAAACCTGAATCAGAACCCGTTAAGCTTGCAGAAGATGTAGAATCCTTTGTTGTAGATAACACAGGCGAAAAGGTTATATATTTGGATATCTACGGAAATATGTACAGTCATAATTTGCAGGAAAGAGCAAAAATTATTTCCGAAGCAGAAAATATGTGGGTTTCAAAAGACTGCACTCAAGTTCTTTTTCTTCTTGATGATGGTGGACTTTATATACAAACCGTTGACGGCGAAAAAGATAAGATTGATTCTGATGTGACCAGAGTTTATAAAACCGGCGATAATTTTGAGAGCATCTACTACTTTAAAGATAAGGAGCTTTATGTTAAAAAAGCTGAATCCGAAAAGGTTAAGGTTGGTGCAGATATTCTTGATGTGGTTTTGATTTGCGAAGATGGCGGCGTTTATTATACTAAGGAAAATGAAATAAAAGGCTCCGGAACCCTGATGGACTACATAGTAGACCCCGATGGCTTGGCTGAAAAAGATGAAGAGCTTGCGGATAACTACTATTATCATGATTACAAAGCACGAAATGAGGCTCTAAACAGAATTTGGACAAGAGAAGTCTTGGAGAAAACCGAAATACAAACCGTGGACTCTTTATATTATTTCAACGGCGAAACAAGTGATTTGGTTAATGCTTCATTTGTTGAAAGCAGGGCGGTTTCTGAAGAAGCCGGCGCTCTGATAATTAAAAGCTTTGATAATATAAAGATTAATAAGGTAAGCATTACGGATTTTGTCAATGAACTTAACAAGAAAGAAAAATTCAGAGAGAGAATTGAAAACGGCGAAACAATATATAAATCGGATTTCCAAGAATATGATTATTTCGATGAGTTTTCAAAAATGATTCTCGGCGCTATGAGCTCCGATGCAACCACATATGTAGTTAAAGACGGAAAGCTGATTGAAATTAAAACTGATTCGGCAAGCACCTGCTTTGCAATTAATGAATCGGCAGACACGGTTTACTATATTGACAAATTTGACGATGAAAAGGGGTTCGGCGAATTAAGGACAGTAAAAATCGCGGACGGAGCTGTTGTAAGCAACGAGCCCTATGACAGCGATGTTTGCAGTGCAAAATTGATTTCAGATAACAATATTATATATTTCAAAGATGTTAAAGACGACAAAGGAGATTTGTATCTGAATAAACAACTGATTGAATATGATGTCAGTTGCGATTATTTTACTTCGGATGATGGTGAAGATATCTTCTATATCACGGATTATAATGATAATGAGCAAGTTGGCACATTGAATGTATATTCCAACGGCGAAAAAAAGAAGATTGCCGAAAATGTCAGTGATGCTTCCGCTCTTGAAAACGGAAATGTTCTGTACTTCCAAAATTATTCAGAGAAAAGTGAAAAAGGTGATCTTTACATCCACACGGCAGACGGAGATGTAAGGATTGATTACGATGTACAGGAGATTTATAAAACAACAGATTATCGCTATAATTTTGTGTTCAGCTATTAAAAATTCTAGGATCTTTTAGATTTTGATTGATATTTCATAAGGCAGCAAATCACGACTAACGGTGTGTTTTACGATTAGCTTTTCTCGATTGTTACCCAACAACGGGCGGTTCAAGCCCCACATAGCACATTTAACCAAAAAAGACCGCATTTTGCGGTCTTTTTTCTGCCCTTTTTCAGGGCGGTAAATATTGACTTTCAGGCATAATTAAGGTATGATTATCACAATATTATTATAATGGCGGGAGTTTTGGATATGATGAAAAATCAGGAAAAAACCATGGAAAAAATCGTTGCGCTCTGCAAGGGAAGAGGCTT
Source organism: Acutalibacteraceae bacterium (assembly GCA_051881535.1). Classification (GTDB taxonomy): domain Bacteria; phylum Bacillota; class Clostridia; order Oscillospirales; family Acutalibacteraceae; genus CAG-177. The sequence goes on along the minus strand of JBJEQB010000067.1, from coordinate 13,993 downwards.
TATTTTTGCGGGCAGCGAAATATACGGCGGCCTTGCCAACACCTGGGATTACGGTCCTCTCGGCGCAAGGATGAAAAACAATGTTAAGGATACCTGGCGCAAGAGATTTATTCAGGAAAGAAAAAACAGCTACGAGGTTGACGCGGATATCCTTATGCACCCCAGAGTATGGGAAGCCAGCGGCCATGTTGCCAGCTTTTCCGACCCTCTGCTTGACTGTAAGGAATGTAAAATGCGCCACAGAGCGGATAATCTTATAGATGATTTTGACCCCAACGCTCATGCCGACGCCATGACTAAGGACGAGATGTTTGAGTTCATCAAGGCTCACTCAATTCCCTGCCCTCATTGCGGCAAGCATAATTTCACGCCCATCAGAGAATTCAACCTGATGTTCCAGACTTTCAGAGGAGTTACCAATGACGCAAAGAGCGTTATTTATCTCCGCCCCGAAAACGCACAGGGTGAATATGTAAACTATCTCAATGTTCAGCGCACAATGAGAGCCAAGCTTCCGTTCAGCATCGGTCAGATAGGCAAGGCTTTCAGAAACGAGATAACTCCGGGTAACTTCACTTTCCGCACCATCGAGTTTGAGCAGATGGAATTCCAGACCTTCTGCAAAGAGGGAACGGACACCGAGCTTTACGATTATTTCAAGGCTTACGGAATGAAATATTATCAGGATCTCGGCATAAACCCCGAAAATCTCCGCTTCCATGACCATGAGAAGCTTGCTCACTACGCAAAGGCGGCGTGCGACATCGAGTTCCTTTTCCCCTTCGGCTGGGGCGAAATCAACGGAACTCACAACAGAACCAATTTCGACCTTACAAGACATCAGGAATACAGCGGTCAGAAAATGGATTATCTTGACCCCGAAACAAACGAAAAATATATTCCGTTCATCATCGAATCAACCTACGGACTTGACAGAACCGTGCTTGCCCTGCTCTGCGAGGCTTATGACGAGGAAGTTATTGACGCGGAAAAGAACGACACAAGAGTTGTGCTTCACCTGAATCCCGCCGTTGCGCCGTTCAAAGCCGCCGTTCTTCCGCTTTCAAAGAAGCTTTCGGACGATGCACTCAAGGTTTACGAAAAGCTCCAGAAGAAGTTTATGGTTGACTTTGACGAAACAGGCTCCATCGGCAAGCGTTACCGCCGTGAGGACGAAATAGGAACTCCCATATGCATTACCTTTGACTTTGATTCTCTTGAGGATAATTGCGTAACCGTCAGAGACAGAGACACAATGCAGCAGGAGCGTATTTCAATCGATGCTCTTGAGGATTATATCGCAGCGCGCATCGAGTTCTGATTTGCAATCAATTCATTTTTTCGTATAGGAAGGATGTTTTTTATGAAAGTTAATTTTACCGAAACCGTGCTCAGAGACGCTAATCAGTCCCTTATCGCCACAAGAATGCCGTTTGCGGATTTTGAACCCATTCTTGCAAAGCTTGATAAGGCGGGCTATTATTCGCTCGAGTGCTGGGGCGGAGCAACCTTTGACTCCTGCCTGCGTTATCTCAGCGAGGACCCGTGGGAGAGGCTCAGAAAAATCAGAGCCGCCTGCCCCAACACAAAGCTTCAGATGCTTCTCAGAGGACAAAATCTTCTCGGCTACAAGCATTATCCCGATGATGTTGTTCGCCTCTTTGTAAAGAAAAGCATCGAAAACGGTATCGACATTATCCGCATATTTGACGCGCTCAACGATGTTCGCAACATTGAGGTAGCCGTTGACGAAACCCTCAAAAACGGTGCTCACGCATCGGGCACAATCTGTTACACTCTCAGCCCCATCCACAATCTTGAAAGCTATGTTAAGCTTGCAAAGGAGATTGAAGCTCTCGGCGTTCAGTCAATCTGCATTAAGGATATGGCGGGCATTATGAGCCCCAAGGAGGGCTATGACCTTGTTAAGGCTCTCAAAGAGAATGTCAAAGTTCCTATCGTTGTTCACACTCATTCCACCACGGGCCTCGGCTTTATGACCCTGCTCAAATGCGTTGAGGCGGGTGCGGATGTTATCGACTCCGCAATTTCCTGCTTCTCGGGCGGAACATCACAGCCTGCAACCGAAACCCTTGTTTACACCCTCAAGCAGTACGGCTACGAGGTTGATGTTGACGAAAAGGTTTGCAAGGAAATCAACGATTTCTTCAAGCCCATCCGTGCAAAGGCTCTCGAAAGCGGCTTGCTCAATCCCGTTGTTATGGGCACTCAGACCGACGCTCTGATTTATCAGATTCCCGGCGGTATGCTTTCAAATCTCGTTGCTCAGCTCACCGCTCAGAAAAAGCTTGATAAGCTTGACGAGGTTCTGCTTGAAACTCCGAGAGTCCGCGAGGATCTCGGCTATCCGCCGCTTGTAACTCCCATGAGCCAGATGGTCGGCGTTCAGGCAACTGCCAATGTGCTTGCAGGCGAGAGATACAAGAATATTTCCAAGGAAGTCAAGAGCTATATCAAAGGCGAATACGGCAAGGCACCCGGCAAGGTCAGCGAGGAGCTTCAGAAGCTCGTGCTCGGCGACGAGAAGCCCATCACGGGCAGATTTGCCGACACGCTTGCTCCCGGACTTGACGCAGCAAGAGAATATCTCGGCAGCAGAGCAACCTGCGACGAGGACGTTCTTTCATATATCGCTTTCCCCGCTCAGGCAGAGGCGTTCTTTGACAAGCGCGATGAAAAGAAGAAGAACACCTTCACCTATTCAATAAAGAAAGTTGATTGAGGTAAAGAGCATGAACGATTCAATTAATCTTATAGAAATTCTTAAGAATATACCTAATAATGTCAGCACGACTGTCAGCTACATTCCCACGGCGCTTACGGGCGTGCTCGTCGTTATGGCGGAGCTTGTTCTTCTTGCCGTGGCAATTCTCGTTATCTCAAAGCTTATCCGTTTAGGCGAAAATGCTTTCGGCAAAAAAAAGACGGCAGCTGAAGTCAAGACTGCTCCCGCTCCCGCCGCGGCGGCGGGAACGCCTCTCCCCGACGGTCAGTCGGCAGGCAAGCTTGACCTTGTTGATGTTGACGAGCCGACAGCCGCCGTTATTATGGCGATAGTCAGCGACCGGAGCGGAATACCGCTTAACAGACTGAATTTTAAATCCATTAAAAGAATTGAGGAATGAGCGATATGAAATATATAGTTAATCTTAACGGTAAAAATTATGAGGTCGAGGTTGAAGAGACTGAGGCTGTTATAACAAGCGTTTCAGAGGCTGTTGCAGCTTCCGCTCCCGCTCCTGCGGCTCCCGTTGCTGCTCCTGCGCCCGCCGCTGCTCCCGCTCCCGCGGCAACCGCAGGCGGCACAAATGTTGTTTCTCCCATGCCCGGCACAATCCTTGCGGTTAATAAGGCTCAGGGCGATTCCGTCAATGCAGGCGAGGTTATTATGATTCTCGAAGCAATGAAGATGGAAAACGAAATCGTTGCTCCCACTGCGGGCACAATTAAGCAGCTCCTTGTTCAGAAGGGCTCAACCGTTGAAACCGATTCGGTTCTTGCGGTCATTGGCTAAGGAGGACGCTTATGGATTTTCTTGAAATAATCAAAGGCGTGTGGGAAAGCTCGGGCTTTGCTTCCCTTCAGTGGCAGCAGGCTGTTATGATTCTTGTTTCATTCCTGCTTTTCTTCCTCGCCATAGTTAAAAAGTTTGAGCCTCTGCTCCTTGTTCCCATTGCGTTCGGTATGCTTCTTGCCAATCTGCCCGAGGCAGGTCTTATGGCTGACCCCGCAGGTCTGATGACAGAGCTGCCCGAGGGCGTTGAGGCAGCCCATTGGTATGAGGACGGCGTGCTTCGCTTGATTTATGCGGGCGTTAAAAGCTCGATATTCCCGTGTCTTATCTTCCTTGGCGTCGGTGCAATGACCGACTTCGGACCTTTGCTTGCAAACCCCGTCAGCCTTCTGCTCGGCGCGGCCGCTCAGCTCGGCATTTATGTTGCGTTCCTTATCGCTCTTTTGCTTGGCTTTACTCCGCAGGAAGCGGCTTCAATCGGTATTATCGGCGGCGCGGACGGTCCCACGGCAATTTTGCTCACCTCAAAGCTGGCGGATCACCTGCTGGCTCCGATAGCGGTTGCCGCATATTCATACATGGCTCTTATTCCGCTCATTCAGCCCCCCATTATGAAGCTTCTGACAACCGAAAAGGAAAGAAAGGTTGAGATGAAGCAGCTCCGCAAGGTCAGCAAGACCGAGAAAATCATTTTCCCGATTGTTGTTCTTGTTATCTGTGCGCTTCTTCTTCCCTCTGCCGCTCCCCTTATCGGTATGCTCATGCTCGGCAACCTCTTCAGAGAGTGCGGAGTTACCGAAAGACTCAGCGACACGGCTCAGAACGCGCTTCCCAATATTGTTACTATTATGCTCGGTCTTACAGTCGGCGCAACGGCTGACGGAACGGAATTCCTCAAGGCAAGAACAATTCTTATCATCGTTCTCGGTCTTACGGCATTCTGCTTCTCCACGGCGGGCGGCGTTTTGCTCGGCAAGCTGCTTTATGTTATCACCGGCGGCAAGATTAATCCCCTCATCGGCGCGGCAGGCGTTTCGGCAGTTCCCATGGCTGCCCGCGTTGCTCAGGTTGAGGGCAGAAAATATAACCCCACCAACTTCCTGCTCATGCACGCCATGGGTCCGAATGTTGCGGGCGTTATCGGCTCCGCCGTTGCGGCAGGCTTCCTGCTTATGATGTTCGGCAAATAATAAGATAAATATTATAAAGCCGCTTTTGATGCGATGTGTCAAAAGCGGCTTTGCGTTTTGCTGTGCATTGACTTTTTATTTCTCCGAAGGTATAATAAATTCAACGGTAAATCGGGATTTTCAGAAACAAATATCGGAGGTTTAAAAATGAGACTTCTTAATAATAGTGACAAGCATTTAATGTCGGTTATGCCTGATGTCATTTTTGAAAAGCTTAATAAAACAGCTTCCGACTTCAAATTTATAGGCGGAGGCAGTTACGGCAGAGTTTATAAAGTCACTCTTTCTGACGGTGATGTTATTGCAATTAAAGGCTATAAACTTCAGGAAATGCAAAACGAGGAAGCTCTGCAACTCAGTTTCTTATCAAAAAATACAAGTGTAAAAATGCCCGAAGTGCTTTTCACATACGAAGACAACGATACCGCAATTCTGGCTATGAGCTTTGTTGAGGGGCAAAATGTATTGATGCCCAATTTTTTGTTTAAGAGTAAGGACCAGAAGCGAAAATTCGCAGAAGAAGTTATTTCGGGTATGCTCGAATGGCACAGCGTAACAAACGACCAATTCGGTTCTTTGTCAAACCCCGTGTATGACAGTTGGTATGAATATTATAAAACAGAAAAACAGGAGCCTTGGCTCAAAGCGTTGAATGAATTGACCGAAAACGGAGAATTCAGCAAAAAGAAAATGAATCTTCTTTTTGCGGCAACTGAACTTTTCAACAAGCTGCCTCAAGAAAAAACAAAACCTGTTCTTATTCACGGTGACCTCAATATAATGAATATAATGGCTGACCCAAAAACTTTTAAACTTACAGCTTTCATCGACCCCTGCGGCAGTATATGGGCAGACAGAGAATATGATTTATTTCAGCTTCGTAATATGTGGGGAGATGCATACGGGCTGTATGAAACATATAAAAGAAAATGTAAAACATCCGAATTTACCGATTTCAGAGTTGCCTATTACGGCGCTATGCTTGAAGCTTCAATGAGATTAAAAGGCGGACATATTTTTCCGCTTTGGGAAGATTTGAATTTTGCCCGACTGAAAAAAGAAATGAAAAAGATAAATAGGTAATATACTGTACCTGTAAATTCCGGCTTGTCTGCATTAATTGATCACCGTTCCCAACGACCCGCGGAAATAATTCGGAATTCGTAATGCGTAATGCGGAATTTCGGATAGGCTCCGCCTATGACCGATTATATTTCGTAATCCGATAATCAATAACACCGCCGAAAACTTGCCCGTATTTAACGGAACGCCGAGGACGGCGTTCCCTTTGAGTTTTTTGTTTTGTTATGGTATAATTAATGATATATTCAGCCCTGTTACGAAGAGTAACAGCGTTGTTTCGGATGGTTTATTGCGTTTGCCCGCGTTTCGGATTATATTGAGCGCAACAAAGCAATGAAGGAGGTCACCGCAATGACTTTGGGTGAAAAATTAAAAGAAGCAAGAAAACAGGTCGGTCTTTCGCAGGAGCAGTTGTCCGAAAAGCTCGGCATTTCCCGCTCCGCTGTTGCAAAGTGGGAAACAAACAACGGAAATCCTGATGTTGATAATCTGAAATTACTTTCCGAACTACTGAGTGTGAGCATAGATTATCTGCTTGATGACGGCGAGACAGTTGACGAATTTATTATGCGCGAACCGTACAATTTATCGGAATACGGCAAAGGCGGCAAGGGCAAGAAGAAAGACCGAGTTGTCCGTGATAAGTTTCCCGATGCTGAAATCCACGCGCTTTTAGGAGAAATGAAGCTGACAAAGAGCGAAAAAGTTATTGACAACGCGCTCGGTTTTTTATTTGAAGCTCCATTCGGTATTCCCGGGCTTATCAATTCAATAAAAAATACGGACAAGCAGTTTTATCTGGCAGAAAAAGACGGCAAGCAATTTTTTATAACCGTGACTGATGAATTTATAGAAACACGCAAACTTGCAAGACGAATCACCGACAAAAAATTTGAGATAGGAAATTGGAAGTTTACGAAATGTGCACATGAAGTGAAATAAAACGCACGGCATTAAATACAATAGGAAACAGAGAGGGACGATGCCCGCATCGTCCCAGAATCAACACAGATTTCCGTAGGGAACGCTGTCCTCAGCGTTCCGCGTAGAATTCGGAATTCGTAATGCGTAATGCGGAATTTCGGATAGGCTCCGCCTATGACCGATTATATTTCGTAATCCGATAATCAATAACACCGCCGAAAATTTGCCCGTATTTAACGGAACGCCGAGGACGGCGTTCCCTACCGGAGCTGTGTTTTTACATCGGCATTGTTGGGATAGCCACTTGTCTTTATTAAACTAACAACCTGAGAGGAAATCAATTCTTCTCAGGTTGATTTTTTTATTTATCTCTGAAAGCGCGGATATAAGCCTGAACAGAGAGCGCCTGCGAATCGGTAAGACCCTTTATGCTGATTGCGCCGCTCTTGGTAACGATAACGAATTTGGGGTGAGAATCCGTGCTGTGCTTGAACGAATTACTTCCGGTACCTATTCCCTGCGTTCTCAATTTTATAATGTCCTCATAATAGACGGTGAATTTTTTTGAAAAGCAAGGGATTTTTGCGGGAATTCTGCCCGTAATGCAGTTTTTATAAACCGAAATATAGCATTTTGAAGCGGAAATCACGGTGATAACAGCCGCAACCGCCGCAACTGCAAATACGGCGATTATTACTTCTCTGTCGTATTCGCTGAAAGCGTGGAGAAGCGAAATGAGAAGAAAGCCAAAGGGTAAAAGCAAGATAAACGGCAGGTATCTGAAAAGTATGTTTTTTGTCAGCGAAAAGAATTCCTGCGATTTGCCCGGGTCGCGGTTTGAATAATCGGGTTTCGGCTCAAGCGGCATTGATTTAAGCCTGCCGCAGGTGGTGCAGATATCGTCGGAGCGGCTCATTTTTTCTCCGCAGAATTTACAGTGCATCTTATGTTCTCCTTTTAAAAGCTTTTGCGGTTTCGGATTATCAATCATTCAATATAATATCATTTATGATTTATTCAGTCAACATAAAAAGCAGCGCAGGGCGGTAAATGCCGCTATGCGCTGCTTTGCTGTTTTATTTAGGCTGTCATATGGGCTGACAGACCGCAATTAACTGAGCAGAAATACTTTTGCAAGAGCAAAATAGATTGAAAGAGTTATCATATCAAGAAGTGTTGAAATCAGCGGGCCTGCCATAAGCGCAGGGTCAAGCCTTATCAGCTTTGCAAATATCGGCAGAGAACAGCCGATGAGCTTTGCAACGATAACGGCGAAAAACATTGCGAGCGACACAACAAGATAGACATCTATCGTTCCGTCACAGAAAAGATACATTCGCCCGACATTCGCAACGGCGAGAATGAAGCCGCATATTGCCGCAACTCTCAGTTCTTTGAAAACAACCTTGAAATAATCTCTGATTTCAATTTCTCCGACTGCAAGTCCGCGAATCATAAGGGTTGATATCTGCTGACCCGCATTGCCGCTCGTTCCCATGAGCATAGGCATTGAAGCCGTCAGCGCAACGAAGCCCGAAAGCAGCATTTCATAGCCCTCGATGATTTTTCCCGTGAATGTGCCCGAAATCATAAGAATCAGTAACCAGGGGATTCTGTTTTTCGCAAGCTTGAACACGCCTGTTTTGAGGTATTCGTTATCAGAGGGGGCAAGAGAAGCCATCTTCTCAAAGTCCTCGGTGGTTTCTTCTTCGATAACATCGACGATATCGTCAACCGTGATAATGCCGACAAGTCGGTTTTCGTTATCAACAACGGGAACGCTCAGAAGGTCGTATTTTTTAACGATATCCGCAACCTCTTCACGGTCATCAAGCGTATTAACGGAAATAAGCTGAGCGTCATCCTCCATAATGTCGCCGACAAGCTCGTTTTCGTCGCAGAGCAGGATCGAGAGCAGGGGAATGCTTCCGAGCAGGTGACGCTCTCTGTCTGTGCAGTAGCAGGTGTAGACAGTTTCTTTGTCAACGCCTGTTTTTCTTATATGCTCGATTGCCTGCGCGGCGGTAAAGCTTGTGTGAAGCTGAACCATTTCAATGGTCATCAGGCTGCCCGCGCAGTCGTCGGGATATTTCAGGAATCTGTTGATAAGCTTTCTTGTTTCGGGGTCGGAATGGGCGAGAACTCTTGTAACAACATTTGCGGGTACTTCTTCAAGAAAGTCAACCGTATCGTCAAGGAACATTTCGTCAAGCAGTCTTTCAAGCTCGGCGTCGTTTATCGTGCGGACAAGCTCCGCCTGAGTTTCAGGCTCAAGATAGGCAAAAACCTCTGCCGAAATATCCTTGGGCAAAACTCGGAACACAAGCAGTCTGTCCTTGGATTCAAGCTCTTCAATCAACTGAGCCGTATCAACGACATTAATCTCCGTCAAAAGCTCGCGCAGAGCGGAAATTTCTCCGTTTGAAATAAGCTCGGCAATTTGCGAGAGGAGCATCTCAATATTTTCCATAAAAAAAGCATCTCCTTATAGCACGGCAGCCGCAGGGCTGCTCTCCGCAAAGGCGACGCAAACCGAAATAAAAGCGATTTAAAGCATAAAATCACTCAATAAGAACCGAAACGGCAGCCCCGTCTGTGCGGCAATATTCTTTTGAAAATCTACTTCGAGGGTTAGGGATATCGGAACTGCCCAAAATTTTCACCACACAATACAAAAATTTTTTACCTCTTAATGTTACACCTGAAAACGCATAAAGTCAAGTAAAAAAGACAAAAAATACGAGAATTTAAAATAATCACCAAAAACGGAGAAAAACAGCTCTTTGCGCTTGAAAACAGGCGAAAACGGGAGCAAATACGCTCTTTTTTCGGGCAGAATTCAAATTTATTTTAGGCTGATTGAGCTAAAAATAACCGATGTTTGCGCTTAGGGTGAATGGAGTGATCCGAACCTGCCCGAAAGCGAGTCTTTTCGCCGCTTTTCGGAGTTTCGGTATTGAAAGGCGTCAGCCTTCCTGCAACCTCAACAACCAAAAATCGTCTGAAAATCACGGCTCGTATTATTCCATTCACCTTAGGTTGAGAAATCGTTGATTTCTCGGAAAGGAGTGATCGGTTGAAAAAAGAGTTGACCGAAAAAGAAAAGCTGTTCTGCGCCTATTACGCGAGGGACGGCGAGGCAAGGGGCAGCGCCGCAAGGGCGGGCTATTGCGTAGCCCCGCGCAGAAGCGCGGAAAAACTACTGTCGAGAGAGGATATCAGGGCGGAGATATCCCGCCTTGAAAAATCCGCCGCCTTTGCTCCGTCAGTCGAAAAGGGGCTTAAACGCCTTGCTTTCGGCTCGGTTGCCGACGCAATGAAGCTAATGCTCTGCGAGGAAGCTTTAAGCCCGCAGGATATTGAAAAGCTTGATCTTTTCAATGTTTCCGAAATCAAGCGCCCGAAGGGCGGCGGGCTTGAAATCAAGTTTTTTGACAGGCTGAAGGCTCTTGAAAGGCTTGAAAAGCTCGGCACGGGCGAGGATACGGCTCAGAGCAGCTTCGTGCAGGCGCTTTCGGACGGAGCAAAGCTGCTTTCACAGGGTGACGAGCCTTGAGCGAAAAATCAAAAAAGCGGCAGTTTACGGCGTTTTCCGAAAAGCAGATGAAGGCTCTCTGCTGGTGGATGCCCGAAAGCCCGCTGAAAAATCACGATGCGATAATATGCGACGGCGCGGTGCGCTCGGGCAAAACGCTTTGTATGTCCGTTTCGTTTGTGGCGTGGGCTTTCTCGGCGTTTTCGGACTGTTCTTTTGCCATGTGCGGCAAAACGATAGCGTCTTTGCGGCGGAATGTGGTAACGGTGATTTTGCCTCTGCTGCGTGAGCTTGGGTTTGAGTGCTGTGAAAAGTATTCGCAAAATCTCATTGAAATTTCCTGCGGCGGCGCAAAAAACCGCTTTTATCTTTTCGGCGGCAAGGACGAGGGCTCAGCGGCGCTTATTCAGGGTATGACTCTTGCGGGCGTTTTGCTCGATGAGGTAACTCTGATGCCGCGCTCGTTTGTGGAGCAGGCTCTTGCGAGGTGCTCCGTTGACGGCTCAAAATTCTGGTTCAACTGCAATCCCGAGCATCCGATGCATTGGTTTCACGAGGAGTGGATAAAAAATCACGGCGAAAAAAACTGCCTTTATCTGCACTTCACGATGAAGGACAACCCCTCACTTGCGCCCTCCATAATCCGCCGCTACGAAAGAATGTATTCGGGCGCGTTTTATGAAAGATTTGTGCTGGGCAGATGGGTTGCCGCTCAGGGCTGCGTTTACCCGATGTTTTCGGCGCAAAAGCATATCGTGACCCCTCCCGAGCGGTTTGACCGATATTATATTTCCTGCGACTACGGAACGGTCAATCCGTCCTCCTTCGGCTTGTGGGGAGAAAACGGCGGCAAATGGTACAGAATAAGAGAATACTATTTTGATTCCCGTGCCGAGGGCAGGCAGAAAACCGACAGCGAGCATTATGACGCGCTCTGCGAGCTTGCGGGGGATTTGCCGATTGAGGCGGTTATTATCGACCCGTCGGCGGCGAGCTTTTCGGAGTGCATAAGGCGCGGCGGTAAATTTCGGGTTACGGCGGCGAAAAACGATGTTATCGACGGCATAAGGCGGGTTTCGGACTGCCTTAAAGAGGGGAAAATCCTTTTTTCTCCCGATTGCAAAGCAACGGTAAGAGAATTCGGGCTTTACAGATGGGAGGAAAACTCGGCAAAGGATTCGGTCATCAAGGAAAACGACCACGCAATGGACGATATCCGATATTTTGTTTCAACCGTTGTCTGCCGCAGCGACGAGTCGGACTTTTTTGCCGTTGCGGCAAAAAGAGGATGAAAGGAGGTAAGAATGGGTATTTTCAAAAAAAGAAATGCCGAAAGAATAGCGGCTCCGGTTACTCAGCTTAAAAACAGCCGCCCTTTCGGAATTATCGACGGCTATGTGCCGCTCGGCGCTCCGCAGTATCGGCTTTATTATGCCCTGCGCGAGGCGGTGCCGCTGATTGACGCGGCAATATTCAAAATCGTGCGTCTCACGGGCGGCTTTAAAGCCGAATGTTCGGATAAACGGGCGCAGGCGGCTCTTGACGATTTCATAAGCAATGTGCCCGTGGGCGGCAACAGATGTGGGCTTGCGGAGTTTATTTCAACATATTTTGAACAGCTTCTGACCTGCGGCACGGCGGTCGGAGAAATCGTTTCAAATTCAAGCGGCGCGCCTGCGGCTCTTTTTAACGCTCCGCTTGAAAATATCGAGCTTAAAAGAAACAAAAACGGCTTTGATATCGATATTTTCGTCAGAGACGGCGCACAGCTTCGCAGGGTTCAGGCTCCCGAGCTTTGCCTGCTAAGCGTGCTTAATCCCGACCCCGGCGCGCTTGCGGGCAACTCAATGCTTAAAGGTCTGCCCTTTGTCAGCTCCGTTTTGCTCAAAATTTTTGAGAGCATCGGCGCAAATTGGGAAAGAGTCGGCAATCTGCGCTTTGCCGTCACCTATAATCCTAAAAATGACGCCGTGGACAGAGCCTATGCCAAGGAAAGGGCGATGCTTGTTGCCAAGGAATGGAGCGAAGCGATGCAGAGCGGCTCGGAAATAAAGGATTTTGTGGCTGTGGGCGATGTCAGAATTCAGGTTATCGGTGCGGATAATCAGATTCTTGACAGCAATGTGCCCGTCAGGCAAATGCTTGAACAGATAGTTGCAAAAACGGGAATTCCGCCGTTTATGCTCGGGCTTTCATGGTCAACCACCGAGCGTATGTCGTCACAGCAGGCGGACGCGCTCACGAGCGAGCTTGAGGCTTACAGGCGTACGCTCACGCCCGTTATTGAGAAAATCTGCGCCGCCTTTCTCAAAGCGGAGGGCTATAACTGCTCGGCAAGGATAATCTGGGATGACATTACGCTTCAGGACGAGGTGGAGCAGAGTAAAGCAATGCTCTATAAAGCGCAGGCAGAAAAAATAATGAGAGGTGAATAATACGGATAAGGAAAAAACAAATCAGATAACCGATGGGGAGCTTGACCTCATCGAAAAATTTGCGAGGAAAAAGCTCAATAAAGACGAGCTTTATACATTTTCACTTATTCTCTGCGACAATGAGATTGACAGGGATAACGAGAAATTCACGGTTTCCGCCCTTTATGAGCTGGCGAAGCTCTTTGTCGGCAAAACGGGAATTTTTGACCACAATATGAAAAGCAAGGATCAGAGCGCAAGGATTTATCAGACTGAGGTTATGACCGAGGCGGGCAGAAAAACCTCGGACGGCGAGGATTACACCTATATCAAAGCAAAGGCATATATGGTCAGAACGGAGAAAAACAAGGATTTGATTGCCGAAATTGACGCAGGCATCAAAAAGGAAACCAGCGTCGGTTGCAGCGTCAGGGATATAAGCTGCTCGATTTGCGGCAAAAACATAAAAACCGAGGGCTGCGAGCATCAAAAAGGCAAAAGCTACGGCGGCAGACTTTGCTGTTATCTGCTCTCCGAGCCTGCCGACGCCTACGAATGGTCGTTTGTAGCCGTGCCCGCCCAAAGAAACGCGGGCGTTATAAAATCCTTTGCGCCCGAGTCCGAAAATGCGAGGTGGGCAAACGAATACAGGCAGGAGCTTAAAGAGGAGATAGTCCGCTGTGCCGCATCGGTAATTCCCGAAATGAGCGGGGAGGCGGTTGAAGAGCTCTGCGGCTCTCTTTCGCAGGAAATGCTGCGCGAAATGCGCGACGCATTCAGAAAAAACGCAAGAAAAAAGCTGCCCGTTATAAGGCAGCTTGTTCGCTCCGAGCAGAGCGGAGAAAACGATTCGGAATATAAAATTTAAGGAGGAAATCAATATGTCAGTATCATTTAACGGATTTAACAAAAACACGGCAACATTCAAGACCGCCGAGGATATTTCTGCGGGCAGCGCGGTTAAAATCAGCGCCGACGCTACCGTTGCGGCGTGCTCCGACGACGAGAATTTCTGCGGCTTTGCGCTTGACGGCGAGGACGGCTATGCCTGCGTTCAGCTCTGCGGCGCGGTTACGGCAGCTTATTCGGGAACAGCTCCCGCTCTCGGCTATTCAAAGCTTGCGGCGGCTGACGGCGGAGTTAAGGCGGCGGAAAGCGGCAGAGAATATCTCGTCATAGCGGTTGATACCGCGGCAAAGACAGTAACATTTCTGATGTAAGGAGAGGAGAAAAAATATGTCTTATTTTGATAATATCAAGCTTGAAAAGGGGCTTTACGCCTCGGGCAATTTCACAAAGGCTCTTGAAAGCC
>JBJEQB010000066.1:0-20549 GCA_051881535.1 Acutalibacteraceae bacterium | reverse complement strand
CACAAAGACGGCTGCTTAATTAAGCAGCAAGTGCAACTTTATTGTTGTCGTTTAAATTTAATTTGCGGATTTTATAGCGGTCCCGCCCCGCTACTCGCTTATCCGGGCTCGGATTCCCCGTCGAAATCCTTTCATCCCCATATATTTATTGTATTAACGGCGCAAATTGCGCTCAATCGATCTTTGCGCGTCTTTTTTTGCGGCGGTTTCGCGCTTATCATAGAGCTTTTTACCCTTGCACAGCCCGATTTCGACCTTTGCCCGCCCGTTTTTGAAATAAACGCTCAGCGGAACGAGAGCAAGACCCTCCTGCTTAACCTGAGCATACAGCCGCCTTATCTCCCTTTTATGGAGCAACAGCCGCTTTGTTCTGAGCGGGTCGCGGTTGAAAATGTTGCCGTGCTCATAGGGGCTGATGTGCATACCGTTGACAAACATCTCGCCGTCCTTGACAAAGCACCATGAATCCTTGAGGTTGATTTTACCCGCTCTGACGGATTTAACCTCCGTTCCGAACAGCTCAATGCCCGCCTCAAGCTTTTCAAGCACGAAATAATCGTGATATGCTTTTCTGTTTTGAGCAATCGGCTTAATGCCGCTGTCTTTTCCCATTGCATTACCTTTCCGACTCGCATGGAGTGCGATTATACCACACATTAAATAAGTGTGTCAATATCTTGTTTTTGTTGCAAATAAAATCAAAAAATTTTTTACGCGGATTTATTATGATTTTTTGGCAAAATGCCGCGTCCGATTATATCATTTGTTGGCGGCTGAATTTCTGCCGTAACGCTTCTTTGCGTAAAAATCCCTTTTTCTTTTTTTCTCCTCCGCCTCGCGCTTTTCGGCGGCGGCTCTTTTGGCTTTTACCTTTGAAAGAGGCTTGCCCTTTTTGGCAGGCTTCTTTTTCTTTTCTTCCTTGTCCTTGTCGAGATTCTCTTTATAAAGAACTATGCTTCCGCCGACCACCTGAACAACCTCGCTGCCCGTTGCCGCGGCAAGCTTTTCCGCAAAATCGCGCGGACTTTCGGGCGCGCTTTCAAGCAGCACCTTAAGCTTTATAAGCTCCCTTTTACGCAGAGCGTCCGCGGTCTGAGCCGCAAGAGCGTCCGACATTCCGCCCTTTCCTATCTGAAACAGCGGCTCAAGGCTGTTTGCCTGAGCCCTGAGCTGTGCCCTCTCCTTGCTTGTCATTAACCGTTCTCTCCAATCTGCTCCGCGAGGCGGCGCACGGATTTGCCTCTGTGGCTTATTGCGTCTTTTTCTTCGGCGGTAAGCTGCGCCATAGTCTTTTCTCCGCCGTATTCAACAGGCAGAAAAAGAGGGTCATAGCCGAAGCCGCCGTTTCCGACCTCCTCAAAGCCTATTGTTCCTCTGCATTCGCCGCGGGCAATAATCTTTTTTCCGTCGGGATAAACGCAGCAGGCAACGCTCACAAACGCCGCGCCCCTGTCGGCAGGCTCAACGCCCTCAAGCGCTTTCAGAAGCTTTGCATTGTTTGCGGCGTCATTGCCGTGCTCGCCGGCATATCTTGCGGAATAAACGCCGGGTGCGCCGTCAAGATAATCAACCGCAAGCCCCGAATCATCCGCAATGCAGGGCATACCGCTCTCAAGGCAGCCGCTTTCCGCTTTCAAAAGGGCGTTTTCTTCAAAGGTTGTTCCCGTTTCCTCAACATCGGTCAGCTCAACGCCCGCCTCCTCGGCAAGCAGAACTCTTATTCCGAGCGGAGCGAGAATCCGCTGAAGCTCATCGCGCTTTTTTAAATTATGAGTAGCAATTATATAGTCCATAGTTATATTATTCCTCGTCTTTGTCCTCTTCAAACAGTCCGTCTGCAAAAGCTTTGGGATTAAACGGTCTGAGATCGTCTATGCCCTCGCCCACGCCGATAAATTTAACCGGAACTTTGAGGTCGTTTTTGATGGCAAGCACAACGCCGCCCTTTGCCGTTCCGTCAAGCTTCGTGAGGATAATTCCCGTTATTTCGGCAACATCCTTGAATTCCTTTGCCTGACTGACGGCGTTCTGACCCGTGGTTGCGTCAAGCACGAGCAGCACCTCTCTGTCGGCATAAGGGAGCTGACGGTCAATAACACGGTAAATCTTTGCAAGCTCTTCCATGAGATTTTTCTTATTGTGAAGTCTGCCCGCCGTGTCGCAGATGATTATATCGGCATTTCTCGCCTTGCCTGCGGAAATTGTGTCAAACACTACTGCCGCAGGGTCAGCGCCCTCTTTATGCTTAACAATGTCAACGCCCGCACGGTCAGCCCAAATCTCAAGCTGGTCAATGGCGGCAGCTCTGAAAGTATCGGCGGCGCCGAGGATAACCTTTTTGCCCTCCGCCTTGAACATTGCCGCCATCTTGCCGATTGAGGTTGTTTTGCCCACGCCGTTAACGCCGATTACAAGAATAACCGACGGAACGGTTATCATATCAAGCTCCTCGCCGCCGCTGAGCAGCTCGGCAACGATATTCCTGATTTCAGCCTTAACGTCGTCCGCCCTGCGCAGATTTTTTTTGAAAACCGCGTCTCTGAGCTTCTCGACGATTTCCTGAGCGGTTGTTACGCCGACATCTGCCATAACGAGGATTTCTTCAAGTTCCTCGTAAAAATCGTCGTCAATTTCGTTTTTGCCGTAGAGCGCGGCATTTATCGCGCCGGTCATACTGTCCCTTGTCTTTTTCAGACCTTTGTTGATTCTTTTAAAAAGTCCCATGGATTACCTCATAAATAATTAATGTATATTACTGCTCCTGAACATTCTTGATAATATTGTCAACAGTCTTTTTGAGAGCAGAATCCTTTTTGATGCTTTCGGAAACCGCGTCGATGGAATAAAGAATGGTTGTCCTGTCTCTTCCGCCGAAATAGGCGCTGATTTCCTTTTGAGTCAAATCCGTCATTTCTCTGACGATATATATCGCTACCTGCCTTGCTTTTGCCGTTGCCGCGTCTTTCTTTTTGGAAATTATATCGCCCTGAGAAACGCCGAGGGTTCTCGCCGTTTCGGAAATAATCGAATTGACCGTAGCGGAAACGGGGCGGCTGTCATTCATAATATCCTTAATTGCCGTCTGCGACATAGCCATATTGACCGACGAGCCGTCAATATTGACAAGCGCGTTCATTTTTTTAACCGCGCCCTCAAGCTGACGGATATTGGACTTGATTTTTTCCGCAACAAACTGAACCACATCGGGGGGCAGCTCAAGCCCGAGCATATCTGCCTTGCGGCGGATTATTGCCATTCTCGTTTCAATATCGGGCGGCTGAATATCCGCAATAAGACCCATTTCAAAACGGCTTCTGAGGCGCTCGTCAAGAATTTCAATATCCTTTGGCTTGCGGTCGGAGGTAAGAACTATCTGCTTGCCGTCCTGAGTAAGGGCGTTGAAGGTGTGGAAAAATTCCTCCTGAGTTGATTCCTTGCCCGCAATGAACTGAATATCGTCAACGAGCAGAACATCGCAGTTTCTGTATTTCTCATGGATTTTATCCATCGTTTTTTTGTTGATTCCGTCAACAATAAGATTAACAAAATCCTCGCCGCGTGTAAAAATAATATCCGCATTGGGATTTTTGCTCTTTATTTCGCTGCTTATGGCGCAGAGCAGGTGAGTTTTGCCCAGACCTGCGTTTCCGTAAATGAAAAGCGGATTGTAAGCCGCTCCCGGAGTTGCCGCAACTGCCTGAGCCGCAGCGTGAGCAAAGCGGTTTGACGGACCGACAACAAAGGTTTCAAATGTGTTTTTTTCAATGCTGACAGAGGCTTCCTTTTCGGCAAGCTCCTTTGTCTGCACCGCCGCATTCGGATCGATAAGCTCCACTTCAACATCAAAGCCCATAACAACTCTGAACGCCTCGCGGATTGCTGTGCCGAATTTTTGCTCAATTATTTTTTTCATAAACTCGCTTGACGCAAGCTCTGCCTTCGCTCCGTCAAAACTGATAATTTCAAGCGGCTTTATCCATATATCATATATGACCTCGCCGCAGCTTTCTTTAAGCCTTTCACGGACAAGCTGCCACATCTCATTGAGAGATTCCATTATATGTTCTCCTCCAAACCTGTTTACTTCACACTTTTTTCGATAATACGGCATTTTAATGATAACGATACATAATAGAGTATAGCACAAGCCTTTACGCATTTCAAGCAAAAACAAAGATTTTTAAGTTAATTCAAAAAAATGTTGACATAAGCGGTCAAGCTGTTATATAATATAAACTCGAATAACCGCCGATTTAACCTTTGCGCGGTTGTCAAAGGGGCTACCCCCCCTTGTTTTGTTATGCTTAATAATCATTTTTAACTGCGCGAATGCTCGCCGCATTTAATCTTGATTGTTTCATAATTATAATTGAAACGGAGGTTTGCAAAATGAAGAGAACTTATCAGCCCAAGAAGCGTCATCGCAAGATGGAGCACGGCTTCCGCAAAAGAATGGCTGACAGAAACGGCCGCAAGGTTCTTGCCCGCCGCAGAGCAAAGGGCAGAAAGCAGCTTTCTTACTAATCCGAAAAAGGATTGACGCAGAATGTCCCGAGCATTAACTCTTAAACAAAACACAGAGTTTCACCGCGCTTACGGAAAAGGCAAGGTTAAAGCCTCTCCCCAGCTTGTGACCTACGCCGTCAGAGGCAGAGGACCCGGCTGCCGCATAGGCATAACCGCCGCCAAAAAACTCGGAAGCGCAGTTGAGAGAAACAGATGCCGCCGCATTATCAGGGCGGCATTCTCCTCAGTTTATCCTTTTTGCAGCGGCAACTGGGATATTGTTTTTGTTGCCAGGTTTAAGACAAAACGGCTCAAAAGCTGCGACCTTGTGCCCGTTATGCAAAAACATTTAACGGAGCTCGGAGTAATCCGCGGCAATGCGGGGGCTGATTTGAAATGAAAAAATTTTTGCTTGCCGCGATTCGCTTCTATCAAAAGCGTATTTCCCCGCTTTTTCCGCCAATGTGCAGGTATTACCCTACCTGCTCTCATTATGCCGTTGAGGCGATTGAGGTTCACGGAGCTTTCCGCGGAACCCTGCTTACTTTATTCAGGCTTATGAGGTGCAATGTTCTATTCCCCGGCGGCTACGATCCCGTTCCGCCCAAGAAACACTCACACTCGGAGGACAAAAAATGACCGCACTTTATGAAATTCTCGGCGTACCTTTCGGCTTCCTGCTCAGAATAATTTATGACACCGTCGGCTTTCAGAATTACGCTGTTTCCATCGTTTTGCTTACGCTCTTTGCAAGGCTTCTGATGATTCCGACAACCATCAGCCAGCAGAAAGGCATGGCGAAAACTCAGCGCATCCAGCCGAAGCTGCGCAGAATTCAAACCAAATTTGCAGGCGACCAGAGAAAAATTCAGGAAGAAACCGCCGCGCTTTACGAGCGCGAGGGCTATAACCCGATGAGCGCGGGCTGCGCGCCCATGGCGTTCCAGTTTATCCTGCTCTTCGGTCTTATCGGCGCTATATATTATCCTCTGAGCCACTTCCTTTCGGGAATCAGCGATGCTGAAATAAAGCTTCTTGCCGACGCCGTTGCAAAGCTCGGCGACTCGGCTATGTCCAAAAGCACTCATCTCAGCGAGCTGCTTATAATCCAAAACATCGACAAGCTTCAAGGCATACCGGGAGTCAGCCAGGCAACCTATGACGCCATTGCAGGCATCAACTTCGATTTCTTCGGTCTGTTCTCACTCGGTGATATCCCCTGGGCACACAAAGGCGAATTCCACATTATCTGGATCATCCCCGTTCTCTCCTTCCTCTCCTCATTTGCAACGGGACTTTATTCTCAGATTAAGCAAAAGCAATCCAACCCTGCTATGGCAAGCAATCCCATGATGACAGGCTGCATGACTATATTTATGCCGCTGTTTTCTCTCTACTTCGTTATCAACTACCCCGCAGGTATCGGTATTTATTGGATTGCATCAAGCATTTTCGGCTTCCTCACAACCGTTATCATCAGCCATTTCTATAATCCTAAAAAGATGATTGCAAGGCTCATGATAGACGAAACGGTTGCACGCCGCTCAAAAGAAAACAACACGAAACAGATTGCGGCAAATAAAGAATAATCTTTATTCTTTCATTAGTTTATCAGGTGGTGACAATTTTGATTAAAGAAGCATTCGGCACCGGCAATACCCTTGACGAAGCAAAAGAGGCTGCTCTCAAGGCTCTTGAAGCCCCGGCAGACGCAGATATTAAATATGATGTTATCGAAAGACCCAAGGCAAAGGTTCTCGGCATTTTCGGAGGTTCCCCCGCTAAGATGAGAGCTTATTACGAATATGAAGACGATCCGTTTGCAAAAGCCAAAACTTATCTTATGAATATCCTTAAAAACCTCGGAGTTGAAGAAGCGGAAATTTCCGTTGAGGCAGACGAGGAGGATGTTCGCATTTCAATAAGCTGCGGCGACGATTACGGCTCGGTAATCGGCAGACGCGGTGAAACGCTTGACGCAATTCAGTATCTTACCCGCCTTGTTATCAACAGAGGCTCGGAAGAATACAGACGCGTTTCAATCAATGTCGGCAACTACCGCGAAAAGAGAGAAAACACTCTCAGAGCACTTGCCCGCAAAAATGCGGCTAAGGTCAGAAAGTACGGCAGAAATGTTGTTCTTGAGCCTATGAATCCCTATGAGCGCCGCATAATCCACACAACGGTTCAGGAAATTGAGGGCGTTACCTCTCACTCAGTCGGCAGTGACGATGAGAGAAAGGTTGTTATAACCCTTGAAGAAGGCGTAAAGCCCCTCAACGGCGGCTACAACAAGGGTCGCGGCGGCTACAATAAAGGCGGCTATAACAAGGGCGGCTACAGAGGCTCCCGCTCCGGCGGAAACCGCGGCGGCAGAAGATATAGTGACAATACCGGCTCGGAAGCATCGAGCGCTCCGTCAAGAGCTCCCCGCTCAGATTCCGCAGGCGCTTCGCTTTACGGCAAAATCGAAATCAACAAATAATAACAGCATTTAAAACGGGCTTGTGCCGATGCACAAGCCCGTTTAATTTATTCGGTATGCCGTTTATTTTTTCTTTGCAATTATTAGTTGATTTGTTGTAAATAATATGTTATTATAAATAAAAAGCAGAAAAAGGACTGACATAATGCTTGTCTTTATTGATGAAAGCGGATATCCAAGACCAACAGACGACAATGAATATTCCGTATTGATGGCGGTTTGTATATATGAAAAAGATATTAGAGCCATTGACAATGACATATATAAACTTAAAAATCAAATCTATAATAAACAAGACGAAATCAAATCGACTAATATAATCAAAAGACAAACCATTGAAAAAAAACGTACTAAAAACAAAGAATACGCAGATAGGTTTGTAGACATTGCAACGAGCCATAACATTACAACATTTTGTGTAATAATGAAGCGACCGCAGGAATTACCTGCCATAAAAGAAGGAATCCTGCCAAAGCAATACCATCTTCTTTTGAAAAAAGTCGAGTACTTTTGTGAACGAAGAAATATTGAAAAATCAATTTTTGTTTTTGACGAAACTAATGAAAAAGAAGACCTTGAAACTGCTAACAGTTTTAGCGGATTTCTCTTCAAATCGCAATTGGGAAAAACATTTGACAGAATATTAGAAACTCCTTTGTTTGTCAGCTCTAAAATAACTCCTGCCATTCAGATTGCCGATATTTTTGCCGGTATCATACGCCAGTATTATTCAAGTGGATTAAACGCAAAACAACCGATTACCGATTACGAAAAATGGCTCAAGGAATTATATGACAAAATAGTTGCTAAAACAGAAAATGCCATTCAGCCCAATCGCAAATATTACGAATATGGTTTCCAATATGTAACTAATTTGAATTACATACGGCAGAATAAAATTCCCTTGACAAATATATAATAGTAGTGTATACTGTAAATGGAGTCGAGAGTTATTCCGTCCTGGGGTTGCATTTGGCTCCTGTCATGTATACAAAATGGACCTGATTTATCAGGTCCATTTTCATTTTATCTCTTTTTATTTTTTCTTTGCAATCTTCGGCACAACAAGGCAGCCGACTATAACCGCAACCGCCGCAACAACGGCAACAACAACCCAGACCATAGAGCGGCTGCCAGTTTCGGGCGACGCGATAACGGCGTCAGGCTCAGCGGCAAACACGGCGATTGCCGCCGTTGCAACTCCCAATATCATAACGGCGCAGAGAATGAGCGCGACTATTCTGACAAACAAATTGCGACCTTTCATAACAAACTCCTTTTCAGTTGATTTTAAGCAGCTTTTTCATTGCGCCGCCGAGCGATTCCGCAAGCTCCGCCGCTCCCTGAGCGGTTTTGCCGCAGCCGGTTATATAAACTTTTATCTTCGGCTCCGTTCCCGACGGGCGGACTATTGCAAAGTTGCCGTCCGGCAGAGAATAGGCGAGCACATTTGATTTCGGAAGCTCAATGGCGGTTTTTTCTCCCGTTTCGCAGTCGGTCACAAAGCCCGCCTCAAAGTCATGCACCTTGAGAACGCGAAGCCCCGCCAACTCTTTGGGAGGATTTTTCCGCGTGTCGCTCATAATTTCAGCCATCTTAACCATTCCGCTTGCGCCCTCAAATGCAAAATTATAAAGGCGGTTTGCGTAATTTCCGAATTCGGCATATATATCGTTGAGCACATCAACAAGGGTTTTGCCCTTGGATTTATAATAAGCGGTCATTTCGCATATCATCAGCGAAGCGGCAACGGCGTCCTTATCTCTTGCATGAGTGCCGATAAGATAGCCGTAGCTTTCCTCAAAGCCCATCACAAAGCGGTTTTCTCCGTCCTCCTTCTGAAGCTTTGAAATGAATTCGCCAACATATTTAAAGCCCGTAAGAACATCAACAACCTTACAGCCGTATTTTGCGGCAACCCTGTCAAAAAGCGGGGTCGAAACAAAGGATTTGGTCATAACGGGATTTTCGGGCAGAGTTCCTTTTTCTTTTCTTGCGGAAAGCATATATTCGGCAAGCAAAACGCCCACATCGTTGCCCGAGAGCAAAACATATTCGCCGCCGCTGAGAACCGCGATGCCCACTCTGTCACAGTCCGGGTCGGTAGCAAGCAGTAAATCCGCCTTTTCGCTTTCTGTCATTTTAAGAGCACATTCAAAAACCTGCCTGATTTCGGGGTTAGGATAGGGGCAGGTCGGGAATTTGCCGTCGGGCATTTCCTGCTCGGGAACAACCGAAACATTCTTAAAGCCCGCCCTTGAAAGCACCGTTCTGACGGGGATATTGCCCGTGCCGTTGAGCGGAGTGTAGATTATTTTGATATCGCTGCCGCCGATAACCTCGGGGTTTATCGGTCTTTGCATAACCTGAGAATAGAATTCCTCCGCAAGGCTGTCGGGGATATATTCAATAAGCCCCTTTTCCATTGCCTCGTCAAAGGGAATTCTTTTAACATCCTCAAACATATCGACCTTTTGGATAAACGAATATGTTTCCATAGCCGCCTCGTCCGTCATCTGATAACCTGCAGGGTCATAGCATTTATAGCCGTTATATTTTGACGGATTGTGGCTTGCCGTGATTACTATTCCGCTGTTGCATTTCAGGCGCATAACGGCGAATGAAAGCAGCGGAGTGGGCATAAGCCTCGGGAAAATATACGCCTTAATTCCGTTTGCGGCAAGCACCTCGGCGCACTGCTTTGAAAAAACATCGGAATTAATTCTTGAATCGTATCCGATGGCAACGCTCGCGCCCTCGTATTTGCTGTTAAGATAATCCGCCAAGCCCTGGGTTGCCTGGCAAACCGTGTAAGTATTCATCCGGTTTGTTCCCGCGCCGAGAACTCCTCTCAGACCTGCGGTTCCGAACTCAAGATTTCTGTAAAAACGGTCGAGAATTTCCTCGTCGCTGCCTTTGATTGCAAGCAGCTCGCTGTGGATTTCTTCGTTATCCGCCGTTTTTTCAAGCCACAGATCATAAAGCTTTGCAGCGTCGTTCATAACAATTCCCCTTTTCTTTTTGCTTTTCTTATTATCCATTCTTTATATTACCCGTTTTTTAATTTATTGTCAATGTTTTGCAAACATTCTTTGGATATGAAAATTAAAAGCAACGCTTAATCGCAATAAACCGTTGACTATATCCGCCAAATTTGCTATACTGTATTTTAATCCTTAATACAGTATATAAAATTTTTCGGAGGCGTATTATGAGCAGTTTTCAAATTTTCATCAATAAGATTGTTTCCGTTGCATTTGCGGTTTTGTTAATTCCGTTTTCCGTTCTAACTCACGGAATTGACCTGATATCGGCGGGCGAGCGCACCGATACGGCAAAAACCAACATTGTCGGCGTAGGCGCATATTTCCGCTCACAGGGAATAACGACCGACGGCGAGACGCTCTTTTTCTCATCAAAAACCACGCTCATTCAGACTAAGGCGGACGCTAAAACCGTTATCAACGCCAACTACTCCGCAATTCCCGACGAGCTTGCCGAGAAATACGGGATAAAGCACATCGGCGGGCTGAGCTATTATAACGGCTTTATCTATGCGGGGCTTGAGGACAGCAAGGTCTGGGATTATCCCATTGTCGGCGTTTATGACGCGGGCACGCTTGAGCTTGTTGATTACTATATTCTCGACTGCGAAACCGTTACACGCGGTCTGCCGTGGGTATGCGTCAACCCCGAAAACGGCTTGCTTTACTGCACCGACCATTCAAAGCAGCCGACAAAGCTGCTTATTTATGACACCGCAGACGGAATGAAGCCCGCAGGCGAAATTCCGCTTTCGCAGACCGTTGCCGCAATTCAGGGCGCAGAATTTTACGGCGGAACTCTTTACGCCGCGTCCAATGACGAAACACAGGCAATTTATACAATAAATCCCTCCGACGGAAGCGTTGAGAAGCTGGTTGACAGATGCCTCACTCAATTCAGCGAGGGCGAGGGAATGACAATTATGATAAAAGGAGGAAAGCCCGTTATCATTGCAATGGATATGGGTCCGCTTTTCATAAACGCTTTTGTACGCGAATATGATGTGATAGGGGGGTAATTAAATGAAAAGCAAAGCACCCGTTATCGCTGTTTCGGCAGTCGCCGCCGCGGTCATTTGCATTGCGGCAGTTCTTGCCGTTAAAATGAGCGGCTCCGACAGCCCTGCTATCGAGCCGAATTTTACGGATGACCCCGCTCAAAGCTACGGTTATTCGCAGAGCGTTCCCATTTTCAATGAAATCACCTCGGAGGCGGAAAACAGTTACTTTTTCACCGCCGAGCCGTCGGAGCAGACTCAGCAGCCCGAAGCTGAAAGCAAAACCCTGTCTCCGCTGACCTCTGCGGCGGCAACAGTATCTCAGGCGGTTACAAGCCTTACCGAAAAGGTAACTCAGCTTACAACGGTAATCAACAAGGCGTTTTCAGAGGTATTCACAATGCCCAAAGCGCCGAAATACATTCCGCCCGACACCGACATCGATTTCAACAAGGTCAACCTTGCTTCATATAAATATGACCCCAACGGCAATTATTATTACACCGATGATAAGGAATGTTGGCAAAAGAACTTCGGCTTCAACGAGGTTTACGATAAGCTCGCTCCCATAAGCATAATGTATTATGACACGGTCAGAACAACCTTTGAATATGACGGTAAAGAGTGGCTTATACAGACCTGGAAAGGTCAATACGGTTACTGCTTCGTTGGCGGCGAGGTAGGAATTTACACGAGACCGCTCGGCAAAAGCGGAACTCATTTTTCCTGCGCCGACAAGCCCGATTGGCTCAATATGGAAATGGCGTTTGTCTGGGACGAGGATAACAACGGCAATTACAAAACCATTTTCACCCGCCCCTATACAAAATATTGGTGGTGCACCGGATTTGTTGTCGGCTTCCCCAACGGCAGTCTTCGCAACACCCTGACGGAATTCAGGCTTATCACTCACATAACCTTTAAGGATACCGAAATGGCAAACGCTTTCTGCACCGCTTTTGAAAAGAACGGCTTCAGGCGTGTTTCAAAGCTCAATAACAACGAGCCGGACACCTTTGTTCAGGTCGGCGCGGATGTAGCATTTGTCTGGCAGAATATAGACCAATAAAACTCTGAAAATGAAATGGCGCATACCGATTTTTTGTCGGTATGCGCCTGCTTTTTGCTTTTATTTACTTGCTCTTCCTTTTTGCGGCAAGCCTCTGGAACAGCTTGACTATTTCAACAATCGGGATAATGCTGAATGCAAGAGCGATTGAAATTACATATTCCTCAAGGTCAATCGGAGTAAAGCCGAATGCATTGGCAACAACGGGAATCTCAATAATCGCTGTAGTGAGCGCAAGAGAAGCAACCATTGCTATAAAGAGGAATGTGTTGTGTGACTTATACTTAATGCTCATATAAGCAACCGAGCCGCGCTGTGAGCGCATATTGAACGAATGGAAGATTTCGCACATTGACATTGTGAGGAACGCCATGGTCATACCCTCGGCGCAGTCCGCCTCGGCAATGTTCATAAAGTGCCACTGACCGTTCTGAAGGAATTCGCCGATGAAGAACGCGGCAAGAGTAAGCAGAGTAACAAGAATTCCCTGATATGCAACATCAAAGCCCATGCCGCCCGCAAAAACGCCGTCCTTGCTGTTTCTGGGCTGGCGGTTCATGATGTCCTGCTCGGGCTTTTCAAGACCGAGAGCAAGAGCGGGGAAACAGTCCGTTACAAGGTTTATGAAAAGCAGATGAACGGGCTTGAGAATTGTGAAGTTGAGAATAGCCGCGGTAAATACCGAAAGAACCTCTGAAAGGTTGGAGCCGAGCAGGAACTGGATTGCCTTGCGGATATTATCATAAATCCGTCTGCCCTCGGCAACTGCGGTAACGATTGTTGCAAAGTTATCGTCGGCAAGAACCATATCTGCAACATTCTTTGTAACATCGGTTCCCGTGATACCCATGCCTACGCCGATATCCGCGCTCTTGATTGAGGGAGCGTCGTTAACGCCGTCGCCCGTCATTGCGGTTATCATGCCTCTTGAACGCCATGCGTTAACAATTCTCGTTTTATGCTCGGGCTGAACTCTTGCATAAACTCGGAACTGACCGACCTTTTCTTTGAAATCCTCATCGCTGATTTCATCAAGCTGAGCACCCGTGATAGCCTGCGAGGGGTCGCTGATAATGCCGAGCTCCATTGCGATTGCAACGGCGGTATCCTTATGGTCGCCCGTTATCATAATGGGCGTTATGCCTGCGTGGCGACATTCCTCAATAGCCGCCTTAACCTCGGGACGAACCGGGTCAATCATACCCGTAAGACCGATGAAAACAAGGTCGTTTTCAAGCGCTTCGGGTGAGAAGTCCGCGGGAGCGGAGTCATATTTTCTGAAAGCAACGGCAAGCACTCTCAGAGCCTTATCCGCCATTCTCTTGTTGTTTTCAAGCGCCGCCGCCTTGATTTCCTCCGTAAAGGGAACGATATTTCCGTTTACATAAGCGTGGGTGCACTTTTTGAGAATTTCATCGGGAGCGCCCTTTGTGTACTGAACTATTCCGTCGGCAGTCTGATGAACTGTTGACATCATCTTTCTGCCCGAATCAAACGGAGCCTCGCCTATTCTCGGAGCGTTGGCAACAAGGTCATTTTTATTAAAGCCGATGGAATTTGCATAATTGACAAGCGCGGCTTCGGTCGGCTCGCCCGTAACGGCGCCGTCCGCGTCAATTTCGGCGTCACAGCAGAGCGCCATCGCCTTTGCGATAAGCGGCTCGTCATCGCCGTAATGGTCAACAACGGTCATCTTGTTCTGAGTAAGAGTGCCCGTTTTATCGGAGCAGATTATCTGAGCACAGCCGAGGGTTTCAACCGCAGTCAGCTTTCTGATAATCGCATTTTTCTTTGACATATTGGTAACGCCGATTGAAAGAACAATCGTAACAACGGCGGCAAGTCCCTCGGGGATAGCTGCAACCGCAAGCGAAACGGCAATCATAAAGCTGTTCAGCGCGATATCAAAGCTCAAGCCGTCGCCTCTGAGATAAGAAGCGATAACCTGGAATGCAAAGATGAAAACGCAAATACCGAGAACGAGCCATGTGAGAACCTTTGAAAGCTGATTAAGCTTTATCTGGAGCGGGGTTTCTCCGTCCTCTGCCTGAGCAATCGCATCTGCAATCTTGCCCATTTCGGTATTCATTCCGGTTTCAACGATTACGGCTTTGCCTCGTCCGTAAACCACGGTGGAGCCCATATAAGCCATATTCTTTCTGTCGCCGAGAGGAACCTCGCCCTTATCTCCGCCTTTAAGAGGTGAAACAAGCTTATCAGAGGGAACGGATTCGCCCGTGAGAGCCGCTTCCTCAATCTTCATGCTTGCACATTCAAAAATACGGCAGTCAGCGGGAACTGCATCGCCCGCTTCAAGAATAACAACATCGCCCACAACAAGATCCTCGCTGCGAACGGAAACCAACTTTCCGTCACGCAGAACCTTTGAGGTTGCGGCGCTCATTTCCTGAAGCGCTTCAATGGCTGCCTCCGCCTTGCTTTCCTGCAAAACGCCGAGAACAGCGTTGATGAGAACAACGATCATAATAATGACCGTATCGGTCGGGAAATATGTTGACCCTGCTGCCGAGGCCTCAAAATACTCGGTAAACGCAGAAACAACGGCGGCAACGATAAGAATAATTATCATCGGATCGGAAAGCTGCTCCATAAAACGCTTGAGCATTGACTTTTTCTTGCCTTCCTTGAGCTTGTTCTTACCGTTTTCGCTCAGCCTTTTTTCCGCTTCGGCGGTTGTTAAGCCGTCTTCGGTGCTTTTAACATGAGAAAAGACCGACTCAACCTGCTCGAGGTAGAATTTCATTTAACCTCAATCCTTTCAAATTGAATTAAAAATCTGCTGATATAAGAAAAGCCTTTGGCAGAGGTATAATAAATCCTCTGTCAAAGGTCTTGCTTCCAAAAAATCGGGCCGCCTGCCAGATGCCCTCTCGGGCAACGGTTGTTGACAATCGGCTCGGGACTGAGCCCTTAAGCTACTCCCCTTTAACTTGTTGTAATTATAGTATCACATTCCGTTTTTTCTGTCAATGGGACACAGTTAAAAATGTGTCCGCAGAAAATGACAAATAATTTTACGGCAAATAATATTTCCCGAGGCTTTCCGCAAGGGCGCGGCATATGCCTTTATACATAAACTGCTCGTATTTTTCTTTTTCAAGAACATTTACGGATTCGTTGCTGTCATTGGTTATGCTCGGGAAGCTTTTGTGACCCTCTCCGCTGAAACGGACAAGGTCGGTTTCGGAATATCCGCTTGCGATAACGGCGTCAATCGCCGCGCTGATATCGGCACATTCGCCCTGAACCTCTTTTATCAGATAATTGAGCAAATACAGATTTTCGCCGTTGGGAACGCTCGCCGCAAAGCGCGCCAGTTCTTCGTTCTGCCGTTCCCAGCCCGCAAGAAGCTCACGCTCCTGCGAAACGGTGAAAGCCGTGTTTTTGCCGTCGCTCCCCTTTGCATGGAGGCGGTTTATCTCGGCAAAAATATCCATCATTGAAAGAATATCGGAACGCATTGACTCATATTCCGCAATGCAACCGTTTACCGTAGCAAGGCTTTGCGAAATATCCATTGCCTGCGCCGCAAGCGTGTTGCCTATAAGCTCTGCCTGATTGCTCAGCTTCTCGGCGGTTTCGCCCCAGAGCGCGGTTTTTTCGGAGTCAAACTGCGCGAGCAGAGTGGGATATTCGCTGTTGATTTCCGTTCTCAGCGTTATATATTCCGCAAGCGCCTCGGCTTTTTCGCCGCCGGCTTTTTCTATAAGCTCTGTGGCGGCTGAAAACTGATTTTTTTCCGCCTTTGCCCTTGCCAGGCTGTAATAAATGCTGTTTTTTGAAGCAAGAAAGGCAATGATTATAACCAAAAGGGCGCAGATGACCGAAACCGCAGCAATAAGCGCTTTTTTGCTGCTGCGATTTAAAGTCTTAACCGCCTTTTCCTTTCCTTTCGTGCTCATAAAAATCCCTTGTTTATATAAGTTTTCCGTTAAGCGGCGCCTCTGCAACTACATCAAGCTTCGTTACGGTGTTACTGCCGATTTCTGCAAGCTTTTCATTTGGTATGAAAGCCTTTACGGTTGTTTTTACGCTGTCTGCAATGGTTGCAAGAGGGGGCTGACTTGACGGGCGGAGCGTTACGCTCTTTCCTTTGAATTCAAGAACTATTCTGCGCTCGCATATGGATTCAAGCGGACGCATCCAAATCTCAAGCTCGCTGTCGCTCTTCCACGCCGCGGTTGAAACCGCCGTGAAATCAATTCCGCCGAGGCGTATTTTGCTGTAACGCTCAACGCCGTCCATGCCGCAGACTATCGTGTTATGCTCCTTGCCCTCGTCCCAAGTGACGGTACATTCGTCTTCGGAGAAATTGAGAATCATATTATCAATGTTTCCCGCGCGGTTTGCCGACATATAGACAACTGCCAGGGGCAGCATTGAAAGCGGCCAGCCTATGGCGTTAAGCAGCGGATTTCTGTTAAAGTGAATTATTTTTCCCTTGACGAATTCCTCAATTACGCTTCTCGGCGCGGCGGGGAGCGCAGGCAGAGGCGACAAGGTGAGATTTTCCTCGGCGTCCCCAGGCTTCGTTCTTTGATTTTCAATGAAAATATGGGGGAAATGGCGGAAGATGCAGTCCATTGTTTTCTGCTCGAAAACCTCGCTGCAAGTAATAACAAACGCCGCGTCATAGTCTTTGAAGACTATGCCGAACTGCGAAAACATTCCGTCGGCACGGTAGCTGTTTTCAAAAGCATTCATCCAGAAGAAGAAGCCGTAGCCGCAATGGGAATCACGGTCATCATACTGTTTGTTGTCAAACTGAGAAGATGTCGCCTTTTCAACATACCATGCGGGAATAACCTGCTTACCCGCATATTTTCCGCCCTGCTGTAAGCAGAGAATAAACCTTGCAAGCTCGTCTGTTGTTACAAACAGACCCCAACCGCCTGCCTCGGTGCCCTGCGGGTCGGTTTCCCAAAACGGTCTGCGGGTATAGCCGAGAGGCTCAAAAAGGCGCGGAGTGAGATAATCGATAACGCCCATTCCCGTGAGCTTTTTTATTATCGCACAGCACATATAAGTGTTTTCGCTTATGTAGCGCCAGCCCTCGCCCGGAGCAAACGCCCATTTTGAAGAAAAGAAATCCTTGACCCATGTGCCCTTTGTTTTATCGCTTATGAGGCTGACATCCTTGCCCGCCGACATGGTGAGCAGATGAAAAACCGTCAATTTTTCAAGATTTTCGTCATACTTTTTGGGTCTGAATTCGGGAAAAATATCAATAACCTTTGTATCGAGAGTCAGAAGTCCCTCGTCAATCGCAAAGCCGACGGCAATCGAGGTAAAGCTTTTGCTTACGGAATACATTGTGTGCGGAGTTTCGCTGTTATAAGGATGGCGGTAGCACTCATGAGCCACCTTACCGTGGCGAATGAACATCATTGAATGAACCTCTATACCGCTTGAATCAAAATCTCTGATCAGCGCGCCTATCTCTTTTGAGCTTATTCCGACCTGCTCGGGAAATTTCGCTCTCGGAATATTCTTGTTTTTCCTCTCCGCCATTACGGTTTCCTCCTTAAAAATATTGTATTTAAGACATTATAACACAATTCTTTAATTATTAAAATACCCGCCGCAAAAAAATTTTTTGAAAAATATCAAACAAATGTTTGCATTTCTTGAACATTTGTGCTATAATGGTCGCAGGGTAAGTATTTGCCCGTCAAAATAAAGCAATTTTGTTTAGAAAAGAGGATTAAGCATGAAACCCATAACCCCTATTCAGCAAAAAATATATGAATTTCTTCTCGAAAAAGCAAAGGACAATATGACCCCGAGCGTGCGTGAAATCGGAGCGGCGGTCGGTCTGCGCTCAACCTCGTCCGTTCAGGCTAACCTTGACGCACTTGAAGCCGCAGGCTATATTCAGCGCCCGCCCATGCTCAAAAGATGCATCAGAATAGTCGGTCAGGCGGATAATGTTACCCATGTGCCCGTGCTCGGAACCGTCACGGCAGGCGCGCCCATACTTGCGGTTGAGGAAATTGAGGGCTATCTGCCTTTTTCGATGCCCGGCGCGCAGGATAAGGAGCTTTTCGCGCTGAAAGTCAGGGGAGAAAGTATGATTCAGGCGGGTATTCTCGACGGCGATATCGTTATCGTTGAAAGGACGCCCACAGCCCGCAACGGCGAAATGGTGGTTGCGCTTATTGAGGACTCCGCAACCGTTAAAACATTCTATAAGGAAAACGGTCATTTCAGGCTTCAGCCCGAAAATGACGCTCTTGACCCGATAATTGTTGACGAGGTTATCATCCTCGGCAAGGTAATCGCAAGCTACCGTTATTATTAATCCGAAAATTCACTCAAACAGCAGGCACGATCGGAAGAATTCGTAATGCGTAATTCGGAATTAATGACGGGTTTCACCCGTACCCGATTATATTTATTTTTTGGCGGCACGATTTGTAGAGGACGATGCCTACATCGTCCCAATCAGGGGCGACCCCGCGTGGTCGCCCGAATATCATAATAATATAAAATATTCCAACACAGAGCAGGGCGGAGGCTTGCTCCCGCCGAAAAATCACCCGTATTATGCGTTTTCCACGGCGGCTTGTAGTCAAGCCGCCATGCTTTTATAACAGCTCAACGGTAATTCGATATTTGTAAAGATGAAAGAGAGAAGCCTTATGGTTGATTCAATATGCGGTTTAAACTGTAATGATTGCACATTTAAAGATACTAATAATTGCGGCGGATGTATCAAAACAAAAGGACATCCGTTTCACGGAGAATGTCCCGTTGCTCAATGCTGTCAAAATAAAGGCTTTTTGTTCTGCGGCGAGTGTCCTGAAATTCCATGCAAATTATTAACGGAATATTCATGCGACCCGAAATACGGAGACAATCCTCCCGGTGCAAGAATTGAGCAGTGCATAAAGTGGGCAAATAACAAATAGCCTTTTCATTATAGGTAATGAATTAAACGCAAAAAGCCAGAGAAAGGTCACCGTTCCCGATGATATGAAAAAATCGGATTTCGGAATTTAGACCGGGTCATACCTATGACCAATTATATTGAAATCAACACAAACTCCCGTAGGGAACGCCGTCCCCGGCGTTCCGAGAAATACACTGATATTATGGCGTAATTCGTAGGGGACGATGCCCACATCGTCCCAATCACGGCGACTCCGCGCGGTCGCCCGTAATGCCGTAATAAACAACGCAGAAAATTTCCGTTCAGAGTAGGGCGGAGGCTTGCTCCCGCGGTGAAAATGATTTATTTTATTTCCAATCCTCCGTCTTTTGCTCCGCAAAATCCACCTCCTTTGCCAAAGGAGGCTAATGTAACAGCAAGCTTACGGCTATGGGCTCCTTAGAAAAGGAGCTGGCACATATTTAAGGACAAAGCAACTAACTCACGCTTACAAAGCTTTCAGAAATAAACTTTTTTGGATGTATCCTGATGAATTACATCAAATCTTGCGAATTTAATATTGACACCGCTTGTGTTGAGGTTAAGTTAATTGACGGTTCAATGGTATCAATTTATTGCGATGCGGTAGAGAATGAATTTACCCAAAATATGTACGAATCATCGGAGCTTGATTATCTTATTTACAGCGATCCGATGAGTTATGTCAGATTGCTGTTAAACGGTAAAATAAAAGAATATCTGCGAAACAACACGGATTATTCTCCGCTATCTGATGTGAGATAATAGCTCAACAGGCAACAACTTGGTGTAGGTGTTTCCAGATTTTACAAATTTTGTTGATTGTTTTATCAATAAAAGTTATTGAAACCGGCTAAAAAAATAACAAGCCATACGAGTTGAAATAAAGTCAACTTGTATGGCTTTATGTTTTCCGGAAATAGCAACAGATTTGTCTTCATCAAATAATCCTTGATGTTTTCTTGAATATATGAAATTATCTGCCACTCAAAATCGGGTTGCCATTTCTCGACGGGTGTGTATATATCCATATATTCGCTGTTGAATATTCTCTGTTGATTGCAGGTTTGCTGTTTGGTCAATTCCCTATACTCTGCTTTTTTAGGCAACAAAGAATATGGCGAATACTCCGAGGCTCCCAATGCAATATGGAATATAGTCCCGTTCGACCGAAAGGTTTCCGTGAAGCCGAAGATGAGTATAGAGTAATTCGCCAAAAGCATTATCGACATCATAACTGCATATACGGTTTTTCGGTGTTTAATCGGTTTTACGGTATCCCTTCTTTTCCAGATTTTTAATTAACCTTTCATCGATATTTACATTGGGGCTATGTTCTTCGGCGTAACTGCAAAGCTTTGAAAAAAGCTCATTATGTCGACTCATGCACCATGTTACAGAAATACTCCACGGAACATTATTTCATTTTACCTTTACTTTGTATATTCCTTTTATTGGTATAACGGTAGCGTCAAGTCTTAGAATATCCTCATATTTTACATTATGAGCAGTTCGC
>JBJEQB010000065.1:0-23038 GCA_051881535.1 Acutalibacteraceae bacterium | reverse complement strand
GAGCGTTCGGTTCGCATCCGAGAGGTCAAGGGTTCGAATCCCTCCAGGTCCACCAAAGCCCCAAAGGTATAAGTCTTTGGGGCTTTACTTATTACTTCTTCACTATTCACTCTTCACTAAATTCGCCTTTCGGGCTTTGGAAGGAATAAGTAATAGTGAAAAGTGAAAAAGTGTTTTTTAACCTTTTCTTTCCCCTGTTTTACTAATTAAAAATATAATAAACAACGGTGATAACATTGAAAGAAAGTCTGTTAATGATAAAATCCAAAGCATTTGCGCTTGATGTAATACGAGTTTGCAAAGAATTGAGAGAAGCAAAATGCGAAAGTGCGCTCATCAATCAATTTTTGCGTTCGGGA
Source organism: Acutalibacteraceae bacterium (assembly GCA_051881535.1). GTDB lineage: Bacteria > Bacillota > Clostridia > Oscillospirales > Acutalibacteraceae > CAG-177. Next base: position 22,679 of record JBJEQB010000065.1, on the reverse strand, counting down.
ACAAGTATCGGTGCTAATATAAGAGAAGCCTTTTATGCTCATGGAAAAGCCGATTTTGTCGCTAAACTGCAAATTGCATTAAAGGAATGTTCTGAAAGTGAATATTGGATAGAGTTGCTTATAGAAAGCGGATATTATGATGATAAAACACTGCTCGATAAATGTACAGAAGTTAAAAGAATTTTGATTTCTTCCATAAATACCGCAAAGGAGAATAATAAATAAAAGGATATTATAGAATTGGGCATTTACGGTTGAAGCGGTAGATGGCAATTCCAAGAATTGCCGACTCGGATTAGAAACAGGTGATACATTCTGTTTTGAATATGAAACACCGCAAGGATTTTAACCGCGAGCTTTATACGAGATTTTCGCTTGGCGCGAGGTAATTCGCTGTGGCGGAGATTTTACGCACCGAGGTGCCAAATTGCCTGCAATTCCGAAATGCAGAAATCCGAACTTAATGCCAATCGGCAATGGGTTCGGATTTTTTGCATTTATCAGAGAAATTTGTTTTTGATGTTGCAACAAAAAAGAGGCTTCACTCTTCGTTTTACCGATCTGTGAAGCCTCTTTGGCTTTAATTATTTAAAAAGCCACTGTTATGTTATCAAAAAATTTCTCCAAACCAAACAGTTATTTTATCCGATACATTTTTAATCCATCTCAAGAATTTCAGAATGGCATCCCTGAGCCATCTCAGGAACGGGCATCCGAGGTCATCCTCATCGCCGGGATCTGTGGGATCTGTGGGATCTTCCGTTGAACCCGTAGCAGGAACGGTTACACTTGACTTATCCGTGATTTCCGTTGTACCGTTTTCGTCCTCAAACCACTTGTCACAGCCGTCGCAGGTATAATACTCCTTGTTTCCGTCCTCTGTTGCGGTTGCGGGTTTTGCCTCCACCTTTGTCAGGCTGTGGGTATGCCCGGCAATATAATCGCAAATCTCACATTTGCCGTCAACAAAAGTATGGTCTTCGGGAGAAATAACTGTTTCCCCGCAGCAATCCCATTTCTTTTCGTGCTGTGTTTCGTTTATTATCCAAACCAAATTACCCGAATGATTTTCCGGATTCGGCTCGCCGTAGATTTCTCCGCAGAATTCACACTCGGCGCCTTTTTGGCAGGTTGCCTCGCCGCCGCTGTGTCGGCATACATATTCACACTCGGTGCAAACGCCGTTTTCCCATTTGTGACTTTCTTCGGCAACAACTATCGCGTCACAGCATTTGTATTTTTGCGTATGTGTTGTTGCGGTCTGAATCCACTCTGTTGTATCGGTGTGATTATCCGTGTTGAAATCGCCGCTATCAAATGTGGCTTCGTAATCCGTGCCTTTGGAGGTCAGACCGCAGTCGGCGCAGGATTTATAATAAACTGCCTTTGCCGTGCAGGTGGCTTCTGATTTCAGATACTGTTCCTCTGCTTTTTCAGCCGTGAAGCTGTGAGCTTTCAACATACCGTAGCTGCCGCCGCAGAAGGAACATTCTGCAAGCTCCGTGCAGGTTGCCTCGCCGCCGCTGTGTCGGCATACATATTCACACTCGGTGCAAACGCCGTTTTCCCATTTGTGACTTTCTTCGGCAACAACTATCGCGTCACAGCATTTGTATTTTTGCGTATGTGTTGTTGCGGTCTGAATCCACTCTGTTGTATCGGTGTGATTATCCGTGTTGAAATCGCCGCTATCAAATGTGGCTTCGTAATCCGTGCCTTTGGAGGTCAGACCGCAGTCGGCGCAGGATTTATAATAAACTGCCTTTGCCGTGCAGGTGGCTTCTGATTTCAGATACTGTTCCTCTGCTTTTTCAGCCGTGAAGCTGTGAGCTTTCAACATACCGTAGCTGCCGCCGCAGAAGGAACATTCTGCAAGCTCCGTGCAGGTTGCCTCGCCGCCGGAGCAATTCTCCGTTTCATAGCCTTTGCAGCCGGCAACGGTGCAGTAGTGTGTATGCGTTCCGTCACCGTTTGACTGCCATTCACCATAGCTATGCCCGGAATTTGCCGCCGTAATTGTATAGCCGCATTCGCAGATAACCGCCGTTGTGCAGTCTCCGTCATCCTTGCCGCTGTGTGCGCCGTAGCCTTGCTTACCGGCGTTGTCAGTCACATCGCAATCCTCGGCGGTGCATTCGTGCCAATGATGGGTGTCGTTTTTGCTCCAATCCTCTGACCAATCGTGAACATGCTTGCCGTCCAATGAAATTACTACCGGTTCGGCGGCATAATCGGTCATTTTATCGCCGTTATACTGTTCATTGAAAATGCAGAGTTTATCGCCGTTTTCTTCATTGAAATCACTCGGCATGGTAAATGATATCTCACCGTTTGCCGCAGAAACAGCAGCAATCCTACCGTAATATTTTATGTTATCTCCGTTTTTCACCATGGCAGAAATATATTCGTTTGTTCCGACAACTGCGCCCGAATAAGATACTACTGCCGTGTTGCCGTCAAACGATTTCAGCTTTGCCGCAAATCCGATGTGGCTGCTGTCTTTCAGCGTCAGCTTCCACTCGTTGCCGTTGTAAATGCCGACAGGGGCGAGACCGCTGTCCGTTCCGGCTGCACTCTTGCCGCCCTCGGCTGCCGATGAAAACAGAACAGGGTTCAGGTTCAAATTAAAAGCGGGGCGCGCTGCCCAAGCGTTTACCACATAGGGGCGGTACACAGTCCCGGTGGGATATATTGCGCCTGCGTAGTAAGGCGAAGATGGGTTAACCCCGAAAGGAGAACGAAGCCAATACACGGCCGTGCTTGTGCCATAGTAGGCAGCTCGTGCGTTGGTATCTGTAAATCCATAATTATCGTTTTCCGTTTCTTCTACCGACAGGAAAAATACCCTGTCGCCGTTCAGAATATTCTCTGAGGCAGAAAATTCTAAGTTCTGGGTGCCGGAACTGGTGGTGAAATAGCTGTCGCTTTTAGTAGTTGCCAAAATCGCATCCAGTTCACCTGATGTAAAAGCGTCGGGCACATTCTTTTCTGCACCCGATTCTCCGGCAAAATCTTTGCACCATTTCTTCGCTTGGCTGCTCTGCCATTCGTTTCTGACCCAACTTGAATTATCTTTAACAAAATAAACATTGCCCTTTTCACCGGATCCCAACAGCACTTCGGACAGCAGGAACAGTCCGCTTTCCCCTGTGTTTGTCTGATCGTCAAGCACCCGCCACTTGATGGGACCTGAAGCGGTGTAGCTGTCAGGAGCCGTCCAGTTGCCGAAGTAAATGTAATCGTATCCGATTTCGCTGTCAAAGCCGGAAATCCCGCTTACTCCGAGCTGAATAGCTTTGCCCGTGTCTGTTTCTGCCGCAAAAATCGCCGTGGGCAGAAGCCCTGCCAACATCACACAGCATATCAGGAAGCTGAGTATTCGTTTCTTCATTTTGTTGTACCTCCATTAGGATAATCTGAGCTGTATTTATCTGCAAACAGGTTGACTGCCTGTTTTAAGACCTCCATTTGGCTCTTTAAATAATATTCGTCCTCAAACATAGCGTAATGAACGCAGGCACGCACGAGAATAAATATAAGCGGTGTTATAACCGTATAAGGTATGCCGATTTTCGGCTCCAACTGCTTTGCGTATTCCGTGTACCGTTCGTTTACGCCCTCAAAAAACTTTTTTCCGTGTTCAATATATTTCGGGTGGGTGTAGACCTGATACATTAGCCTGTATTTTTTACCGTGCTTTTTCGCAGTCCAGTAGGGAATCTCATCAATAAAGCGCATCACATCCTTGGACTCGGCGGGCGCCTTCGCCATAAAATCATCCTCCACCTTACTCATACAGTATTCGGTGGATTGGATGATGAGGTCATCCAGATTGTCAAAATATTGATACAGGCTTGCGACATTGCATCCGCAGGCTTGTGCAACGGCTTTGATGCCGACCCCTGTAAGTCCGCTCTCCGCATAGCAATCGAAACATTTTTCCATGATTTCGGTTTTCTTTGCCCTACGGGTTTCTTCGTTTACGGTTCGCAACGGCTTCACTCCCTTCTCCTGAAACAGCATTGTTAAATAAACGCTAATTTATATTATATCGTTCTTTTTTTGCCGTGTCAACTAAATAATGCAAAATCAACTGATAGACAGACGGGTAAGATGCGGTTACATCTTTTTCAATGAAATTCGTTCCTTGCGGAACGAGTGAAATATGCCGTTTCAAATTCGGAAAGGGTATGCCAAAAGGCTCCGAAGCTTTCGCTCCGGAGCCTTTTTAATGTGTCTGTTTGAAAAAATCAGCCGATGAACTTAAAGCCCTGAGTATTTACTGCTTCTGTTGCCTGAGCAACAACATCGCCTTCGGTGGTTTCATCTCCGCCGCCTGTCTTGCTTCCGATAAGCTCTTTAATCGCATTGCCGAGAGCTTCCATCAAGCCCTTGAAGCTTTCCCAGGTAAACATACTCTTGGGAAGAGCAAATGCGTCAAAGCGCAGGTGGAGACTTCTCCACATATCGCAGTCAAAGAATCTGTTTATATCCCAATTCTCGACTGAGGGAACAAGCATAAGAACAACAAGAATGTCGGGGCTCTTATTGAGCTTGGAATCATTTCTGTTGCTTACATAGCCATTGAGCCAGTAATATGTCTTGAGATTCTTGCCGACAGCCTTATAAAGCTTACCGTCGGTATCGTAAACTCTGAACAGGAAGTCATCATGTGATTTCCACTCTGCCTGGAAGATAATGTCGCTGTAAGCGATGGTTGAACCCTCATCATTATAGCCGGGCTTCCAATTATCCTTATTGTAAACATCAGCGCCGTAATCTACATGGTAAACATTCCAGCCGACTATCTCATAGAACTCGCCGGGTTTGTTCGTATCAGAAATATGTGCGTTCATAATATCATAAGCTACGCCGCGCTTAATGCCTGCATCAACATCTTCCTTACGCTCAGCATCGTCAGCATAATTCAGCGGATTCGTGTCAAGTCCGGGATAACGGAGCATGGTATCCTTAAGGGGAAGAAGCTGACCGTTTTCATCAGTCTTGCCGCTGTTGTAGTCAATGTAAGCACCGAGGCTGGCTACGCCGTATTTTGCATAATAGTCTCTGCCGAACGCGGGCATTGTCATGCTGGAATCGGCACTGCCGTCAGCAAGGAGCCAAGCGCCTGTGAATTTCTCACCCTTGGGAGCATTCGCCTGTATCATATCAATGTCAGCACCCGAAGGCTTCTTTATGCTTGTGCCTGTCGGAAGAGTGATGACAATGGGTGTATCCGTCCACTCGCCGTCGGAGGTCTTATAATAGAATTTAAGGTCGTATTCAAGAGCCGTCCACTGTGCATTGAACTCAATGGCGCCGTTCTTAGCATACTGCGAAATCATATCAGAGGTTATTTCCATCGGGAAGGTAAGAAGCTCTGTGGCATATGCGCCAACGCCGAGAACCCAGCCGTCAAACTCATAGCCGTCCATTCCGCCGTATCCGCCGTTGGGCTGCTGAGAATTCTCAACGCCGACAGTGGGAAGAATAGCTTCATTGAGAACAGGAGAATCCTTGCCCGAAGCGTTTGTGAAGCTTGCGCCTTCGATAACGATGGACTCGCCCTTGGTAAGAGCGCCGTCAAGCTTTATCTTGTTAGCGTAGTTACCGTTTCTGATATTGAATATGATATCATACTTTGTAAGCTCATACTTTGCAGTGAACTCAACCTTTGCGCCGTCACTGTAAGTAAGAGCGATTCCGAGACGGTCATTATATTCAGAGGGCTCATCGCTTCCGGTCTTATACCAGCCTGTCATTGTGTAGCCCAATGAAGCTGCATAATCAGCCGAGCACTTAGCATATGTCGTGAAAGCGTCAACGCCTGTGGAGTCTGTTACGCCCTCGTTATAGCCGGTCTTGACTGTTACGGGAGCAACATCCCGGAAGCTGCCGGTATAGCTGTCGGATTCTTCGTCATATACGGGAATCTTCCATGTTACCTCAAAGCTGAGCTTGGTATATACATAAACTACCTTATCGCCCTCGAATGAAACATCACTCTTGATATTCGTATCCGCTGTCCATCCGTCGGGAGATGAACCGATTTGCTTATCGGTGGCGGCGATTTCCGCATCCCAGCCCAGAACTTCGGCCGTAGCACATGCTTTAATATCGTTGAGCTTGAGTGTGCCGCTGTCTGCATACTTGGTAGCAGCGAGCTTCCAGCCGCCGTTAGCATAGTCTCTTACCATAATGGCTATTGAGCTTGCATATTCTGTCCAGTCAGCATAATAGCTCTTGTTTTCGGTATAAGTATATTTTCCTACGGAAGCTGTGCTTGATACCTTGCTGTCGGTAGCTGCATCAACCCAGCCTGCAAACTTGAAGCCGTCCTTGGAAGCTCCGGAGCAGGTAAGTGTTGCGCCGTAAGCAATATCTATAACCTTGAAGGGATCTGCATCGCCCTTGTTGAGATAGAATGTTGCTTTATAAGTATTTGCCGTCCAGACAACCTTTGCGGTTGCACCGTTAATGGAGCTGACCGTAATCTTTTCGGGGTTCCACGAAGCGGTATATCCTGCCTTCTCGGGAACGGGAATGGCTGTAAGGTCAAATTCTGTGTTAAGAGGAACATCTGCGGTCAGAGTTCCGTTGCCGTTATCGGTAACGCCTGCGGGAAGATTTGCGCCGTCAACCGTTCCGCCGTCAAGATTAATAACGAGCGGGAAGGTATCGGTTGTAAGAACGCGCTTGAACTCAACATTCTTCTTGGGCATTACATAGCCGGTCAGATCAACAAGCTTGCCCGTTGATGTATCAGCCCAGCCGAGCTGATTTGCAGCGGCATCGGGAACCGTAACAGCCGCGCCTACATCATATTTTGAAGCTGAAAGCTCAGTGCCGTCATTCTCAAGGAACTTTGCCGTGTATTTGTTAGCACCGCTTGAGGGATTTTCACCAATGGTGAATTCCTGATAGCCGTCTTCGCAAATAAATGCGCTGATTTCCGCTCTCTTTGTGTACATATTTGTACATGAAGCCATCTTTACCGTTGTTACATCATTGGTTGGTGCACAAGAAGTAACATCTGCGGGATGTTTGGTAGTATCAATCTTATACAAATCATATACTATCTGCGATACACCCTTAGTGCCTTCTGCAAGACCTTCCTTTACGGTAGCATGCCATTCAATAAGCCACTCATCACTTGTCATGATGTGGGGATAGTTTGCTTTTGTTAAATCTGAGTTCCACGCCGCCTGAACTATATCCCAATTGTCATATACTGTTGCATCTACTCCGCAATATCCGTTCTTAATCTGCGGAATTGTATTTGCAGGCTGTGATGTAAGAGAACCGTACAGTCCCTTAGGTGATGTCATAGGATGATTCGGGTTGGCATCAACCTTAGTCTGGCTTTCATATACATCGTAAATCAACTGGGGACTTGCTGCATCGGTAATTCTTGTTACATCAAAGAATGTGTTGTCGTATGTAACATAAGGAATACTGTTACCTATGAATCTGTCACTCTTGACATAGAAACGGTAGGTAATTACATCGCCCGGCTGAACGTAGCCGTCGGTGAGCGTTCCGTCTTCCTCATACGCCTCAAGGCCGAGATATATGAAGCCGTCATACTTCTCGTCAAGCTCGGCATACGATTTGATGTTTGATTTTCCTTCGGCTGCATTTGCCTTGGGAACAATGAGATCACCCACAAAAGCAACCGTACCTGCCAGCAGAGAGATACAGAGCACTATGCTGATGACCTTTTTAAGTGTGGACATCTGTTTTTCCTCCTTACTCATTTTATAATCTTTTCCCACCCGGGAGAATATCGAAAAACACGCGGTCCAATATACCGATTAATTATGGCACAATAAACAAAATAAAGCAATAGCTAATCGGAAAAATCAAAGTGAAACTATATTATTTTGTAAGAATTAAACAAATCAAGGTCTTTATATTCGTGCAATTCCACTATTGCGTGCCGCCTCTCCGACCGCTTTTGCCACTGCGGGACCGACTCTTTCGTCAAAAGCCTCGGGAAGAATGTATTCCGCGCAAAGCTTTTCTTCCGAAACAAGACCAGCTATTGCATGAGCTGCGGCAAGCTTCATTTCTTCGTTGATATCGGAGGCTCTGACATCAAGAGCACCTCTGAATATGCCCGGGAACGCAAGAACATTGTTTATCTGATTGGGAAAATCGCTTCTTCCCGTTCCGACAACCGCCGCTCCTGCTTTGAGCGCATCGTCCGGCATTATCTCCGGAGTCGGGTTTGCCATTGCCATAACAACGGCGTCCTTTGCCATTGAAGCAATCATTTCCTTGCTGACTATTCCGCCGGCAGAAACTCCCACAAAAACATCCGCGCCCTTCATCGCGTCGGCAAGAGTGCCCGTTATTCTGTTTTTATTTGTGAATTCCGCAAGCTCTTCAAATGCGGGAGAAAGCGGCTGACCCTTGCAAATAATCCCCTGCTTGTCGCTCATTATAATGTTACCCGCTCCGCAGGCGTTGAGGAGCCTTGCGATTGCAGAGCCCGCCGAGCCTGCACCGCTCATTGCAACCGTGCAGTTTTCAAGCTTTTTGCCGACGCATCTGAGCGCATTGAGAACAGCGGCAAGCACAACCACCGCCGTGCCGTGCTGATCGTCGTGAAACACGGGAATATCACAGATTTCTTTAAGCCGTCTTTCAATTTCAAAGCATCTCGGAGCGGCTATATCTTCAAGATTAATTCCGCCGAAGCTTCCCGCAAAAAGCGAAACCGCCTTAACAATTTCGTCTGTATCCTTTGAGCGAACACAAAGCGGAATCGCGTCAATATCGGCAAACGCTTTAAAGAGCAGACACTTGCCCTCCATTACGGGCATACCCGCTTCGGGGCCGATATCGCCGAGACCGAGAACCGCCGTGCCGTCTGTAATAACGGCAACCGTGTTCCACCGCCTTGTAAGCTCATAGCTTTTATTTATATCCTTTTGTATTTCAAGACAGGGCGCGGCAACGCCGGGAGTATAAGCGAGCGAAAGATCCTGCTTACTTGCCGCCGAAGCTCTCGCTTTGGTTTCAAGCTTGCCCTTCCATTCATAATGAAGTCTTAAAGACTCCTTTAAATAATCCATTTTTTACATCTCCGTTAAACTTCAGAATTAACCGGCTTTAAGCCCGAATTGCAAATTATTTTGCCCAGCCCTTTGAACATTCAACAGCCTTTTTCCAGCCTGAATAAAGCTCGTCTCTGCGCTCCTGAGGCATCTGAGGAGTGAATACTTTTTCAACCGCTCGGTTATTCTGTATTTCCTCCTTGTCTTTCCAGAAACCGACTGCAAGACCCGCAAGATAAGCCGCGCCGAGTGCCGTAGTTTCAACGGTTTTCGGTCTGTTTACGCTGCATCTTATCATATCCGCCTGTATCTGAAGCATTATATCGCTTACGCTTGCTCCGCCGTCAACGCGAAGCTCCGTAAAATCTATGCCCGAGTCAGATTTCATCGCTTCAAGCAAATCCGTCATCTGATATGTGATGGCTTCAAGCACACTTCTTGCAATATGCGCTCTGTTTACGCCTCTTGTCAAGCCCACAATGCAGCCTCTGGCATACATATCCCAATAAGGAGCGCCGAGCCCCGTAAAAGCGGGAACAAAATATATGCCGTTTGCATCGGGAACGCTTTCCGCAAGCTCATCACAACGGCGTGCATTGTCAATCAGATGAACCTCGTCACGAAGCCATTTTATGACCGAGCCCGCATTAAACGCCGAGCCTTCTATTGCATACTCAACCTTGTTGCCGATGCCCCAGGCAACACCCGTGAGCAGATTGTTTTTTGATTTAACTCTTTTTTCGCCCGTGTTCATAAGCAGGAAGCAGCCCGTGCCGTAAGTATTTTTAGCCTGACCGGGTTCAAAACAGCACTGACCGAAAAGCGCTGCGGGCTGATCTCCGACCGCTCCGCAGATGGGAATTCCCTCAAGAAACTCCAAGCCGAGAATACCCTTTGCCACTCTGCCGTAGATTTTGCTTGACGGTGCGGGCTCGGGCAGAATCGACATGGGAATTCCGAGCTTTTCACAAAGATATTCGTCCCAGCAGAGCTTGTCAACATCAAACAGCATTGTTCTTGAAGCATTGGAATAGTCGGTAACATGAACGCTGCCGCCGGTTAAATTCCATATTATCCATGTTTCAACCGTTCCGAAAAGCAGCCTGCCCTGCTCGGCAAGCTCCCTTGCACCCGCCACATTGTCAAGTATCCATTTTATTTTTGTTGCCGAAAAATATGCGTCAATCAGCAAGCCTGTTTTTTCCTTTATGTAATCTTCAAGCCCCTGCGCCTTTAATTCCTCGCACAGCTCCGCTGTTCGGCGGCACTGCCAGACGATGGCATTATAGACAGGCTTACCCGTCTGCCTGTCCCAAAGAATGGTGGTTTCTCGCTGGTTGGTAATTCCTATTCCCGCAATGTCACAGGGATTGACTCCGCTTGACAGAATGCAGGAGGAAACCGCCTGAAACTGGCTGTAAAGAATTGCCAGAGGGTCATGCTCAACCCAGCCTGCCTGAGGATAGATTTGCTCAAATTCATTCTGAGCCTTGCCGACGATATTACCCTTTTTATCAAAGATTATCGCCCTCGAGCTTGTTGTTCCCTGATCCAAAGCCAAAACATATTTTGCCACCGAACTCATCCTTTCAGTATTTATTTTATTCCGAAATATTTTGCGGCGTTGTTATAAGAAATATCTCTTGCAAGAGCGCAAAGAGTTTTTTCGTCATTGGGGTAAAGTCCCTGAGCAACCATATCCCCCATAAGTCCGCACATTATTCTGCGGAAATATTCATGTCTCGGATAAGACAGGAACGAGCGTGAGTCCGTTACCATTCCTACAAATTTGCCGAGAGCACCGAGATTTGCCAGAGCCTTCATCTGCTCTCTCATTCCGTCTATATTATCGTTGAACCACCATGCCGAGCCGAACTGTATTTTGCTCTGAGCCTCGCTGTTCTGGAAATTGCCGAGCATTGCTCCGAGAACATAGTTATCCTTCGGATTGAGCGTAAACAAAACGGTTTTGGGAAGCTTATCCCTGACGGCAAGACTGTCAAGAAATCTTGAAAGCTTAACGGCAATTTCTCTGTCGTCAATCGAATCGTAGCCCGTATCCGCTCCGAGAGCACGGAACATTTTTGTGTTGTTATTTCTCATAGCGCCGATGTGAAGCTCCATTACCCAGCCCTTTTCGGCATATTTCGCCGCAAGGAATGAAAGCAGAGCCGTTTTGAATTTATCGGCCTGAACGGTGCTTAAAGTGCCGCCGTCCTTTGCAAGCGAGAATATTTCTTCAAGCTCCTCTGCCGACGCTTCTTCATAAGGAACATAGGCAAACGCATGGTCGCTCGCACAGCAGCCCAATGAAGCAAAAAGCTCAATTCTTTCTTCAAGTGCGGTGCAAAGCTCCGAAAATCCGTTGATTTCTCTGCCCGCCGTCTTTTCCATATCGGAGAGCCACGGTCTCCACGCGGGAAGGTCAATTCCGAGAGCCTTATCGGGTCTGAAAGCGGGAAGAACCTTGCAGGAAAAGCTGCCGTCGGCGGCAATGAGCTTGTGATATTCAAGGCTGTCGGCGGGGTCATCCGTGGTGCAGAGATGAGATACATTTGATTTTTCAATAAGCTCTCTCGGAGTGAAACCGCCCGCGGCAATTTTTTCGTTGGCTCTGTTCCAGATATCATCGGCGGTTTCCGCACTGAGAATATCGTTGATTCCGAAATATCTTCTCAACTCAAGATGGCACCAATGATACATCGGGTTGCCGATGAGATAAGGCATTATTGAGGCAAACGCCTTGAATTTCTCATAGCCGCTTGCGCTGCCCGTTATCAGCTCCTCGTCAATGCCGCATGAACGCATGGCGCGCCATTTATAATGATCTCCCGCAAGCCAGAGCCACGCGATATCCTCGGGCTGCTTGTTCTCGTATATTTCTTTGGGCGAAAGGTGGCAATGCCAATCAAAAATCGGCATTTCTTCCGCCGCCTCAAACATTTTCAAGGCAGGCTCGCTGTTAAGCAGAAAATCTCTGCCCATAAATTCTTTAATCATTATGTATTCCTCCCACTTACAGTAGTATAGATTAATTTTAACATATATTATTGGATTTGCAAGTAAAAAAACACTCCCCCGACATAAAAATTTGCTCAGTGAAAGGGTGAAGCCGCAGCCCGTGAAGGCTGCGGCTTCGGTGAGGAGTTGTATATAAGAGGGTAAGTAGTGGTCAAAAATTATTCATCGATATCAAGGAGTTCGTTAACGGTGATTCCGAGAACCTCAGAAAGAGCCTTGAGCTCGAAATCGGCAACATAACGGAGCTGACCTTCAAGCTTTGAAAGACCTGATGCGTTAAGGTCGATGCCCTTAATCTGAAGCTGGGTAAGGAGATCCTTCTGCTTCATATTGATTGCCTTGCGTCTTGCTTCAACCTTTGCGCCGACAATATTTCTCTCGCCGAGTTCCTGTTTTCTGATTCTCATAAATAATCCTCCTAAAAATTTTATCTTATTCTCGCCAAGCAGATTATACAGACTGTATAATTTGCATTTAATCAATCGGGGGAAATAACCATATCCTTGTTTATATTCGCAATTCTATCATACTTTTACGAAAAATGCAAGCCTTTTTTCATAAAAAGTAAAAAATATTTTTTCTTTCCTGAATTTTTCGGACATTTTGTATGCATTGTCCGAAAAACAAGGATAATTTTTCCTTTTTTCGCTCTGAGAATACCCGTTACGGCGTAAAAGCACATATCAGCGCTTCCGAATATTGATAAGTTGCAAACGCGGCGCCGCCGAAAGGCGATTTTTGGTTGTTATGTATATTGTAATATTTCTAAAAATCATCCATAATATAACCAATCGGCTTTGACCGAAAAAATAATACAAAGAGGCTATTTTCATGGAAATCGTCAAAACTCAGAGAAATCTGACAATGCTGACAGACTTTTACGAAATAACCATGGCAAACGGTTATTTCAAAAATAATTTCAAAGACACCGTTGCATATTTTGATATGTTTTTCAGAACAGTACCCGACGGCGGAGGATATGTTATAATGGCGGGCGTTGAGCAGCTCGTTGAATATCTCTCACAGCTCTCGTTTTCTCAGGAGGATATTGAGTATCTCAGAACGAAGAACTTTGATGAGGAATTTCTGAAATATCTTTCCGACTTTAAATTTGCCTGCGATGTCTGGGCTGTTCCCGAGGGCACTCCCATTTTCCCCGGCGAGCCCATAGTTAAAGTCAGAGGTCCCGTTATTCAGGCTCAGTTTATTGAAACCATGCTCCTGCTCTGCATAAATCATCAAAGCCTTATTGCCACAAAGGCAAACCGTGTTTCGCGGGCGGCGGACGGCAGAGCGGTTATGGAATTCGGTTCAAGGCGCGCTCAGGGCGCAGACGGCGCAATTTACGGCGCAAGAGCGGCATATATCGGCGGCTGTGCGGGAACTGCCTGCACCATAACCGACGAGATGTTCGGCGTGCCCGCTCTCGGAACCATGGCTCACAGCTGGATTCAGCTTTTCGACAGCGAGCTGGACGCATTCAAAGCATATGCGCGCGAATATCCCGACAACTGCACACTGCTTGTTGACACCTACAATGTTCTCAAGTCTGGCGTTCCCAACGCCATAAAAACCTTTGATGAGGTGCTTGCTCCCATGGGCAAACGCCCCAAGGGAATAAGAATTGACAGCGGCGATATCACTTATCTCTCACGCAAGGCAAGAAAAATGCTTGACGAGGCGGGATATCCCGACTGCACGATAGTTGCCTCAAATTCGCTTGACGAACACATAATCCGAGATATGCTCGCGCAGGGAGCAAAGGTTGATTCCTTCGGCGTGGGCGAAAGGCTCATAACCTCGTCCACAAGCCCTGTTCTGGGCGGAGTTTATAAGCTCAGCGGCGTTGAGCGCGGCGGAGAAATAATCCCCAAAATCAAGCTCAGCGAAAATGTTCAGAAAATAACAACCCCCGGCAGCAAAAAGGTTTACCGCCTTTTTGATAAAGAAACAGGCAAAGCCATTGCCGACCTTATCACCCTTGCGGACGAAACAGTCGACGAGTCGCAGCCCTATGAGCTGTTTGACCCCGACTTCACATGGAAGCGCAAAACCGTAACGGATTTTGTCGCCCGTGAGCTGCTTGAACCGCTGTTCGTCGGCGGAAAATGCGTTTTTGAGAAAAAGTCCGTCAGCGAAGTCAAAAAATACTGCGCCGAGCAGGTCGATACCCTTTGGGATGAGGTTACAAGATTTGAAAACCCCCACAATTATTATGTTGACCTTTCACAGCCGCTGTGGGATTTGAAACAGCAGCTTCTCAGAAAGAACGGAAAAAAGTAAAAATATAAGCAAAAAAGCGGAGCTGCCGAAATCGGCGCTCCGCTTTTGCGTGAAAATAAGCACTTGCTTTTTTAATTTTATGCAACCTGATGCGAGCTTTTGCCGCCCGAAACAACGGTCAGCACAGGCTGCTGCTCTTCCTCAAAAACATCCTCGGGTGCTCTTGCCTGAACGGCGGCGCGGGCTCTTGCCGCCTCGCGCTGCTTGCGGACACGGCGGTTGTGAAGATGAATTTTTATTGCTCTTGCAAGCTTAACCTCAAAAGCAACAACCTTCTTTTCATTTATAAATCCTATTATAAGCAGAACAACTGCCGCAAACTCAAACACCGTTCTGATTATCTCTGCAAAAGTCATCATCAATTCCTCCCTTGAAAACAAATTAAACATTTGTTCTGTGAGTTTATTATAGCACCTGAACATTCGTTTGTCAATACAAATGTTCGGTTTTTTGCAAAAATTTATTATATTTTCCTACGATGCTATTTTAACACAATATATGTGCATTGTCAAACAAACAGACCACAATAAGTGCTATTTAAGGCAAAAATCAATAGGCACAAAAAATTTTTTGCCGTTCCTGCTCAGCAGAAAAAAATAAATTTTCCGTTTTTTATTCTTATTGACAAGCGCCCCGCTCGGAAATATAATTAGGCAGTAAGGTTGCAAAAGATAAGGAGCGATATTTATGTTATATTATAAGGTATGGGGATTTATACGCCAGAGCGCGGTCAGAATTCACCTTGCGGCGGCAAAGGCTGTTTTCAAAATCAGCGGCGGGCGAATTCCGAAGTCGCTGTTTTGCAGCCGAGGAAAACCCGAAAAAGTCGGCACAGCGGTCAAAATCGTTTCACAGAACGATTATTCAACCGATATCGCCAAATTTGATGCCGACGGCAATATTTCAGGCGACGATTTCGTTATTCTTTCAAGCACGGATTTTCATTTTGACGAGGATCATGACCTTAACACAAAAACTGTTGAATACTTTGTGCGCCATATCAAAGAGACGAAGCCCGACCTTGTTGTTATCACGGGCGATGTCATTCTGACAAAGTTCCAGCAGATTGACGCAATTCAGTTTGCTCAGATGATGGAGAAAATCGGAGTTTATTGGACAGCCGTTTTCGGCAACCACGAAACGCGCGAATCACGCGGATTTTATAAATATCTGCTGCTCAAAAGCTTTGCGGATTACGAGCATTGCCTTTGCAAATTCGGTCCCGATGAGCTTTTCGGCTACGGCAACTACACCGTCAATATTCTCGGCACAGACGGCAAGCTGCTGAAAAGCCTTTTCTTCTTTGATTCGGGCAGGTCAATAAACGATGAAATCAGAGCCGAATACTCTCTGCCTGCCGATTTCGGAGGCTACGATTTTCTTAAAAGAGAGCAGATTGATTTTTACAAAAAAGAAATTGACCGACTGAAAGCGAAATACGGCGATTTCGGTTCGTTTGTTTATCTGCACATTCCGCTCAAGGAATATGAGCACGCTTTCAGGCTGAATGAAAGCGGCGCATACGAGCCGTCGGGCGAATGTGAAATTCTCTACGGCGAGCAATACGAAAGCGTCGGCAGCTCACCCTATAACAGCGGAATGTTTGACGCAATTCTCGAAAAAGGCAGCACTCAGGCGGTTTTCTGCGGCCACGACCATATCAACGACTGGTGCGCCGTTTACAAGGGAATTTATCTCGTTTACAGCCTGCCCTCAGGCTATAACGAATATCATCTCGGCACAAAAACCGACAAGCCCGAGAGCGAATGGATGCAGGGCGTAACTCTGACAACCGTGCGCGCCGACGGCTCGTTTGAAATAAAGCCGAGATATAACAGAATGTTTTTATAACAGGATTGTCGCACTAAGCGAAGAGCAAAAGAAACAAATATAAAATAAAATGGCTTGTATTGGAAATCTAACCACTGCAAGCCATTCGGTTTTTGTTTGGGATTAAGATTGAATTATTATGTTTCTTTTTAGCCGTTTTTTTCGACTCGGAGTATCTTGATACGCCGTCGTCGGAAGAAAACGGCTTCTTCATCTTATTGCGGCAACCCCTTGCTTAAAGCTTCTTCAGATTTTTCAAAGCAGGATTTCCCTGCACCGCGCCGTCGATATCAAAATACGAGCCGTGGCAGGGACATTCCCAAAGCTTCAGCTCGGAATTAAAGGAAAGCCGACAGCCGAGGTGAGTGCAGTTCGGGCTGACGGCGTGAAGAACGCCGTTTTCATCTTTATAAACCGCCGCAGTTCCCGAGCCGTAAGCCACAACGGCGCCCTCTCCCCTTTTCAGCTTATCGGCGGTTTTGGGCGGTGTTTTAAGCTTTTTCAAAACGAGAGAATTTACCGTGCGCCCCGCTCCGCGTGCAATTTCGCAGGATGCGGCGGAAAGCCCGCGCTGAGGCGAAAAAATCCGGGCGCAGTCATTCTCTTTGCCGCAAATCATATCCGTTATTATTTCTGCCGCAACCATTGAGCCCGTCATTCCCCATTTTCTGAAACCCGTTGCAACATAAAAATTTTTTGACGCGGCGGAATATCTGCCGATATAAGGCACGGAGTCGGGCGGCATACAGTCCTGAGCCGACCAGCGCGCCTGCTCCTCAGCGCGCGGATAAAACGCTCTGACCTTCGCTCCGATTGTGTCAAGCTCGCCGCCCTCACATTCGCCCGTTATATGAGAGCCGCCCGCGGCAATGAGCATATCGGCATAATTCCTGAAAGAGAGCGTGCCGGGGTCAATGCCGTAATACATTCCGTCAAGCTCGGCGCAGCCTGTGAACGCCGCGGCATAGGCTCTCGCCTGATGCATTCTTAGGAAATAATATCCGGGGGCATTTATAAAAGGATAATGAGTTGCAACAACGATATGGCGGGCTTTGATTTTGTGACCGTTAGCCGTAAAAACTCCTCTTTCGGCTGAAACCGTCTGCGAATTTTCATATATTTTCAGCTTTTTGGCTATCTGAGCCGCAAAGGCGAGCGGATTAAACTGCGCCTGCCCGTCAAACCGAAGCGCTTTTTTGACTGCAAACGGTAAAGCCGTGCTTTCCGTCAGCTCGGCGTTAATTCCGCATCTGCACGCCGCATCGTATTCGCGCTGCAACACCTGCGTATTTTCTTTGGTATATAAATAAGACGGCAGTTTCTTAAAAGCACATTCTATTTTTTCATCACTTATTATTTTTTCAAAACCGTCAATCGCCCGCATATTTGCCCGAGCATATCGGCGGGTAAAATCTTCCCCGAAAGACGAAATCAGTTTACCGTAAATCAAGCCGTGCTGGCAGGTTATTTTTGCCGTTGTGTTTTTTGTCTGACCCGAGCAAATCCCCGCCGCCTCGATAACAACGCAGTCAATGCCTTCCCGCATAAGCTTATAAGCGGTTAAAAGCCCCGCAAGCCCTCCGCCGATAACCGCCGCTTCAACCTCAATATCATCTTCAAGCGCGCCGAATGACGGCAGCTCAATTTCCTTTTCCCAAACAGATTTCAAAAGCTCGTTCCCCCTTGCACCTCTGATATATATAGTATTATTACAAAAAAAAGCGCAATTCAAACGGCTTTCGGTTATTTTTTCGTTGACGGCGTGCAAACGGCGTGATAAAATTATTTTGTTTCAGAAAAAGATGTTTTAAACGGAGGACGGATATGGTTATTTATTTGATTTTGCTTGCCCTGCTTTGCCTGACCTCGGTAAAAATAAGCCTCGGCAACGGCTTTAACGACTATATGTCGCCGCGCGAAACGGGTGCAATAAAAGGCGTTTTCGTAATTATCGTTTTGCTCTCACACATAAGGCAGTATGTGCATCTTGAAGCCTCGCCGTTTAATACTCCCTATTCCGAATTTATGTCTTATCTCGGCCAGCTTATGGTGGTTATGTTTCTCTTTTATTCGGGCTACGGAGTTGCTCTCGGAATTCAGAACAAGGAGGGCTACATACGCTCCCTGCCGATTAAAAGAGCCTTTAAGGTTTTTCTGCATTTTTCGCTTGCGGTTTTGCTCTTTGCCGCAGTTTCTTTCTGCCTCTGGAAAGAAGTGACCTTGGAAAAGCTTCTGCGCTCATTCATCGGGCTTGACGCTTTCGGAAACAGCGCGTGGTTTATCTTCGTAATAGTTATTCTTTATCTTCTCACCTTTGCCGCCTTTGTTTTTATCGGCAAAAAGCATATGATTGCGGGTACAGCGGTCACAACTCTGCTCTGCGCCGCCGCCGTGCTTGTAATCCGCGCTTGGAAAGGCTCGGACTATTGGTGGTATGACACAATAATGTGCTACCCGCTCGGAATGTGGTTTGCCCTTGCAAAGCCGCGCATTGATAAGCTCCTTTTGCCCGATTTCAGCAAATGGTTTGCCTGCACTGCGTCCGTTGCGGTTATCTTCTCTTTCCTTAAATATCTGATGCCTTATTACGGCAACACAAGGCGCATATTTATCCCCGCCGCCCTGTTTTTCGGTCTGCTTATAGTGCTGATTTCAATGCGCGTTAAAATCGGAAACGATGTTCTCTGCTGGTTCGGCAAGCGCGTTTTCGGAATATATATCCTCCAGCGGATACCGATGATGGTTCTTTCGCACTTCGGGGCAAACGAAAAGCCCTTCCTTTTCACCGCCGCCGTCTTTGCTCTGACGATAGTTATTGCGGAAATCTTTGAAAGGGCAACAGATAAGCTCGATATCGCGCTTCATCTGAGCAAAAAGAAAATAAGCAAACCGATTGGAGAAAAAGAAAATGAATCCCGTAATCCGCAATATGCAACCCGATGATTGGAGCGCCGTTTCACGCATTTTTTCACAGGCGATTGAAGCGGGCGGCTCAACCTTCAGAACGGAATGCCCGAGCTTTGAAAGCTGGGACGCCGCGCATCTGAAAGCCTGCCGCCTTGTTATGACCCTCGGCGATGAAATAATCGGCTGGTGTGCGCTCAGCCCCACCTCGGCAATACCCGCATACCGAGGCTCGGCGGAGCTGAGCATTTATCTCGACAGCGACTTTCATTCCCGCGGCTTCGGCTCGGCTTTGCTTATGCGCCTTTGTGAAGAAAGCGAAAAAGCGGGAATCTGGAGCCTTTGCTCGGTTATATTTGAAAACAACGCCGCAAGCGTGGGACTTCATAAAAAATGCGGCTTCCGCCTTGTCGGCAAGCGGGAAAGAATTGCAAAAGACCGATTCGGAAATTGGCAAAACACCGTTATTTATGAAAGACGAAGTAAGATAATATAAAAAAGGCTGAGCCGCCGTTTTTTCGGTTGCTCAGCCATTAATTTTATTCTTTCCACGCCTTTACAAGCTCTTTATAATGCTTTCCTTTTTCTTCAAAATCCTTATAAACATTATAGCTCGATGCGGCGGGCGACATTATGCAGCTTTTGCCCTTGGAGGTAAATCTGAAAGCGGCGTCAACCGCCTCCTCCATATTCTTTGCAATGATGATATTTTTGGTGCAGCCCCTTTCAAGAAGGGCGTTGCAGATATTCACTCCCGTGTCGGGCATACCGATAATGTTTCTCAGCTTGCAGGTTTCAAGATATTTTTCAAATCCGGAATAATCTATTCCCCTGTCCATGCCGCCGAATATCAGGGTTTCAACATCGTCAAGCGCATCCACGGCGCACTCAACGGCATGAGGAATGGTGGCAATGGAGTCATTATAAAATTGAATTCCGTAATATTCGCCGATGGGCTCCATTCTGTTTTCGATGCCCGCAAAGCTTCTGACGGCTTCGAGAATATCGCTTTCGCCTATGCCGAGACATCTTGCCGCCGTTGCCGCAAGACACACATTCTGCCTGTTGTGAATTCCTTTGAGCCTGTCGTTTGCCGACGCCGCCTCAATAATATTCTCATCGCCTCTGCCGCCGTTTTTGCTGACCTTAACAACGGTCGGAATAACTCGGGAGAAATTAAAGTATTTGTCAAAATCCTGCTCGGCGTTGCAGATAAAATAATCGCAGCCGATCTGATGGCGCACAATATTCATCTTTGCCGCAACATAGCCCGAAAAGCCGTTGTAATGGTCAAGATGCTCGGGATAGATATTGGTCATAACCGCTATGTGAGGAGAAGCGGTGGTATATTCAAGCTGATGTGACGACATTTCAACAACGGCAATCTCCGCTTCGCCGCTTTCAAGGCTGTCAAGCACGGGCACACCCATATTGCCTATAAGACAGACCTTTTTGCCCGCCTGCTTTGCCATGCCGTAAATCAGGGTTGAAGTGGTGGTTTTGCCCTTTGTGCCCGTTACTCCGACGCACACGCACTTTGAAAAGCGCATAAACAAATCCGTCTGGCAGGTAACCTCGGTCTCCTTGGGAACCATAACATCTCTGAAAGAAATGCCCGGGGTTTTGATTACTATATCATATTGCTCAATGGCGTCAAGGTAATTCTCTCCGCAATGCAGGGTAACATTGGCGTCGTCAAGCTCTATCGGGCGCATATCGGCAATGCCTATTTTTTTATCGGGCAAATGCCGCCTGATTATGCTGTAAGTTGAGCGGCCCTCTCTGCCGAAGCCGAGTATCAGCACCCGAGCAGGGCGCAGATATTCAATCATTTGCTGAAACATATTTATGCATCCCCCTAACGGCGGAGTCAAACTCCGCAGGTATTCCGTTAATTTCGTTGAATTCGCTGAAAAGCGAATTGATTTCTTCATCTGAAACAGGCGTGCGCCGCTTCTTATATTCTTCAAGAAGCACGGGCAGAGGCTCACCGCCGTATTTTTTCAGAGCAAGCTCAAGCGCCGCCCTGACCTCGCGCGCCGTGCCGACACATTCAAATGGCTTTACGCCCGAGAAGCCGCACAGTCCGTTGAAATCCTCCGAAAGCTCTTTTTTATCAAGCATATTACAGCCAAACGCCGCCTCAAGAGCCGCCCTGTCGGCAAACGGCAGAAGCATAATGAAAACAAACAGGCATTTGGCGCATTTGCCGCACCAAATATTTTTCTTGCTACCTGCGTTGCAGGATTTGAAAACGATCAGATATTTGGGATAAGCGGCAAACATTTTTGCTATCTGCACCTCGCTGAACGGGCGCAGCAGGCTGAAATATCTGATATCCGCGCCGAATTCTCCGCGCATCAAATCGCTGAAATCCTTTTCAAATTCATATGACTTTGAATATTGGTGATTAACCTGAGTTCCGCCCACATTCGCCTCGTTTGCGCTCGCTTCATTTGAAAGAATTATATTTTTTGCGCCTGTTATGTAAGCGCAGTAATAGCTCAAAAACGCAACGATTGCGGAAAACGGAGTGTGCCCGTTAAGAAAGCCGCGCCTGTTAAGCTCCAGAAGATTTGGATCTATCGTTCTGTAAGTCCTGATTATTCTGCTCAAATCATAGCCCGCCGCCGAAACACATTCCTCTCTTGCGGGCTGGTCGTTGACGGTAAAAAACATATTTTTATCGGCAAAGCCGCTCATGAGCTCGGTGGTAACAACGCTGTCCTTACCGCCGCCGACGGGTATAATATTAATTTCGGAACAGTTAAAGCCGCCGCTTATGCTTTCACGGCTACCCTGCGAAACGATTTCAACAAAGCCGTCATAATCCGTATCAATCCCGTTTCGGTAGAAAAATTCGCCCAAACCGCTGAACCACAGCTTTTTGAACCACTCGCTTTCTTTATCGGAAAGAGCGCCGCAGAGCACGCGGACTTTCGGCGCACAGGCGGCTTTCCAATAGCTGACCGCCTCCACCATTCCGAGATAAAAGACAATCCGCTTTGCCGCCGCACAGTCAAAGGCGTTAACAAGCCTGAGATTATCCGTTTTGATGCGGGTTGCGGGTGTGAACACCGTTTCGCCGAGCGAAAATCTGAATTTCAGAATAATTTCGTCCCCGGCGCGCTCAACCGAATAGCTTTCATATAAAAATTCGGGATATTCTTTTCTGAGGGTTTCAAAATCGGACATAACAGCCTCCTGTATCAAAGCAACGCAAAAGCCGTTTTTTCTCCCGGCTCTCAAACAAAAGCATTGATTTATTAACCTCGGATTAAACCGATTGATATTATAACAAATCCTGCCGATTTATTCAAGAAAAACAGAGCAGTTTTTGTCGCTGTTTCAGCTTTTATAAGCAGAATTGAGGTTTCGGAGCACACGGACGCATTTTTGTTGGCAAAAAGCCCATGAAAAAAGAAAAACCGATTGACAAAATCGGCTTAATCTGATAAAATATCTTAGTCTTAAAGTTCCGATATGTCAAATCGGCTTTCGGAATGAGGCAAAACAATCAAATCAATACGGAGAGTTGTCCGAGAGGTCGAAGGTGCAGCACTCGAAATGCTGTGTGGG
>JBJEQB010000064.1:0-23308 GCA_051881535.1 Acutalibacteraceae bacterium | reverse complement strand
ACGAAACATCACGGTAAATACCACCGTAAAAAGTGAAATCGGCCATTTGCGGATATACAAAATCGTTTACGCCGTTATCAACAATAACAGCAAGCAGATTTTCTTCTTTGATATTCGATAATTTTGCTCGAAAGGTTGAATAGCCGCCGTGATGAACGGCGAGGTTTTCACCGTTAAAGAAAATGCTGGCAGAGGAATTTACTCCGTCAAACTGTATGTATATTTCGTCTGTTTTAGGAATTTCAGCTTTTATGATTTGTTTGACAAAGCAGTATTTGCCACGAAAATAATCGTTTCCGCCGTCCTGCCCGTCAAAACCGTTCCATGTGAACGGAAGGTCTGTTGTTTCCCAATCATAAGGAAAACATTCAGGTGCTTCCGATATTCCTTTTTTGAATTTCCAATTGTTGTTTATCTTTATGGTTTCACGCATTTTCGGGTTCCTCTTTTGTGTTTTCGTTCATAAAGCTTTGCTCCTGCTTATAATTAATGTTGTAAATAAACTTCATCGCAAGGAACATAATTGCAAGGCCGATAATCATGAATATAAGATACAGATTTTTAATGTTTTCTGAAACCTGCGGCGTTTGAACTGTCGCCGTTTCCACATAACCTATTGCTCCCAAAGCGAGCGCAACAACAGCGGATCCGATTCCCTGCGAGAGCTTGCGGAAGAATGAATAAATCGCATAAAGCGAGCCTTCCTCCCGCTTTCCGCTTTTTCGGTAACTTAATTCGATACAGTCAGCAACAATAGCCCAGACGATAATCTGGAACACGCTGTGCCCGATGTTGACAAACAGCAAGCCGATAATGTATATCGCTATGCCCGAATTGTTTCGGGCAATGGGCATGAACAGCATAATAACTCCTGCAATAAAGCCGATAACCGAGGAGATACATATAAATCTCTTTTTTCCAATCTTTGATACTATTTTTCCTGCAAAAGGCATTAAAACAATATAAGAACCGTATGAAGCTATCATAGCAAGAGAAGATTTCCCTGCATCACCGAAATAAAACTGAAAAACAAGGTTGTTAATGGTTGAGGAAGCCGTAAAGAAGATGACGCAAGCCACCGTGACGATGGTAATGGCAATCATGGCACGGTTGGTAAAGAACGATTTGACGGCGGCAAAATAGTTTGCCTTTTGTTGCACATCTGTTCGCTGAACCCGTTCGACAACCATGCGTTTCATAATTATAAAAATAAAAAATGAGACGGAAGAAAGAATTACCGAAACCCAAAATACAGTGTCAGCATTAAGCAGATTATTTTTATAAACGATTTTCGGAAGAAGCATGACAAGTATCATTGCTGTTCCGGCACCGATAGAACGAAATGTTGACAGAGTTGTTCTTTGTTTCGGGTCTGATGTGATAACCGAATGGAGTGAACCGTAAGGAACATTGACCATTGTGTATGCAACAGACCAAAGACAATAAGATGTGAGACACCAAAGTATTTTCCCAAGCTCAGTTAAATCATTTACGGGTATGAATATTAAAACCGTAAAGACAACAAGACCGATTGAACCGATGGTGATCCATGGCTTGAACTTACTCTTTTTTCCGATTTGCTTATTGTCAACAAGCCCACCGATAATCACATCGTTTATTGCATCCCAGATTTTTGATACAATTATAATCCATGCCCAGCTTTTGGTGCTAAGCCCTATGCATTGTGTATAAAACAAAAACATATAATACGAAACAAATTGAAACAATAAATTGCAGCCGAGATCACCAAATGCGTATCCGATTTTGTCTCTCATGCCGAACGGCTTCAAGCAAATGTTTTCCATTTTATTCTCCTGCCTTTTCTTCCTTGTTGACATTTCTGTTTATATCGGTTATGATACAAAAAGACATAAGTTGCAAAAAGCAACTATAGTTGCATACCCATTATATAGCTGTCAGACGGAAAACACAAGATTGTCAGGGTCAAAAGCAACTTTCAGTCGGAAATGATGCACAAACGGGAGGAATGATTATGGGTGCAAGCCCAAGGACAACGGAATTTTTGAAAGAGTGCATGGCGGATTCCCTTTTGCGGCTGATGAAAGAAAAGAGTTTTGCCAAAATTACGGTTAACGAAATTGCAGAAAATGCAGGAGTAAACCGTTCCACATGGTTCCGAAACTTTAAAACAAAAAACGATGCTGTCACATTTAAGCTTATGCAGCTTTGGAAACGGTGGAAAGATGAGCACAAAACCGACGAAGCAATCCGATATACGCCGAAAAATGCTGGCGAATTCTTTTTGTTCGCCTATTCAGTTAAAGATATTCTTTCGACCGTGTACCGTGACGGTTTGCAATCGTGCGCCTATGACGCTTACTGTCAGGTTGTTTTTCCTTCTTACAGCACAAATCCCGTCGCCTGCTACGGCACACGCTTTTTCGCAAGCGGTCTTTTCGGCTTGCTTGATGAGTGGATCAAGCGTGAGTTCAAAGAAACACCGGACGAGATGGTTCAGATTTTCTTTCATGTTATGGATATCCAAAACAGCATGGCTGAAATTGTCGGCTGAGCGACCTGTTTAAGAACGGGTTTGAATACTGTTTTCGGGATAATAACAGCGGCGATGATTGCTCCACAGCCTTTGTTTGTCATGTGTAAATCAATATATCCATCTTCTCGACGCTCTGATATACCTGTATTCCATAATAAAACCTCCGAAATGTTTTGATTTAATCTTAACACTTCGGAGGTTAATTAATATTTCTAAATGATTAAACAATATGTGTGAAAATCAGGCTTCTGAAGCCCTTGTATATCAACACATTCAGAGTCCAGTAATCGAAGGGTGAGTATAGTATGA
This sequence comes from Acutalibacteraceae bacterium, assembly GCA_051881535.1. Classification (GTDB taxonomy): domain Bacteria; phylum Bacillota; class Clostridia; order Oscillospirales; family Acutalibacteraceae; genus CAG-177. The sequence goes on along the minus strand of JBJEQB010000064.1, from coordinate 20,484 downwards.
TCTGCACCCGGGATTTTGGGCAGAACAGCGTTTACGGGCTGTGTGTTGAGTTGCTGAAAATTCAAATTTTGAATGATTTTCAAGTAATTCGTGTCATTTGACAGAACTTCAGAAATGATAATAATTATTATTGTGATGGATATTCTTTTCATAAAGTAGATTTAATTGTATGATAAAGTAGAGCAAAACTAATTCCATGCTCGAAAGCAACAAATCTTCCGAATGATTTCGGGCATATCGGAAGACATACCGGATGCTTTGGTGAGAACCTTGCTTCCGGACATAATCAGCTTATGTGAGAGCGAAGAAAGCAAAGCAATATTTGAGAAGTGGAAAGCTGAACATACTGAATAAGCAAACATGGGTAGCCTTAAAGCTCCCCACATTTTTTGCAATCAGAAAGCATTAAGAAAAAAGAGCAAATCCGACCACTTTACAAATTGTAAGGCTTGGATTTGTTGCTTTTGGTTCATATAGCTTAATGAATTTATCCAATTAAATATTATTATAATAATTCTTGCAATTAATATTAATTCAAAAGCCCTACCAATAATCAGACATTTGAGTGAAATCATATCAACAGAAAATGAAAACACAGGCAACCTGAATTCATCGTTCAAGCTGCCTGCGTCATTTGTATTTTTATTTTTTTACAAATACTGTTTAAAAAACTTTTTCGTTAACCATCCCGTACTCATCAAATGCCTTATATATTTGAATTCAATTACTAATTAATCCGCATTTTTCAAAAATACCGGTTTACATGCAATAGCTTTGGGCGACTGCCTTTTTGGCTTCATTCCTTTGCTTTTGTCAATACTAATGATGGAATACTTATCATAACAGATGCTGTTTTTGTAGTCGAATTTTTTACTGTGTTATGAGTATCCGCTTCCTCGGCGTTCCGAGGAATCCCGCATAAATATGTGCTGATTTTGGGACGATGTGGGCATCGTCCCCTACGATTTGCCGCCGAAAAATCAATTAAATATATTCGGGTACGGGCAAATCCCGTCATCAATTCTGCATTACGAATTATTTTGCGGGTCGTTGGGAACGCCACCCCACGCAAATTTCCGATTTATTGGATTTATCATATCATACCAAGCCGCTGTCACCGTTCCGTCAGCAGCCTTTCAACAAAAAATTACGAATTAAAAAAATAATGAATATAGAAAAAGTATTAGTATATAGGCTTTATTTGACCGTTTTTCCATTTTTCATAAGTAGATTTTACATAATAAGACCATAGTCCTTCTTTTTCTATTGTTTTGCATATAACCTTTTCGCAATCATCCGGATATTCAAAAATCAAAAACATCGCAGTGCCGGAAGCAACATATACATTGCTGTGAGAAAGAAGTTCTTTCAACCTCTCTTTTCCGCCATCTTCTTTCATTATTTTTTTAAAATATTTAATTACTGATTTACCGGCTCTTTTTATTTCGCTTGGATTATCTAAATTTACTATTCTTGAGCCATATTCTTCAGTACTGTCAATATACCCTTTAATACATTTCTGTAAATCCATAATGAACTCCTTTCAATAAAAACTTTATATATTTATATCCTCTGAATATGTTAGCAAAGTGCTTATTCCATTGCTTTGCAGTAACTCTACTCGGTTGCTTCTCACTTATGTTGGGTTTTACAACCGAGCGGAGTTAACCTGTCAAACCAAGACAAACAGTTTCTTGAAAACTTATCTGAAAATCAGAATTTATACTTTAATCAGGCAACATATTTAACCAATTATTATACGCTTGGAAAAGAGCGTTTTCGTTTTTGCTTTCTTGTTCTCTACGGGTTAGAGTCTCTATAATCATAGGTGCATCCAAAGCTTCTCTCCATTTAAATCCCATTACAACCGGTTTGTTAAATGATACGTGTTTTTTAGCGGTTGCTATGAATGTCCAATAAAGTACATCTTCGTGATTACGTCTCATAACTTCAGAAAAATAAATTGCCATATCTTTAGCGTATCCTAATGTTTCCTCTGAAATTTCAGTTTCGACAATCCTTTCTCTCGCTACCGCACGAAGAAATTCCATATTAATATCTTCATATTTTTTTCCTGCTCTCATAACTTGACTTACCAGCCATCCCTGAAACCTGTCTGTTTCTTGAGAAAGAATTTCTTCGGATTTTCTGACAAATACAATCTTTTTTTGATACCATTTCCAAACAGGAATTAATGATTCCGGCGAGAAATCAAAATTTACCTCAGGATTTTCTTCCAAAACAGCCGCCTTGAGAATTTCCATTCGGCTGTCAATCTGACCTACATACCATTTGAAATACGCTCTTGCTTCCTTCCTGCTCAAATTTTCAAATTCATCAAACTCAAACGGGGTTCCCATAAATTCATAATCCATTGTCTTTCTCCTCCAAAAAATAATATTAATCAAATATTCAAAGGCTCTTTTGAGTTTGTGTCAACAAACATTTTTTCTCCGTTAATAACCGTCAATTCCGCATCGGTTCCGACAGGCAGATTGATAATCGAAAGAATTGCCGGCTCTGTTTGTATTACGCTATTCAAATCACAAACCGAAGAATTGTTTGCGTCGGCAAGATATTCATCGGTATCAATATCGGATAAAAATCTCCAACCGCTATCCAAATTATTTATTGGTGATTCTCTGAAACACCATTTCAGTTCACCTTTTTCCGACAATAAATTGTTTGATGCAATGCAACCGTTTGGCATCAGAGCGATGTTATTTGATTCTGTGTTTGACTCGGATTTCTTAAACAGCTTTTTAATAAACAAATTCATTCATCCTTTCAGCCCGTGTATTCAAATTTTGTATAGTACGATGTGGGTATCGTCCGAAAACGATAATCAATAACACCGGCAGAGTAGGGCGGCTTGCCCACAAGCCGCCGTGAAATACTTTGTTTTTCGCGGGTCGCCGAGGAATCCCGCATAAATATGTGCTGATTTTGGGACGATGTGGGCATCGTCCCCTACGATTTGCCGCCGAAAAATCAATTAAATATATTCGGGTACGGGCAAAGCCCGTCATTAATTCCGCATTACGAATTACGAATTCCGCATTGTTTGCGGAACGCTGAGGACAGCGTTCCCTACGAATTATACATAAAGCTCACGGGTAAATTAGCCTCCTTTGGCAAAGGAGGTGGCACGGCGAAGCCGTGACGGAGGATTGGGAATAAAAAACAATCATTTTTTCGGCGGCTTGCGGGCAAGCCGCCCTACATTGCTGATAAATAAATTGCAGTGTTTTCACAATTCATCAATTCCGAATTACGCATTATGAAATCCGAATTATTTTGCGTATCTTCGAGTACAATTTCGACAATTTTCAATTAATTATACCATACTATAAAATTATTTGCAAGAAAAAACATTTATAAAATCGATTAGCTTTTTCAATCGGGTAAAAAGGCATAAGGGTTCATTTTTGCCGCTCTTTACAATTCACGCCGCGAATGTTATAATATTTTAATAAACAAAACAGGAGAAAGCTATGCAGGAATTCAGAAAGGAATATCTCGGAGCGGGAATAACGGCTTTTGTTTCAGATTCTCACATTTTCGGAACGGACGCAGTTTTGCTTGCGGATTTTGCCGCTCCGTCAAAAAAGGCGCGGTGCTGCGACCTCGGCTCGGGCTGCGGAATTATTCCGCTCTTATGGTGCAAAAAAGAAACGGACAAAATCACCGCCGTTGAAATTCAGCCGCTTGCCGTTGAGCAGATTAATGCGGCGATTGAATTTAATTCGCTTTCGGGAAGATTGGAAGCGGTAAACGCCGATTTGCGCGAGCTTAAAGGAAAGGTGCCGTTTGGCTGCTTTGATGTTGTAACAATGAATCCGCCTTATAAAGCAAGCGGAGCGGGAATAGAGAGCAGAAGCGGCGCGGATAAAATCGCAAGGCATGAAACAATGTGTTCTCTTTCTGATGTCTGCGCGGCGGCGAAAAAGCTGCTCAACTTCGGCGGTAAGCTTTGTATGTGCATAAGACCCGAGCGGCTCTGCGAGCTGTTTTGCGAAATGCGCGCGGCGGGCATAGAGCCGAAAAGGCTGAGGCTTGTTTCAAAGCTGCCCGGCAAAGCGCCGTGGCTTGCGCTCGTTGAGGGTCGGCGCGGCGGCAGAAGCGGAATGACGGTCGAACCCGAGCTTTTCGTTTACGGAGATTCGGGCGAATATTCGGATGAAATGAAAAAAATATACGGTGATTATCTTCTTGAAAACAGGGGTGAAAATGCTTGAGCGGAACTCTTTTCGTTGTCGGAACTCCGATAGGCAATCTCGGGGATTTTTCTCCGAGAGCCGTTGAAACTCTTGAAAAATGCGATTTTATAGCGGCTGAGGATACCAGGGTTACCTTGAAGCTGCTTAACAGATTTGAAATAAAAAAGCCGATGATAAGCTATTTTGAGCATAACCGCTTTGAACGCGGCTCCGTGATAGCGGACAGAATTGCGGCGGGTGAAAACTGCGCGCTTGTTACCGATGCGGGTATGCCTGCAATTTCCGACCCGGGCGAGGATTTGGTGAAGCTTTGCAGGGAGAGAGGGATTGCCGTTGAAGCCGTTCCCGGCCCCTGCGCTTTTGCAACGGCTCTTGCGGTTTCGGGTATGCCGTCAAAGCGTTTCACTTTTGAAGGCTTTTTGCCCGTTGATAAGCAGAGCAGGCGCGCTCATATCGAATCTCTTGAGGGCGAAACGCGAACAATGATTTTTTATGAAGCTCCGCATAAGCTTGCCTCAACTCTTGCCGACCTTGCGGCTCGGCTCGGCGACAGAGAGATTGCAATAGTCAGAGAGCTTACCAAAATTCATGAGCAGGTAATAAAAACAACTCTTGCCGCAGCCGCAGAAAAATATTCCCGAGAGGATATCAAGGGAGAAATAGTTCTGATAGTCGGCGGTGCGCCCTGCGCCCAAAAGGAAAAGATGACGGCGGGGCAGGCGGCGGAATATGCAAGGGAGCTTATCAAAGCAGGCGAAAGCAAAACCGAGGCGGCAAAAATCGCCGCAAAGGAAAGCGGACTTAAAAAGGGCGATATCTATAAATTGTTGATAGAGGAGTAAAGCAATGATTGAATATTTTTCGGAAAGACCTTATCTGATTTTGATAATGGCGGCGGTAATCGTGCTCACGGTCTTTGTCTGCATTAAAGCGGGCAAGGCGAGCGCGGCGCGCAGCCGAGAGAATGAGGCAATTATGAAGAAGCTGAAAGAAGAAAACGAGCTTCGCAACGAGTTTGCCGTTTTAACTCAAAGAACGGTTTCCGAAGCACAGCCCGAAAGGCTTTTCCGAGGAGTTGCTCTGAACCTGCAAAAGCGGATTTCCGATTCTTCGGATATGCTCGGTGAATTTGAAAATCTGACGCAGGAGCAGAGAGAAATTTATGCGCTGTCTTTTGTTGAGGAGGACGGCGCGGAAAAGCTCAGCGATTTTTTCAGGGCAAACGGAGCGCCGCTTACGCTTGCCGCGCTTGACGGAATAAAGCGGATTTTCGGCGGCAGGGCAGCAGAAATATTTGAAGCCGAGCTTAACGCTTTTGACCCTGAAAACGAAGAAGCTTCCGTTATTCCCGAGCAAATTCAGGCTCTTGATTCGGACTTTGCTAAGCTTACCGAGGGCGGCGCAACAGCGCGCGCGGCAGGCAGATTCATTGCGGAAAATACGGAGAAGTTTACAATTTCATAATCAGAATATAACAAGCCGCACGGGTCTGCTAAAATCCGTGCGGCTGTGTGCTGGAAATTAATTATTCTGTTTCGTTTATAAATCCTTGTATTCTGCGCTCGGCTTCTTTGTATACTTCTTCATCGTTTCTGACGGATATTACGATAATTCTCATGATATTGCCGTCAACAACAAGGCTGTATACAACACGGTATCCGAACCCGCGCAGCTTGATTTTATAATAGCCGCTCAAATTTGCGGCAGAATGATTGCCGAGCGGCTTGCCAATGCCGTCGGGCGGCGGAAGAGGTCTCTCTGCGGTTTTTTCGATAGCTTTCAAAACAAGCTTTCTGTTGTAGGGATCCAATCTTTTTAAATCGCGGGCAGCTTCTTTGATGTATTCAATCTTCCATTCCATAGCAGCCACCGTTATTCAATCTCAACATCAACTTCGTCAAGGCTTTCCCGAGAAATCCCAAGCTCTTGCATCATATCCTCGTGCGAAATGTTATCTTCGTCTTTATTGCTTGCGGTTCGCTTTTCGGCTTCGGAGTAAAGCAGATAATCGGAGAGCATTTCCATAAGTGATTCATATTGAGCGGGGGAGAGCAGAACACAGGCGGGTTTATTGTTTTTCATAACAATTTTTGTTCCGCTTGTTTCAACTTCATCAAAAATCTTGTTGGCTTCTCCCTTGTTGAAACGGGTAATGGGAACTATCGTTTTCATCATACCCATAACAGATAACTGATTCATATAGATTCTCCTTCCGATAATAGTATGGTATCCGTAATTCTATTATATTCATTTTCGGGCAATTTGTCAATAAAAATATCTATAAATTTATAGTAAATATATCTATAAATTTACGCATTTGCGATACTTTTGCCTCAATGAATAAAACACCTCCCCGATGCCGAGAATAAAGGCAAAAGGAGGCATTTATATGGATTTTGAAGGCAGCAGAACACAGGCAAATCTTATGGCGGCTTTTGCGGGTGAGTCACAGGCGCGAAACAGATATACTTTTTATGCAGAAAAAGCTAAAAAAGACGGCTATGAGCAGATAGCCGATATTTTTCAGGAAACCGCCGATAACGAAAAGGAGCACGCCGAGATTTGGTTTAAAAAGCTTCATTCGGACTCGATTCCCGAAACAGCCGCAAATCTGCTTGACGCGGCGGCGGGGGAAAACTATGAATGGACGGAAATGTATAAGGAATTTGAGCAAGTGGCAACCGAGGAGGGCTTTACTCAGATAGCCACGCTTTTTAAAATGGTTGGCTCCATTGAAAAAAGCCATGAGGAACGCTTCAAGGCTTTGAGCAAAAATCTTGAACAGGGCATCGTTTTTTCAAGAAGCGGAGAAACCGTGTGGCTTTGCAGAAACTGCGGTTATATGCATATCGCCAAGGACGCGCCGTCGGTTTGCCCCGTTTGCAGCCATCCGCGCTCTTTCTTTGAAATCAAAGCGGAAAACTATTGATTTTTTCCCCGTTCAGGGGATACATAGGATAAAGATAAAAGTGTTAATTATGACCAAAAAAGAAAAATGAATAATGAGAAATTAGACATTCTTACAAAATAAAAAAATTTGTCGTTTTATTGTTGACATATTTCCGTTTTCACCCTATAATGCAGTCAAATTCCTTATATAAAAGGGAGGGGAACGGGATGATTCCTAAAAATCTGCTTATCAATAAGCATGCGAGCGCGCAGACCGCGCGGATTGCCGAAGAGCAATTTGACGGCAAAGAGCCGCCGCTGTTTGCGGTTATCGGCGACCTTGATGTTGACGGCTGTTACGGCGAGGGCGGCATTTATGTTGCTTCTGACAGGCTTGTTGCCGTCGGCTCGGAGTTTGACGGCGGATTTCTCAGCCTTGATTTTGCAAGCATTGATACAATCGAGGTAAAGAGAATGTACGGCAACGCCGTGCTCAAAGTGAAAACTGCGGGCGGCTCGTCAATCGACATTATGCGCTTCACCTTTGCAATGGCGGATATCTGCGACGCCGCGGCGGATTTTGTTACAAAGGTAAAAGAGGGAGAGAGTGTTGAAAGCCGATTTGCGGCGGTTGAAACCTCGTTTAAAAATCTCCGCTCGTTTTGCCCGAAATGCGGCAGAAAGCTGCCGTCGCCCGATGCGGACTGCCTTAACTGCAAGGGCAAGGGCAAAATTGCATCCACTATGCTGCATTACATAAAGCCCTATATGGGCAGGCTGATTTTCTGCGTTGTGCTTTCGATAATAACGACTGCCGCCGCGCTCGTTCCGCCTTATGTTACCAGCCTGATGGTTGATAATATTATTCCGAACAGAGATAAAAGAATGCTTGTTATAATCATTCTGTTTCTGCTCTTTGTTTATTTCCTGCAATACGGCATCGGCGCTCTGCGGTCATATCTTCTCAGAATTGCGGGCGACGGTATTATTGCCGACCTGAAAAAAGAGATTTACGCAAAAGCGCAGTATCTGCCGATGAAGTTTTATGACAAAACCTCAACAGGCTCGGTTATCAACCGTGTTAATTCCGACACCTCGGTGCTTCAGCAGTTTATGCTCAGAATAACGCAGGAAGCGGTTGTTCAGCTCTTTATGATGCTTGGAATTATCGTTATTATGATGTCGATGAATTGGCGGCTGACGCTTCTTTCACTTGTTCCCGTGCCCGTTGTTGTTTTTTGCAGCCGCTATTTCGGCAGAAAAATTGCACCGATGTACCGCCGTCTGTGGCGCAGAGGCGTTGCGATTTCAAGCATACTTTCGGACACTATACCTGCCATCAGAATTGTTAAGTCGTTTTCAAGCGAAGACAGAGCCATAAAGAAATTCGGCAGACAGGTTGACGATTGGCTCAATGAAGATAAAAAGGCGGCGGGCGTTGCCGCTGTTTTCCCTGCCGTTATCACCTTCCTGATAACCTGCGGCTCGGTTATAATATGGTTTGTCGGCGGCAATATGGTTATCAACACGCCTGACAAGCTGTCGCTCGGTGTGCTTGTTTCATTTATTTCATACACAAGTATGTTCTATAACCCCGTTAACTTCTTTGCAAACCTGAGCGACTCTTATCAGAATGCGCTTGCTTCCACAGAAAAGGTTATGGATATCATCAATGCCGAGCCTGAGCACGACTTCGGCAAGGATGTTAAGCTTGAGCAGATGAAGGGCAAGATTGAATTCAGAAATGTCAATTTCTCATTTGACCGCTCCAAAAAGGTTCTTAACGATATCAACTTTGTAATTGAGCCGGGCGATGTTGTCGGCATAGTCGGCACAACAGGCTCGGGCAAATCCACCCTCATAAATCTGCTTATGCGTTTTTACGATGATTACGAGGGCGAAATTCTGGTTGACGATGTTAATATCAGAGATATCGATATGTCATACTACCGCTCACAGATAGGCTATGTTCAGCAGGAGCCGATGATGTTCCGCGACACGATTTTCAATAACATTGCCTATTCTCTGCCAGGCGCTCATCCCGAGCAGGTTATAAACGCCGCCGATATTGCAAATGCTCACGGCTTTATTTCCCGCCTGCCCGATGCATATGACACAATGCTCGGCGAAAGGGGCGTAGGTCTTTCGGGCGGCGAAAAGCAGAGGCTTTCAATCGCCAGAGCCGTGCTTAAAAATCCCGGAGTTCTCATTTTTGACGAGGCAACTTCGGCGGTTGACTCCGAAACGGAAAAGCTTATTCAGGACGCCATTGACCGTCTTATAAGAGGCAGAACAACGCTTATGATTGCCCACCGTCTTTCAACGCTGCGTAAGGCAAACAAAATAATCGTTGTCGATAAGGGCAACATCATTGAATTCGGTTCGCCTGACGAGCTTATGGCGCTTAAGGGCAAATACTACAAGCTGATAAAAATTCAGTCAATGAGCGAGCAGGTTGCCGCCGAAAAGGCAGCCGAAAACTTTGAATAAGGAGGGCTTGTTATGGCACGGCATTTTATAGACGGCGGCGAAATCAGGCTCACCGTCAAGGATAAAATTTTCTGCGATGTTGAATTTTTTACGGGTGAAAAGTTTTTTAATCTTGAACCGCGCAGGCTCTTCCCCGTGAGCGGACTTACGGAATACATAACCTTTCTTGACGAAAACGGCGAGGAGCAGTTTATTCTGCGTAAGCTCGATAATATGGAGCCCGAGCAGAGAGAGCTTTTGCTCGGTTGCCTTGAGGAATATTACAGAATTCCCAAGATAACCCGCCTTGTAAAGCGCAGCGAGAAATACCGCATCTGGATGTGGACGGTTGAAACCGACAAAGGTCCCTATACCTTTGAGATAATCAACCATGTTCAGTCAATGAAGATGTTTTACGATAAGAGAATTCTTATCAAAGACAGCAACGATAACAGATATGAGATACCCAATATTTATGCCCTTGATAAACGCAGTCAGAAGCTTATTCTGCCCGATATGTAATGAAAGGATTTGATATAAATGAAACTTATTCTTGCAATCGTCAATAATGATGACAGCGCCGTTGTTTCCGCAACCCTCACGCGTGAAAATTTCAGCGTCACCAAGCTTTCCACAACGGGCGGTTTCCTTATGATAGGCAACACAACTCTGCTTATCGGTGCGGAGGATGACCGTGTAGGCAGAGCAAAGGAGATAATTCAGGAACATTCAAGAACAAGGAGCAAGGTTGCCATGACCACAGGCTCGCTCGGCAGAGGAATTCAGAAAGACAGTCTTGAGGAAGAAGTAACCGTCGGCGGTGCTACGGTGTTTGTTCTTGATGTTGAGAGCATGGATAAATATTAATAAAAGGAGGCAAAAAAACAATGAAAAAACTGATTTGCGTTTTGCTTTCTGCCGCAATGCTGCTTTCGCTTTGCATAACGGCGGGAGCTCGGGAAAACGGAGAGCTTCGCTTTTCCGACAGCGGCGAATTCAGAATTCTCCAGATAAGCGACACGCAGGACGATCATCACCCCGCATACGATATGCTCAATCTGATAAAGATTTCCATTGAGCAGACTCAGCCGGATCTGATAGTTTTTACCGGTGATATCGTTGAGGACAGCCGCATCGGCGATTTCGGCGTTGATGATGAAAACGGCAGAGAGGGCGTTACGGTTGATGATTATGATCAGACTGTCGCCAATGTCAAAGCCGCCTGCGATGCGACCTTTGCGGCGGTTGAAGAAGCGGGCATACCTTTTGCCGTTACTCAGGGCAATAACGATTACAGAAGCGGCGTAAAGAACGAGGATTGGCTCAAAATCTATTCGCAGTATGAAAACTGCCTTGTCAGGGACGAAAGCCCCGATGAGGACGGCAGAATTGATTATAACCTTGAAATCAAAGGCTCTGACGGCTCAACAAAATTCAATCTCTGGTTAATGGATACCCGCGGAAGCTCCGTTAACGAGGAACAGATTGAATGGTATAAAAACGAGAGCGCGGCTTTAAAGGCGGCAAACGGCGGCGAACCCGTGCCCTCCTTTGTTTTTCAGCATATCAACACAAGCGACATCGGCAATCTTTTTGAAGAATGTAATTTCTGGGACGAGGGCGCAAGCATTTCGGACGGAAAGTGTTACAGGCTCAATCAGGATATCGCAAGCGGTTTCCACGCAGGAGCAATAGCTCCCGGGCAGACAAGCGAGCAGTTTAAGGCGTGGAAAGAGTGCGGCGATGTTCTCGGCGCATATTTCGGTCATTGGCACACCGAGGGTTACACGGGCGTCTGGGACGGAATAGAGCTTGGATTTACATACGGAGCCGAGTTTGCAAAGCCGGGTCCCTACGGCATAAGAGTGCTCACGCTCTATGAAGACGATATTGAGAATTATGATAACGAGCTTTACACTTATGAGGGCAGCGTTAAAAAAGGAAATGCAAGGCTTGAGCTTCAGGTTGACGAGCCTTATAAGACATACGATAATTTCTTTGAAAAGCTTATTGCTGCGGTAATGAATACATTTTCACTCTTGGGCAGGCAGATAACAAGCCTTTTGAGCTGAACAAACTATACAATATGATTAAATAAAGTCTTGATGAGAAGAAATCTATATCGTATTGTGCTAATGAAAGAGGGGTTATTGGTGCTTTTTCAAAAGAAAATAATCAAAATCGTTTCAATGCTTATTTGCGTTAGTGTTATTGCAATGTGCTTGAACGGTTGCAATGATCAGACGAAAAACAGTGAGCTTGAACTTCAGTATTATAATCAAGCTAAATCCTATATCGACAAAGGCGAGATAGAGAAAGCAAAAGGGATAATTGACGAAGGGGTTCAAAAGTTTGGCGAGAGCAAACTCCTTCTGGCATTGCTGGATGGTGTAGAGGAAAATGAAACTAACAGTGAAAGCGAAAGTGATTCTTATGCTGTTCCGGATCTGAAAGGGTTATCGGTTGACGAAGCTGTCGAAAAACTATACAGCCTGAATCTAAGTGCGTTAGTTTACTATGAAGAAAGTAATGATGTACCTGAGGGAACTGTTATATATTCTGATCCCTCTGCCGGTACGCCAATAGATGATATTGAACCGGGTGAAGATGGATGTGGTTCGGTTGTTTTGTATGTTGCCTGTCCGCCGGAAGAAGCTGATGTTGATTCGAGGATAACCGCAATCGATGCATCCTTTACTTTCACAGAACAGCTATATCCGGCGCACATTTCTTCTGAGGCTTCATTTTGCGAAGAGCCCTATGTTGAAGACGGCTATCTTGTTTTAAGCTTTGTTTACAGTTCGTCCGACCCTTTGAATTGGAGCAAAGTCGCAACGGTATCAGTTGAGAATCAGGTTGTCGGTGCTTCGATTATTTCCGATTCTTATCGTGTTGAAGAATACACCCCATATTATTTTACGATAAAGGTTCCGGTTTCAAACCTCCGCAATCCATGTCCTTATTATCTCAGCATTAATTTCCCTGTCGGAAGCGGACACAATATGAGAATAAATGTTACTATTGTTTGGTAAACAGTAACAATAAAGCTTTTATATTGTATCTTTGGTTAAAAACGGTCTGTTAAATTATTTAAAGTAAGCTTAATAGCCTTTTGAGCTGAATTGTGTTGACATTTCACGATTATTTGATATAATGTATAAAGTTACGGTAATTAGATAAAATTTTATCAGGAGTGATTAAAATGCCATTGGTAACAACAAAGAAAATGTTTGAGGACGCTTACAAGGGCGGCTACGCCGTAGGTGCGTTCAATGTTAATAACATGGAGATAATTCAGGGCATCGTTCAGGCGGGCGAGAAGCTCAATGCTCCCCTTATTCTTCAGGTTTCAAAGGGCGCAAGAGCTTATGCTAACCACACTTATCTCGTTAAGCTTGTTGAGGCTGCTGTTGAAACAACAGGTCTTCCCATTGCTCTGCACCTTGACCACGGCCCCGATTTCGAGACCTGCAAGGCTTGCATTGACGGCGGCTTTACTTCCGTTATGATTGACGGTTCGCATCTCCCTTATGAAGAAAATGTTGAAGTAACCAAAAAGGTTGTTGACTATGCTCACGCTCACGGCGTTGTTGTTGAGGGCGAGCTCGGTCAGCTTGCAGGCGTTGAGGATGATGTTAATGTTTCTGCTGAGGACGCATCCTACACAAAGCCTGAGCAGGTTTATGATTTCGTTACAAGAACGGGCGTTGACTCTCTTGCAATAGCAATCGGCACAAGCCACGGAGCTTATAAATTCAAGCCCGGTCAGAAGCCCCAGCTCCGCTTTGACATTCTTGAGAAGGTCGGCGAAATTCTTCCCGAATTCCCCATCGTTCTCCACGGCGCATCCTCGGTTGTTCCCGAGTTTGTTGAGCAGATCAATCAGTACGGCGGAAAGATGGAAAGCGCAATCGGTATCCCCGAGGAAATGCTTCGTCAGGCTGCAACAATGGCTGTCTGCAAGATTAACATTGACTCTGACCTGCGCCTTGCAATGACTGCCGCCATCAGAAAGTATATGGCTGAGAATCCCTCTCACTTTGACCCCAGACAGTATCTTGCTCCCGCCCGTACCGCTATTCAGGGCATGGTTGAGCATAAGATTGAAACTGTTCTCGGCTGTGCGGGTAAAGCCTAATCATAATCTATGCGGGGCTGTCGCACTAAGCGAAGAACAAAAGAAACGAATATATAGAATAATGGCTTGTATTGGAAAATCAACCGATACAAGCCATTTTAACATCGTATTTAAATTTAAAATCAATATTTAATGTTTCTTTTTAGCCGTTTTTTTCGATTTGGCGTATCGCATACGCCGGGCATCGGAAGAAAACGGCTTCTTCATCTTATTGCGACAACCCCGTTTTTTAATCTTGCAGTTTTGCTTGAATTAAATGCAAGCGTTTGATATAATAGATTCGGTTAAATTTGAAATGAAAGGCGTGTGGTTGTTGTGTCGGCACCGCTTGCGGACAGGCTCCGCCCCAAAAGAATTGAAGATATAATCGGTCAGCCGCATTTGCTCGGCGAGGGCAAGCCGCTCAGAAACATAATCGAATCGGGCGAGTTGCCGAATATGGTTTTTTACGGTCCTCCCGGAGTTGGCAAAACGACGCTTGCAAGCATAATCGCAAAAACGACCGACCGCCATTTGGTAAAGCTCAACGGCACAACGGCGGGAACGGCGGATATAAAAGAGGTTGTCGCAAAGCTTGATACATTTATCGCGCCCAACGGCATTTTGCTCTATCTTGACGAAATTCAGTATTTCAATAAAAAGCAGCAGCAAACCCTGCTCGAATATATTGAAAACGGCGCCATAACGCTGATTGCCTCAACCACCGAAAATCCCTATTTCTATGTTTACAGTGCTATTTTAAGCCGCTCAACCGTTTTTGAATTCAAGAGCGTTCAGCCGTCCGAAACCGAAAAAGCGGTCAGGCGCGCATTTGACTTTATGGCTCACGACAGGGGAGAGGAATACAGCATTGAGGACGGAGTTTTCTGTCACATTGCAACGGCGAGCGCGGGCGATGTGCGAAAAGCGGTAAACAGCGTTGAGCTGTGCGTGCTTTCGGCAAATTCCGAAAACGGCAAAAAGCTTATAACGCTCGAAAACGCGCGTTCTTTAACTCAAAAGAGCGCAATGCGCTATGATAAAGACGGCGACGAGCATTACGATATTATTTCCGCATTTCAAAAATCAATGAGAGGCTCTGACCCGGACGCGGCGGTGCATTATCTTGCAAGGCTGCTCGAAGCGGGCGATATGCCCTCGGCGTGCAGGCGGCTGATGGTGTGCGCCTGCGAGGATGTGGGGCTTGCCTATCCGCAGATAATTCCCATCGTCAAGGCGGCTGTTGACGCGGCAATGATGCTCGGAATGCCCGAGGCAAGAATTCCGCTTGCCGATGCTGTTGTGCTCGTTGCCACCAGCCCTAAGTCAAACACGGCTTATAATGCGATAAACTCAGCAATGGCTGATGTTTCGGCAGGCAGAACGGGACCCGTTCCCCGCCAGCTTCAGAATATGCACTATGACGGCGAGGATAACCCGAATAAGGGTCAGTTTTATAAATACGCCCACGATTTTCCGGGGCATTGGGTCGAGCAGCAGTATTTGCCCGATGCGCTGAAAAATAAGAAATATTACGATTTCGGCGATAACCGCACGGAGCAGGCGGCAAAGGAATATTGGGCAAGGATAAAGAAAAAATAAAGCTTCAGGGCAGCGCTGATAACGGCGCTGCCCTGAATTCTATGGAGGATTTTTTGAGCGGGCAAAGAAAAACTCTGTCCGAGGAGATGTCTTGATTATTTTCTGTTGATTATTTTGGCTCTTATGCCGCGGGTGGATTTTGCAAGCTTCTGAGCGGCTCCGACCATTTTGAAGCCGAGCTTATTGATAATCAAATCAGCTTCGCCCATAAGCTCCATATAATCGTTGCAAAAGCCCTTTTTGAATTTGAAAATACCGTGGAGCGGATTGTTCTCATCGGGATATCCGCCGCGGAAATCATAATATTTGCATCCGCTTTCTATCGCCCATTTTATCATTTCCCATTGAACAAGATAGTTCGGCATAACGTTGCGGTATTCGTTGGAGCTTGCACCGTAAACATACCACACCTTGTCGCCGCAAAGCACATCGAGCGCGCCCGCTATCGCCTTGCCGTCATAATAGGCAAGGTAAATCCGTGCATCGTCTCCGAAAGCTTCCATAATGCGGCGGAAATATGACGCGTCGCGCGTGGCAAAATTGTCTCTCTCTCCCGTAACGAGCATCAGATCGTGGAATTCCTCACAGGCTTCCGCGCCTTTAATTTCAACTGTTACGCCCTTGCGCGCGGCAAGGCGGGCGTTGTAACGGGTTTTGGGGTGAAACGAAGCCATTACCTCATCCTCGGTTTTTCCGCCGACATCAAGGCGGAAAATGTAGCGAGCCTGAATTGTGTCAAACCCCGCGCCGTGCTCCTTGAAGGTGAAGCCGAGTTCCTTTAAAAGATTGATGTAATCGGCGTTTGACGCGAGGGCGTCGGTGTCGATTTTGAAAGTATAGGCTTTGTTTTTAACTCCGTAATCGCGCGCGGCAGTCAGCAGCTCCGTTACGGTCTCTTTATCCGCAAGGTCGCATACGGGTCCGCGCGGCGCATACATCATTTTAAAAGGCGTCATAGGTATCTGGCGAAGCAGAACGCCGCATACGCCCTTTATCTTTCCGTCGGAATCGCGGCTGATAAAGCCTCTCCATTCCCATTCTTTTTTGACCTTGCCCCAGGCAGAGGTCTGCATCATGTGTCCTTTCGGGTGTGAGCGCACGAAGCTGTCAAATTCCTGCGCGTTTTCAATTTTTACCGTTTCCATGGCGGCTCCTTTCAGCGGCTTTTAAGCTGCATGGCTCTGTTAATTAAAGAGTCCTTTGTATTTTCAAGTTTTTCTTCCATAACCTCATCAAGCAGGGCGTTGAGCACTCTGCCCATCTCGGGCGACGGCTCAAAGCCGAGCGCGGCAAGCTCTCTGCCGCCGATTGCAAGGTCTGTGAGCTTTAAGCAGGCTTCGCTTTCTTCGATTTCGGCAATTGTTCTTTTGCCTGCTTCGTTTGAGAGTAAGCCCTCGGCAAGAAATTTCGGATTTTGAGCGGAGATATCCGCTTTTCTTATCTCGAAAAGCTCCTTTACGGTGTCAAACCCAAGCTCGGAAATATATTTTTTATAAGTTTTTTTGCTTATTTTATCGGGCACAAAGTCGTGAAACTCAACAAGAGCACACACCTTGTCCCTGAATCTGACCGAGGATTTCAGCCGGGTAAGAATATCAAAGGCGATACCGCAGCTTACTTTTCCGTGGGAATAAAAATGGTCTGTCCCGTTTTCATCGGTGGTTTTGCATTGCGGCTTTCCCGAATCGTGCAGCAGCATTGCAAACCGAAGCTCGGGAACGGGGGAAACGCTTTCAACCGAGGCGGCGGTGTGATTCCAGACATCGTAAATATGCCGCTCGTGGTTTTGAGCGCAGCCCTTCATCGGCGCAAGCTCGGGCATAATAAAAAATATTACATCGTCAAATTCACGCAGGATTTTGCCTGCGTTTTTGCCGCAAAGCAGCTTTGACATTTCGGAAAATATTCTTTCCGCCGAGATATGCTCCAAGAGCTTATAATTCTTGTGAATGCTCTCAGCTGTGCTGCCCTCAATTTCAAATCCGAGCGTTGACGAAAACCTGAGCGCACGCAGAATTCTGAGCGCGTCCTCGCCGAAACGCTTGTCCGCATTTCCCACACAGCGGATTATTCCTCGCTCAATATCCTCTCTGCCGCCGAATGGGTCTGTAAAGCCTGTCTGCGGAGAATAGGCTATGGCGTTCACCGTGAAATCGCGGCGGGAAAGGTCGTCGTCAATGCGGCGTGAAAAGCTGACGCTGTCGGGATGGCGGTTGTCGGAATAACCGCGCTCAATGCGGAAAGTGGTTATTTCAAGATTCATTCCGTCAATAATAACCGTTACCG
The DNA here is from genome assembly GCA_051881535.1 of Acutalibacteraceae bacterium. Classification (GTDB taxonomy): domain Bacteria; phylum Bacillota; class Clostridia; order Oscillospirales; family Acutalibacteraceae; genus CAG-177. The sequence goes on along the minus strand of JBJEQB010000064.1, from coordinate 2,901 downwards.
TGCCGTGTTTCATCCCTGTTTCAACCGTCCTGAAATCCGAAAACGCTTCAAGAGTTTCTTCGGGCGGCGAGCTTGTGGCTATATCCCAATCGTGAGCGGGCGCACCCATAAGAATATCCCGAACCGCGCCTCCCACAACAAATGCGCTGTGACCGCGGCGGTTAAGAATTTCAATTGCTCTATTGACTTGCGGCGGAATATTGATTACCATAATATTATAACCTTTACGGGAGGATTTTTTATGAATATACAGATTTTCGGAACCAATAAATGCTTCGATACCAAAAAGGCTCAGCGCTATTTTAAAGAGCGCGGTATAAAGTTTCAGTTCATTGACCTTACTCAAAAGAATATGAGCAAGGGTGAATACAACAGCGTAAAGGCCGCCGTCGGCTCTATGGAAGCGCTAATCAATGAAAAATCAAAGGCATACGAAAAGCATTTTATTAAGTATCTCGCAAGCAGTGAAGCCGTTGAAGAAAAGCTGCTTGAGCACGGCGAGCTTTTTAAAACTCCGATAGTCAGAAACGGAAGACAAGCCACCGTCGGCTATTGCCCCGAAATCTGGAAGCAATGGGATTAATAAGCTTCAAAGCGTGAAATGGTTGCAAAGCATCTCGCTTTTTCTATAACGAGCTTAAAGTAGCGCGCCCTGATTTCCTTAAATCGACAGATGCGCTTATAGCCGATTACCGTTTCGGAAGCGAGCTTCTTCCACTTGCCGCCGACCTTAACCCAGAGTGAGAATTTTTCAACCTGTTGGCCTGTGCGGATGTGTTCGCCGAGAACGATTTTATCAATGTCATATTCGTCACCGAGGTCAATTATCAGCTCCGCTCCCTCGGGATTTTCACCCGTGTGCCAATATCTTTCGGGGTCGTCGCTGAGAGCTTCCTGCCCGGTGTGTTCGCCGTCAAGGTGCTGACTGTCGCTCATAACAGAGCCCTCGGCAAGATTTTCGTTGAAGTCAATTTCAAGCTGTGCGCCCATTGCGAGGAGGGTTTCAATATCCTTTTCGTGTATTTTTCCCTCGGGTGTAGGCGGAATATTCAAAAGGAAGTTGGCGTTTGCGCCAACGGAGTTATAATAGATTTCCATCAGCTTTGAAAGAGGCTTTACCGTGTAATCCTCATCGGGGTGATAGAACCAGCCTTTTCTTATCGAGGTGTTGACCTCGGCAGGGTACCAAATAAGCCTGTTGCAGTTTTTGATAGCCTTCCTGCTGCCCAAATCAAGGGCGGTGGGATTTATTTTTTTAGGCGGTTTGGAAACATCCTGCTGGCTTGCGGCGGCAATCAGCTCATGATTTGAGTGCCAATAGGGAACAACGCTCCACTCGCTTTTTCTGCAAACTCCCGCCTCGTTTCCGCACCAGCGGACATCGGGACCGCATACATTAATTGTTGCGTTGGGCTGCAATTCTCGGATAAGCTTGTAATAGCTTTCCCAATCGTATTCCTGCTTTTTGCCGTTGGGGCCCTCTCCGCACGCGCCGTCAAACCAAACGCAGAAAATATCGCCGTAAGCCGTCAGAAGCTCACGAAGCTGATTTCTGAAAAAGTGGTTGTAGGCTTCTCCCGAGCCGTAGGTCGGCTCGTGCCTGTCCCACGGGGAGAGGTAAATGCCGAATTTCAGCCCGAATTCCTTGCACGCCTTGGCACATTCGGCAACAACATCGCCCTTGCCGTCTTTCCATTTGCTTGAACGCACGCAATGGTCGGTGTAAGCCGTCGGCCAAAGGCAGAAGCCGTCATGGTGCTTTGCCGTAAGTATTACGCCTTTCATGCCCGCAAGCTGGCAGACCTTAATCCATTGGCGGCAGTCAAGATTAGTCGGGTTGAAAAGCTCGGGATCTTCGTTGCCGTTTCCCCATTCGGAATTTGTAAAAGTATTGATACCGAAATGGAAAAAAGCATAAAATTCAAGCTTTTGCCATTCGATTTGCCGCTCGCTCGGAACTATTCCTGCGGCGTATTTGATATAATCGGGTGTGCGGCTCATGGTTGATTTCCTTTCTGTTTTTTGATTAGAGCATCTCTGCCTGTTATATTTTGCAGCACGCGGCTCCAATAATCCTCCGAAACGCCGTTGCTTATTCCGTAATTTATCAGCCCGATTAAAGCGGGGCTGTCCGAAACATAGCGAAACATTTCGGGAGGGAGCATTCCTCTGTCAGCATAAGCGAGGAGCCTGAAACGCTCTGCGTCGGCAGGGCAAAGGGCAAGCTTTTTGATAAGCGTCTGCAAATCCGCATCATCGGGCGGCGAATTGTTTTTGCCCTTTTCAATGTTGCTTATATATTGCGCTGTTTTTCCCAATTCTTCGGCAAGCTCGCCCTGCGACAGATGAGAGCTTTCACGCGCAAGCTTGAGCATTGAGCCGAAAGGCGTGGGAGCGTACATCAAGACTCCTCCTTTCCCCAAATTTAAATTGATTTATGTAAAAAGTTTTTTTGCGTAATTCGCAGGGTCGGCGTTCACGGCAACCCGCAAGAATAATTCGGAATTCGTAATGCGGAATTGATGACGGGCTTTGCCCGTAACCGAATATATATTTTTGCGGCGCAATTTGTAGGGACAGCCCTTGCGGCTGTCCGTAAAAACGCAAAATTTAACGGTGCGATTCGTAGGGGACGATGCCCACATCGACCTAAAATCAACAGAAATTCCCGTAGGGAACGCTGTCTCCAGCGTTCCGCAAAACAATTCGGAATTAATGAATTGTTAAACCATATTGTTTTGTTATAAATCCAATGTAGGGCGGCTTGCCCACAAGCCGCCGAAAAAAAACAGTTAATTTTACGGCGAAAATCAATCCTCAGGTCCTACGGACAGCGATTTGCCTTATCCCTGAGGGTGCGGGTTGCCGGTGGCAACCTCTGAGCGCAAGCTCAGAAGCACC
>JBJEQB010000063.1:0-24556 GCA_051881535.1 Acutalibacteraceae bacterium | reverse complement strand
TTTACAAAAAAATACAGCAAGTTGGTTCTAACCACTTGACTTTTTATAGGAGAGCCTATGCGCGGAAAAGGAAAAATAGAAAAAACTCTCAAGCCCTCACAGCGCAAGAGCATAACCGAATTTTCAACGCATTTCGGAACAGGCCCGAGCTATGAGGAGAGAGTCAGAACAAAGAAAATAATTTCGGCAGTTCTGATAACGGCGGGAATTCTCGCCCTGATTGCCGTCGGCTATTTCATAACCGATGTTGTTATCGGCATAACCGAGCTGCCTTATCAGACCGCCGCTCAGGCGGGTAATATTAATTTAATTCCGAGGATAAATTAAAATGGATTATATACCTTATAATTCACGGCGGACTTATCATAAAAGCCCCTTCGGCGCCGTGCGCGAGGGGGAGGAAGTAACTTTCAGGATAGTTTTGCCGCGGAATATCTGCTGCACGGGCGCAAGCCTCGTCATAACTCCCGAAAACGGAAAACCCGAAATCGTTCCGATGAGCTGGGAGAGAATGGAGGATAATGACGAGGAGTGGTGGCGCGTCTGCTTTACGCCGCAAAAGCAGGGGCTTTATTGGTATCATTTTGCGATAGCCCAGAAAAGCGGCGGCAGCGTGATAACGAGATTTGAAAATTCCACGGGCAGAATTTCTCCCGACGGCTCGGGCTTTCAGCTCACCGTTTATTCAAAGGATTTCAAAACGCCCGATAATATAAAAGGCTCGGTTATCTATCAGATTTTTCCCGACAGGTTCAGAAGCTCTGGCAAAAAGAAAACGGGCGTGCCCAAGGGGAGAATTCTGCGCTCCGATTGGGGCGGCGAGCCTATGTGGGAGCCTGACGCAGAGGGAAAAATCACAAAATACGATTTCTTCGGCGGCGATTTGAAGGGAATTGAGGAAAAGCTCGATTACATCAAGTCGCTCGGAGTCGGCTGTATCTATCTCAATCCAATATTTGAGGCTCATTCCAACCACCGCTACGATACTGCGGATTATAACCGCATTGACCCGTTGCTCGGCACGGAAAAGGATTTTTCCGAGCTTTGCGAGGCGGCGAAAAAAAGAGGAATTGAAATTATTCTTGACGGCGTTTTCAGCCACACGGGGTCTGACAGCGTATATTTCAATAAAGAAAGAAGATACGGCAGCGGCGGAGCTTATAACAGCAAAAACTCCAAATACCTCGAATGGTATAAATTCAATGAATATCCCGACGATTACGCCTGCTGGTGGGGCGTTGACATTCTGCCCGAAATAAACGAGGAAAACGAAAGCTATCTGGAATTTATCGCGGGTAAAAACGGCGTTTTACGCAAATGGCTCAGAGCGGGCGCAGGCGGCTGGAGGCTTGATGTTGCCGACGAGCTGCCCGATAAATTCCTTGATTCGCTCAGAAAAGCGGTTAAGGACGAAAAGCCCGACGCGTTTATTCTCGGCGAGGTCTGGGAGGACGCGTCAAACAAAATAAGCTACGGTTCAAGGCGGCGTTATCTGCTCGGCGAGCAGCTTGATTCCGTTATGAATTATCCGTTTGCCGCCTGCCTGCTTGAATTTGCAATAAGCGGCAGAGCAGAGGGCTTTAATGACAGGATAGAGGAGATTTGCGAAAATTATCCGAAGCCTGCGGTTGACTGCCTTATGAATCACATCGGCACTCACGATACCTGCCGCGTGCTCAACAGGCTTGCAACCGGCGGCAATTATGCGGGCGGAAGCACCGAAAGATACAGAGGCGGACTGACCGCCGAGCAGAGGGAATACGGCATCAGAATGTTAAAGCTCGTTTCGGCAATGCAGTTCACTCTGCCCGGAATTCCCTGCATATATTACGGCGATGAGGCTGGGCTTGACGGCGGTGAGGATCCGTTTAACAGAGGATGCTACCCGTGGGGAAAAGAGGATAAGGAGCTTATTGAGCATTACCGTTTCCTCGGCAGGCTCAGAGCGGAGCACAGGGTTTTTGCCGACGGCGAATTTGTTCCCGTTTCGGCGGCGCTCGGCTGCGTCGCGTTTGAGAGGCGCGGCAGAGGCGAGCGGATAATGACCGTTGCCAACCGCAACAGCCACTCCATTGTTTACATTCTCCCCGAGGAGGGTTATAAGGCTCTGGCAGGCGGCGAAGTGCGCGGCAGAGAGCTTTATCTTGAAAAGGAAACTGCGGCAATCATTATAAAGTAACCGCGGCGGGCTGAAAAAGCCGACGGCCGCTTAAACGGTGAAACGATATGGCTAAAAACAGCAGAAAAAATATTATTTTCCGCACGCAGAGGCAGAGCAGCAGCGGCGAGATGAAAAAATTCGCCGCCATTCTGATTGCCTGCGTTGTGGAAGTACTTGCAATTTCTTGCCTTGCAATTTTAAAAAAATACGATTTTGATATTAAAACCGCAGTCGGCGGAGATTCCGAAACGGTAACGGAAAGTATGACCGCCGAAAGCACTGTGCCCGAGATTTATGCGGACAAAACCTATCTTCTCTGGTGCGCCGATGACGACGGGGGAGGTCTGCACTTTGCGTGGCTTATCAATGTTAAGCTGCCCGAGCGCAGGGCGACCGCCTGCACGCTTGACCCGCAAATGCCGCTGACGGTTGACGGAATATCCCGCAGTATCAATGACATTTACAGAAAGTCGGGCGAAAATGCGCTGGTCTCGGCTATTGAGAGCGGCACGGGCATTGTTATTGACGGCTACATCGGCTCTTATGACGAGAGCTTTAAGGCGATGATTAATTATCTCGGCGGTGTTGAAATAACCGTTCCCGAGCAGATTGAATACAGAGGCCCCGATTTCACGCTCATTCTCGTTAAGGGCAAGCAAAATCTTAAAGGCGACACGCTTTTTAAATATCTGCGCTATCTCGGCACGCTCGGCACAAGCGGCAGGTCTTTGCGCTCGACCGCCCTGCTTGAGATGACGGACGGAATTCTTTCGCCCGCCTATCTTGAAAAGCGCGGAAGAATATTTTCAAAAATCTCCAACACATTAAAGACTGATTTGACGATAGTTGATTATTCATCGGCGGAGGAGGGCATAAAGCTGCTGATGGAAAACAGGCTGCTCGTCAAAAAGACAGCGGATTCCCCCGAACAGCTTATCGAAAAAGATTAAACCGAAAGGAACGGCTTAATGAAAAAGTTTTTATCGCTGCTGCTCAGCGCGGTTATGGCTGTTATCGGCTGCTTTGCCGCCGTGACAATCGGCTATGTGCTCGTCACCTCGCGCACGGAGTGGGAAAACACCGAGCCTGCGGAGCTGACTGATGCGGGCAGCCCATATAAATTCTATTATGCCAAGCTTGATAATACGGAAAAGCACGCTTACAACGAAATACTTTCGGAGATTTATTCAATGCCGCAGACGGTTGAAATTCCTCAGATAACCGCCGAGCAGCTTGACAGGGTGTTTTCCGCCCTGCTTTATGACAATCCCGATTTGTTTTTTGTGGGCAGAAAATGCACCATTTCAACCAAATGGCTCCGAACCTTCTGCACGATAGAGTATATTATCGATAAAGAAGAATATCCCGAAGCGAAAGCGGCGCTTGACCAAGCCGCCGAAAAGGTGATATCGGGGCTTTCAAAGCCTGATGACGAGTGGCAGACCGAGCTTGAAATCCACGATTACATTATTGACAACTGCGAATATAAGCTTGTTGAAAGCGAGCTTGTTTATTCCTCGGCTTACGGTGCGCTGGTCAACGGCTCGGCGGCGTGCGAGGGTTATTCAAAGGCGGCTAAGCTGCTTTTTGACAGGGCAGGCATTGAAAGCGCGGTGCTCAGCGGTATGTCGGAGAATTTTGACGGCACGCGCGGCGCGCATATGTGGAATTCAGTCAAAATTGACGGCGATTTTTATTATCTTGACTGCACATGGGATGACCCCGTAAACGACAGCGGCGCAGATATAAAAATCTATTCCTATTTTAATATCAACAACGATATGATAGCCAAGAGCCACTCCGATTTTTCATACGATTTCAACTGCACGCAGACAAAGGCGAATTACTATGTCAAAACGGGCAGATATTTTGAGAGCTATGACCGCTCGGACGAAAAAAGGCTTGCAGACCTGATAGCCGACGCGCTCAATGCGGGCGAGGAGACCGTTCAGATACGCTTCGGCAATGAAAACGCTTATAACGGAGCGGTTGCAGACCTTGTGGACAGCGGCAGAATATATAATGTTCTGCTTGCGGCAAAGAAAAAAACCAAGGTTGATTTATCAACGGATTCATTGGTATATTATAAGGACCCCGGTCAGCTTATGCTGACCTTTGTGCCCGAGAAGAACTGAAAGGCAGGAGCAGACCAAATGGACAAAAGCAGAATAGAAGCGGCAGTCAGAGAAATTCTTTTTGCCATAGGCGAAGACCCCGACAGAGAGGGTTTGCTCGAAACCCCGTCAAGAGTAGCCAGAATGTATGAGGAAATTTTTTCGGGGCTTGAGGATAATCCCGAAAGGCATTTAAAGCTTTTTAATGAGTCGGGCAACGAAGAAATGGTTATCGTCAGAGACATTCCGCTTTATTCGATGTGCGAGCATCATCTGATACCGTTTATGGGCAAGGCTCATATTGCCTACATTCCCTCCGACGGCAGAGTTATAGGGCTTTCAAAGCTTGCAAGAATTGTTGACAGCTTTGCAAAAAGACCTCAGCTTCAGGAGCGTCTGACGGCGCAGATAGCCGATTTTCTTGATGAAAAGCTTCAGCCCATGGGCGTTGCCGTGGTTATCGAGGCGGAGCATCTTTGCATGACCATGCGCGGCGCAAGAGCGTCGGGCGCGCAGACCCGCACCTCCGCTCTGAGGGGAACAATGAGAAGCAACGCCAAAACCCGCGCCGAGGCAATCTCTCTTTTGACGGGAGGCAGGAGCAATGTTTAAGGCAGGCAAGCACGAATTTCCGCTGGGCAAAAAAACCTATGTTATGGGAATTCTGAATTATACGCCCGATTCTTTTTCGGACGGCGGGCTTCATTTTACGCCCGAGGCGGCTCTTGAGCACGCTTTGCTTATGCAGGAGCAGGGCGCGGATATAATCGATATCGGCGCAAATTCCACAAGACCCGGCGCAAAGGTGCTGTGCGCCGCAGAGGAAACCGAAAGAATTATGCCTGCGCTTGAAGCGGTTAAAGGCAGGCTGAAAGCGGCGGTATCGGTTGATACCTTTTATCCCTCCTGCGCCGAGGCGGCTCTCAAAGCGGGTGCGGAAATAATCAACGATGTCAGCGGAGTTTTCAATTCGGAAATGGCGCAGCTTGCCCTGAAATACGGCGCGGGATATATTGTTATGCATAATCCCTGCGGCGCGGGCGAGGTTGCGGAATATCCCAAAGGCGTTGTTGAGAGCGTGCGGGAATTTTTCCTTGACGCGCTCAGTCTTGCCGCCGAAAGCGGTCTGCCGAAATCCAACCTCTGCCTTGATATGGGGCTTGGTTTCAGCAAGAGCTATGAGGATAATCTGGAGCTTATCAGAGATATGCAATGGCTCAAATTTCAGGGTGTTGCTCTGCTTGCGGCAGGCTCAAGAAAAAGATTTATCGGCGCGGCAAGCGGAGAGGAAACAAGCTCCAAGCGGGACCCCGGCACCGTTGCAGCTCACACGGCGGCGATTGCGGGCGGAGCGGATATAATAAGAGCGCACGATGTTTTCTCGGCAGTTCAGGGAGCAAGGGTTGCCGACGCGATTTACAGGAGATGAAATCCGAATGGATAAAATAATTGTCAGGGGTTTAAAAATATTTGCTTATCACGGAGTCAATCCCGAGGAAAAGCAGGACGGGCAGAATTTTATTTTTGATATCGACGCCTATGTTGATATCGGCACTGCCTGCGGGAGCGACGGCATTGATGACACGGTGAGCTATGCAAAGATTATCAAAGAGACCGTTCGCATTTTCACCGCCGAAAAAAACGATTTGCTTGAAAGAGCGGCGGAAAGGGTTGCCTGCGGACTTTTTGAAAGATTTGATAAAATTAATGCTCTGAGAATAAGGCTTAAAAAGCCCGAAGCTCCGATAAAAGCGGATTTTGAGTATGTCGGGGTTGAGATTTTCAGAGAAAGAAAGGGCGGAGAAAATTGAGCGAAGCGGTAATTGCGCTGGGAACAAATCTCGGCAACAGAATTGAAAATATCAACACCGCAGTCAGGGCGATTGCAAGGCTTTCGGGCGTTGAAATCAAAAAGGCGTCGGGCGTTTATGAAACCGAGCCTGTTGACTGCGAGGAGGGCGACAGATTTTATAACGCCGCCATTCTTGTTGAAACCAATGTTTCGCCCGCACTGCTGCTCGGCGAATGTCTCGGCATTGAGGCGGCAATGGGCAGAGTCAGAGAAAAGCGGAACGCACCGAGAATTATTGATCTCGACCTTATTCTTTATGACGGATTTAAGAGCGAAAGCTTTGAGCTGACTCTTCCGCATCCGCGCGCTCTCGAAAGGGCGTTTGTTTTGGCTCCGCTGTCGGAGCTTTATCCCTCGGGGCGTGCGCCGGGAATGTTTTTCGGTCCGCATCTGCGTGATATCGGGACTGACGGCATTGTAAAAACGGAAAAAGAAATCATAATTCCGATTTATTGAGGTGACAGACCGTGGCGGGTTCAACAATTTGCGACAACTGCGCGCATTATGACTATAATGAGGAATACGAGTGCTATGAATGTCTCGTAGACCTTGATGAGGACGAGCTTTACAGATTTATGAGCGGCTCTGAAACGGAATGCCCGTATTTTGACCCTTATGACGAGTATAAGATAGTCCGCAAGCAAAACTGATTAAGGAGATTTTGCTATGAGCAATAAAAAGAGCCCCAAAAAGGCGGCAAAGCCCGTTAAAGCAAACGCCGCCGAAAAAAAGACGGAGAAAAAAGGAATAAATAAATCAACCCGCAATATTCTCATTGCCGCGGCGGCGGTTGTGGTTGTTGTTGCCGCCGTGCTTATCGGTGTTTTTGCCGTGAAGCCCGCAATCGAAAAGAGCAAGGAGCCGGCAACCTTTTCTGTGGGAGACGGCTCGTCAAACGAGGGCGAAAGCTATACCTATGTCGAATATAACGGCGTGCGTATGCCCAAGGAGTTTGCCGAGGTGCTTAATCAGGCGGCGATTGATTCAAAAAAAGCCTGTGACGAATACGGAGTTGCTTTAAAGGTGGGCAACAGAGAGGTTTCAACGCCCGAGTTCGTTTTTTATTATATCGACCAATATTACGCCAAGGTCGGCGAGGTTGAAACCTCAAAAAGCGAGAATAACGGCGAAAACAGAACAGGCTATGACCCGCTTGTTTTGCCCGACGCTCAGCAATGCCTTAATAAGGGCTACACCTGGGCGGAAAACTTTACTCAAAAAGCCATTGAAAATATGATTTATTACTATGAGGGCTTTGATAAAGCGATGGAAGCCGGCGTTCAGTTTACCGAGGACGAAATAGCGCAGATAATCAACATTTATTCACGAATTGACGAATATTCCAAGACAACCAAAAAGGAGCCGGAGGAGCTTTTGAAAAGCACCTATGCCGACGGACTGACCTACCCGATGTTCAAGGCAAGGGAAATAATGCGTATCTACACCGAGCGCTACGAAAGCAACAAAAAAACCGAGCTTTACAACAGCTATTCCGCTGAATTCGTTAAATCCAAGCTTGACGCAAATGTGAATGATTACACGGTTGTCAAGGCGAGGGTTTATCCCATTGAGGGCGTTTATGACGAGGATGAGGTTGCAAAAATAACCAACGAAAAGGAATTCCTTGATTATGCAAACGCCAATTATCCCGGTCAGGGCTATAATGCCGAAGTCACAACGCAGTGTTTTTATACAAGACACAGCACCATTGAGGATGTTTACGGCGAGGTGGTTGCCGATTGGATTTTTGACCCCGCGAGAAAGCAGGGCGAAGTGGGCGTTGTGGAGGACTTCCTTTTCAGATATGTTATTTACATTGAGAAGCTTCCTTTCCTGAATACGAGCTGTAATGTTCTCATTTTTGAAAACGCCGTTGATTCCTCAATAATGAGCGCGGAGCAGATTGAAGAAAGCAGAAAGAGCGTTGAAGAGCAGTATGAGGAATGGAAAAAGAACGGAGCTTCAAAAGAGGAATTCATAAAGCTCTGCGAAAATTCTGATTACGGCGCGGAAAGGCTTGTGCGAAACGGCGCATACAGCTATAAAATCAACAACTGGCTTCTTGACGATTCCCGCAAGCCCGGCGACTCGGCTTATTTCTATGATGACGACGGAGTTTACATTTTCTATTATCTTCAGAATAACACCGACGATTACGATTGGGATGTCTATATCAGAACCGAGCAGAGCCAGAGCGATTATGACGCACTTTATGAGGAAGCAAAGGAAGCGGATTATTCCGTCAAGCGTTACGATTCGGATATAACCAAGGGTCAAAAGAGCGCAAATGTCAGAATAACCGAAAAAATCAACGAGGCAAAAGCTAAGGAAGAAAGTTAAAACGGACAAACGGGAGCAGCCTGTGTCGGAAATTGACCGATACAGGCCGCTCTTTTTACAAACAGTTAAATTTCACGCAAAAAAATCGTAAAATAAGTCTTTTATTTTATAACATACAGTGGTATAATAATCCTTAACTATGGAAAAACCATATATCCCAGCATAAAAAATACAGGATTTTCCTGAAAAACGGGAGGAAAAAATGTCTGATATTATTTCCGTAAATAATCTTAGCAAATCTTACGGCAGCCATCAGGTTTTGTCGAATGTATCATTCAGCTTTGAGGGCGGGCAGATAATCGGTCTCCTCGGCCCCAACGGAAGCGGAAAAACTTCTCTTATTAAAATTCTGACGGGTCTTATCCACGATTATTCGGGTCAGGTGCTCATTGACGGCGATGAGCCGGGAGTTACAACCAAGGCAAAGGTAGCCTATCTGCCCGAAAAAACATACCTTGCGGATTGGATGCGCTCGGTTGACGCCATCAACTTTATGGCGGATTTTTATAAAGACTTCGATAAGGAAAAGGCATTTAAAATGCTCGATTCCTTCCAGCTTCCGCCCAAGCAGAAGATAAAAACAATGTCAAAGGGTATGCAGGAAAAGCTGCAGCTTCTCCTTGTTATGTGCCGCAACGCCAAGCTCTATGTGCTGGACGAGCCTCTGGGCGGCGTTGACCCTGCGGCAAGAGCTTTTATTCTTGACACAATAATGAAAAACCATCCCGAGGGCTCAACCGTGCTTATATCCACTCACCTGATTTATGATGTTGAGAGAATTTTCAACTCCGTGCTTATGATAGGCAGAGGTCAGGTTCTTGTTAAATCCCGCGTTGAGGATATAACGGGAGCGGGCAAAACGATTGAGGATTTGTTCAAGGAGGTGTTCGGCTATGCTTGGCAAGTTAATTAAGAATGAGTTTAAGGCAAACGCCCACACAATCGGCATGATTTACGCCGTTGCGGCGGCGGCAATAGCCCTTATGGCGGCGTCATATATCGCCAAAATAACTTGGATAAGCGCGCTGTCAACCATCGTTCTGATAGCCACGGGTCTTATCGCCGTAATCGTTACATTCATCTGCGTTGTTTCCAATTTCCAAAAAACGCTTTTCGGCAATCAGGGCTATCTGAGCTTTACCCTGCCCGTTACGAGCGGTCAGCTTCTTGCGGCTAAAACGATAACCTCATTTGTATGGATGCTGCTCAGCTATGTGGTTGCAATCGGCATTTTTATCGGCGTTTATCTTTATGCAACCGCGATGATAGGCGAGGATGTAAAGCTTGCCCTTCAAATGCTTACAATGATGTTTGAGGGACTTCCCTCGGCTTCAACAATGAAGGCGGTTATTGCGATTGTCGCCCTTATCATCTTTATAAGAATAGTTGTTCTCATAGCTCAGCTTTTCTTTGCAATAACCCTTGCAAACACAAGAGTTATGCAGAAGCTCGGCGGCTTTGCGGCATTTGTTATTTTCTTTGCGGTTTTCATCGTTATGCAGATTATCGGTCTGCTGCTCGCGCAGTATGTTCCCCTCACGATAGTCCTCACGGGCGACGGTCTGTTTTACAGCACAACCTCCACGATGTCAGACCCCGTAGGTCTCAGCTTCGGCATTGCGGGCACGCTGTTTAATGTTGTATGCGCCGCTCTGCTTTTCTTCGGAACGGCAAAGCTGATGAACACAAAGGTTAACATCAAGTAAGGGGCGATTGCAATTAAAATCGGTGTTTTCGGAGGAACCTTTAACCCGCCCCATATAGGGCACACGCGCCTTGCCAAAGAGGCGGCGGATTTTCTGGGGCTTGATAAGGTGCTGATAATTCCCTCCTGTATCCCTCCCCATAAAATTCCGGGCAAGCTTGCCGACGGAGCCGCAAGGCTCGAAATGTGCCGCCTTGCATTCGGGGGTGACAGCCGCTTTGAGGTTTCGCCGATTGAGCTTGAGCGCGGCGACAGAAGCTATACTGTTGAAACTCTGAGGGAGCTTAAAAAGCTTTATCCGGGCGACGAGCTTTATTTTATCATCGGCTCCGATATGCTCGAAACGCTTAACCGCTGGTATCTGTGGGAGGAAATAATTTCACTTGCGTTTATCTGCGCGGCTTCAAGAAAAACGGGCTACAAGCCCGAGCTTTCGCAGTTCACGCCCGGGCAGAGAGAAAAAATAATTTTCCTCGACCTTGAGCCTCTTGAAGTCAGCTCTACTGCCGTCAGGGCGCAGGCTGCCTGCGGCGGCTCCGGAATGCTTGACCCGAAGGTGGCGGAATATATTATGCAAAACGGACTTTATGACGACGGATTGGGAAAATTCAGGCAAATCCTTGCTGAAAGGCTTGACGAGAAGCGGATTTATCACAGCGAATGTGTGAGCGAATGTGCCGCCGTGCTTGCCGAAAAATACGGCGCAGATGCTGAAAAGGCAAGGATTGCGGGCTTGCTTCACGATGTTACGAAAAATGCGGGTAAGGCGGAGCAGCTTGAACTGACTGCTCGCGCAGGCGAAGCTTTAAGCTCCGTTGACAGAGCCAATCCCAAGGTATGGCATCAGATATCGGGCGCGGCTTTTCTGAAGCTTAAAGGGATTGTTTCCGATGAAGAAATTCTCGGCGCGGTCAGGTGGCACACAACGGGCAAGGCGGGAATGAGCCTGCTTGAAAAAATAGTTTACACGGCAGATTTTATTTCTGCGGACAGGGATTACCCCGATGTAGGCGTTGTCAGGCGGCTTGCGGATATCAGCCTTGAACACGCAATTTTGTATACATCGCGCTACACCGTGGAAAAATTAATATCTAAGGATTTGCCTGTTCACCCTGCAACGGTGGATTGCTATAACGATATGCTGCTGCATTTTATGAAGCAGAAAGGACATTGATATGGATTCAAAAGAACTTGTAAAAGAAATAGCAAAGGTGCTCGACGAAAAAAAGGCGATTGACATAAAAGCTATCAAGACCGAGGAGGTTACGATAGTTGCGGATTATTTCATTATCGCCTCAGGCACCTCAAACACTCACACAAAGTCTCTTGCCGATGATGTTGAGTATGAAATAAAACAGCGCACGGGCATTGCTCCCGAGCACATTGAGGGCAGAGCAACGGGTTGGATTTTGCTTGATTACGGAACGGTTATCGTTCACATTTTCCAGCAGGAAAACAGAGAATATTATAATCTCGAAAGGCTGTGGGCGGACGCAAGCATAGTCGATTTGAGCGATATTATTACAGAGAATTAAGGAGAGGTGTTGTTGCTTTTATGGCACAGTACGATTACGCTAATATAGAAAAGAAATGGCAGAAATATTGGGAGGAGCACGAAACCTTTAAGACAGATGTATGGGATTTTTCAAAGCCCAAATACTATGTTCTTGATATGTTCCCCTATCCCTCGGGCGTAGGTCTTCACGCGGGTCACCCCGAAGGCTACACCGCAACCGATATTGTTTCAAGAATGAAGAGAATGCAGGGCTATAATGTTCTTCACCCCATGGGCTACGATTCATTCGGTCTGCCCGCAGAGCAGTATGCCGTTAAGACGGGTCACAATCCCAACGGCTTTACTCAGGATAACATAAAGACATTCTCAAAACAGCTTAAAGAGCTCGGCTTTGACTATGACTGGTCAAAGATGATTGCCACATCAGACCCCTCATATTACAAGTGGACTCAGTGGATTTTTAAGCAGCTCTACCTTAAAGGCTATGCAAAGCTTGTTGATATTCCCGTAAACTGGTGCGAAGAGCTTGGCACGGTTCTCGCAAACGATGAGGTTATTGACGGCAAGAGTGAGCGCGGCGGTTATCCCGTAGTCCGCAAGAATATGAAGCAGTGGGTTATCGACCAGGTTGCATTTGCCGAGGAGCTTCTTGACGGCCTTAATGAAATTGATTGGCCCGAATCAACAAAGGATATGCAGCGCCATTGGATAGGTAAAAGCACGGGTGTTGAGGTTGAATTTCAGCTCGTAGGCGGCGGAAAGTTCTCAATCTTCACCACTTGTATTGAAACAATTTACGGCATTACATTTATGGTTCTGGCTCCCGACGGCGACCTTGTTAAGGAGCTTATGCCGAGAATTGAAAATAAGGATGAGGTTAACGCATATATTCAGGAAACTGTCAAGAAGTCCGATATGGACCGTACAGACCTCAACAAAACAAAATCAGGCTGTCCTCTTAAAGGCATCTATGCCATAAATCCCGTAAACGGCAAAGAGGTTCCCGTTTATATCGGCGATTTTGTTCTTGCAAGCTACGGCACAGGTGCGGTTATGGCAGTTCCCAGCCACGACCAGCGTGACTTTGAATATGCCGTAGTACATAATATCCCCATGATTCAGGTTATTGACGGCGCCGATGTTTCGGAATGTGCCTTTGAAAAGGGCAGTTATCTCGGCAAGGGCTGTAAGCTTATCAATTCAGAGGAATTCACGGGTCTTACGGTTGAAGAAGCAAAGGAAGCTATCACACAGAAGCTTGAAAAGATGGGAGTTGCCAAAAGAAAGGTTAACTACCATTTCCGCGAGTGGATTTTTGCAAGGCAGCGTTATTGGGGTGAGCCCGTGCCTGTTTATTACACGGACGATGGCGAAATCCATGTTCTTGATGACGAAGAGCTTCCTCTTGTTCTTCCCGAGCTTGAAGAATACAAGGGCAAGAACGGTCAGGCGCCGCTTGAAAATGCAGAGGATTGGAAATATATCGAAAGAAACGGCGTCAGGGGCAAACGCGAAACCTCAACAATGCCCGGCTCGGCAGGCTCAAGCTGGTACTTTATGAGATATATTGATCCCCATAACGAAAATGCAATCTGTGACCCCGAGCTTCTCAAGCATTGGCTTCCCGTTGACCTTTATGTAGGCGGTCCCGAGCACGCGGTAGGTCATCTGATGTATTCAAGAATCTGGAACAGATTTCTCTACAACGAAGGGGTTTCACCCGTAAAAGAGCCTTTTCAAAAGCTTGTTCATCAGGGTATGATTCTCGGCTCAAACGGCATCAAGATGGGCAAGAGATTCCCCGAATATGTAGTTAATCCTTCGGATATTGTTCGTGATTACGGCGCAGATACTCTCCGTCTCTATGAGATGTTTATGGGTCCCCTCGAAGCTTCAAAGCCTTGGAGCAATCAGGGCGTTGAGGGTGCAAAGCGTTTCCTTTCAAGAGTATGGAATTTCTTCACCGATGAATCAAAGTTGAATGACAGCAAGTACGCAGAGCTTGAAAAAATCTATAATGTTACAATCCGCAAGGTTACAAACGACTTTGAGCAGCTTGCCTTCAACACGGCAATCAGCCAGATGATGATTTTTGTCAATGCAGTCTATAAGGCAGACAGTTGCCCCAAGGAATTTGCAGAGGGCTTTATCAAGGCGCTCAGCCCCATTGCCCCCCACATCTGCGAAGAAATCTGGGAAAAGTTCGGTCACGGCGAAACAATCGCGTTTGAAAGCTGGCCGACCTATGACGAAGCAAAGTGCGTTGATGACGAGGTTGAAATTGCCGTCCAGATTAACGGCAAGGTCAGAGAAAAGCTCGTTGTTTCCGCAGACGCCGAGGCGGACGAAGCTATTGCCGCCGCAAAGAGACTTGAAAAAATCGCCGAGGCAATCAACGGAATGACAGTTGTCAAGGAGCTTTATGTCAAGGGCAGGCTTGTTAATATAGTAGTAAAGCCGTAAAATCCGATATTTAAAGTTTTTTGGATTTTGATAAAAACACAATAGAGGATGGCATAAATGAAAAGCAGATTTTTAAAAGCGATACTTACTGCACCGCTCGCCCCCTTTGCGGCGGCGGCAGGCGCTCCCGTGTCATATAAAAAAGCTCATATCAAGCAGCCTGAGCTTAAATTTTCACCCGACGGCAAGTTCAGAATTCTTCATCTTACCGACATTCACGAGGTTGACCCCGAGATGGACGATGATGAGAACAGAGCTGTTCCCCGCGATAAAAGCATTGAGGCGGTCAATGTTATCAAAAAAAGCATTGAAAAAACAAATCCCGACCTTATTGTTTTCGGCGGCGACAATATCAACGGATATTGGGAGGAGCTGACATACGATTATATCAGCAAAACCGTTGAAAAGATTACTGCGCCCATAAGAGAAAAGGGTATTCCTTTCGCGGTGGTTTTCGGCAATCACGATTCCGAAATTTATAAAAATTTCAGAGAATTTCAGATGATGCTCTATATGCAGTACGATAATTTCATCGGTTGCCTCAACGCAGAGGAAATGTATGGCTGCGGCAACGGCAACATTCTGATTAAGAGCGGCAAAGCGGACAAGCCAGCTTATAATATCTGGCTTATCGATTCAAACGATTATCCGTATTCCGAAAGCGGTGAACGCCTGCCGGGATATGATTGCGTTCACAAAAGCCAGCTTGATTGGTATGAGAGAACCGCCGAAAAGCTCAAAAAAGAGAACGGCGGAAAGCCTTTGCCGTCAATCCTTTTTCAGCACATACCCGTAATTCAGGAATGTGACGCGGTGAAAGAAACAACCGCCGACTGCCCCGACGCGCTCTATGAGAAAGGCGAGGATAAATATTATACCCTCAAAGATGAGTATAAAATCAGCGGCGAGATGAAGGAACTGCCCAGCCCGCCCGCTAACGGCGACAGAACGCAGTTTGAGCTTTGGAAAAAGCACGGCGATGTTAAAGCGGCGTTTTTCGGTCACGACCATGTCAATGATTTCATAATTGAGGTTGACGGAATAAAGCTCGTTCAGACTTTCAGCACGGGATACCACACCTACGGCAACAAGAGGGGCGGCAGACTGATAGTTCTGGACGAAAACGAGCCGGATAATATTTTCACCGAAAGCTTTGTAATTGACAGGATAACAAACACCGAATTCTGATTTTGATGAACTTTATAAAATTTAACATTTTAAATGTTGACAAGCAGGGCTTAACTATTGTATAATACAAATCAACCTATGAATTATTGTCCCTGTATCAGGCGAGGGGAGGGAATACATTGAGCCAGGTAAAAGTTAAGGAAGGCGAGTCACTCGAAAACGCACTCAGAAGATTCAAGAGACAGACTTCAAGAGACGGCGTTATCCAGGAGGTTCGCAAGAGAGAGCATTATGAAAAGCCTTCGGTTAAGAGAAAAAAGAAGTCCGAGGCAGCTCGTAAGCGCAAGTTTAAATAATTAAACTTAAAGAAAAGCATCTTCGCTTTGTGCGGAGATGCTTTTTTCTTGCTGAGATATTAACTTATTGCATTGAATATTTCAAGCTTTAACTCTTCATCATCATTATAGGTATTATCTATAATAGCGGTTAAGATGCGGCGCAACAGCTCTTTGCTGATTTTGCCTGCGGCAACCTGATAACTGATGTTCTCGGTTATTTCAAAGAAATGTTTGGCAACTGCCATATAACCGTTAATCAACAAAAACTGTGCAGATAAGGTTATTGCAAGCCTTTTGTTTCCGTCTGCAAAACAGTGAAATTGGCAGGTACAGAAGAATAAATGTGTCAGCTTATCGATAAATGTGGGATAGTAGTCATCATTTTGTATATTTGTCAAAACGCTGTCCAACCGTCCCAAATCAATATGCTCATAAATTCCGCCGCCGCTGTGAGTAATAGTCAAGCTATGAATTTTTCTGGCGCTTTCGAGCGAAATATAATTAACAGACTCCATTACCCTCGCTCCTTTAAACGCTTTAGAACAGCCTCGTTTTCAATCATCAGTTGCTCAATTTCGTCTCCCTCTGCTCCGAGAAAGCGATGATATTCTTCAGGTTCAAGAGGCTTTATATATTCTTCAAGCTGCTGATGAAACGCATCACGCAGAGCCAAATCACGGCTTGCCATTTTTACTCTTGCGCTGTTAATGAGCGGTTTCCATAAAGGAAGCTGTTCAAAGGCACGAAAGATATCGTCCGTTTCCCAATTATTTAATTTCCTGCCAAGCTGTTCAGACTGTTCTTTAATTAACGCAGCTAATCCGCATTCATAAGATGCCACCAAATTAAGGACTTCGGAATATAAAGTGTCTCTTACTTTATCATTCTTTTTCAGCCTTAGAATTTCACGGTATTCTCTGGATTTTTCTTTAAAAATGCTTTGATAAATTTTGTCTGTATATATCGCATATTTGGCGTTGCCCATATCGACATAGTCCCGAAGAGCATCGGTAAACTCTCTGCGGTAATTTTCTTCCTGCAAGTATGTACCGATAAAATCCTTGTCTCGCTGATTTATATATTTTGTGCCGCCGCCGGTCTTTTGGTTTACAAGATCAATAACGATATCCAAAATAAGCTGCCTTAAAACTCTGGCATTATCGCTTTCAGTCATCAGCATGGCGATGTTCAGGAAAGCTCTGAAATCAAATACGGCAAGCTGCGGAGTTCGGTTGCTGATGTTCCCGACATTAATGTCGGGAACATTCTGCTCCTGTATGCATTGAATGAATGTTTTTAAACGCCGACCGCGCAAAATTTCATAGCCGTTTTTCATAAGCTCATCTGCATTGTCGCTGACATACCGTTCAATAGTTCTTGCATCAACATCAAAAAAAGATGCGACCATATTTTTGGTAAAGCATATTTTTTCTTCAAAAACAATGCCTCGGATATTTGAAGCTTCACGTACTTCTTGAAGTGCCGCTTCATTATTTAATATGTTTTGCCTGTCTATTCTGGATGAAGTTAAATCCTTAGCCATAATCAAGTACCTCCTTTTCAGGTGATATCCGTTTCCTCCGCCTCTATTGCGGCAAGCTCGTAGGGAGAATAGAAAACCGTGCCTGCCTCGCTCCAGGTCATCCTGCACTCATAAACGCCCGTTCTTTCCGCGGAAATACAGCTCTTGTCAAAATAAAAAGCAATTCCGTCCTCGGTCAGATAGAAGTTATCAAGACTGAAGCTCTCTGCGATTGCCTTGCGCTGATTTTCGGAAAGAGAGCCCAAACCGCCGTAAAACTCTTTATCTGCCTTATAAAGAATAATATTATTGACGAGTTCCTCGTCGATAACGGATTTATTTTCCTTATCGATTGCAAAGGTAAGAGCGGAGCAGGGCGCGCCCGTTTTCAGGTCGAAGCATTTCGTTTGGTAGCTCGGGTCGGATTCTCCGCCCGTGTATGAAAAATATTCTTTGATGAGGAAGCAGGTAAAGCGGCTGTCGGAATAAGTGGTTTCAAAAGTAACCTTTGATGTCCACGGCTTTTCGCTTTTTGAATTATCCATAAAAGCGGCGGCGTTTTTTATGTTGCTTTCCGCAAATCTGCATTTTTCCTCGAAAATTTCAAGTGCGGATTTGTTGACATAATCCATAACCTTTTTTTCGCAGTTTTCGGAAATCTGCGGCAGGGTAACATCAACCGAAACCACCGTGCGCCCGTTTTCGTCTTTGAATTCCTTTTGAAGCTGTTTGCTTTCTATGACGGGAGGGGGAGCGGTGGTCGGCTCGGCTTGCTGCTCCTTTTTTGAGCAGGCGGCAAAAGAGAAAATCAGGGCAAATATTAAAGCAACGCTTAAAAATCTTTTCATTGAATTAAGCACCTTTCAGTTATTGTGTTATCAATCATTCTATCATTAAATCCTTTGTTAATCAAGGCGGATATTATTAATTTTTCTATTTAAAAGGTATTGCTTTTCTGCATAGCGTAATATAAAATTAAATGGGATTATGCCTTTTCGGAAAGGAAGGTAAGCAATATGAAAAATATTCTCAGCGCACAATGGATAAAAAGCCCGAAAATCGCCCTTGACCGTGAAATCTGCTTTTCTGCGGAATTTGAGGCGGAAAAACAGATTGAATCTGCGGAGCTTGAGGTAACCGCGCTCGGCGTTTATAAGGCGGAAATCAACGGAAAGAGGGTGGGGGATTATATCCTTGCCCCCGGCTATACTTCATACGGTCATTGCTTGCAGGTTGAAACCTATGATGTTGCAGAAATGCTTGACAAGAAGAATAAAATAACTCTTTCGGTTGCTCCCGGCTGGAAAGCCCACGGATTTTTTGGCAGACTGGAGGAGAGCTTCCTCGGCTTTAAGGAGACCGCCGCAATCTGCGCCCTGACGGTTAAATTTACAGACGGCGAAACCCGGATCATAACCTCGGGCGGGAATTGGGAATGTGAAAACGGAAAAACAATCTATTCGGACATATATAACGGATATATCTACGACCCGTCATATACCGACCCCGAGCCGGGCAGGGCAAAGGTGTTCCCCTGCGGCAAATCGGCGCTCAAAGACAGAGTCGGCGAAAAAGTTATCGAGCATGAACGCCTCCCCGCAAAGGAAATTATCATAACTCCCAAGGGAGAAACCGTTATTGATTTCGGTCAAAATCTGACGGGATATGTTGAGTTCGTAATAAAAGGGAAAAAGGGCGAGAGGGCTGTTATCAGCCACGGAGAAACGCTTGACGGCGAAGGCAATTTTTACAATGCAAACTATCGCTCTGCAAAGGCGCAGGCAGTTTTCATCTGCGACGGTGAGGAGCATTGCTTCAAGCCTGATTTTAACTTCTACGGTTTCAGATATATAAAGCTTGACGGCTTCAGCGACGAGATAAATAAAGAGAATTTCACGGCTGTTGTTGTTCATTCGGATATCAAACGCACGGGCAGTTTTGAATGTTCCGACGAGAGAATTAACAAGCTGTTTTCAAACATAATCTGGAGCCAGAAAGGTAATTTCCTTGATATTCCGAGCGATTGCCCGCAGAGAGACGAGCGCCTCGGTTGGACGGGCGACGCACAGGTTTTTGCAAAAACGGCGTCATATAATTTTGATGTTGAAAGATTTTTTGCTAAATGGCTTGCGGATTTAAGGGCGGATCAGAACCCGTGGGGCTCGGTTCCTGCGGTAATACCCGCAAACAACAGATGGGATAACACATCCTCCGCCGCATGGGGCGACGCCGCAACCGTTTGCCCGTGGCAGATGTATCTGACCTACGGCAACAGAAAATTCCTTGAGGATTCTCTTGAATCCATGAAAAAATATATTGTTTTCATTGAAACTTACAGCAGAAACGGGCTTTGGTCGGAATCCGGGCATTTCGGCGATTGGCTTAACCTTGACGGCAGCAGCGCCGAGGACTGCTCAATAGGAACGGATAAAACGCTGATAGCGACCGCTTATTACATTTATTCAACCGGAATCCTGATTAAATCAATGAATATCTGCGGTGAAGACGGCTCGGAATACGCGGAGCGCAGAGAAAAATCAATTTCCGCTTTCAGAAACAAATTTATGAAAGACGGCAGAATTATTCCCGAATACGCAACTCAGACTGCCTGCGTGCTTGCCGTATATTTCGGAATAAGCGACGATATTGCCGAAACCGCAAAACAGCTTAACGAGCTTGTATCCGAGTGCGGACATCTGAAAACGGGATTTGTCGGCACGCCTTATCTGCTCCATGCTCTGAGCGAAAACGGCTATGTCAAGACAGCCTACGACCTGCTTCTGAGGGAAGAATATCCCTCGTGGCTGTTTTCCGTCAAGATGGGCGCAACAACCGTCTGGGAGCATTGGGACGGTATGCGTGAGGACGGAACGATGTGGAGCACGAGCATGAATTCATTTAATCATTATGCCTACGGAAGCGTTGCCGATTGGCTTTACGGCAAGGCGGCGGGTATTAATACCGACGAGAGCCGCCCGGGCTTTGAACACATTGTTTTTGAGCCTATTACCGACCAAAGGCTCAGCTATGTCAAGGCATCGATTGAAACAAGGCGCGGCACGGTTCGCTCGGAATGGAAAACCGAAAACGGTAAAACCGTTTATGAATTCACCGTTCCCGAGGGCGCGAGCGCTACGGTAATTCTCGGCGGCAAAAAAACCGAAATCGGTTCGGGAGTTCACAAATTCTGATATCTCAGCGGGGCTTACGCTTATTGCGTCAGCTCCGCTTATTTTTCTCATCAAACAAAATGATTGCAATATTGAATGAATTTATCAAAAAAACTCTGCGTTTGTCAAAAATTACTATTGACAAACGCTTTTCATTGTACTAAAATACATAAAGTAAACTCAACGCTTTAAAGCCTTAAAGCGTTAAAACAGGAGGAAACACAATGAAAAGATTTGTTAAAATTCTTTCGGTCGTTATGTGCCTTGCAATGCTCTGCACGGCTCTCGCAGGCTGCGGCGGAAAGGCAGACGGCAATACAACGGCGGCAGACGGCGCAACAGCAGCGGCGGACAGCGGCAAGGTTTATAATGTCGGCGTTATCCAGCTTACTCAGCATATCGCTCTTGACGCGGCAACTCAGGGCTTCAAGGACGCTCTGACCGAAAAGCTCGGCGACAAGGTAAGCATCAATGTTCAGAATGCCGCAGGCGAGCCCGCAACCTGTGCAACAATGGCTCAGCAGTTTGTTGCAAACGGCGTTGACCTTATTATGGCAAACGCTTCTCCCGCTCTCAGCGCGGCTGCAAGCGCAACGGCTGATATCCCCATCGTTGCAACTTCTATCACCGATTATCCCACTGCTCTTGACATTCCCGCAGCAGATTGGACCGGCAAGACGGGCTTCAATGTTACCGGCACATCAGACCTTGCTCCTCTTGATCGGCAGGCTGAAATGATTCTTGAGCTCTTCCCCGAGGTTAAGACAGTCGGTATCATCTACTGCTCGGGAGAAGCAAACTCCAAGTATCAGGTTGAAGCGGTTACAAAGGCTCTCACCGAAAAGGGAGTTACCGTTAAGGATTATTCCTTTGCAGATTCAAACGATATCGCCGCAGTAACAACAAAGGCTGTTGCAGAGTGCGATGTTCTCTATTCTCCCACCGATAACAAGGTTGCCGACTTCGGCGAAACCATCAACAACATCGCTGAGCCCGCAGGTATTCCCCTTATCGCAGGCGAAGAGGGAATCTGCAAGAATTGCGGCGTTGCCACTCTTTCAATCGATTATTACGATATCGGCTACGAAGCAGGTCTTATGGCTTATGAAATTCTTGTCAACGGCGCAAATCCCGGCGATATGGAGATTGGCTATGCAAAGGATTTCACCAAGGAATATATGAAAGACCGCGCAGCGGCTCTCGAGGTTGCAATCCCCGAGGACTATAAGGAAATCGAAGCATAAAAAATCACTAATTTAATCTCAAAAAGCGGTAAGCAAAAACTTATCGCTTTTTGTGCTTGTATAAAAACATTTTGCAGGCGTTATTGCCTGCGGGTCAGGAGAAAATATGGCAGCATTTTTCGGTTCTCTGCCGGGCGCGATTGCTCAGGGTATTATCTGGGGAATAATGGCTATCGGCGTTTATATCACTTACAAGGTTCTTGACCTTGCAGACCTTACGGTTGACGGCTCGCTCGCAACGGGCGGAGCGGTTTTTGTTGTTTTGTCAACCTCGGGTGTTAATATGTATCTTGCACTGCTTGCCGCGCTGGTTTCGGGCTGTCTTGCAGGTCTTGCAACAGGAATTCTGCACACGGCTTTCGGAATTCCCGCCATTCTTGCCGGCATTCTCACTCAGCTTTCACTCTATTCAATTAATCTGAGAATTATGGATAAGAATGCCAACATCGGCATAAGCTTCCGCAATTACGATCTTATGATAACTCTGAGTAACATCAATAAGTCGCTGCTTGTCGGCGCTTGCTTTGCAGTTGTTATCATCGCAATTCTTTATTGGTTTTTCGGAACGCAGATTGGCTCGTCAATCCGCGCCACGGGTTGCAACGCCGCAATGGCAAGAGCCAACGGAATTAACACCAACCTCAACAAAATTATCGGTCTTGTTATTTCAAACGGAATTGTTGCTCTTTCGGGCGCTCTGCTCACTCAATGGCAGGGCTTCGCCGATATCAATATGGGTAGGGGTGCAATAGTTATCGGTCTTGCGGCTGTTATTATCGGCGAGGTTATCTTCGGCAAGCTGTTCCGCAATTTTGCTCTGCGCCTGCTTTCGGCAGTTGTCGGCGGTATTATCTACTATATCGTTATGACCTTTGTTATCCAGCTCGGTCTTGACGCCAATGACCTCAAGCTTTTCTCGGCTGTGGTTGTTGCGATATTCCTCGGAATTCCATATTGGAAGAGTAAGCTGAACTTTAAGGGCAAATCAGCAAAGGGAGGTGCGGCAAATGCTTGAGCTTAAAGGCATTTACAAAACCTTTAATCCCGGAACGATTAACGAGAAAAGGGCGCTCAACGGCATTGACCTTGTTTTGAATGACGGCGATTTTGTAACCGTTATCGGCGGCAACGGCGCGGGCAAATCAACGGTTTTGAATATGATAACAGGCGTTTTCCCCGTTGACCGCGGCAGTATTGTTGTTGACGGGGTTGATGTAACAAGGCTCCCCGAGCATAAGCGCGCAAAGTATTTCGGGCGTGTGTTCCAGGACCCGATGACGGGCACCGCCGCAAATATGGAGATTATTGAAAATCTTGCAATCGCTTCAAAGCGCGGCGAACACAGAACGCTCAGGTTCGGCGTAAGCAAAAAGGAAAAGGAGCAATACAGAGAGCTGCTCAAAAAGCTCGACCTCGGGCTTGAGGACAGGCTCACTTCAAAGGTCGGTCTGCTTTCGGGCGGCCAGCGTCAGGCTCTTACCCTGCTCATGGCAACCTTGAAAAAGCCCAAGCTACTCCTGCTTGATGAGCACACCGCCGCTCTTGATCCCAAAACCTCGGCAAAGGTGCTTGCGCTCAGCGATAAAATTATCTCCGAAAACAAGCTCACCGCAATGATGGTTACTCACAATATGCATGACGCAATAACCTACGGCAACCGTCTTATAATGATGCACGAGGGAACAATAATTCTCGATATTTCGGGAGAAGAAAAGAAGAAGCTGACGGTTGAAGCTCTGCTTCAGAAGTTTGAGACCATCAGCGGAACAAAATTTGCAAACGACAGAGCGTTGCTCACATAAATAGTGCCCAACGGGAAAAAAAGCCTGAGAAGATTTTTTCTTCTCAGGCTTTCGGCTTAATTCAGATAAATTGGGAGTGTGACAGCACATATGGCAAACTCCGTCAATCCATGTAGGGGAGGCGTTTCGCCTCCCGCGGGACGGGAAACCCGTCCCATACAAGGAAAAACAAACAAAACGATAAATCCCGATTTGCATTGGATTATTATATTATAATGCAAGGGTAGGGCGGCTTGACCGCAAGCCGCCGAGAAAATAAACTGTTTAAAAGCAAAGCAACTTTATGCTTTCTTTCGTGTCAAGAAAATCCCAACGATCGCCCCTATAAAGACAATCGGCGCCAATCTGACAAACAGCCATTCAAATGCGTGAAAAGCGGCTCCGAAAACAGCGGTTTCAGGGTCGCTGTAAGCCCAACCCAAGTAGGGACTGTTGAATACAATTAAGACCGCAGAAATTATTACTGTGACCACACATAATGAGATAAGCAGCCAACGGAGTATTTTTCGTCTTGTTGTCTTCCTTTGTGCAAGCTGTAAGTTTATAATCTCCAATTTTTCGGAAATCGCTTTCAAATCATCAACTTTTGACTCAATAACAGCTTCTCCAAGCAGGGTGCTTACGGGTGTTTCCAGAACTTCCGATATGGAGATTAGCATATCGGAATCGGGCACTGACAATCCTTGCTCCCATTTAGAGATTGTTTGCCGCACCACATTCAGCTTGACAGCAAGTTCTTCTTGCGAAAGTCCTTTTGATTTTCTGATGGCTTTGATATTTTCGTTTAACATTAGGGATAACCTTCTTTCTTGCAGTTGTTACCTCTATTGTATGGAAATCTGCCCGTTGCCGCAAGCAACGCATATTAACATTTGAGCCTTACAGTCACGGTTGATGCCGATATATTGGCGGGAAAGAAACAAAACCCGGCAAATTGTCTGTTTATCTGATTAAAATGCAAATTCTGATTTGCGTTGAATTATTATATCACGCTGTAAAAGTAGGGCGGCTTGACCGCAGTGTTCCGTGAAAATCAAATGTATTTTACGGTGAAATTCAAATCAATCCTCAGTCCTACGGACAGCTCGGTGTCACAAACTTAAGGACAAAATATTTGTCAGTCAATTTTACCGAGGAAGCGGTAAAAGATTTCAATGTCTTGTTCTTTGAATCCGAATTCGTTTTTCTTTGATTCGTGAAC
>JBJEQB010000062.1:0-5324 GCA_051881535.1 Acutalibacteraceae bacterium | reverse complement strand
TCCTTTTATCAATCCTCAGTCCTACGGACAGCTCCTTTTCTAAGGAGCCCATAGCCGTAAGCTTGCTGTTACATTAGCCTCCTTTGGCAAAGGAGGTGGCGCGGCGAAGCCGTGACGGAGGATTGGAAATAAAAAACAAATATTATCGGGTACGGGCGAAGCCCGTCATTAATTCCGCATTACGCATTACGAATTCCGAATTTTTCGCGGAACGCTGAGGACAGCGTTCCCTACAAATGCCGCCGTGAAAATGATGCGTTTTTTTCGGCGGGAGCAAGCCGCCCTACCCTGTGCGGGTGTTAATTATCGGATTTCGGGCGACCACGCAGGGTCGCCCCTACTTTTATAAATACAATCGGTCATAGGCGAAGCCCGTCATTAATTCCGAATTACGCATTACGAATTCCAAATTTTTCGCGGAACGCTGAGGACCGCGTTCTCTTCGACATCACCGTTAAATTTTGCATTTTCACATCGTCGCGTACATACTGTACATTTTGCCGTAGATGCCGTTCAGGTGCATAAGTTCTTCGTGAGTGCCCTGCTCGGCGATGCCGTCCTCGGTCAGAACGAGAATTCGGTCGGCGTTTCTGATGGTCGTCAGGCGGTGGGCTATTGTGAGGGTCGTTCTGCCCTTTGCGAGCCGCTCAAGAGATTCCTGAACGAGCTTTTCGCTCTCATTATCGAGCGCAGAGGTCGCTTCGTCAAGCAGCAGAACGGGCGGGTTTTTGAGGAACACGCGCGCTATTGAAATGCGCTGCTTCTGACCGCCCGAAAGCTTCAGACCGCGCTCACCCACATAGGTGTCGTAGCCGTTGGGCAGGGCGCTGATGAATTCGTGTGCACCCGCTTTTTTAGCGGCTTCGATTATTTCGTCATCCGTGGCGTCCGCCTTGCCGTAAATCAGATTATCGCGGATTGTACCCGAAAACAGATAAACGTCCTGTGCAACAACGCCGATATTTGAGCGCAGGGAACGCAGGGTTATATCTTTTATGTTTTTGCCGTCAAGCAGAATTTCTCCGCTCTCCGCTTCGTAAAATCTCGGAATAAGGTTGCACAGCGTGGTTTTTCCGCCGCCGCTCGGGCCTACAAGGGCAATGCTTTCGCCCGGAGCGATATGGAGGCTGAGATTGTTGAGTATTTCCTTTTCGCCCTTGACATATCTGAATGAAACATCGCGGAATTCGATATCTCCGCGCACATTTTCAATATCCTCGGCGTTTTCACTGTCGGTTATATCAGGCTTAACATCCATTATTTCGGCAAAACGCTCAAAGCCCGTTATGCCTCGGCTGAACTGCTCGCTGAAATCAACGATTGTTCTGATTGAGCCGAGCAGGGTTGAAATGAGCAGCAGGCTCGCCGCAAAATCGCCCGGAGTGGTTGCGCCCGATCTCATCAGCAGAGCGCCCATTGCAACAACGGCAATATACATTATGCCGTCAAGAAGCCTGACCGTCGCGTGGAACTGGGACATATATTTATGGCTTCTGTTTTTGACCTTAACATATTCGGCACAGCCCTCCATAAACTTTTCACGCTCGGTTTCTTCGTTGGTAAATGAGCGCACAACGCGCACGCCGAGCAGGCTGTCCTCAAGCCTTGCATTGATTTCGCCGACCTGATGTCTGCCCATTTTGAAAGCCTCTCGCATTTTTTCTCTTGAATGCTTCGTCAGAATTATCATCAGCGGAAGCATTATGAAAACGGCGGCGGCAAAGCGGATATCCATTGAGGCGAAGATATAAAAGCTTGCGGCGAATTTTACAACGGTCATCAGCACCATTTCGGGAAAATGATGCGCCCATTCGGCAACATCGAAAAGATCCGAGGTCATTCGGCTCATAAGCTGACCGACCTTTGTATTGTCAAAAAAGGTGAAGGACAGCGTTTGAATGTGGTCAAACATATCCTCGCGCATTGCATTTTCAATCTTTGTACCCATTATGTGACCGAAATAAGACTGGCAGTAGTTTGCAATGCAGTCAAGCCCGCGGAGCGCTATGTAGGCGACGCATATGACTGCGATAAGCTGAACCGTCAGCCCCGCAGGGTTGCTTACGCCCGTGTCGGTTATCCGCCTGACAACAAGAGGCAGAATTACCTCGCAGGCGGCAGAGGTTATGGCGCAGGCGAGCACGGCAAGCTCCGTGGCAAGGTGCTTTTTAAGATAAGGGAAAAATCGGCGTATCAGCGCCAGGTTTTTGCCCGCAGAATTTTTTGACGGCGTTTCTTCCTTTTTTCCGTTCATTTCTTTTTCCTCTTTCGGTAAATCATCGTCTGCTATATATTATGTAATAAAATTACAAATTTGTAAAGTGTATTTTTATGAATTGTGGAGAAAAAATAGCGTCAGGCGCATATCGCGGGCATAAAACCGCAATACGCGCCTGATGAAAAAAGCCGATTTAATTTTTTTCGCATTTTGCCGAAATTCGGCGGTAGATAAGCACGCCGATACCCGTCATAAGCAGCGTTGCACCGTAAATTACAGCCGCCGCAAGATAATTTTTTTCAACGAGTGAAGCGCCGCACATTGTGGAGGTTATTATGGACGGAATTCGGGCAAAGCCCGTTATCAAAAAGAACTTCCACAGCTTCATATCCGTGAAAACAGCCGCGTAGGTTATCAAATCCTTGGGAGTTCCGGGAATGAGATAGATGATGAAAAGCAGAAGATACATTTTATCGGAGCTTTTGAGAAACGGAAATGAGCGAAGCTTTTCTTCCGATATAAAGAGCGTAACAAATTTCAATCCGAGAGTTTTTGAAAGAAAAATTATTACCGCAGAGCCTATCGCCGAGCCGATAAGGCAGAGCGCAAGCCCGCCGAAGGTGCCGAAAGCGAAGCCCGCTCCGATTTCAAGCGGCTCACCGGGGATTATTTTAACAACCGTCTGCAATGCCCTTATCCCCACAAAAACAAGCTCGGAAAAGCCGCCGAAACGGTTCAGATAAGCCTTGAAAATTGACGGCTCGCGCACAATGTCAAGCATCTGCCTGCCGAAAAATACAAACAGCGCAATAAAAATTGCCGCCGAAATCGCTGCACACACGAGCGAAAACTTTTGCTGCTTTGTCAGCTTGATTTCACGAACCTTGAACATAGGCATCAGCCGACCTCGCGGTAAAGAGTACATATGTTGTTTCTTCCCTCTCTGTTTCTTTCAAAGAATTCCGATAAGTTGCCTTTGTAGCCGCCGTTCCAAGGCTTATTTTTGCCGTTAAAATGGATAATAACCGTTTTGCTTCTCGCAAAATTCATTGCTCCGCCGTAGCCGAGCCTGCGTTTGAGCCTTGTGAAGGTCAGCTCGTCCATATTGAAGATATTCGGGTCAAGGCTGAGAGTTCTGCCGCTGTAAAGAGCGTTGAAAACATCCTGATCCTCAAGCAGCAGGCGGCTGTTGTTTTCTTCAAGATAATCCATCAGCTCCTCGGTGCGGTTTTCGGAGCGGAGCAGGGCAAGGTTTATCAGCATAACGCCCGCGTTGGAGTATTTGCTGTGTTTTTCCATTCCGAGGCGGCGGATATTCAAGCGGTTGACAAGGCGGCTGTTATGGCTTGCGGCGGCAAAAAGCTTGTCGCCCATATCGGTATAATAAAGCTCGTTTAAATTTCCGTTTATGACTATATCGGGGTCAAGATAGAGAATTCTGCTGACCTCACGCGGCAGAAATTCGGCGGCGTAGAGCCTGTAATATGTTTCTTTTGAAAGGCGTTTTTTGCAGGCGGCTTCACCGAAAAGCGAATCGGGAACGGCAATGCCGACTATCCTGCATCGGCGCGGGTCAACGCTTGCGCGGATTTTTGCAAAGTCCGAGGGAGTCAGCGAGGAGTGAGCCACATAAATTGTGAAGCGGGTGGCGGGGTTGGTCTGCATCATGGAATGAAGCATAACCGTGAGCGGATATACATAGCCTGAATTTAATGTTACGAGAATATTCATAAGAAACTTCCTTTCGTTGGTTATCTTTTTGTGACTTCATTATCGCACGGCAATATTTCAAAAAAATGGATATAATGTTTCAATTTTCCGATAAATAGTTACAAAATAGTAACAGTTCGGCAACCGATTATGTTGAAAACGGTCGCTTTTTGAAGTTTGTATGAACTTGCGGGGAAAATGTTGACCTTGCCGAGCAAAGCTGATATAATATGTTAATATATAGTAATATGGGGAGGAATACCCGATGATTAAAATTTCTCCGTCGGTGCTTGCAAGTGATTTTTCAGCTCTCGGAGCGGAAGCGGCAAGAATGCAGGAGAGCGGTGCGGATTATCTTCACCTTGATGTTATGGACGGCCGCTTTGTTCCGAACATCACCTTCGGCGCACCGATTATTAAAAGCATAAGAAATAAAACACAGCTTGTTTTTGATGTTCACCTGATGATAGACGAGCCTTTGAAATATATTGAGGACTTTGCAAAAGCGGGCGCGGATATCATAACCTTTCATATAGAAAGCTCGTCTCCCGCCGCCGAAACGGTTGAAAAAATAATTGCCTGCGGCTGTAAGGCGGGAATCAGCGTTAAGCCGAACACGCCCGTTGAGCAGGTTTTCCCTCTGCTTGACAGGCTTTCAATGGTGCTTGTGATGACGGTTGAGCCGGGCTTTGGCGGGCAGTCCTTTATGCCCGAAACGATGGATAAAATAAAAGCCCTGCGCCGTGAAACCGAGCGCAGAGGCATTGATGTTGATATTCAGGTTGACGGCGGAATAAACGAAAAAACAGTTGAAACCGCCGCCGCCGCAGGGGCAAATGTTTTTGTTGCGGGCAGCGCGGTTTTCGGAGCTGCCGATGCGGCGGCAGCCATAAGCAGGCTCAGAGAGCTTGCCGAAGCCGCAAAATAATTCGGAATTCGGAATGCGTAATGCGGAATTAATGACGGGCTCTGCCCGTACCCGAATATATTTGTTTTTGTAGCGAAAATTCGTAGGGGACGATGCCCGCATCGTCCCGGAATTAACGCAAACATATAACAAATTCCCACGGAACGCTGAGGACAGCGTTCCCTACCGGAGCTGTATTTTCGTTGTGTTAATTGTAGGGGTCGGCGTCCTCGACGACCCGCGAAAACAATTCGGAATTCGTAATGCGTAATGCGGAATTAAGGATAGGCTCCGCCTATGATCGATTATATTCCGTAATCCGATAATCAATAACACCCGCCGAAAAATGATTGTTTTTTATTCCCAATCCTCCGTCACGGCTTCGCCGCGCCACCTCCTTTGCCAAAGGAGGCTAATATAACAGCAAGCTCACTGCTATGGGCTCCTTAGAAAAGGAGCTGTCCGTAGGACTGAGGATTGATAAAAGGA
>JBJEQB010000061.1:0-5425 GCA_051881535.1 Acutalibacteraceae bacterium | reverse complement strand
CCGACGGCGGCAGCGCGGTTGCACCGATTACTCAGGATTACAACACAGCAGTAACAGCTCCCGCAAATCCGACCAAGACAGGTTACACCTTCGCTGGCTGGACTCCCGCAGTTCCCACAACAATGCCCGCAGAGAATGTAACAGTTAAGGCACAGTGGACTATTAATCAGTACACAATCACATTCGATACGGACGGCGGCAGCGAGGTTGCACCGATTACTCAGGATTACAACACAGATGTTACCGCTCCTGCAAATCCGACTAAGACAGGTTACACCTTCGACGGCTGGGATAAGGAAATTCCCACAAAGATGCCCGCAGAGAATGTAACAATCACCGCAAAGTGGACTATTAATCAGTACACAATTACATTCGGTGACACAGGCGACAGCGTAATTGCTCCCATTACTCAGGATTACGGCACGGCAATAACTGCTCCCGCAAATCCGACCAAGACAGGTTACACATTTGCAGGCTGGTCGCCCGCAGTTCCCGAAACAATGCCCGCAGAGAGCATCACAATCAACGCGACATGGACTGTCAACAGCTATGAGGCAACATTCATTGCAGAAGGCGTAACGGTTGATACTCTTACCGTAAATTACGGCGAAGCAATAAATGCTCCCGATGCTCCCGAAAAGAGCGGCTTCAGATTCGTTAAGTGGTCGCCCGCAGTTCCCGAAACAATGCCCGCAGAGAACCTTGAGTTCACCGCAATTTATGAGGTCAAGGTTTACGGCGTTAACTACTATGTAAACGGCGAATTGGTCGGCGCGGTTTCATCCGAATACGGTGAAACAATCGCAACGGTTATCCCGTCTTACACAGTTCCCGAGGGATATGTATTTGACGGCTGGTACACAAACGAGCAGATGACTGTTAAGCTTGCAGAGGGCGCAACAGTCGGCTCCGAGGCAATCAACCTTTATGCATCGGCAACCCGCGGAACATATGATGCAATATTCATGGTTGACGGCAGCGTTTATGAAACTGTTCCCACGGTTTATGACGAATATATCGTTGCTCCCGCAGATCCCACCAAAGACGGCTTCGTCTTCAACGGCTGGGAGCCCGAGGTAGGCGTTATGGATACCGAAGGCAAGACATTTAACGCAACCTGGACAGCGGATGCTTACACGGTAACATATGTTGTTGACGGTGCTGAATACGAGAAGTACACAATCGCTTACGGTGATTCCCTCGATGTTCCCGCAGATCCCGAAAAGGACGGATTTAACTTCCTTGGCTGGTCTACGGTTGAGGGCGCTGAAACAGCGGAAGCGCTTCCCGCAACAATGCCTGCAAACAATGTTACTTACTATGCAGTATTCTCAGTAGGTTCGTTCTCGCTTACAGTTTACGAATATGAGGCATCTGCACACGGTCCTGAGGCAATACCTGCTCCTGCGCTTATTGTAAAGGACGGTTTTGGTGGAACATATGCATACGGCGAAGTCATCACAATACCCACAGCTGATGATATGGCAATTGAAAACTATAACTTCACAGGTTGGGTAGATCAAAATGGCGTAACATATGCATCAGATGCAGAGATTACAATGCCTGATTACAATCTCGAGCTTACTCCCACTTATAAGAGAATACCTGTTAAGCTTGTTCCCTCAGCCGGTTCAACAACGGTTATTGAGAGAGACAGCGTTAAGGAAAGCATTGCAGACGGTACGGTAACATCCGAACCCTATGCAGAGCCTGCATCGTATGATCAGTGGTTTATTTACGGACTTAAGACAGGTCTCAGGGATACAACAATGAAGGTTGATGATGAGGCTGGCATAACCAGTGCATACATTGATATTCAGGGCGACGGTTACACAGTTGTAACACCTGTTGTAAGAGGTAGACTTGGAACCGGTGCTTTGGTTGAAGTTTATGACTATGTAACCGGCGAAAAGGTTGAACAGTTCCATGTTGTCATCTTTGGTGATATAGACGGAAACTCGGTTGTCAATTCCGCCGATTCAAGCTTAATAAGTGAAGAAATCATGACGCCGGTTTGGTCGGGCAGAAATAATAGAATCTATTATTTGTTTAAGGCTGCCAACCTTGATGGAAACAGAGTAATTAACAGCGCAGATAGTAGCTTACTTGATCAGGCTGTTACAGGCGAACTTGTAATTAACCAAGTAATAGGTAGAACCGAATAATAATTCGGCTCTAAAACCGAGCGAACTAATTTAAAATACCATAGGGGGGGAAAAATCCCCCCTATGGAAAATGCTTATTCTTATGTGAATTCAACAATTAGGAGATGATACTTATGCCTACACAAAAAATCTTTTTTGAATCTAGGTATTATAGGTATAAGTATCGTCTCCTAACAGTTTTTAAATCAACTTGGTAAAAGTCCTATAAATTAGGTTGTAATAGAAAGCATATTATTGCTTTCTGAATGCACTATAGATAATCTTAAATCAAGGAGGAAAATGCATGAAATTTGCTAAAAAGTCGATTTCTGTTGTACTTGCCTTTCTGATGATTTTCAGTTCATTTTCCATGCTTATGGCATCTGCGGCAGGTGTCTATGATTGGGAAGTTGACACGAAATTCTACAGAATGAAAAGAAACGCAGACGGCTTATTTGTTGATGCAGACGGCAATGTAATTGGCGATGCGGATGACAATCTAACGGATGGTTCAACTCCTGTTTGGATTGAAACGACCAAAGCAAAGAAAGGCGAATCTGTAAAAGCAAGAGTTTTTATAAAGACTAACTTTCCGCTTGGTGTTTTTTCATTGCTTCATGTCTATCCTACAGCGGCTTTAACTGCCGATGAATCGGCATATACGCCTATTCCCGGTGGATATGCTACACTTATGAATTCCGATAATGCTAAAGTTTCTCAATATGGCATTGGTGGTATTACTAAGAGTGGTGTTGGAAATACCGGCAAACTTAACGAGACAGTTACTGAAGGATATATTGATGCTTCGGCTGTTGAAAATTTAAGCTGGACATTTGTTGCAATGAAAACTGGTACGGGCGCTTTCCTTTCAGACGGCAGTGATTGGATTTATGAAATGAATCTCACTGTTAATAGTGCTGAAACGACAGAATTGGGTCAGTTCTATATACTTCCCGAGAGCATTGCTGACTATGATAATTTTACTGCTCCGTCTTTTGTAAGTGCTCAGGATTCAGAAGGTGCAAACTGGGGTAAAGGTCTTCAAACTCTTGATGATATTGATGGGCTTTTCAATCCTCCCACTCTTAATGACCGTGACGAAGATAGCACACTCAGCACCAAGTCTTCCGTAACCTTTAATGCCGGCGAGGGCAAATTTGACGACGGCACCGCAACAGCAACTTCAACCGGCTACATTAAGGAAGCTGTTGCCGATGTTCCCACACCCACAGCCTCAGGCAAAAACTTTATTGGTTGGGTTCCCTCAACCGTTTCAAATCCCACAGCTTCTGATGTTGTTGAAGCTTCTGCGATTGCTTATGATTATGAAGCCGTTACATATAACGCGCTTTATGAAGCATCAAGTGGCAGCTACACTCTTAATGTTTACACAATGGGTACCGACGGTCAGTACGGTGCTCCCGTAACTACCAATCCCGGCGCTTCCGTCGGTGACGAGGTCAGCTACACAACACCCGCTCCCGAGGGATTCACTATTGATAACGCTTTGAGCACATTGACCGGCACGGTTGCTTCCGACGGCTCAACAACTCTTAATGTTTATCTTGCAAGAAATAAGGTTGATGTAACCATCGACGGCGTAACAACTCAGTATTATTACGGCGCTGAGGTTGCAGATCCCGGAGATCCCACACCTGCCGAGGGCAAGAGATTCACAGGCTGGCAGGATAAGGACGGCAATACGGTTACATTCCCGTTCACCGCTCCCGTATCCGGAATAGAAGTAAGCGCAGTTTATGAGGACATCACTTATACTCTTACTTACTATCTTGATGACGCAAAGACAATCGTTTACTCAACTGCTGATTATAAGTTCGGCGATACAATCGTTGCTCCCGCAGATCCCACCACCGCAGATTTCGGCGAAGGAAAGACCTTCATCGATTGGGATTACGATGTTCCCGCAACAATGCCTTCTCATAACATTGATGTTGTTGCAATGCTTGAGGATATCGCTTACACAGTTGAATTTATCGGACTTGACGGCGCAACCGCTATACCCGGTTCAACGCTCACCAAGTATTATAACGAGCAGGTAACTCTTGCCGAGGCTCCCGATGCCACGGAAGAGGGCTATGACTTCAACGGCTGGAAATATGCCGATAACAGCTCTGTAACATTCCCGATAACCGTTACTGACAATGTAAAGATTTATGCGGATTATGCAATTCAGAGCTTCAAGGTATCTTTCTACACTGATGAAACCTTGACAGAGCTCTTCAAGGAATATAACCTTGAATTTGAATCTGAGATTCCCGATCCCGGCACTCCTGTTAAGGAAGGTTATACTTTCCAGTGGTGGGATACAGATATCGTAGGCTCCGCAGTATCGGAAAATATTGATGTTTATGCGATTTGGGAAGCAAATAAGTACACAATCACATTTGATACCGACGGCGGCACAGAGGTTGCACCGATTACTCAGGATTACGAAACTGAAGTAGTTGCTCCCACAGCACCCACAAAGACAGGTTACACCTTCGCAGGTTGGTATAACGGTGATGTCGAGGTTACATTCCCCGTAACAATGCCTGTTGACGGTATGGCACTCACCGCAAAGTGGACTGCCAATGATTACACAATCACATTTAATGCCGACGGCGGCAGCGAGGTTGCTCCCGTTACAGTAGCTTTCGGTTCATCGGTTGATGCTCCCGAAGCACCCACAAAGGCAGGTTATTCTTTCGCAGGTTGGTATAACGGTGAAACAAAGGTTGATTTCCCCGTAGCAATGCCTGTTGACGGTATGGCACTCACCGCAAAGTGGACTGCCAATGATTACACAATCACATTTGCTACCGACGGCGGCAGCGAGGTTGCTCCCGTTACAGCAGCTTTCGGTTCATCAGTAGATGCTCCCGAAGCACCCACAAAGACAGGTTATACTTTCGCAGGTTGGTATAACGGTGATGTCGAGGTTACATTCCCCGTAACAATGCCTGTTGACGGTATGGCACTCGCCGCAAAGTGGACTGCCAATGATTACACAATCACATTTGATACCGACGGCGGCAGCGAGGTTGCACCGATTACTCAGGCTTATAACACAGCAGTAACCGCTCCCGCAAATCCGACCAAGACAGGTTACACCTTCAAGGGCTGGACTCCCGCAGTTCCCGAAACAATGCCCGCAGAGAATGTAACCGTTAAGGCACAGTGGCAGATCAATGAATACACAGTAACTTGGAAGGTTGACGGCGTTGATAAGGTAGATACCTATAATTACGGCGATGCAATCACCAAGTATGAGCCCACCAAGA
>JBJEQB010000060.1:0-27613 GCA_051881535.1 Acutalibacteraceae bacterium | reverse complement strand
CGCCGCACCGACTGCGCCGACATTCTGCGGGCTGTCAACGGTTTCAACCGTTCTGCCGGTTATATCGGCAAGGATCTGGCAGGTAACATCGCTCAGCGCGCCGCCGCCGACAAAGCGGACAACGCTCGAGGTCTGAATTTTTTTATCTTCGGTTTCAAGGAACCAGCGCAGGTGGAAGCAAACGCCCTCGATAACAGAGCGGATAAGCTCGGTTTTGCCGACATCGAGGCTCACATTGAAAAACATTCCTCTTGCGTTGGGGTCCTCAAACGGGCAGCGGTTGCCGTGAAGCCACGGAGTAAATATAACTCCCGAGCTGCCTGCGGGGATTTCGTCAATAACCTTTGAAAGATAATCGTAAAGGTTTGTGTAAACGGTTTCGGGTGATTCGGCAACATGGGTTTTTTGCAGGAAGATGCCGATTTCGTCAAGCGCAAGGTGATCCTTAACCCATTCAAGGCACTTGCCCGCCGTTTCAAGCTCTGCAAAATAGTTGAAGCGGTCTTTCTGAGCGCCGAGAACGGCGGCTATCATAGCCGAGGTGTCAACAACGCTCTTGTCAACAACGGTTGAAACCCAGCCGGAGGTTCCGGAATAAATATGGGTTTCGCCAAGCTCCACGCTGCCTGCGCCAACGCCGATAAGAGAGGCGTCTCCTCCGCCGCCGAAAACAGCCGTGCCGGGCTTTAAGCCAAGCTCCTGAGCCGCCTTTGCGGTAAGTCCGCCGACCTTGTCTGTACATTCGACTATTTCGGCAAGGTGGTCGGGATTAACATTGAGGATTTTGCAGATTTTTTTGCTCCAGCCCTCGTGACCCTTGCGGATATCGTAAAGCAGAGTGGCAAACGCCGAGTCTCTCGTCATAACGAACCTGTCGGTCATGCGGCTGATTATGTATTCCTTAACATCGAGCCATTTGTAAACTCTCTTGAAATTCTCGGGCTCGTTTTCTCTGACCCACTGATATTTCCACACGGGGTCTTTAACGCTGAGAGCAACCGCGCCCGTAATCAGCAGAGAGGGAATGAGCTTTGTAATGTTTGCTCCCGCGATCTTGAAGCCGTAGGCAATGCCCTCTTTAAGCTGCTTTTTGGCTCGCTGATCCATATAGCTGAACGCTCTGTGAACGGGAACGCCGTCCTTATCGACGAGCACAAGACCCTGCATCTGAGAGCAGAAGGAAATGCCTTCAATCTGCTCGGGCTTTATATCGCATTTGCTGAAAACCGTTTTTGTGGTTGAACAAATCGCGCTCCACCA
Source organism: Acutalibacteraceae bacterium (assembly GCA_051881535.1). Classification (GTDB taxonomy): domain Bacteria; phylum Bacillota; class Clostridia; order Oscillospirales; family Acutalibacteraceae; genus CAG-177. The sequence continues at coordinate 26,353 of JBJEQB010000060.1, read as the reverse complement.
TTCGTCGGGATCCTGCTCCGCGCCGCCGTCGGGCATAATATAGAGGTTATAACCCTCCATTGCCGCGCTGATAAGAGTTATTGCGCTGTCAATCTCAAAAAGGCAGGTTTTAACACCTGTTGTGCCGATGTCATAAGAAATAACATATTTTTTGCTCATTTTATCCTCCTGAACTCTGATGCGCCGCATCGTTTTAATTCTACCGCCTATCGGTTAAAAAACTGTGACGAAACCGTAACAATTAATTACAAAAAAGCAATTATTCCGCAGCCTCGGGCAGCTTGCAGCAATCAACCCATTCCTCTGCCGCCGAATACTCAAAAAGCTCGGCACAGGTAAGCTCAACCGTGCTGCTTGCGCTCCCCGCCGCGGGGAAAACCGTGTCAAATTTTTTAAGCGATTGGTCAAGATAAACGGAAACTCCGCTTTTAACCGCAAACGGGCAAACTCCGCCGACGGGATGCCCCACGAGGTCGATAAGCTCCTGAGCGGAAAGCATCTTTGCCTTATAGCCGAATTTATCTTTAAATTTGCGGTTATCAACCTTTGCGTCGCCTGCGGCAACGATGAGAAGCGCGCCCTCGGGCGATTTGAAAGCCAGAGTTTTTGCTATCCTTGCGGGAATAACGCCGAGCAACGCCGCCGCAAGCTCAACCGTTGCGGAGGATTCGGTGAATTCCCTGATTTTTTCCTGTGCGCCGAAGCGTGAAAGATATTCGCGCACGCTTTCAACCGACATTTACATCATCCTTTTAACAAAATCGGATACAGTTACCCACTATTACCCTATTATAAAGTTATTATAATAACTTTGCGCGCTAAATACAAGAGAAAAATATAAATTTATTTCATAAAATTATAAGCGGCACTGCCGAAAACGCTCGGCAGCGCCGCTTGAGGTGATGGGATTAATTATTGCTTGCGGACATCTCCGCAGCAGTTTTTATATTTTTTGCCGCTTCCGCAGGGGCAGGGGTCATTCGGGCGAACTTTTTCTTTCTTTCTGACGGGCTGCTTTTTGTCGCTGCCGTCCGTTGCGCCGCTCGTGCCCGTTATTTTTGCAGTCTGTTCACGCTTTGTTTCTTCACTGCTCTTTATCATAACGGTCAATATCTGCCTTGCGGTATCCTCGCGGATATCCTCCGTCATATTGTCAAACATTTCCGAGCCGACATTTCTGTAAGCCACAACGGGGTCGGTCTGACCGTAGGCTCTCAGACCTATTCCGCGGCGGAGCTGATCCATGGCGTCGATGTGATCCATCCACTTGCTGTCAACATTGCGAAGCAAAATCATCTTTTCAAGCTCACGCATAAGCGGAACTCCGTTTTCGTCGTTGCCGAAAAGCTCCTCGCGGGCTTCATAGCTCTTGTGCGCTCTTTCAAGCAGGGTTTCACGCGCTTCTTCTTTGTTGAAGCCGTCGCGGAAATCATCGTCGGAAGCAAGCCAGCCCTTGAATTTATCACGCAGACCGTCAATGTTCCAATCGCTCTTTGAAACATGGTCGGAGCAGTAGAAATCAACTGCCGCGTTGATAGTGCCGTCAATCATTCTCATAATAACGGGCTTGAGCTCCTCGCCGTCAAGCACCTGATTGCGCTGTTTGTAGATAAGCTCTCTCTGGCGGTTCATAACATCGTCATATTGGAGAACGCTCTTTCTGATGGCGAAGTTTCTGCCCTCTATCTTCTTCTGCGCGCTCTCAATGGTGTTGGATATCATCTTTGCTTCAATCGGCATATCCTCGGGAGTTTTGAGCGTATTCATTATCGAGGTTATTCTTTCTCCGCCGAAAAGCCTCATAAGGTCGTCCTCAAGGGAGAGGAAGAAGCGGCTTGCGCCGGGGTCGCCCTGTCTGCCTGAGCGTCCGCGGAGCTGATTGTCAATTCGTCTGGATTCGTGGCGCTCCGTGCCGATTATGAAAAGACCGCCTGCCTTGCGGACTCTCTCAGCCTCAGGCTCAATCTCCTCGTCATATTTCTTTTCCAAAGCGGAATATTCCGCTCTTGCGTTGAGGATTTCCTCATTGTCGGTTTCGGCAAAGCCCGTCGCCTCGGCGATAAGCTCCTCGGAATAGCCCTTTCTGCGAAGCTCCGATTTTGCAAGATATTCGGCATTACCGCCGAGCTTGATATCGGTTCCGCGGCCCGCCATATTGGTGGCTATGGTTACGGCGTTTTCCTTACCCGCCTGGGCAACGATTTCCGCCTCTTTTTCGTGGTGCTTGGCGTTCAGAACCTCATGCTTTATGCCCTTTCTCTTGAGCAGGGCGCTGAGAAGCTCGGATTTTTCGATTGAAACCGTGCCCACAAGCACGGGCTGACCCTTTGCGTGGCACTCCTCAATGGTGTTGATAACGGCAAGGTATTTTGCCTGCTCCGTTTTATAAACAACATCGGGCATATCGTTTCTTATCATCGGCTTGTTGGTCGGGATTTCAATAACATCAAGGTTATAAATCTGATTGAATTCCGCGCTCTCCGTCATTGCCGTACCCGTCATACCCGAAAGCTTCTTGTAAAGGCGGAAATAGTTCTGGAAGGTGATGGTTGCAAGAGTTTTGCTCTCGTGCTCAACATCAACATTTTCTTTTGCTTCAATCGCCTGATGCAGACCCTCGTTGTAGCGTCTGCCGAGCATAATTCTGCCCGTGAATTCGTCAACGATGAGCACCTGATTATCCTTAACAACATAGTCAACATCGCGCTTCATAACGCCGATAGCTTTTATCGCCTGATTGATATGGTGCTGAATTGTCATATTTTCGGGGTCCATCAGGTTTTCGAGGTTAAAGAATTTCTCCGCTTTGGCAACGCCGCTCTTGGTCAGAGTTGCGGTTTTTGCCTTTTCGTCAACAACATAGTCGCAGTCGTCGTCAACAAGATCCTCAACATTTTCCTTGGAGTCAACCTCTTTAATTCTTGTGCATTTGAGCGAGAGAGCGAAGCGGTTCGCCATCTTGTAAAGGTCAGTGGATTTTTCGCCTCTGCCCGAAATGATGAGCGGAGTTCTCGCCTCGTCGATAAGTATGGAGTCAACCTCGTCAACGATGGCAAAGTTATGCCCGCGCTGAACCTTGTGCTCCTTGTAAACAACCATATTGTCCCTCAGATAGTCGAAGCCCATTTCGTTGTTTGTGCCGTAGGTAATGTCGGCGGCATAGGCTTCCTTTCTTTCGGGATTTTCTTTTTCGTGGATAATAAGACCGACTGTCAGCCCCATAAAGCGGTAAACCTTGCCCATCCATTCGCTGTCGCGGCGGGCAAGATAATCGTTGACAGTAACGATGTGAACGCCGTCGCCCGAAAGCGCGTTAAGATAAGCGGGCAGGGTTGCAACAAGGGTTTTGCCCTCGCCCGTTTTCATCTCGGCAATTCTGCCCTGATGCAGAATGATGCCGCCGATAATCTGAACGGGGAAATGCTTCAGACCGAGCACGCGCCATGAAGCCTCGCGGCAGGCGGCAAACGCCTCGGGGAGAATATCGTCAAGCGTTTCGCCGTTTGCAAGGCGGGATTTGAATTCGGGCGTTTTTGCCTGAAGCTGCTCATCGGTCAGCTTTGAATATTCGTCCTCAAGCGCCAGCACCTTGTCGCACAAAGGGCGCACGCGCTTGACTTCTTTTTTTGAGTAATCGCCGAAAATCTTAGTTAAAAAACCCATAGAACCACCTCAAAGGTAAAATATTTATTTGATGTTGTAAATTTTCAGAGTTTATGATATAATTTCAGAAAGACCGAAAAAGAACAGGAAAAGGAGCGTTTGCATATGCCTAAACGAGAAGACTATATTTCTTGGGACGAATATTTTATGGGTATCGCTCTGCTGTCCGCCCGCCGAAGCAAAGACCCCAACACTCAGGTCGGCGCCTGCATTGTGAACGGCAGAAACAAGATAATGTCCGTCGGCTACAACGGCTTTCCGCAGGGCTGCAGCGATGATGAATTCCCTTGGGAAAGAACGGGCGATGAATACAACACAAAATATCCCTATGTCTGCCACGCGGAGCTTAACGCCATTCTTAACAGCGCGGGCGCAAGCCTTGAAGGCTGCAAAATATATGTTGCGCTTTTCCCCTGCAACGAGTGCGCCAAGGCAATAATCCAATGCGGAATAAAAGAGGTAATCTATCTTTCCGATAAATACGCCGAGAGCGTCAGAGTCAGGGCATCAAAGAGAATGTTTGACAGCGCAGGGGTTAAATATATCCAGCTCAAGCCCGCCGTCAGCGAGCTTTCGGTTGATTTCAGAGAAGAAAGCATTTAAAATGCATAGGCAACGGAGCCTGCGGGCGAGCCGCTTCCGCTCAGAGCGCGCACGCTCATAACGGTGGAGTTATCAAGCCACACAAAGCCGCCGCTTTCGCTGAAAAGCATCGGCTCTTTATAAACGGCGGGAGCCGCAGAGCCGTCAGCCGTGCAATAAACAAGAGTCTGAACGGGCGCACCGTTGGCGTTTGCTTCGCCGTTTGAGGCAAAAACAAGCCTGCCGCCGTCGGGGCTTATTGAGAAGAAATCCGCAGACGAAATATCAATATCTTTAAGAGTCTTTGCTGCTCCCGTCATAAGGTCGGTCAGCACAAGGCTCTTTTTGTTTATCAGATATTTTCCGCATTGCAGATAATCCGTGAAATAATCGCCCTCAAATTCCGTAAGGGTTTTTTCGCCCGCCGAAGAGCCGAGAATGTTCGCAAAGCCCTTTTGAGTCTTTCTAAGATAATGCATTCCGTTTGCGTCGTTCACAAACCATACGCCGAGAATGTCGCTGACAACGATTTTCGGGCGATAGGCGTTTGAAAGCACCATAACATCGGCGCGCCTGCCCTTATCGCTTTCATTATAATATCTTGAAGAAAGGAAATATTTTGCTCCGCCGAGATTTGCAATGAAATCGTCGGTCAGCAAAGTCCAATCCTGCCTGAAAGAGCCGTTTTTATCAATAAGTCTTGTGTTATTTGAAACATAGGTCGACGCCGAGCCGTTTGAAAGATTGAAATTGTATATTTCGGAATAGAGCTTATTCGGATTATAGAAATTATCTTTGTCAAAGTCAGCGAGCAGAAGAACGCCGTCGCCGTAGCCCGAGGGCTTGTTTGTGAGCTTGACAAAGGCATAGGAATAAACATCAACCGAGGAGTCCATATCAGAGGTAAAAACTCCGCAGCCGAATACTTTTCCGTCTTTTTCAATATAATTAACAGTAACGGGGATGCTTTCGTAGCTTGCCTTTATATTGGTTTTGATTTGCTTCTTTTCGAGAGAGCAGGGAACCATTGCACCGCCCGAATATTCAAAAAAAGCAATTTCTCCGCCGAGCGAAGCCGTGTAGTAAACGCCGCCGATATCGCAGGGCATAAAAATTTCGCCGTTTGCGCCCTTGACGGAGAGCGACGGACTTTGAGTATAAACGCTTTGCTCATAGGAATAAACCACGGGCATCGGGTTTTCGGGCACAACTTCCTTTCCGCCTCTTGAAACAAAGAAAACGGCGCAGGAAATAACGCAGGCGGCGGCAAGCACGCCCGCCGTGATTTTTAAAGCTTTTGAATTCAAGAAGAACTCCTCCTGTTAGATATCGATTTCAAGCTCAACGGGGCAATGGTCTGAGCCGAAAATTTCATTGTGGATTTTCGCACCGCGCAAATTTTCGCGCAGCTTTTCCGAAACAACAAAATAGTCAATTCTCCAGCCCGCGTTCTTTGCCCTTGCCGAAAAACGGTAGGACCACCAGCTGTAAGCCCCCTCAAGATCGGGATAAAAATATCTGAATGAATCAATGAAACCGCTTTCGAGCAGCTCGCTGAATTTTCCTCTTTCCTCATCGGTAAAGCCGGGATTTCGGCGGTTGGATTTGGGATTTTTAAGGTCGATTTCCTTGTGAGCCACATTCAGGTCGCCGCAGAAAATAACGGGCTTTTTTTCGTTGAGAGCGCATACATATTGCCTGAAAGCGTCCTCCCACTCCATTCTGTAATCAAGGCGCACCAGTTCGTCGCGCGAATTGGGCACATATACGGTGATGAAATAGTATTTTTCAAATTCAAGGGTGATAACTCTGCCCTCCGTGTCGTGCTCGGGAATTCCGATGCCGAGAGTTACCGACAGCGGCTCCTCCTTTGAAAAAACGGCAGTTCCCGAATAGCCCTTGCGCTCGGCGTAATTCCAGAACTGATGATAGCCGTCAAGCGCAAGCTCCGCCTGCCCGTGCTGCATCTTGGTTTCCTGCAAGCAGAAGATATCGGCGTCAAGCGCCTCAAAGCTTTCGTAAAATCCCTTTGAAAGGCACGCCCTTATTCCGTTGACATTCCATGAAATAAACCGCTTGACCGACATACCGCACAATCCTCCATTTTATGTTGACAATCATTATAGCATATTTTTTTAAATATGTCACCTGAAATTTTAAATAAAATGTAAACATTCATTGATGTAAGCGGTGCGGAATAAATATACAACAAAATTCAGGACATTTGACTGATTTTGAATGACCGATATTTTTGTTTTCGCTCTTGACAAAATGCGGGATATGAGGTATTTTTATATTAAGTAATGCACAGATGCGAAGTCAGTTTGTGCGAAAAAATCAAAAAACATACTTTCAGGAGGAAAGAAACATGAAAAAGCTTATCGCAATTCTCCTCGCTGCTGCAATGCTTTTCGCTTTTGCGGCTTGCGGCGGCAAAAATGAAGAACCCACCACACCCGAAACAACAGTTGACCTTTTCGGTGACGATGCTACCGATGAAACCGCTGCTCCCGTTGCAGGCGAAGTAACAGAAGCTCCCGCTGCTGACGACACCACAGCCGCTCCTGTTGAAGGTTCAACCGACGCTGCTCCCGTTGAGGGTTCAACCGAGGCTGCTTCAGAGGCAACAACCGCTCCTGCTGACAGCAAGGGTCTTAACTCAACCGATATCGCTGAAGTTGTTGCTTACTACAACGCAGCAGTTATCAAGACAAATAAAGAAGGCGCTCCCAAGGGTCATTCAACAATGAAGCTCAAGGGCGACATCACCGGCGACGGCGCTATCGGCGCTATCCTCAGCGTTCTTTCACCCGCAGCCGAGAAGGCTCTCGCAAAGAACTCCGTTGAGACTGACTATATCCCCGGTAAGGGTCTTCTTAAGCCCGAAGATGTTACAAGAGCACAGGCTGTTTCAAAGAACGGCGTAACAACAGTTACAATCGCTCTTAAATCCCAGACCGACGGCTCCGACGCTGACTCAAAGGCAGGCCCCGTTGGCAGAGGTATCGGCACTCTCGGCAGCATCGACGGCGCTCTTAAAGAACTCGGCGCAGAGATTACCTCCGGCAGAGAGACCGTTAAGCTGACTTATGACGATGCTTACATCAAGTGCACAATCAATGAGAACACCGGCAAGATCACCGGCGGCACATGGCACTATGTTGTTAACATCTTCGTTGGCGACGCTAAGGCTAAGCTCGGCATCTCCGCTAACCTCAAGAACCTCAAGGCTGCTGTTGATTACACGGTTGCTATCTGAGTATAAGTAAAAAGTTTTCGGGCATCCTCTTTGCGGAGGATGCCCGTTTTTTAATGCAATAATTCGTAATGCGTAATGCGGAATTTCGGATAGGCTCCGCCTATGACCGATTATATTTAATAAAGGTTGGGGCGATCCAGTGTGGTCGCCCGAAAAACGATAATCAACAACACACGCACAGAGTAGGGCGGCTTGTCCACAAGCCGCCGTTAAAGCATCTCGATTATACGGCAAAATTAATCCTCAGGAGCCCATAGCAGAAAGCTTACTGTTGATATTAGCCTCCTTTGGCAAAGGAGGTGGATTTTGCGAAGCAAAAGACGGAGGATTGGAAGCAAAAAACAATCATTTTCACGGCGGCTTGTGGGCAAGCCGCCCTACATTGGATTTATAAGCAAACCATATGATTTAACAATTCATTAATTCCAAATATTTCGTGGGTCGTCGAGGACGCCGACCCCTACAAGTTACGCCGTGAAAATACGGCTTCGGTAGGGAACGCCGTCCTCGGCGTTCCGAGGGAATTTGTCATATGTTTGTGCTGATTTTGGGACGATGTGGGCATCGTCCCCTACGAATTGTACACCGTAAAAACAAATATAATAGGTACGGGCGGAGCCCGTCATTAATTCCGAATTACGCATTACGAATTCCGAATTTTTTTCGGAACGCTGAGGACAGCGTTCCCAACTGAAATTTGTGTTAATTCTGGGACGATGTGGGCATCGTCCCCTACGAATTGTACACCGTAAAAACAAATATAATAGGTACGGGCGGAGCCCGTCATTAATTCCGAATTGCGCATTACGAATTCCGAATTTTTTTCGGAACTCTGAGGACAGCGTTCCCTACTGAAATTTGTGTTAATTCTGGGATGATGTGGGCATCGCCCCCTACGAATTGTACACCGTAAAAACAAATATAATAGGTACGGGCAGAGCCCGTCATCAATTCCGAATTACGCATTGCGAATTCCGAATTTTCCGACAGGCTCCGCCCGAAAAATCAAAAATATTATCCTAATCTGTTAAGGAACGCCGTGCCTGCCGAGATTGCAAGCCCTGCGCCGAGGAATGCGGCGGCGGTCAGTCCGTTGACCATTGCGCCCAGCGAAGTGCAGTAAAGAGCCATGCAGAGAATGAAGCCGAGCGCGCTGAGGATTATCTGAACCACCGTTCCAATCCTGAGCGCCGAGCTTGCCGAGCATGAGGCGGCAACCGCTTTGAGCATTGAATAAGCCGTGCCGTCGTGAACCACTCTTGCGGGCAGCTTGTCGCAGACCGCGTCGCGTCTTCTCTTGAAAAGCTTGCCCGCCACCGAGGAAAGAACCTTGAAGTTTTCCTGCGGCATACCGAAGCTCTTGGAAATAAGCTCCTCGGTAACATTCACATCGTTTGTACGCACAAGCACCTGAATTCCGTTTCTTTCAAGCGTTTTGAAAAATCCCGCAAGGTTTTTATCAACGGCATAGCTGACCACAAACATTGCGGCAATCTTGCCCGCAACGGCAAGGTACATAACCTTTCTGCCGCTGTGAGAATATCTCTCCTCCAACGCCTTTTCGGGAGCCTCAATGTTATGGTGAACAAGCAGATTTCTGTTGCCCAAAAGCACCTTTTGACCGTGAATTCTTGCGGCAATTCCGAGCTTATCCTCATAAACAAGCTCCTTGACGGGCGGCAGCAAATCCTGCCTGCCGTCAACCACCTGCTCAAAGCTCTCGCGCAGAGGTCCGCCCGATTTGATAACGAGCGCGGCGGCATAGAGCAGAACATCGTCTATTCTGATATTCTTGAAGTCCTTCATTCCGTGCATTGTGCAGCGGGAGCGGTCAAAAATATCCGCAGAATCCATAACAACCGCATTTGCCGCAGCCGTTTTTTCAGCCGCGTCAAGGCTGACTATCATTGTGCCCTCGGCGTTAAGCTTGGCGTTGGTTATTCTTGAAATGAACGAGGGAATAAACGCCGAGAAAACGGGAGCACTCATGCAGAATGTGCCGGCAAACGCCGAAAAAGCCGTCATTGCGTTTTTGCTGATGATTCCCGCCGTAACCGAAACAACGGCAGCCGCGCCCAGCGCCGCGGGAACAAGCGTTTTTATAAGCTTTTTTTCGCTTGTATCCGCCCTTGAATTTTTAAGGAAATCCGTCGGGAATGCAAGCTTTGAAGAATACAGCAGCTCGGCATTGCCCATCATAAGACCTCTGCCCAGCTCGAATATCTCCGATTCGTTTTCAAAGGGATGCACCGCATACATATTATGTTCGTATTTATAGGAGCATACCTCAAAATTGCCGAGAATTCTCTGTGCGTCAAGCTTGTTGGCGATTTTTCCGATAAGCACCGCCGTAACAGCCGCCGCCGAGAAAACCGAAACCTCCGCGCCTGCGCCGCCCATAACCGCGGCAAGCGTATTCTGAAGCAGGGCAACCGCTATTGAAAGGCTGACAGCCGTGTCGCTCGTTATTCTGTGCTTGAAAAGCCCCGTTAAGCCGTCGATGAATTTCACATTATCCATCGCCGCGGCGGCAATGAGTAAAACGGCGTTTATCACATAAAGCACCGTTGAGCCCGGCGCAAACAGCGTTGTTTCAATCGAAAGCTTCTGTGCAAGCGGCGGAATGAGATTAACTATGATTACAAGCAGCTCAACCACGCCGACCGCGATAAGCCCCGTGGTTGCCTTGCGGCTCATGCCGCTGAGCCTTGTGTGGAACGAGGAACGCTCCGCGGGCGACGAATAGTCGTTGGCAACGGGCTGCTGCTCCTCGCGCTCAAGCTCCTGCCTTTTTTCTCTCTTGCGCCTTGCTCTTTCTTCCTTTGCCGCTTCCTCGGGCGGAGCTTCAAAATCCCCGCTGAACTCGGAGTCAAGGTCAACGGCGTCAACAAGCTTGAAGTTCTTTGCGCGCTGCCTGCGCTTTTCCCAGAGCTCCTCCTCAACATCGTTTTCGCGTGACTGCTCGGGAACTTCCTCCTCCGCCTCGTCCTCAAAGCCCGTGAGCATCATCTGACCCTCAACATTATCCTGAGCGGCGGCGATTTTCTTTTCCGCAGAGCCGACCTTTTCCATAATGCGGGTTTTCTCAACGGCAAGCTCCTTTGCGTCCTCGGCGGCAAGCACCTTGGGCATGGCTTCAAGCCCCGCCTCGTCGCTTTCGCCCGCTTTGGCTACAACAATGCCCGGCTTTTCAACAGGCTCATCATCTCCGACCGGGTCGATTTCCGCTGTGTTTTCAAGCTTGAGAGTGGAGAAAAAGCGGGTTTTGTAATCAACTTCCTTTATATGCTCCGGCTCTTCTTTTTCTTCTTTTTTTGCAAAGAATTCCGCAGCGGGAGTTTCTCCCTCATAGAAAGTCTTGATTTCGGGAGTTTTTTTCTCTTCCTTTTTTTCCGGCTCCTGCCACGCAAACCTCATTGATGACGGCTCGGGAATATCCTCGGGCACGATAACGGTTTCAAGCTCAAACATCGATTCGTCAAACTCGTTTTCGGCGCTGTCAAAAAAGGTTTCCTGCCCGTCAACCTCGGCGTTGCCCGATGAAGATGAAATATCCTGCATCTCCTGCTTTTCGGGCTTTTCCTCGGAAATCGGCTTAACGGTAAACATTCCCGTGTCAAACTCTCTGCTGAGAATTCTTTCAAAATCCTCTGCGGGAGTGGGAGCTTTTTTCGGCTTGGGAACATATTCCTCGCCGTTTTCTTCGGCAATGAGCCTGTCAATATCCTCTAACGACCAGGTTTTTGACGGCTCCTGCTCTTTTTCCTGAATTTCAGCTTGCTGCTTTGACTTTTTGACTTCATCAAGGATTGCGTCCAGCTCGCTGTCGCCGGATGATCTTTTTGTGTTATCGTTCAAAGCATTCACCTACCTATGTTTAGCAATTTCATACATTAATATCCCTGCCGCTACCGAGGCGTTCAGAGAGTTGATTTTTCCTTTCATCGGGAGCGACACGATAAAATCGCATTTTTCGCGCACGAGGCGGCTTATTCCCTTGCCCTCCGAGCCGACCACGAGCGCAACGCTGCCGGAATAATCCTGCCTGTCCCACCGCTCGCCGTTCATATCCGCGCCGTAAATCCAGAAGCCTTTTTCTTTAAGCTCGTCAATGACCGAGGGCAGATTTGCCGCGCGTGCAACGGGCACATATTCAACCGCGCCCGCTGAAACCTTGCCCACGGCATAGGTCAGCGCAACTCCGCGCCTTTTCGGAATGATAATTCCGTGCGCTCCGCAGGCGTCCGCCGTTCTGATAATCGCGCCGAGATTGTGAGGATCCTCTATCTCATCACAGATTATTACAAAAGGCTGCTCGCCCTTACTTCTTGCATTTTCGAGAATATCCTCAACAGAGGCGTATTCGTGAACAGCCGCCCAAGCGGCAACGCCCTGATGATTTTCGCCGCCGCAGAGCTTATCGAGCTTTCTGCGGTCGGTTTCTTTAACGACTATGCCCCTGTCGCGGCACTGACCGATGAGCTTGCCCACGGAGCCGCCTCTTTCTCCCTTTGCAACAAGCAGGCTGTCGATAGCCCTGCCGCTTTTAAGAGCCTCTGCAACGGCATTGCGACCGATGATAAGACCCTGCCGTTCATTTTGCGCTTCCATTGAGCAAACTCCCCCTATTTTCGGTTATATTCAGTTTATTATATCACAAAGCAAGCGAATTGAACAGTATAAATCTGATTTTTACAAAAAAATCTTTTAAAATATTGAAAAAAGCGGCTAATAAATGACAATTTTTACCAGAAATAACGGTTAGAATTAAATCAAATGCCGCTGAACGGAAGAAAAAAGAAAGGAAATTGCTGATATGGAAAAAGTTTCGGCAGCCGCCGAGCGTGATATTGCGGACAGGCTGTGGGAAAAAGGCTCCGAGATTTTGGCTTGCACGCTTTATTTCATCTCCGGCTTCATTCTCTCGGGAGCGGGTCTGCTCTCCGTCAGAGCGCCTTTGAGCGTGGGGCTTGCCGCCGCCTGCTCGGGAGCGGAGCTGATTTGCGTTGCCGCGGGCGGAATTCTCGGCGGATGCCTGCGCCTTTCGGGCGGAGCGCTGATAAATGCGCTCGTGCCTCTTGCGGGCGTTACGGGAATAATATTTATTCTCGACCGCCTCGGAATATGCCGGAAACGCCGCCTTATTCTTTCCGTGAGCGTGTTTGCGCTCTGCTTTGCCTGCGGCACGGCGGTTATGTTTTCGGAACTGCCGTCGCTCAACGCGTTTATCCTTGTCATATGCTCAAGCCTTTTCTGCGCTTCGTCGGTCACTTTTTATTCGGGCACGGTTGACTGCATCAAGAAACGTCGCAGCCCTTATATGCTCGATAATCACAGCCTTATCTGCATTGTGGCGAGCCTTTGCTCTCTGCTGCTCGGAGCTTCGGAGCTGAGCATTATGGGCTTTCGCCCAGCAAGATTTTTCGGCTGTTTTATAATTCTGATTGCCTCCTATCTTTTCAGCCGCTCGGGGGGAAGCGCGGCGGGGATAGCCGTGGGCGGCTGTATTGCCGTTTCGGGAACGGGAGTAGCTCTGAGCCTTTGCTACGGGATATGCGGGCTGCTTGCGGGCATTTTTTCAAAATTCGGTCAGTTTGTATGCGCGCTTGTTTTTTCGCTTGCGGCGGGAATTGCGGCGCTGATTGACGGCTCCGCCGAGGGAATTTCGGTTTTTGCCGAAGCGGCGGCGGCAGCGGTTATTTTTGCGGCGATACCCCGCACAAGGCTTGCACACCTGAGAAGCAACATTCTCAACCCCGGCATCAAGCGTATGCAGTCCGAATTCTGCTCGGCGGGTGAACGCCTGCTTGAAGCTTCAAAGGCAATCGGCTCGGTTTCGGAATGTGTTTCATCCGTTTCAAAGGGAATTGAAGCTCTTGCGCCCGCCAATGATATGCTGGTATGTATGAGAGTGCGCGAGCGGGTGTGCTCCGGCTGCCCTCTGCGGGACAAGCTCTGCCCCGAGGACGGCGAATTTGAAGCGGTTATGAAGCTTCTTTCGGGCGGAAAAACCGTTTCGGCGCAGGATTTTTCGGTTAATTTCAACGCCAAGTGCCCGAGCGTGCCCCGCCTTGCGGAAAGCTTCAACAAGGTTTACGGCAGCAGAAACGCCGTTATTGCGCTCCAAGCAAATTCAGCCCGAAACCGTGAGCTTGCCTGCGGTCAGTTTGACTGGACGGCAAAGCTGCTGCGCGAGCTTTCGGAGGAAATCGGCACAGGCTCGCAAATACTTTTTAACAAAGAAAAAAGCGCTCTGCGTGTGCTTTCGGAGCAGGGCTTTGAGGTTGTTTCCGTCAGGTGCGTTCAGCCGCCCTCGGGCGCTCTGCACCTTACCTGCGTTGTTGAGGACATTCCGCCGTCAACAAGCCTTTCACGCCTGACCGCCGCGCTTTCGGAGGAGCTGGAGGCTCAGCTTCTGCCGCCTAAAATCAGGGAGAAAAAGGACGGCAAGGAGCTTCTTTTCCTGCGAAAAGAACTGTTTAAAATACGCCTCGGAGCGGCGTCTGCAAGCTGCGGAAACCAAAAGCTCTGCGGAGATTATTTTGAATGCTTCCGCACCGAATCAAAGGCATATATAATTCTCAGCGACGGCATGGGAACGGGCGGCAGGGCGGCTATCGATTCCGCGATGACCGTTGAGCTGTTTTCACGCCTGATAAGGGCGGGGCTGAGCCTTGACACCGCGCTGAGCATAACAAATTCCGCGCTTTCGGTTAAGGCGGAGGATGAATCGCTTTCAACGCTCGATGTTGCCGAAATCGACCTTTTCGACGGCAGCGCGGCAATCTATAAAGCGGGGGCGGCGCCCTCGTTTTACACAGGCTCGGGCAAGGTCAGAGCGGCGGAGCTTCCGTCAACTCCGCTCGGAATTTTAAGCAATGTCAAATTCAGCCGTTACAGCCTTAAACTGCGCGGCGGCGACACTCTTGTGATGGTCAGCGACGGAATTCTCGGAAGCGGAAGCGGATGGCTCAGAGATGAAATCAAGGCGTTTTCGGGAGGGAATGACGCCAACGAATTTTCGGAAATGATTCTCGGCTCCGCCCGCCGTCGCTGCGGAGAAAAATTCGACGATATGACCGTCATAACCGCCGTCGCCGAGGAAATATAAGAGGGTAAGATGCTTACGGCACAAAAAGAGCTTCCGTTTTTTTGCGGAAGCTCTTTTTGCGTTATATACAATTAATTTCAAAATATATCGGCAAAGGAATCAAGCACATCAAATTTAATATTATCGGAAACGGGCATTCTTTCGGGGCAGCTCCCGTCTCTCGGATAAATTCCGAAAAGGATAATATCCATAATCATATCCATCGCGTCCGCCGTTTCTTTAAAAAAGCCTTTTATTGCAGCCTCAGACATTCCCGAAAATGAATTTCTGTAAACACCGTTCAGCATTACATATGACTGCGAAATATAAAACGCTTCCGCAAAGACTTTAAAGCTTTTTTCAGGCAGAGGATATTTGCTTTCGTCAAATATTCTGCGAAGCGCCGTTACATTTGCCCTGTGGCATATTTTCACGGTTTCCGACAGCTCGCTTTTAAAAGCCGGAATTTCATTTCTTTGAACATCGCGCAACAGCGAGGTTCGGCAGATATCTTTTGCATAAAAAGTATTTCTGTGCAGAAGGTAATCGTGCATATTTTGCTGCGGCGTTTTTGAGCGGTCAGGCTCAAAAGCAAGATTATTGGCGGCTAAATCCTCTGCCGCACGCTTGCAGCAGGCAAGATAAAGTTCGCCCTTTCCGCTGAAATGATGGAAAAGCCTGCCCTTGGAAATATTGTTTTTTCTGCATATATCGTTAAGCACCGCGCCCTCAAAGCCTTTTTCCGCAAATTCGGGAATTGCCGCATTTATAATCATATCAATGCTTCTTTGTGTTTTTTCTGTTTGATTCATTGCCTTTTCACCTCGCTCTTTCATTATACAACCAAGAGTATGCAAATGTCAATAAAACAGACCGCATTATTTGAAAAACCGCATATCAAAAAACAGACCGATACAGTCTGATTTGTTACAGCATTACAAATTCGGCAAGCATTTTTCGTTATAAATCCTAATTGAAAACAGGAAAGTTCTATGATATTATACCTCTTGAAGAAAGCCGAAAAACAGACCGAACTATTTATAATCTGTGAATAATAAACAGACCGATTTTGCATTTATCTGTTTTGAGGTTTAAACGAAAGGAGAAAAAACAATGAAAAACATCAAAAAAACCGTGAGCTTCCTGCTTTCGATTTGCCTGATTTTTTCGTGCTTCGCAATCGGCTTGACTGCGCTTGCCGCAGAAGATACCGATGCCGTTTCCGCCGCCGTTGAAGCGGCAGAAGCTATGATTGCCGACAAAACAAGTATTTCGACAAAAGCTCCGACAGACGAAGCGAAGCTTGCCGCCTATAATGCCAAGCTGGAGCTTTATGAAAAAGCAATCGCCGCCTACAAGGCGTTGACGGTTGAGCAGAAGGACGCCTTTGATATCTCCCTCACGCTCAACATCCTCAAAGCGTTTTCCGAGCGCGAAGGCTTCCTTATCAAGGATGAATTTGACAGCAAGCTGCCCGAGGGCTCCACATGGAAAGACCAGATGCCCCTTGCCGACGCCCGCGCACAGGCAAACGAAACTCTTGATGAGCGTTTGGGCGAGCACCCCGCAAGAACAGCCGCTCTTGAAATGGGAAATAAATATCTCGGAACAGCAGTTGCTCTCTACGACGGAAAGAGCCAGAAGCTCTCCGCAAACAGCGATTTTGTTAAATATCCCGAGCTGAAAGCTCTTGCCGTTGAATACATAAACGCTTACAAATCCGCTCCTCAGCTTGTAAGAATGATGCTTGACGGTTACAGCGCCGCATTCTTATCTTTTTCATCAAATTCAATAGGCGCAACCTACAGAGATATTATCAAGATGAGCGGCAAAGCTCAGCTTGCAGACAACCCCTTTACCGAGCAGGCTCCCGAATCGGCAGGCACGAAGCCCAAGGATTCAAACTATGCGGGCGGTGCAAATGACCCCGAATATATTGCAGACCTTCAGGCATACCTTGCCAAAAAAGAGGTTGTAATGCAGTATAATCAGCGAAAAGCTCTTTACGAATACAATATGTATATATCGGCTATGCAGGAGTTTTCCGAATCAACTCCCGAAAACAGAACCGCCTCTCAGGTTGTCCTGAAGCTTCTCGAGGGATATATTGCTTTTGATAAAACCGGCTCAACGGAAAAAGCCAAAGAGGGCATGGCGGCTTATGACGCAATGACCGACGCTTACGATGTAGCCGTTTTCAAATCAATCGGCTCAACATATGTTTACTATACCTATTATCTTAACAGCAAAAAAGATGACTATGCTTACAGCAATCTTTCCGCAAGTTCGCTTTACAAAAAATGTGAAGAAACCGCGGGCATGGAAATCGTTGCCGCTTTTGAGGAATGGATTGCCGAAATTAATCTTGATGAAGTCAACAACGACACAGTAGCTCAGGCACAGGCAAAATACAAAGAAGTTCCCGCTTCGCTTAAAAGCAAAATTTCCGCCGAAGCGTCGGAAAAATATGCCGAAATCATCAAACGCTATGACCCCGTTGACCCTCTCACTCCGAGCGACTATAAGTTTGAAGAAGAAATAAACGCTTTCACTCCCGCAAATGTCGGATTGGCGGATTTCCCCGTTATCAGAGAATTCAACACCGTTAAAATCGCTGTTGAAAACAAGCTCCTCACGGGCATTTACGGGCTTGCCGTTGAAAAGCTTCTCGGCTCCGATACTCTGCTTACGAATAAAAACATTTCCGTTGTTTTCAGCCTTTATGATATGCTCGTTCAGGCAAACATCGTATCAAGCGGAATAAATGTCAGCAGGGTTCTTGCCGATGAATTCACTCCCGCCAAGGCTGCCGCTTTCCTCGATGAAGAAAAATTTGCGGGAGCAAAAGCCAAGCTTCTCGCCGCGGCGGAAACCAACAACACAACAACGGCTTATGCCGACATTGTTTTTGAAAACGGCGACTGGGGCTTCAGCGACGGCGATGCAAACGGATTTGCTCTTGCCGCTGCCGCCGCTCTCAGAGCAATTACCGACATTCTCCACAACGGCGTTCTCGTTATCAGCAATGTTATCTATCTTCCCAATTCAATCGCTGAAAACGGCGACTATGTTTACGGCGCATATGAGGAGCTTATTCCTCTGCTTGAGGGAATAGGTCTGAAAGGCGTTATCTCCTCTCAGGAATATACGGAGAGATTCCACGCCGCCGTCAAGGGCAATAAATATGATTACCTCGACGCTTTGATGCTCCCCGTTCTTCAGCCCGTAACAACTCTTATTACCGACCTCGAGAAAGACACGCTCTTTACTTTGCTTGACATTCTTCCCAATGTTGCAAGAGCGATTGACACAGGCTTGCTGACCGAGCGTCTTAACGCTTTCCTTGATAAGAGCAGCCTGCTTTCGGGAACGGATGTTGATTTGTCCGCAGACGCAATCAACGCCATGATTGCAGGTCAGAAGATTTCCCTTGCTCTCAGCGACCGCGCCACCGTTTCCTTTACTCTCAGGGCAATCGATTGGAACAAGCTTTCACGCTGCGGCTCGCTTGAAGCAGTTCCGAGCGTATCAGCCGCAAACGCTTACAGACCCGCCGTTAAGTCAAGCAGAGTTAAGACCCGCGCGCTTCTCGGCGGATATATAACGGACGCTGTTTTTTCAATAAAGCTGAGCGTAAACTCAACAAACAGCTTTAAGCTTTCTCCGCTTTTCTGATTTTTCATTCTCATTAATCCATATCTTTTGCATTTAACTCAAAAACGCCATGCTCATGCACGGCGTTTTTGGGTTTTCTGTCTTTTGGGCACTCGCAATTATTCAGTTTAATAGAACCCGACATTTCTGCGGATTTCGCCGAAAGCCAGCTTTTCGCCCGAATCTCCCGAGGGCTGAGAGGTAAAATCGTCTCTCTGCTTATGAATAACTATTGTTTTTCCGATAACATCGCACACCTTAAAACGCTCGGTCAGAAACGCCGTCCAGGCGTCGCAGCCCTCAACAAACAGCGGCGGCATATCTCCCGCGTGGTTGGGATGCTCCGTGCCGCAGGGGTTAAAATGTTTGCCCGTTTCGGGGTCGTGAATATGCATTCCGAGAACCTTTCCGCACCCGAATTCCTTGGGAAATCCGCCCACGGAAACAACGGCGAAAACCCCCGCGGGCGACTGATAGAGCATCAGCGTGCCGCAGATTTCGGGGTGGTCGGCATAGCCGCATATCTGCGCCACGGCGTTGGGTCGGGAGCGGGAAAGAAAATCGAGAATTCTTCTTGAACGGCTGTGATAAGTAAACATAGCTTACGCCCTTTCGTTGAGATTGGTTTCATAACCGTATATTACAGTTTATGCCGCGGCGCAAAAATGTGCGGCGTTAAATATAATATTTCCCGGGCAAAGCGTATTATTATTGAATTTATTCAAAGTATCGCCGCAAGCGCAAGCATCGGCAGGGTGCGCTCAATAATTCCGTCAAAATCCGACAGCGGCAGAGGATTTTCTCCCTTGCCGATTTCAACCGTAAAAGCGGGGCGGCAGAAATAATCGATAAACCAATCCTTAAATCCGCCGTGGGAGGCAAGACCGTTATTTTCAACAAGCTCATATCCGCTTGCGGCGGCAAAAATGCGGGCAAGAGCCTCGCTTCTAAGCGGCTTTTTATCGCCGTATTCCCAAAAAATTTCTTCCCCCTGGCTGTGGAGCGCAATCGCCGTGCGCGGTCTGCGCGCCTTGCAGAAAGCCGTCAGAGCCGCGGTTTCGGGCTCGCTTTCCGCCATATATCCGCCGTATCTGCGCGGCGACGGACCGAGAATTCCGCTCTCGATTTCCATATTTCTCAGCTCGTGCCAGCCTGCGTCAAAATTGTGGTTAATGTCAACTCCTCTTGCGTTTGCGCTCCATTTTTCATTTGAAAAAGACGCGGTTTCGGCAACGGTCTGCGCGTATCTGCCCGCGCCGTCAACGCCGTTAATCGCTATCTGAACTCCGTCGGGATTAACGCAGGGAATAATGATAACCTCGCGGGTTATTCCCGCCGCGCTTATTCCCCACAGCGGCGCGCCGCAGGTTTTGGAGCAAAGCAGCAATTCCGCAAAGCGCAGGGCAAGCAAACTTGTCAGCCACTCCTGACCGTGAAAGGCGGCGGCAATCAGCAGGGGATTTTCGCTTTTGCCTATTGAGAGTGAAAAAATTCCTCTTTGGCATAAAGACTTACCGATAACGCCGACCCGAAGCATCGGATATGCTTTTTTTAATGAAAAAATCATTTTTCTTTGATTTTCGGCTGTCATTTCTTTGGGTTTTGTGATATAATCCATATAATTACCCCCTGTTTTAAAAGGATACTTTTAATTATATTCGCATAAAATCGGTCTTAAAACCATCGGAGGAAACAATATGGAGCTTTTTGAAAAAACCGTCGAAAAAAATTATGTCTATGAGGGAAAAATCATAAATGTGCGCCGCGACAAGGCGGCTTTGCCCGACGGCAAGCCCTGCACCCGCGAGGTTGTGGAGCACAACGGCGGAGTTTGCATTGCCGCCCTGACTGATGAAAACGAGCTGATTTTCGTGCGGCAGTTCAGATATCCTTATTCGGAAGTTATTCTGGAGCTGCCCGCAGGCAAGCTTGAAAAGGGAGAGGATCCCTTTGAAGCGGGCAAGCGCGAGCTTGAGGAGGAGACGGGAACCGTTGCCGCAAAGTATTATGACCTCGGCAAATTCTACCCCACTCCCGGCTACTGCGGCGAGATAATCCATCTTTACGCCGCTTCACAGCTCACCGCCACTCATATGCATCTTGACGACGACGAATACCTTGAGGTTGAAAAAATCCCGGTTGAAAAGGCGTTTGAAATGGTGCTTGCGGGCGAAATCCCCGACGGCAAAACGCAGACGCTTGTATTGCGCGTTGCGGAAATGCTCCGCAGGGGTAGCATTGACGGAGGCAGAGCATGAAAAAAATAATTCTTGCCTCGGCGTCTCCCCGCCGCAGAGAGCTGCTTGCAACCGCGGGCATTGATTTTGAAATAAGAACCGCCGAGGTTGACGAAAGTATCCCCGATGGAACGGAGCCTTTGCACGCCGCAGAAATGACAGCCGAAAAAAAGGCACTTGCCGCCTCACGCGCCGACTCCTCGGAAATCGTTATCGGCGCCGATACAATCGTTGTTGCAAAAGATAAAATACTCGGCAAGCCCCGCGATAAGGCGGGTGCCGCGGCAATGCTCGCCATGCTTTCGGGCGCAGAGCATGAAGTTATAACGGGCGTTTGCCTGATATGCGGCGATAAAAAGAGCGTGTTTGCTCAGGTCAGCAGGGTAAAATTCTATGACCTGACCGCCGAAGAAATCGAAAAATATGTTGAAACAGGCGAGCCCATGGATAAAGCGGGAGCCTACGGAATTCAGGGGCGCGGCTGCACCCTTGTTGAAAAAATCGAGGGCGATTATTTCAATATCGTCGGCTTGCCCGTGGCAAGAGTTTGCCGTGAAATCAAAAAAATGAGCAGATAAATTCGGGCTTGCGACGGATTATTAATTACGCCGCAAAAGTAGGCGGCTTGCCTACAAGCCGCCGATAAAAATAAAGCGAAAGCGCACAGACCGATACGGTAAATATGCTTTATATTTCACTTATTCTTCACTTTTTGCAACATATCTAATGTAAATCTGCAAAAAATTCAAAAAATTTTAAAAAAACTATTGACAAACCGCGCCCAAAGGTATATAATCATCAAGCATTCAAGAAACGCCGTTGCGTTTTTTAGTCGGTGTTGATGACGTTGAGGGTCCACCCGTTCCCATCCCGAACACGGTAGTTAAGCTCAACAGTGCCGAAAATACTTGGCTGGAAGCGGCCCGGGAAGATAGGTCGACGCCGACACTTTTTATTTAGCTGCCCAATAGGGCGGCTATTTTTTTGCCTGAAAGCTTTTTATAGTTTTTTTAACAGCAATAAATATGGTTTTGAGCGGAATCTTTCCGCCCCGTCTGCGTTAAAAATCTTTGAAATATTCCGTATGTTAAAGAGAAAAAGACCAAATGTGCGTGAAATATTGTATTTCAGACGTATTGCATTGCCGTTAAAAAATGCCGTTAAAAAACTATATTTTTATTGACTTTATGCCTGAAATGTCATAGAATATAAAAGCGGCTCCGCAGAGCCGCCGCAATATTTCGGGATGTAGCGAAGTTTGGCTATCGCACCTGCTTTGGGAGCATAGACGGTGTTCGCTCCGTATGACAACAAAAACCGCCGAAAACCCTTCAACCGTGCGGATTTCAGGCGGTTCGGAAAATGAAAAAAAGCAGTCAAAAATGTGTTTGACCACAGATTTGACCACCTACACGACCACAATTTAATAAACTATCGGGGTGTGGCGCAGTTGGTAGCGCGCGACATTTGGGATGTCGATGCCGCAGGTTCGAACCCTGTCACTCCGACCAAAGGACCTCTGAAATCAAGCGATTCCAGAGGTTTTTGGTTTACTGCGTACTTAACAGAATGAATTTTAGAAACCGATCTGTTTGTATTTTAACACATTTTGTAGGTGTACACGCATTTTCCATCATCAATCTAGTTCATCAAATCGAGGAGATTAGGCAATTATTATTTTATTTTCACTATTATTGCCCTTTGTCGAGATTTGTTGTATAATTAAAAAAACATAACAATTTCCCAAAAATTAACAGGGTGGTATTAATCATGAAGTTTGAACCTATCTTAAAAGTTAAAATCAAAAAGTTTGCTGAAGATTTTGGTTACAAAACACTTAACGAAAATGCATTGTTCGAAAGATATATAAACAATTTAATATTGAACATGCATCATCCCGACTCTACTACTAAAAATTCTTCCCTGCTCGAAATGGCATCCGTTGGCGGGCAAAATGATATGGGAATTGACGGACTAGCAATTAAGGTAAACGGAATTATTGTCACCTCTTGTAAAGAAGTAAAAGATATTACTGACACAAGCAAACAAATATCTGTTGAGTTTATTTTCGTACAATCCAAATTTAAAAATAAAATCGATTCTGGCGAGTATTCAAAATTCGCAGATGGGATTTATGATTTTTTAAATACCAAACATTTTGAGCCTCATAATGATAAAATTGATGAATGGCTAACATTAAAGGATTACATTTTTTCAGAAGATATAATGCTTTTCTGGAAAGATGCACCTGTAGTTACTGCGTATTATGTTATTTTCGGCGAGTGGCGCGAAGACGTACACATCGAAGGAAAAAACAATGCTTTAAAAGAAAAGATTTATGCGCTTAACGATTATAGTGATTTTTCTTGTAGATTTTTAGGTTCAAGTAATATTGCTAGAATCAGTGATGATAACGAAAATTCGTTTAAAATTGTTCTAAATGTATTGGGTTCACTAGAGTTTGAAGAAGTAGAAGATGTGTCCAATTCACAAGTAATTTTATGCAAAGCAACGGACTTTGTAAAATTACTCCTCACAGAAGAAGGTGATATTAGGCGATCTTTATTTTCCGATAATGTACGTGATTATCAAGGAAATACCAATATCAATGAAGGTATGTTAGACACAATAAAAAACACACCTTCCTCATTCTTACTATTAAACAACGGTATTACCATAGTGTGTTCTAGTCTAATATCCGGTAATAGAAAGGTAACAATAGAAAATCCTCAAATAGTAAATGGATGCCAAACATCAAGCGTAATTCATCATGCGTATAGTACTGGTACAGACTTAAGTAATGTTTCGCTACTTGTAAAAATAATTGCGACAGACGAAGGCAAAATAACAAATTCCATTGTAAGAGGTACTAATAGTCAAAATCCTGTATTTTCGGAAAGTTTTGAAATCACAAGAGATTTCCACAAAAATTTGGAGGACTTTCTCATTGCCGTACAAAACGACACACAAAATGACGAAAAAATATATTATGAGCGTCGTTCCAAACAGTATTCTTTAGACCCGCTTGTAAAGAAAAACAGAGTGTTTAGTTTGGATATGTTAGCACATAGTGTCATTAGCGTTTTTCTTCATGCTCCTCATGACGGTGTTTCACACATAGTAAACCTATTGGAAAAATATCGAAACACGATTTTTGTGGATTCACAATCTCTTTATCCATACTATTGTTCTGCTCTTTTATGTTTGAATTTTGAAAGATTACTCCGCGAAGAAATAATCGAGCGCAAATATGACACCTACAAATATTTTTTAATCATGATGCTTGCGGAACGAGTATCTAAACAACAGTTGGATATTAACAATAGAAGCATCGACGAGCTTTGTTCGAAAATAATCAATTGTTGCAACTCTCCCGAATCTTTAGCAAAAGAAACCATAGCGGCAATTGCTTCTTTTGAAGAAATCACAAATAAATGGATAAATAAATATGGTTTAAAATATAAGCATGGTATTAAGGATAATCCAGCATTTACACAATTTCTACTTACTATCATGCGTGGCGGAAACATTGATAAACTTGAACCAACAACAACGCAAGAAGAATTGACAAGTAGTGGGGTAGTTATTTCTGCGAAACAAGATCGTGCAGGTAGATACTACGGGTTTATAAAAGCATTTCCAGATAATATGTTTTTCCATTCGGAAGATAATCCGAGAATAGATTTTACAAGAATTATAGGTAAAACCGTTACTTATCAAAAATCGACAAACCCTGTCAACGGAAAACCAAAAGCAAAAAATGTTCGTGTTGTATCTGAAAATGCATAAGCATTATTAATGGCATTCTCCACCGTAAATTGTTTACTGTAAACCAATTTTTGAGGGCGACTCTTACGAGTCGCCCTCTTTTAGTCTTGCTTTCTCCTCAGATATCTCCGCTTTTACTCGCTCGATCATTTCCGCGAGCTTTTCTTCACATTCTTCTCTTGTTTTCGCGTAGATGTTGTGGCTTTCCCGCTTTCCGTAGGCGTTGGTCGGCGTGTACCGTCCCTCATACAGATGGTCATTAATCATGGTGACACAGCCCGTCCCCGGCTTGCGTATTTTGGGCTTGTACGGCGTGAATTCGACCAGGGTGGTATCTTTCCTTTCCTCCCGCGCTATCGTCGGCATACGGGCGTCTGTGCCGCCGATTTTGCGGTCAATATGCACCGCCGCCTGCCTTTGCATGGTATCGGTGATATGGCTGTAAATATCCAGTGTAGTTGCGGAGGACACATGGCCTATGGTTGCCGAGAGCGTTTTCACATCCATACCGTGCTCCAGCGCCATGGTCGCAAAGGTGTGCCGCAGATCGTGAAAGCGCACCTTTTTACAGCCCGCCCGTTCCAAGATTAGTTGTAACCGTTTTCTAACCGATGACGGATTTCTCGGTCTGCCGTTATCCGTCGGCGACGGGAACATCCAATCCGAATCCACTGTTTCTTTATACACCGCGAGAGTTTTCAAGAGTGACGGCGGCAGAATAACGGTGCGTATCGAGGCTTTTGTTTTCGGTGCCGATATCATCACCTCTGCCTGGATGATATATACCTGCCGTTCAATGTGAAGCTCTCCTGTTTTGAAGTTCAGGTCGCTCCATTTGAGTGCCAATATTTCACCGCGCCGCATTCCCGTGCCGAGCTCCAGCAGAAAGAGTTCATAATATCCTTCTTCCTTTGCCTGATGCAGAAACCGCAGTATCTCGTTTTGCGTCAGCACCTGCATCTCCCGCGCTTTTTTCGGCGGCAGTTTACAGCCGACAGCGGGATTGGTTCGTATCAAACCGTCCTGTACCGCCCGCTGTAAAGCTGTGCGGCAGTTGGCATGTATCCCCCTTATCGTTCTGTCCGAAAGTCCCTTTCCGTAAGTTTTTGCGTGCAGTTTTCTTCCGTCTGTCTTTTCCTT
Organism: Acutalibacteraceae bacterium; assembly: GCA_051881535.1. Lineage (GTDB taxonomy): Bacteria > Bacillota > Clostridia > Oscillospirales > Acutalibacteraceae > CAG-177. The sequence continues at coordinate 960 of JBJEQB010000060.1, read as the reverse complement.
TGCGTAGAATTGCTGTAAATCCGACTGTGACAGCCTGTTCAGCGGAATTTTTCCGATTTCGGGAATGATATGATTGTAAATGCGGTTTTCATAGTCGGTTCTTGTGGTAATGCGGAGGGTGTGTCGGCAGTAGGTCTGATACCAGAAGTCGATCCAATCCCCGAACAGCATATCCGGCTTGATTTTATCGGAAGAGCGTCCGTACTGCTCTTTGAGCTTTTCCAGCTTTGCACTGCATTCCGTTTTCGTCTTGGCGGTTACGCATTTTGTAATCGGCTGACCTTTCTCATTGTAGTCTATAACAACACGGCCTTCCCACCGCCCGTCTTTACGAAGGCGTAGCGTCCCCTCGCCGTTTTTTCTCCGCTTAGCTATTTTTATCCCCTCCGTCCGGCATAATCTCATCCATAAAGCTCCCCACGATAGCGGAAGCGCTTCTCTGCATATCGGTGGTCACATGGGTGTAGGTGTCCAGCGTGAAGCTGGCGTTGGTATGCCCGAGGATTCCCGACAGCGTTTTCGCATCCACGCCGCCCGCCAGCGCGTGAGTGGCAAAGGTGTGCCGCAGATCGTGGAACCGTATCAGCGGAAGCTCCGCCTGTTTTAACAGTGTTTTTAATCGGTGGTAAGCATAGTCGGGAGACATAGGTTCTTCCGGCTTATAGATATTCGGGAATATCCATTCGCTGACTGCCGTTTCTTTTCGCTTCCGCAAAAGTTCCGCTGTGCTCGGCGGCAGAATAATAGTGCGCGTTCCCGTCTCGGTTTTGGTTTCACCGATATTCAATCCGCCGCCTTTCTTTTTCGCAACCGAGCGCCTCACTTTCAGCTTTCCGTTTTCCTCATCGAAGTCCTCCCACTTCAGTCCGCAGATTTCACCTCGGCGCAGACCTGTTGTCAACTCCGTGTAGAAGAAATCGTACCACAGTTCATCCTGCCGAATGCGTTTCATAAATCTGT
>JBJEQB010000059.1:0-28142 GCA_051881535.1 Acutalibacteraceae bacterium | reverse complement strand
ACTCGCTACCTCCACCTTGGCAAGGTGGCGCTCTACCAGATGAGCTACATCCGCACCTGATGGTGCCTCCGGCCGGAATCGAACCAGCGACACGTGGATTTTCAGTCCACTGCTCTACCAACTGAGCTACAGAGGCATAGGAAATGACCTGTAAAAATAGATTTACAGGTCACTCAATGGCGACCCGGAACGGGCTCGAACCGTCGACCTCTAGCGTGACAGGCTAGCGTTCTAACCAGCTGAACTACCGGGCCATTGGTGGGAACAACAGGGCTCGAACCTGTGACCCTCTGCTTGTAAGGCAGATGCTCTCCCAGCTGAGCTATGCTCCCACATCGTGCCGCTCTCGTCAAGCGGCGAGACTTATAATACAATACTTTTCCTGAAATGTCAACCCTTTTTTCAAAAATATTTTGAAAAATTTTGATATTTTTTTCAGCTTAGTTTTCGGCAAGCTTTTTTATCTCGGCCGAGGTAAAAACATATTTCTTATCGCAGAAATGGCAGGCAACTTCCGTTTCCTTTTCATTTGCCATTTCTTTAAGCTCCTGACTGCCGAGGCTGAGCAGAGCACGGATTACGCGCTCCTTTGAGCAGGTGCATCTGTATTCGGGATTTGCCGTGTCGAGAACTTCAAGCTCAAAGCCCTTTAAAACGCTGCGGCAGATATCCTCGGGCTTCATTCCGTCCGCAAGCATTTTTGTAACGGGCGGAATATCTTTAATACATTCCTCAACTTTATCTATAGTATCATCGAGCGCCGTCGGCAGAAGCTGAATAATGAAGCCGCCCGCCGCTTTGATTGACAAATCGGGATTAACGAGCACACCGAGCGCGCAGACCGTAGGAATTTGCTCGCTGACCGCAAAATAATTTGTTATATCCTCGGCGATTTCGCCCGAAACAATCGGCACCTGACCTATATACGGCTCTCTTAATCCCAAATCCTTCATAACGGTTAAGGTTCCGTTTTTGCCGACTGCTCCCGCAACATCAAGCTTGCCCTTATCATTGAGAGGAATCTCGACTATCGGATTTGCGACATAGCCTCGGACATTGCCCATACTGTCGGAAACAGCTATAACGGAGCCTGCGGGGCCGTCGCCGCTCAGGCGCAGAGTTATGCTGTCGTCCTCACCTTTCAGAACGGCTCCCATCATTGAAGCCGCTGTCAAAAGCCTGCCGAGAGCCGCAGAGGTTACTGCGGAGGTCTTATGAATCTGCTCGGCTGTATTAATAATATCGGTTGTATCCGCCGCGATAACGGTCAAAGTTCCGTCAGCGGAAATCATTCTGATAAGCTCACTCATACAATCACTTCTTCTTTGCTAAAAATACTGCTCTTTCGCTGTCGGGCTTGACCGACTCCGTTGTTAAATCGTCAAACACACCGACAAGCTCAAAGCCCGTTTCGGAAAGTAAGCGTTCAAACACGCTCAGCTCGTATGCTCGCTCGGTGAAGCTTTCACTGCTGCGGTAATAAACGCCGTCCTCCTCCTCAAAGAAATCAAGCGAAATATCAACGCTGTTGTCGCTCTCGTTATAGTTATTTTGCCAAACGCAGAATAAATCATCCGTTTCATAAACAAAAGCGTTATCCGCAAGCACGCACTTATGCTTATATATTGTATTAACATCAAAAGCAAACGCTCCGCCTTTATTCATAAAAAGTGAAACGCGCTCAAAGGTACGCCTGATTTCAGCCTCGCCGCCGAGATGATTTATTCCGTCGAGAACGCAGACGGCGCAGTCAACCGTTCCGTAAAGGTCGATTTCTTCCATACGCTGGTTAAGCAGGAGCAGGCGTTTGCCGCTTTCGAGCATTTTGCGCTGAGCCTCGCTGAGCATACCGACGCTGCTGTCAACGCCGATAACCTCAAAGCCGCGTTCTGCCATTTTCAGAGATATGCTCCCCGTGCCGCAGCCGAGATCAAGCAAAATCCCGCCGTTAATTCCGCACAAGGAAAGAAGCCTGCAAAAATAATCTGCACGCTTCTCATACTCAACATTATCCGTCAAAGAATCATAAAAACGGGAAAAATTATCGTAGGACATTATTTATCAAGCCTTTTGAAAATTTCTTCGTAACCGTTGCAGCCGTATTGAAGCGAACGGTTAACGCGGCTGATGGTGGCAGTGCTTGCGCCCGTTTCTGCAACGATATCGCTGTAAACCTTTTTATCTCTGAGCATTTTTGCAACAACAATTCTCTGTGAAATCGCTTTGATTTCGGAAACGGTGCACAAATCCTCAAAGAAATCATAACATTCCTCGAGAGTCTGAAGCTTCAAAATCGCTTCAAAGAGAAAATCAACATTTTTGTCCTTAAGCTTATCGCTCATATGCGTCTCCCCTTTTGATTTTTCATACTTTTACGCTTTACTATTTTAACATACGAAAAGCAAAAAGTAAATACTAAACTCCAAAAATTTTCCAAGAAGCAAAACAAATCAGAATGCTTTGGACAACGAAGCAGGAATAAACCAATGTAAACGGCGTTTTGGTCAATATATTTTTTACCGACACGCCTTTGATCTTTCCCTCATAAAGCGTGTGCAGAAGCTCTGCCGCAAGATATGGCACCGTTCCTGCAAAAACAATCCAAAACGCGCCGAAGCCGCCGAGAATGATGTCTGCGGCAAAAACGGCGGCGCTCCCCGCGATAAAAAGCGCTTGCCAAAGGAGCGACAGCTTGGATTTATCAAACATATCAAAGGCGCATTTTAACGCACAGGCAAAAACCAGCATAAATACCGTCATCAGTCTTGCGGCAACCTGCGAACCGAGAAGCACAAAAAGCATCGGTATAACATTAAAAAGCGGTCTTTCGATAAGGTCGCATACAAAACCGTTGACCTTTTTGGCCCTTTGGGAGCGGATAAGCGGAAAAGTGTTGACCGCCAAAAGCAAAACCGCAACCGCCGCCATAATAACAGGCATCGCGCCCTCGGCAGGCTCCGCCGCATTAAATCTGCCGTTTTGAGCGATAAACGAATTATATTTCTCAATGATGCCGTAATTCATGCAGAATGCGAGAGAAAGCCCGAAGCCTCCCGCCGCACCGAGAGCAAACTCCATATTCTTCCAGCCGTCAATCAAGCCTTTCCCGTGAAGTCTGCCGAAAAGATACTTTCCGTTTTTAAGAGGAAACACCGATAAAACATAGAATTTCATCGCAACAAGCCAGCCGACTCCGCCGAAGAAAAAGCCGCCGGCAATCATTGCAAGCGCAAGATCGTCGCCGCGGATAACAGCCATGGCAAGCATTGAAACGAGCAGGGTCAGATTTGAGCCCCACTCCTCACGGCGGGTCAGAGAATAATAAATTTTAGGATATATCCCATTTTCTTTATCGTAAGGGCAGTTAAAAATACGGTATCCGATTTGCTCAATTACGGGAATAAGCAGGCAGAAAATGATTATATCCGCCGCAGAATATATTGCTCCGCTCATTGCGGAAAGAGCAAATGCGATAAATCCGCCGCAGACGGAAAACCACAGCGCGCCCTTAAAAGCAAGACCGAAATATCCCTTAACGGGGCGGTAATCGCTCCTGCCGCGGTGAAGCACCATACCTATCGTTTCGCCGTAAGGCTCAATTCCGCCGAAGGTCATTCCCATAAGCCCTGCCGCCGCAGGAATCCAGAAACATTCTCTTATTCCCCCGCCCGAAAACCAAGCCAAAATTAGACCTATAAACGCTCCGGGAAGCATTGCTCCCTTTTCGCCGCCGATAACCGCGCCGCGCATACCCCATGCATAGCTTGCCGCAAGAGTCGTAAACAGAATACAAACCGCCGCATCAAAAAAGCCCATAGCCCTGCCTCCTCAAAACAAAAATCCCGTAAACCTCCGGTTATTCTTTTATTACATTATACAGTTGTTTAATGCGGCAGTCAATAACTGCCGTAAAAAACCGATATAAAGCTCTGCAACGCCCGTTTTTATTGGGCATTATTTACAAAAGCCGACTTTTTTCTTTGTACAAGATAAACATTGTAAAATTCATATTAATAATTAAAATTGTTGCTATCTCCGATTTTTACAAATATCGCTTTAAATCGCTAAAATCCTGTTGACTTTATTGCCGCTTCTATATATAATAAGGTTTAATAAAATAATATATTTTACCGAAAGGGTGTCAGAAATGTTGAATATCAAAGTTGAAAAAACAACGGCTCCCAAACAGAAGCCCGACGAAACGAAGCTCGGCTTCGGCAGAATTTTCACAGACCATATGTTTATTATGAATTACACCGAGGGTCAGGGTTGGCATGACCCCAGAATAGTTCCTTACGGCAATCTCTCCCTCTCCCCCGCCTGCATGGTTTTCCACTACGGTCAGGAAATGTTTGAAGGTCTCAAGGCTTACAGAGGAGCCGACGGCGAAGTCCGCCTTTTCCGCCCCGATATGAATGCCAAGAGAACCAACGCCACAAACAAGCGTCTTTGCATCCCCGAGCTGCCCGTTGAAGATTTCGTTCGGGCAGTCAGCGAGGTTGTCAGAATAGACAAGGACTGGATTCCCTCCGCTCCCGGCACTTCGCTTTACATTCGTCCGTTTATCATTGCAACCGATGATTTTCTCGGAGTTGCTCCGTCAAAAACATATCTTTTCATAATCATTCTTTCTCCCTCGGGCGCTTATTATGAAAGCGGACTTGCTCCCGTAGGCATCTGGATTGAGGACGATTATGTAAGAGCGGTAAGAGGCGGAATGGGATTTGCCAAAACAGGCGGTAACTACGCTGCAAGCCTTGCGGCTCAGGTTAAAGCTCATGACGACGGCTACTCACAGGTTCTCTGGCTTGACGGCGTTGAGAGAAAATACATTGAAGAAGTCGGTGCAATGAACATATTCTTTAAGATTAACGGCGTTATCGTTACACCGATGCTCAACGGCAGTATTCTTCCCGGAATCACAAGAAACTCGGTTATCGAGCTTTGCAAGAGCTGGGGTCTGCCCGTTGAAGAAAGAAAGGTTTCGGTTGACGAGCTTATCGAGGCTCAGAACAACGGCTCGCTTGAAGAATGCTTCGGCACAGGCACCGCGGCTGTTATTTCTCCCGTCGGCAAGCTTCGCTACAAGGATGATGTTATGACCATCAACGGCGGCAAAATCGGCGAAATCAGCCAGAAGCTTTATGACACCGTAACAGGCATTCAGGGCGGAACCTGTGAGGATAAGTTCGGCTGGGTAACCGTTCTCTGATAAAGCATGGAGAGCAAAAGAATAACCGTTTTTGCGGGTCATTACGGCAGCGGAAAAACAAACATTGCCGTTAATTACGCGCTTAAACTTCGCAAAGAATTTGACCGGGTTGACATTGCCGATCTCGACATTGTCAACCCTTATTTCAGAACAAAAGACAGCGAAAAACAGCTTGAAAAAAGAGGAATTCATCTGATTTCCTCGGAATATGCCAATTCAAATGTTGATGTGCCCGCGATGCCCTCAGAGGCTTATGCAATAATTGACGACACTTCGCTAAGGGCAGTCATTGATGTGGGCGGAGATGACCGCGGCGCGCTCGCGCTCGGCAGATACGCCCCCGCCATAATCGAGCAAAACGATTATGAAATGCTTTTTGTTGTTAACAAATACAGACCGCTGACTTCCGACTGTGCTTCGGCTCTCAAGGTTATGCGCGAAATCGAAGCGGCGGGCGGCATCCGTTTCACGGGAATAGTCAACAACTCAAATCTCGGAGACGAAACAACCGAGGAATGCGTTCTCGCCTCTCTCGGCTATGCCGATGAAATTTCAAAAGCAAGCGGACTGCCCATCAGAATGACCGCCGTCAGAGAGGAGCTTTATGACGGACTCCGGGATAAAGTCATCAACTGCTTTGCGATAAGGCTTTATGTTAAGCAATCGTGGGCAAAACAGGAGGAAGATTTATGGCAAAAGTAACCTTTAACACTGAGCTTTGCAAGGGGTGCGGGCTTTGCGTCGGCGCCTGCCCCAAGAAAATCGTTGCATTGCTCAAAGAAGAAATTAATTCAAAGGGATATCACCCTGCGGGTATAACGGATCAGTCCGCCTGCATCGGCTGCGCTTTCTGCGCCACCATGTGCCCCGACTGCGTTATAACCGTTGAAAAGTAAGGAGGGAAAATCGAATGGCTGAAAAAGTTTTAATGAAGGGCAACGAAGCCCTTGCCGAAGCGGCTATAATGGCGGGCTGCCGCCATTACTTCGGTTATCCCATAACTCCGCAAACAGAGGTTGCCGCCTATATGGCAAAAAGAATGCCTTTAATCGGCGGAACATTTTTGCAGGCGGAAAGCGAAATTGCGGCAATAAATATGGTTTACGGCGCGGCGGCGGCAGGCAAAAGAGCCATGACATCAAGCTCAAGCCCCGGAATATCTCTTAAAAGCGAGGGTATTTCCTACCTCGCAGGCTGCGACCTGCCCGCTCTGATAGTCAATGTTCAGCGCGGCGGCCCCGGCCTCGGCGGCATTCAGCCCTCGCAGTCGGATTATTTCCAGGCTACCAAGGGTGGCGGACACGGCGATTTTCACCTGATTGTTCTTGCTCCCGCTTCGGTTCAGGAAATGGTTAACCTTACCATTAAAGGCTTTGACCTTGCGGACAAATACAGAATGCCCGCAATGCTCCTTTCCGACGGAACTATGGGTCAGATGATGGAGCCCGTAAGCCTTGATGTTGATGAAATCAGGCAATATGACAAGTCCTCATGGGCTTGCACGGGAACGAAATGCGAGCGCGAGCACAACATAATCAATTCGCTTATCATCAATCCCGACGAGCTTGAAAAATATAATTTTGAAAGATATGAAAGATACGCCAGAATAGAAGCCGAAGAGGTTATGTTTGACGAATACCGCATGGACGACGCGGAAATCTGCATAGTTGCCTACGGCGTTGCCGCAAGAGTTTCTCAAAACGCCATCGACAGAGCGCGCGAGCAGGGAATAAAGGTCGGCATGATTCGCCCGATAACCCTCTGGCCGTTCCCGAAAGCCGCTCTCAACGCCGCTGCTGACAAGGTTAAGGCTTTCATCAGCGTTGAGCTTTCAATGGGTCAGATGATTGAGGATATCGAGCTTGCAACTCGCTGCAAAAAGCCCGTTCTTCTTTGCAACCGTGTCGGCGGTATGATACCGACTACCGAGGATGTTCTTAATTCAATCGGCAAAGCAAATTCCGTCGGAGGTGACAAATAATGACAGTTTTTGAAAAGCCCAAGGCATTGACCGACGCTCCGCTCCACTACTGCCCCGGCTGCACCCACGGCATTATCCACAGACTTGTTGCCGAGGTTATTGACGAGCTGGGCATTGAGGGCAGAACAATAGGCATCGCACCCGTCGGCTGCTCTGTTTTTGCTTATAATTATTTCACTTGCGATATGATTGAAGCCGCTCACGGCAGAGCTCCCGCCGTTGCAACGGGCGTTAAACGTTCCGACCCGAACAACATTGTTTTCACCTATCAGGGCGACGGTGACCTTGCCGCTATCGGCACGGCTGAAACCGTTCATTCAGCCGCAAGAGGCGAAAACATAACCATTATATTTGTCAACAATGCAATTTACGGCATGACGGGCGGTCAGATGGCGCCCACCACCCTGCCCGGTCAGGTCACTCAGACCTCGCCCTACGGCAGAGACCCCGAGGCGGTAGGTCTGCCCGTAAAGGTATGCGAGCTGCTTTCAAATGTTGACGGCGCTACATATCTTGAAAGAGTTGCGGTTAACAATGTTAAGAATATCAAAAACGCCAAGAAAGCAATTAAAAAGGCTTTCCAAAATCAGCTTGACGGCAAGGGCTTTTCGCTCGTTGAAGTTCTTTCAACCTGCCCCACCAACTGGGGAATGAAGCCCGACAAGGCTCTTGAATGGCTTGAAGAAAATATGATTCCGTATTATCCTCTCGGCGTTTATAAAGATAAAACCGCTGAAAAGGAGGGCGAATGATATGACTAACCAAATTCTGCTTGCAGGCTTCGGCGGTCAGGGAATCCTTTTCTCGGGCAAATTTCTCGCCTATGACGGTCTGCTTGAGGATCGCGAGGTAAGCTGGCTCCCCTCCTACGGCCCCGAAATGAGAGGCGGCACCTGCAACTGCTCCGTAATTCTCAGCGACACAAAAATCGGCTCGCCCATCGTTGCAAACCCCGATATTCTTATCGCCATGAACCTCCCCTCGCTTGACAGATTTGAAAGCGCGGCGGTTCCCGGCGCAAAGATTTTTGTTGACAGCTCTCTTATCGACCGCAAGGTTGCCCGTGACGATGTTGAAGCTTATTACATACCCGCAACGAGAATTGCCTCTGATGAGGGACTTTCGGGCCTTGCGAATATGATAATGATAGGTCTTATGATTAAAAAGACGGGCGTTATGCCTTATGAAAATGTTGAAAGAGCGATGAAAAAGCTCGTTCCCGCCAAAAAAGCAAACCTGATTGAGCTTAACATCAAAGCGGTTGAGCTTGGTTATAATTTTGAATGATCAACCAAAAGTAAAAAACCTCCGAAATCGGTGAAGCGGTTTCGGAGGCATTCTTTTATTTATAGTATTTATGATTTTTTATAACTTGCTTGGCTATATAAATCGGTCTGCCCTTTGTCTGAATATAGGTTCTGGCAATGTATTCGCCGATAATTCCTATGCAGCAGAGCTGAATTCCGCCGAGCAGAAGTATCAGAACAACTATCGTTGCATAGCCCGCAACGGGAATTCCGAAAGCAAGCTTCTGAATAACAACGACTATCAGATAAATTATTGACAGGAACGAGGTCAAGAGCCCGATTATCGTTGCAAAGCGAAGCGGGGCGGTGGTGAAGGCGAAAATCCCGTCCAACGCGTATTTAAAGAGCTTTTTAAAAGACCATTTTGAATCGCCCGTGGCTCTTTCTTCAACCTTATAAGGAATGAATTTTGTGTTGAAACCGACCCATGAAAACAGACCTTTTGAAAACCTGAAATATTCGTCCATTGAAAGTATCGCTTCAACCATAGGTCGGCGGAAGGTTCTGAAATCGCTCGCTCCCTGAACAAACTCGGTATCGGAAAACTTATTTATCAGCTTATAAAAGCTGTTTTTGAAGAATACAAGCAGCTTGCTTTCTCTGCGGCTTTCCTGATAAGCCGCAACGCAGTCATAATCAGGCTCGCTGTCAAGCATACGCACCATATCGAGCGCGATTGACGGACGCTGCTGCAAATCGGCGTCAATTATGGTAACATAATCACCCTCGGATTCGCGAAGCCCCGCATACATTGCGGATTCTTTGCCGAAATTGCGCGAAAAATTGACTATTTTAACGGGCAAATCTCCCTCGCAGAGCTTTTGCAGCTCTTTAAAGGTGCCGTCCTTGCTGCCGTCATTGACGAAAACAAGTTCGTAATCAAAATCCACGCCAGAAAAATCGTTTTTTACCGCTTCGTAAAACAGAGAAACATTTTTTTCTTCATTATAGCAGGGAACAACAAGCGAAAGCTTCATTAAGCTTCACCCCTCGGTTTCAGATTTTTTCCGCTTTTTTGATATCCTCAACTCTGTCCGTCTTTTCCCACGGAAGCTCAACATCCGTTCTGCCGATGTGACCGAGAGCCGCAATCTGCCTGTAAATCGGGCGTCTGAGGTCAAGCGCTTTGATAATCTCGGCAGGGCGCAAATCGAAAAGCTCGTTGATTATTTCCGAAATTCGGCTGTCGTCAACCTTTCCCGTGCCGAAGGTATCAACAAAAACGGAAACAGGCTCCTCAACGCCGATTGCATAAGCAAGCTGAACCTCGCACTTTTTCGCAAGACCCGCCGCAACTATATTTTTTGCCACATAACGCGCCGCATATGCAGCCGAGCGGTCAACCTTTGTGGGATCTTTTCCGCTGAAAGCTCCGCCGCCGTGGCGTGCATAACCGCCGTAGGTATCAACGATTATTTTTCTGCCTGTCAAGCCGCTGTCGCCCTGCGGACCGCCGGTAACAAATCTGCCCGTGGGGTTAATATGATAAACCGTGTTTTCATCAAGCATATCGGCAGGAATTGTGGTTTTGATTACCTTTTCGATTATATCTTTTCTTATCTGTTCAAGCTCAATTTCGGGAGCGTGCTGAGAAGAAATAACAACGGTATCCACTCTGACGGGGCGGTTGTTTTCGTCATATTCAACCGTTACCTGGCTCTTGCCGTCGGGTCTGAGATAAGCAAGCTCGCCGCTTTTGCGAACCTGAGTAAGCTTTGCACAGAGCTTATGAGCCAGCGAAATGGGCATGGGCATAAGCTCGGGTGTTTCATCGCACGCAAAGCCGAACATCATGCCCTGATCGCCCGCACCGAGCCTGTCAACACCCATGGCAATATCGTCCGACTGCTTGTCGAGAGCGGTGATGACCGCGCAGGTGTTGCCGTCAAAGCCGTATTCGGCATTATTATAGCCGATATCATTGATAACTCCCCTTGCGATTTTGGGAATATCAATCTCCGCGCTTGTTGTGATTTCGCCCATAACCATAACCATGCCTGTTGTGCAGCAGCACTCGCAGGCAACTCTGCCGTTAGGGTCTTTTTCAAGAATTGCATCAAGCACGGCGTCGGAAATCTGGTCACAGATTTTATCGGGATGCCCTCCCGTTACCGACTCGGAAGTAAAAAAGTAATGCGCCATTTTGTGTAACCTCTTTTTCAAAAACTATCAACGGATTCAGTCCTCGGATTAATATCCGCATCGGAGTTACAAAAAACCCGCCTGAAAAGTCTAAGGCGGGTCGGAACACCTTATCTTTCGGCTAAACGCCGCAGGATTTAGCACCTTGCATAACACAGGTTGCCGGGCTTCACAGGGCCTGTCCCTCAGCCGCTCTTAATAAGGACATATTCTATTGACAGCTTATTATATAATAAAGCACGAAATTTGTCAACAAATATTTCTTTCCAATCAGTTCTTTTCCTTAAAAATCACAGATTAACGGTAGCATATTTATAAGCAGTTATTCTTTTAATTGCAATTATATCAAATCAAGTATCTCCGACGGGCGGTCGATAATAAAATCCGCTCCGTTTTCCGCAAGAACCTCTCTGCCGCGAAAGCCCCACGCCGCACCAAAGCACGGCAAGCCTGCGTTGCGCGCAGTCACGCAGTCCACATCGGAATCACCGACATATACGGATTTTTCCGTTGATACTCCGAGCTTTTTGAGTGCAAGAAAAACGCCGTCGGGCTGCGGCTTCTGCGCCGCACCATCGGTTTGACCGACTGTTTCATCAATCAGTCCGTCAAAGAAAAAGCGGACTATATCCGCCGCCGCTTCCTGCATTTTATTGGTGACAACGGCAGTTTTAATCCCTCGCCGCTTCAGCTCGTGAAGCATGGGCATTATCCCGTCATAGGGTTTTGTTTCAACAAGCGAGTTTTCTTTATAATGCTTTTTAAAAACGGCAAGGCAGTCTTCCGCCGTGGTCTGCGGCGTTCCGTCGGGAACGCTCAGATACATAAGCCGCCTTACTCCGTTGCCGACAAAACGCCTGACTTCATCAAGGCTTCTTTCGGGAAATCCGAACTCCGAAAGCGCATAATTGACGCTGTTCTTTAAATCGGAAAGCGTATCGGTCAAAGTTCCGTCAAGGTCAAAAACAACAGCTTCATATCTCATAATTATCATTCTCCGCAAAAAGCGCCGTGCCAAACGCCCGCTATCGGGAGGACACAGCGCTTAAAAAATCGGTTTAGTTTTTAAACTTATCAAAGAAGCCGCCTTTTTTGCTGTCAACAGGCGCGCCGCGCTTAACGCCGAGCTCCTTTTCAAGCTCAACAAGCAGTTCTTTTTGCTTATGGGTGAGATTTTTGGGAACATCAACAATTATTCTGACAAGCTGATCTCCCCTGCCTCTGCCGTTAAGGATTTGAATACCCTTGCCTTTCAGGCTGAAAACCGTGCCCGACTGAGTTCCCGCAGGCAAATCAAATTTAACATCGCCGTCAAGCGTGGGAATTCTCAGGTTATCGCCGAGAGCCGCCTGAGTGAAGCTGACCCTCTGCTCAAGCCAGACATTATATCCGTCGCGCTCAAAATACGGGTGAGGTCTTACAAAAACAGCAACCTTTAAATCGCCCTTGGAGCCGCCGTTAACTCCTGCATTGCCCGCTCCGCTGACATTGAAAACCTGCCTGTCATCAATACCCGCAGGTATGTTTACATCAACGGATGCACGGCTTGAAATTCTGCCCGTTCCGCGGCATTTCTGGCACGGATCGTCAACAACTCTGCCCTTGCCCTGGCATTTCTGGCAGGATTTTTGGGTTGAAATTACGCCGAAAGCCGTTCTTTGCTGAACATTGACATAGCCTCTGCCGCCGCATTCGGGGCAGGTTTTGGGAGATGTGCCCGCCTTTGCGCCCGAGCCGTGGCAATCGGGGCAGGTATCGACTCTGTTTATATCAACGGTTCTCTTGCAGCCCTTTGCGGCGTCCTCAAACGAAATTGTAACTCTCGCCTGAATATCCTCGCCCCTGCGCGGACCGTTGGGATTGCTCTGCCTGCCGCCGCCGAAGCCACCGCCGAAAAATGAGCCGAACAAATCGCCGAGGTCAAAATCCATTCCGCCGCCGAAGCCGCCCGCTCCGCCGCCTGCGCCGTAATTCGGGTCAACGCCCGCATGACCGAATTGGTCATAACGCGCTTTTTTCTGGCTGTCGGACAGCACCTCATAAGCCTCGTTTGCCTCTTTGAACTTAGCCTCAGCCTCAGCGTCACCCGGGTTTAAATCCGGGTGATACTGTTTAGCCTTTTTTCTGTATGCTTTTTTTATTTCATCCTCTGAAGCGTCTCTTGAAACGCCGAGAACCTCGTAATAATCTCTTTTATCAGCCAAGAGAATTTACTCCTTCCGGAACGGAGATTTACTGATTATTGTCGTCAGCGTCCGTATAGTTTGCCTCGGTGTAGCCCTCGCCGCCGGGAGCTGCGCCGCCCTGCTGAGCCTGAGCAGCTTCCTGAGCAGCCTTATAAATCTTTTCGGAAACCTCGTAGAACTTTGCGGTCAGCTCTTCCTGACGGGACTTGATAAGGTTGATATCTTCGCCTTTGAGAGCCTCTTTAAGAGCGTCAATCTTTGCGTTAAGCTCGCTCTTTTCTTCCTCGGAGAACTTGTCGCCCTCTTCGCTGACGAGCTTTTCGCACTGATAAACCATCTGATCCGCCGCGTTGCGTGTATCAACATCCTCACGGCGCTGTTTATCCTCCTGAGCGTAACGCTCTGCGTCGGCAACTGCCTTTTCTATATCCTCCTTGGACATATTGGTGGAGGAGGTTATTGAAATCGACTGCTCTTTCTGAGTGCCGAGATCCTTTGCGGAAACATGAACGATGCCGTTTGCATCTATATCGAAAGTAACCTCAATCTGAGGAACGCCTCTGCGGGCGGGCATAATGCCGTCAAGATGGAATACGCCGAGAGTTTTGTTATCCTTTGCAAACTCTCTTTCACCCTGAAGAACATGAACCTCAACAGAGGGCTGATTGTCAACAGCCGTTGAGAAAATCTGGCTCTTCTTAACGGGGATGGTTGTGTTTCTGTCAATAATCTTTGTGTTAATTCCGCCCATTGTTTCAATGCCGAGTGAAAGCGGAGTAACATCAAGAAGAAGCAGACCCGTTACCTCGCCGCCGAGAACGCCCGCCTGGAGAGCGGCGCCGATAGCAACACATTCATCGGGATTGATGCCCTTGAAAGGCTCTGCGCCCATAAATCTCTTTATAGCTTCCTGAACGGCGGGAATTCTTGAAGAACCGCCGACCATAAGAACCTTATTGATATCTGATGTTTTAAGACCCGAATCGCTCATTGCCTGACGGACGGGACCCATTGTAGCTTCAACAAGGTCTGCGGTAAGCTCGTTGAACTTTGCTCTTGTGAGAGTTGTTTCAAGATGCTTGGGACCTGTTGCGTCTGCGGTGATGAAGGGCAGGCTGATGTTGGAGGTTGTGACGCCCGAAAGCTCAATCTTTGCTTTTTCGGCAGCCTCTTTCAAGCGCTGCATAGCCATCTTGTCGCCGCGGAGGTCTATTCCCTGCTCTGCCTTGAAGCCGTCTGCAAGCCAATTAATAATTCTCTGGTCAAAATCATCGCCGCCGAGACGGTTGTTACCTGCGGTTGCAAGAACCTCCTGAACGCCGTCGCCCATCTCGATGATGGAAACATCGAATGTGCCGCCGCCGAGGTCATAAACCATAACCTTCTGGTCGGTTTCCTTATCAATACCGTAAGCAAGAGCCGCCGCTGTGGGCTCGTTGATAATTCTCTTGACTTCAAGACCTGCAATTTTGCCTGCGTCCTTGGTTGCCTGACGCTGTGAGTCGGTGAAATAAGCGGGAACGGTGATAACTGCCTCGGATACCTTTTCGCCGAGATATGCTTCCGCATCAGCTTTAAGCTTCTGAAGAATCATTGCGGAAATTTCCTGCGGAGTGTACTTCTTATCATCAATAGCTACCTTATAATCGGAGCCCATCTGCCTCTTGATTGAAGCAACCGTTCTGTCGGGGTTGGTGATAGCCTGTCTCTTGGCTACCTGACCTACCATTCTTTCGCCTGTTTTGCCGAATGCAACAACCGACGGAGTGGTTCTTGCGCCCTCGGCATTTGCGATAACTACGGGCTCGCCGCCCTCGATAACCGCTACGCATGAATTTGTTGTGCCCAAGTCAATACCTATAACCTTTGACATTGTTTTTTCCTCCTATAATATAAAAGAATTTATTTATGAATTTGCAACTTTGACAACAGCTTCTCTGATTATTCTGTCGCCAAGCTTATAGCCTTTTGTGAAAACCTCGGCAACCGTGTTTTCGCCGAGCTCGTCATCCTCAACGGTCATAACCGCGTTGTGGATATTTGGGTCAAACACATCGCCGCGCTCGCCGTAGCTTTCAACCCCCGCCTTTTTGAGGATTTCTGCAAACTGATTAAAAATAAGCTCAATTCCTTTTCGGTAATCCTCGGGGCTGCCGTCCTTATTGCTTGCAGCTCTGTCAAAATTATCATAAACGGGAAGCAGGTCTTTGAAGATATCCGCCTTTGCGGCAGCATAAGTATCCTGCTTTTCTTTTTGAGAGCGTTTTCTGAAATTATCGTATTCGGCGCAAAGCCTTAAAAACTGCTCGTTTTTTTCATCGAGAGCCTTTTGGAGCTGCTCTTCCTTGCTTTCCGTCTTTTCTTCGGGTTTCGCCTGCTTGGTTTCCTCTGCGGGCTCGGTTTCGGGAGTATTCTTTTCCTTTTTCATCTTTGCTTCCTTTCTTATTCCTCAATGGCCTGCGTTATCAGCCTGCCCACGAGGTCAGTCAAATATTTGACGCTTGGTATTATATTTTCATAATCCATTCTTGTCGGTCCGACTATGCCGAGAGTTCCCGATTCATCTCCGCCGACGGTGTATTTTGCAATTATTACGCTCGAATTTTCAAGCTGACGGTAAAGATTTTCACGCCCGATTTTTATATCAAGCGAATCCCGCGCCCCGTCAAAGAGGGCTGAAAGAGGCTCACTTTTGCTCAGAAATTCAAGCAGCTCAACGGCATTGCTGCCATAATCCTTGTATGAAAAAAGATTGGAGCCTCCGCCGAGCATTATTCTTGAGCTTGCCGTGCTCCTTGCCAGCTCGCAAACCGCCGCCATAAGAGGAAGCATTGTGAGCGCATCGCCGTCAACCGAAGCGGCAACCGTCTGCATGGAAGCAACGCTGATATCCGCCGCAGGCTTGCCGATAATGCAGGACTGAACGATGTTGTAAAACTCCTCGCATATTTTGGCAGTCAGCTCGCAGTCAAGCCTGCAAAGTCTGCTTTTGAGAATTCCGTTTGATGTGAGCAAAACAAGCATTGCCGAATGTGTGCCGACGGGCACAAGCTCAATCCTGCGGATTATCATTGCGTCTCCGCCCGGAGCGGTTGAAACGCTCGCACATTTTGTTAAATCCGCAAGCACCTCGCCTGCTCTCGTAACAAGCCTTTCGGGGTCGCCCGCCGCAGAGGAAATGCCCGCGTCGATAATTCTGCGGTTAAGCTCGTCAATTTCTCGGGGCTTCATAAGATGGTCAACATAATATCTGTAACCCTTTTGGGAGGGAATCCTGCCCGCCGAGGTATGCGGCTGCTCAAGATAGCCCATTGCGGCAAGCTCGCTCATCTCGTTACGGATGGTTGCGGAGGAAACCGCCATACCCGTTGATAAAAGCAGACCCTTTGAGCCGACCGGCTCGCCCGTTTTGATATACTGCTCAACAACGGCGGCTAAAATTTGCTTTTTCCTTTCGCTGAGTTCCGACACTTACCACACCTGCCTTTCGGGCACAGAGAACTGCGCCGATTTTTCGATTTTTGTCGGAGTGCCAATTTTAGCACTCGTTAGCTCTGAGTGCTAACTACGGTTATTACTATACTCCGCTTAAACGCATTTGTCAATATTTCAAATGTAAACACTTTGTTAAAACTTGCCTGAAAACCAAATAATTGCATTGCAGAGCTAAAAACTCTTTGATTTTAAATCATTTTATGTTATAATTAATTAAAAACACATTATATCGGAGAAGTCAGATAACTTTTATTTCAAAAGGAGAATAAAAATGTACGATAAAATAATCACAATCAGCCGTGAATTCGGCAGCGCAGGTCACACAATCGGAAAAAAGGTTGCCGAAAAGCTCGGAATTCCTTGCTATGACAGCGAAATAGTTGATAAGGTTGCTCTTGAAAGCGGTCTTTTAAAAGAGCTTGTGGAGGAAAAGGGCGAATATTTATCCGCCGCGGGAAGAATTTCAACCTCTTTTACGCTTTACAATCTTTACAGCAATATGAGCAAGGAAGATATTATCTGGGCGGCTCAGGTCAAGGTTATCAAAGAGCTTGCGGAAAAAGGTCCCTGCGTTATTATCGGCCGCTGTGCTGAATACATACTCCGCGAGCGCACGGATTTGCTGCGCGTTTTCATCTGCGCCGATATGGAGAGCAGAGCCGAGCGCATCGTCAGCGTTTACGGTGAAAAAGACGAGTCGCCCGAAAAGAGATTAAAGGATAAGGATAAAAAGCGCGCCGCATATTATAAATACTACACAGAAACCGAATGGGGCGACCCTCTTTGCCACGATATCTGCCTTAACAGCGGCACTCTCGGCATTGACAAATGCGTTGAAATTATTGCCGGTATGTAAGTCCAAAGCCTTGACCTTGCATTAATAATTTGTTATTATTAGTTATTATATTTTAAAGGGGGCTTACCCTTGGATCTCGGAAACAAAATCAAATACCTCGTCGGCATTGAGGGCAACACCTGGGAATATGTGCGCCCGATGGTCGGCTATGACTGCGCCAATGTAACTCTCGGCGGCGCAGGCTATCCGATAAGCCTTTACCATCAGCAGTTTTTGAATTTCGTTGAGGGCATCAGACCGAGCGTTACGGGAACCATCAGCATGATTTCGGGCTTGATTGACGCCGTAACCGATGTTGCCATGGGAGTTATAACCGACAGAACAAAGTCACGCTACGGCAAGCACCGCCGTTATCTGATTTGGGGACTTTTGCCTTTTGTTATATCGTATGTAATGAAATGGTGTTCCTTCGGACTCTCTTCAACGGGAAACACGGGTGCGCTGTTTGCCTATTATCTTTTCGCTTCGCTGCTTTACAGCACCGGCTACACGATGATGAGCATTCCGCACCAGGCTATGCTGCCGACGGTTGCTCCGAGATACTTTGAGCGAACACAGTTTAAAATAATCGAATATGCGTTTAACTCGCTCGGTCAGTTCCCGTCCTTTGTATTTATGAGCCTCATTCTCGGCGGAACAAATATGAACGACCCCTCGCCTGCCGACAGAAACAAATATATGCTCTGCGGCATCGTGCTTGCGGTATGGTTTCTCTGGTCGCCCATCGTGTGCTTTTTCTCCACAAAGGAAAAAAGCTCACTCGACCTTGAAAATCCGCCGATGGACTATAAATATCTGTTCAGCGAATATGCTCAGGTATTCAGAAGCCGCGCTTTCAGGCAGTATTTCCTGATAAATCTTCTGAATTACACCGCAAGAAGCTGTTACAGCTATTCCGACCAATATTTTCTGCTCAGCATTGCGGACAGATACAGAATTTTCAACATTCTGAATGTTGTTTCGGGAGCGGCGGAATTCAGCGGCTCGCCGATAAACTATTTCCTTATTCGATTTAAGGACAAGCGAATTTGCGGCCTTGCCCTCGGCCCGATGATGGTTGCGGGATTGCTGATAAACGGATTTGTTACAACCAAAACGCCTACCTTCATTCTTTATGTTGCCGCAATTCTTTATAACCTCGGCTTTTCGGGTCCCGGCTTTTCAATAACGAACTTCCAGCCCGATGTTACCGATGTTGACGAGCTGATAACGGGCAGACGCCGTGAGGGCGTTATAACCACCTTTACTTCCTTTGTTAAAAAAACTGTGCAGAGCTTTATGACAGGTCTGCTCAGCTATGCGCTTGAGTTTTGCGGCTACAACACAAACGCCGTAAAAAAGACTGATCAGACAGCACGGGCAATACTCGGGCTCAGATTTATCAGCAGTTGGCTGCCCGCCGCCCTTGCGGCTATATCGGTTGTTCTTATTTTCCTTTATAAAATGGACAAGCACGATCACGAAACCATCCAGCGTGTTATCAAGGAAAAGCATGAAACCGGCTCCTGCACAATAACCGAGCATGACAAAAAGCGGCTTGAAAAAATCGCGGGTCACGCCTGGGAGGATATGTGGATAGGCAGAGGCACGGTTAACAGAAAGCTCGAAGAACTCTCGGGCATTTGACTTTATTCAAGGAGATTTTAAATTGGCTGTTTCAAAAGATAAAATCAGAAATTTCTGCATTATTGCACACATTGACCACGGAAAATCTACGCTTGCAGACAGGCTGCTTGAAAAAACCAAATCCGTTGCTCTGCGCGATATGACCGCTCAGCTTCTCGATAAGATGGACTTGGAACGCGAAAGAGGAATTACAATCAAGGCTCACGCCGTTAAGCTAAATTATACGGCGCAGGACGGCGAAGAATATGTGCTCAACCTCATTGACACTCCGGGTCATGTTGACTTCAATTATGAGGTTTCCCGTTCACTTGCCGCCTGCGAGGGCGCGGTTCTGATTGTTGACGCTTCGCAGGGAGTTGAGGCTCAAACGCTTGCCAACACCTATCTTGCGCTCGACCATGACCTTGAAATCGTGCCCGTTATCAACAAAATCGACCTGCCTTCGGCTGACCCCGACAGAGTTGCCGCAGAGGTTGAGGATGTTATCGGGCTTGACTGCTCGCAGGCTCCGCGCGTTTCAGCCAAAACGGGCGAAAACATTGAGCAGGTGCTTGAACACATCGTTAAAGATATTCCCGCCCCCGCCGCCGACGATTCTCTGCCCCTCAGGGCACTGATATTCGACTCGGTTTATGACAGCTACAAGGGCGTTATAGTTTATGTAAGAGTAAAAGAGGGCAGAATAAAGCCCGGTGACACCATGAGAATGATGGCAACGGGTGCTGAATTCACGGTTGTTGAAACGGGATATATGAGAGCTACCGAGCCTGAGCCCTGCGCCGAATTGACCGCGGGCGAGGTCGGCTATATAACCGCTTCCATAAAAACCGTCGGCGACGCCAGAGTCGGCGACACGGTAACAACCGCCGAAAATCCCGCCGCAGAGCCTCTGCCCGGCTACCGCAAGGTAAACCCAATGGTTTTCTGCGGAGTTTACCCTGCCGACGGAGCGGACTATGAAAATCTGCGTGACGCTCTCGAAAAGCTCCAGCTTAATGACGCCGCTCTGACCTTTGAGCCCGAAACCTCGGGCGCACTCGGCTTCGGCTTCCGCTGCGGCTTCCTCGGCTTACTTCACCTTGAAATCATTCAGGAGCGGCTCGAGAGAGAATATGACCTTGACCTTGTTACCACCGTTCCGAGCGTTGTTTATAAAATCAATATGACCGACGGTTCAACGGTTGAGATTGACAATCCGACCCATTATCCCGACCCTGCGTCAATCGCATCGTGTGAAGAGCCGTTTACCGACGCTCACATTTATTCGCCCGCCGAATATGTGGGAGCAATAATGGATTTGTGCCAGGACAGGCGCGGAGTATTCAAAAATATGGATTACATCACGCCCGACCGTGTTGACATTCACTATGAACTGCCGCTCAACGAGATAATCTATGACTTTTTCGATTCTCTGAAATCACGCACGCGCGGATACGCTTCGTTTGACTATGAAATTTCGGATTACAGAAAATCAAACCTTGTTAAGCTCGATGTTTTGCTCAACGGAGATATTGTTGACGCACTTTCATTTATAATCCACGCCGACAAGGCTTATCCCAAGGCACGAAAAATTGCCGAGAGATTAAAGGATAACATTCCCCGCCAGATGTTTGAAATACCCATTCAGATAGGCATCGGCGGCAAGATTATAGCAAGAGAAACCGTTAAGGCAATGCGTAAGGATGTTCTTGCAAAATGCTACGGCGGCGACATTACGCGAAAGAAAAAGCTGCTTGAAAAGCAGAAGGAGGGCAAAAAGAGAATGCGCCGCTTCGGCACGGTTGAAGTTCCGCAGGAGGCATTTATGGCGGTTCTCAAGCTTGATGACAATGACTGACAAGGCAATCGGTCTTTATCTGCACATTCCTTTCTGTAAAGGCAAATGCCCTTACTGCGATTTTTACTCCGTAATTCCGCGCGGAGATTTGCTTGATTCTTACACCGCCGCTCTTTGCGGCAGGCTTGACGAATACGGCGGAATATATAATTCCGTCTATTTCGGCGGCGGCACTCCGTCATTGCTCGGCTCCGAAAGGATTTCGGAAATTATGTCGCATATAACACGAACTCCCGACTGCGAGGTTACGCTTGAATGTAACCCGTCGGACACGGGAGCGGAAAATTCTGATTTTGACTTTGGGGCTATCGCTAAGTGTGGGGTTAACCGCATTTCAATGGGTCTGCAAAGCGCCGACAACAGCGAGAGAAAATCTCTCGGCAGGCGTGCAGGCTGTGCGGAAGCCGAAAGAGCGATAAATCGGGCAAAGAAAGCGGGAATTGAAAACATTTCGCTTGACCTTATGCTCGGCATACCGAATCAGACGGCTGAAAGCCTGAAAAGCTCCGTTGATTTCTGCTGCCGCTCGGGGGCAAAGCATATCAGCGCATATATTTTGAAAATTGAGGAGGGCACGCCGTTTTTCAGGCGCAAAAATTCTCTTTTATTGCCCGATGAGGACGAAACCTGTGAGCTTTATCTGACAGCGGTCAGCGAGCTTGAAAAGGCCGGCTTTAAGCAATATGAAATCTCAAACTTTTCTCAGCCCAGCTTTGAAAGCCGCCACAATCTGAAATATTGGCGCTGTGAGGAATATTTCGGCATAGGCGCGGCGGCTCATTCGTTTGTGGACGGAAAACGCTTCTTTTTTGAGCGGAGCATTGACGGCTTTATTGCAGGCAATCCCCCCGTTGCCGACGGCGCGGGAGGCGACCCCGACGAATATGTGATGCTTGCTCTGCGGCTGACCGAGGGGCTGATTTTTGAAAACTATCAAAAGCGTTTCGGCTATGCCGTTCCAGAAAAATTAGTTTTACGGGCAAATGAGCTTGAAAAACACGGGCTTACAAAATGCACCGATAAATCAATCTCCCTGGCCGTTCAAGGATTTCTTGTTTCAAATTCCGTTATATCCTATTTGCTTGAATAAAGCATAAAAATAAAAAAGGAGGAAACACCATGAAAAAATTCTTCAGCGCGGCTGTTGCCGCAATCATTCTCATTGTTTCTGTTTTTTCTCTTAACGCCTTTGCGGCAGACACCACAAAAACCGAAGCCTTGCTTGCAAAGCTCAATTCGGCAAAAGAGGTTTCCGTAACTCTTACCGCAGGAGATGTTAATCTCTTAGGCGCAATTCCGACCAAAGCAACCGACACACTTTATATCAAGGGCGACAAGGCGGCTTATGAATACAAAGCAGGCTTCATAAACGCCAGAGCCGTTCTCAAAGACGGCGCCGCCTACGGCTTCTTCCCCTCTCTCCCGTATTTCTATGTTAAAATTGAAAACTCCGCCATTGCTTCAATGGATATCTGGGGGCTTATCGAGGAAACAACAAACATAACTCTCGGTGTTTTGCAATTTGTCAAGAGCTACGATGAAACCGTTGACGGAAAAATCTATTTCGTTGAGGAATTCAACGACAGAGCGCAGGTAACAAGCAAATTCTATTATGACGGCGACGCTCTAAAAATTCTCAAGGTTGAGGACGCACAGAGCAAATCCGTTCAGTACACCTATTTTGAGAATATTTCGTTCACGGTTGATGACAGCGTTTTTGAAATCCCTGCCGCCGCATTTGACCTGACGCCTATTCTTAAAGGACTGTTTCTTGCATTGATAGCCGCATAAAAGCAGTAGGGGTTGTCGCAATAAGATGAAGAAGCCGTTTTCTTCCGACGACGGCGTATCAAGATACTCCAAGTCGGAAAAAACGGCTAAAAAGAAACATTAAATATTGATATTAATTGATATTAACTTTAAATACGATGTTAAAATGGCTTGTATCGGTTTAATTTTCCAATACAAGCCATTTTCTGTTATATTCGTTTCTTTTGGTCTTCGCTTAGTGCGGCAGCACCTTTTTTGTGAAAATCAAGGTTGATTAGGAACGGGGTGGCTTTCGTTTGAACATTCAACGGTGATGAAATTATTTCTCGCCGCGTAAGCCCATTTCATGCCGAACACCTTGCAGGAGCCGTCAACAGGCATATAAAGCTGACCCGCATTGCCTCTGAACACCTTTGCACCGAGTTCAACCTCGCCCTTATCCGTCTGCACAAGGCTGCTGCCCTCCGTGAACACTCCCTTTTTGCCGTAAACCTCAAGAGTTACCTTGCCCGGCTCTCTTGAAATCTCGCCGCCGATAAATCTTATCAGCGTTGCAAACGGCAGATACCAAACGCCGTCAATGCAAACGGGCGGTGTTTCCGAGGCGCAGAGCCCAAGGTCAACACCCTTATACATAAGCCTTGTTCTGTTAAAAATCGGGGCTGTTCTGTAAGGTCTTATTTCGTCCTTTTCTTTGTCAATCCTACATTCGTCAACCGTTCTGCCGTCATTGAGCCTTGAAATAAGCGTCATTTTGTCGCCGTCAATCTCAACGAGCGCATACATACAGTTAAGCTCCTCCTGCGGATAGAACGAGCAATGCCAGACCTTATCGAGAGTCTTTGTGCCCGGAGGATTCATATGGCCGTTGCCGAGCTCATAATGAACCGTTCCCTGCGACGGTCTGTCAAAAATCTCCTCATTTCTGATAGGATAGCTTCTTGAAAAGTTATGCTCGTGACCCGAAAACAAAACATCAAGCTTTTCCATACACTCGCGCATCATCGGGTAAGCATCGTCATTAGAAAGGTTGGGACCGCTGTAATAAATCGGGAAATGGTATGAGCCGAGCTTCCACTCCTTGCCGCATTCGTCAATATCCTTAATTGCCCATTCATTGACAAGCTCCGGCTCGTTAACGCCGAAAACAACAAAGTGGGCGTTGCCGTAATTGAAGGAATAGTTCTCCGTCTGCCAGCCCTCGGGACCGTTTTTCGGATAGGAATATTCAAGCTGAGTGTTAAAGAATTCCGCAGGCTCGGCGTAGTAACGGTCAACCTCGGTGGGGAAATACTGCTTAAATCCCCTGTTATCGTGATTGCCGCAGCACATCATATAAGGAATATGCTCCATGATGCCCTTCATGCCCTCGAACATTGCGTTCCATTGAATTTCATGCTGACCGCAGTTGGTGTTATCGCCCGCCGTGAGAATGAATTTGACATCGGGATGCTCCGCAAGAACATCCTTGAGGAATTTATTAAGCTCGGAATAGTCGGGGTTATAGTGGTCGTTATCCTTCTGATGGTCGGAAATTGCGATAAATTTAAACTTTGTCAGGTTTTCTTCCTCGGTGTCAAACCAAAACTCGTCGCTTCTGTTTTCATCGCTTCCGCAGGTATAATAGTATCTTGTGCCGGGCTTTAAGTTTTCTGCCTTTGCCCAGAAGATGTTGCTTGTGTTGACATCGCTTTTAAAGGGCTTTACAACTGCGTCCGCCCTTTTCTTTTCTCCGCCCTTTTCATAATACTCAATGTAGCCCGACTTAACATCAAGGCACGAGCGCCATGTAACGGTCATTGAGGTTTTTGCATCGCCCGAAATCGACACCATAATGTGGTCGGGCTTTTCTCCGGCAAATCGGTAATTCGGCTGTCTTTCCATATATATAATCCTTTCTATTTGGAATTAATCCCTTGTTATTTTAAAAAGCCTTGCTCCGTGCGGAGCGGTTTCGGCTGTAAATTCTCCGTCGGTTACGGCAAATTCCTTATGCGCCCACATATCCCAAACCTTGTATTTTCCGCCGCCGAGCGCAATATCCGTTACATCAAACGGGATTTCTCTTGTCTTATCGTCGGTATTGAAAAGAGCCGCATATTTGCAGTCCTTGTCCTTTGATATCCAAACGATTTCTCCCTTGCCGTCGGTTTCGTTTCTGCGAAGCTGCCTTGCGCCGCGCGAATTTTTAAGCATATCGATAAGCTCCCTGTTTGTCAGCAGGGAAAGCGTAAATTCATCATTATCACGCATTTCGGCGCCTATCATCAACGGCGAGCGGAATATCGACCAGAGGGTGAGCATGGTTATCTGCTCATCGTGAGTAAAGTTTGTGTAACGCGCTTTGTTCCAAGAGGTTTTGCCGCACACGGCAAGCCTGCCTATCGGCAGCATATCGCAATCGGGCCATGCGCCGGGCTGAACATATTCCTGCCACGCAAAGCAGCGTGAAAACATATCGTGAAGCTTATCCCAGCTATCCCAGAAATCGCCTGTCATTCGCCATAATTCGGCATTGGCGGCAAGATGCTCATGCTCTTCAACGGGAGCGGGGCCGGGCGAAAGGCTGAGCACCATCGGCCTGCCGCAACGGTCAAGCGCGCCGCGAAGCAGCTCTATTTCTTCTTTTGCCGAATAGGGCTTATCGGGACGAAACTCGGTGTTTGCGATATCGTCGCATTTTATGTAATCAACGCCCCATGAAGCATAGAGTTCAAAAAGAGACTCGTAATATTCCTTTGCGCCGTGCGCTCTCGGGTCAACACCGTACATATCCGTGTTCCACGAGCAAACCGAAAATGTTTGAGCGATATCCCGCGCGCTGACTCCATCGCACTTGATTTTTGCACACGAATGAACCGCCTGCCTCGGAATTCCTCTCATAATGTGAATTCCGAATTTAAGTCCGAGAGAATGAATGTAATCGGCAATCGGCTTAAAGCCCTTTCCGCCCGCCGACGAGGGAAATCTCTCGGGAGCGGGAATAAGGCGGGAATATTCGTCCATGCAAAGCGGAGCAAATTTATGATAATCAAAGCTGTCCGCCGTTGGCTCTGACCATTGAATATCGCAAACAATGTATTCCCAGCCGTATTCTTTAAGATATTTTGCCATATAATCGGCGTTTGCAAGAAGCTGTTCCTCATTGACGGACGCTCCGTAGCAATCCCAACTGTTCCAACCCATCGGCGGAGTCGGCGCAAGAAGCTTATTCATTTTCATTTTCCTTTCTCACGCTTATTTTTTTGCCGCATAAACCCGTATCTCAAATTCAACCTGCGTTTTAAGGCTGCAAAGAGAAGCGATTTTCTGCTGGTCTTCTTTGCCGGTTTTATAATAATACGGAGTCATTTTGAAAAGATTTACTATGTCCTCGTTTGATTGAAGCTCGGCTTCGCGGCGGAGAGCGCGGCTTTCGAGCAGTTCAAATCCCGCGCACTCGGCGGGCGGCACATCATTTTCATAGGGCTTTTCGTAAATCTCTGCCTTCAAGCCGAAAAGATGCTTTTCAAGCGGAATAACCCTGATTAATATTCCTCCGTTTTTGAGAACCCTGAGAAACTCGCCGTCTGCCTCGGGTGAAAAAATATTAAGCACCGCATCACAGGAGGAGTCGGCAAGCGGAAGTGAAAAAAGGCTTGCAACCACCGTAGGAATTCCGCTTTTTCTTTTTGAAGCATATTCAAGCGCGTTTTTTGAAATATCTATCCCCGCAAACTCAAAATTTTTATCTGCAAGTCTTCTCTTTATTTCCGAAGAATAATAGCACTCTCCGCACCCCGCGTCAAGTATTCGTGCCGAAACAGACAAATATTTTTCGCAAACTTTGCAAAGCTCATCAAGAAGAAAGCCGTAATAGCCCTTATCGAGGAAATCACGCCTTGCTCTGACCATCAGTCTGTCATCGCCGTGCCTTTTGGCAGAGGATTTCTGCGATTGAAGCAGATTAACATAGCCAAACCTGGATTTGTCAAAGCTGTGACCCGCACCGCAGAGATATGCGGCGCCCGTATCGGTAAGCTCGCGCAGGCATACGGGGCAAATAAAATTTATCATTTATTTAACCTGCTTTTTTCTGTTTTTTTCATCATTGACCTGCCGACATCATGCATAAATCTTTCGCAGGCGCCAATCAGCTCATCGGGGAAGCCGTTAAGGAAATGATCCGCCTCATATGTAAAATTGCCCTTATAACCGATTTCTCCGAGAGCCGTCAGGATTGAATTCCAATCCATTTTCATTGTGTATGGCAAGGTGTGGCTGTCGTGCAGAAAATCGTTATCGTGAATATGCAGAGCGCCTATTCTTTCGCTTCCCATGGCTCTTATCATATCGGCGGCGTCTTCGCCCACAAGCCCGCAATGACCCAAATCAAGGCAGGCGGTGAAATTCTTGCTGCCGAGAGCGTCAACATAGCGGTTAAAATCGGCGGCGTCGCTGCATACAACACGGCAGATTTTATTAACTCCGTCAATGTTTTTAACAATCCACATATTTTCAAGCGCAATCTTAACTCCGCACGCATCGGCGGTGGGCTCAAGAGCGCGGTAAAGCTCCATATTTTTTTCAAACTGATTTTCGGCATATATTGCAGGATGCACAACGCAGATTTCCGAGCCGAGAATTCCGGAAATCTCAATCGCTCTTTTCAGTTTTTCAAACATATCCGCATTATAATCTTCATTTCCGTCAATCGCTGAGGGAAACGGAGCATGAGCCTGCTCAAAGGTTACTCCGTAGCAATCCGCAATGCGCCTGAGTTCAAGCACATATTCTTTGTATCCGTCGGAATTAAGAATATCGTCGCTGTTGTTTTTCATTCGGAACATAGAATAGTCAATTCCGTCAAAGCCGCTCTCGCACAGAATACGGACAGCCGCCTCGTCTCCGAAACGCAGGGACAAAGCATCGGTCTGATTAACCAGTTTCATTGTTTTCGCTCCTTTTTCAGATAAATTCAGACAAAATTTATATTAAGATTTTTTTACTTGCAGATATGTTACAAAGTTTTAATAAATTTAACATTTAATCGGTTGACTTTTTTTCAAAAATATGTAAAGATATATACTACTTTTGAAAAAAGATGAGGTGTTTTGGGGTGCCTAAGGCAGAATACAGAAGCTCTATCCGTTCCAAAAATTTAATTAAAAAAGCTCTTGCAAAGCTTATCCACGAGAAAGATATCTCAAAAATCACTGTTTCCGATATTATCAGAGAAGCCGATATCAGCAGAGGCACTTTTTATGCACATTATGCTGATGTCAACGGCGTTATTGAGCAGATTGAATGTGAGGAGCTTCAGAATCTCATTAATTTCGTTGACAATTTCGGATTTGAAAATATTTCAAATGACACTAAAACTTTTATAAAGCTTATATTTGAATATCTGAGCCGCGATATGGAATATTACCGTATGCTCGTTCAGTCAAACATCATCAATAATTTTATCTGGCGGCTTGTCAATATTTATTATGAAAAGCTTGTCTCCTCTTTGGTTGAAAGCGGAAAATGCACAAAGGAAGACGCAGATATTTATCTGACCTATATTGCTTCCGGCGCAAAATCCGTTGCCGTCGGCTGGCTTAACGGAGAAATTAAGGGCAACCCCGATGAGGTTTCCGACCGCCTCGGAAAGCTGATAGACGCAAGCAAGTCATTTTTTGATTAATCATTTCAAATCGAGTAGGAGGCTACCCATTAGATGAGTAGCCGACCTCTCACACCACCGTG
>JBJEQB010000058.1:0-28405 GCA_051881535.1 Acutalibacteraceae bacterium | reverse complement strand
GTGGTATCTTGCTCTTTTTACTTCAAAAATCCGAACTTCACTTTGACAATTTAGGATTATTATTGTTGTAATATAGCTTGCAAGGCAGGATAGAATAGGGATAAGTATTCTCATCCTCAGAGAATCTTTGAATAAAAAGACAGCACTTAAGAAAAAAATTATCCAAGCCACGGCACACAGAAAAACAGGGCTGACGGCGGATAAGATATTTTGTGATATTGCCACAGTTGTAAACGGAACAAATATTAATAAGAATGTTAAAATTGAATTATATTTTGGTTTAAGATTTATACAAAGAAACAAAGTCTGAATTAAGCAAAAAAATGTGTTGCAAAGGTAATAGACGATTTCCATCATAAAAGTCTCCAATTTTAAGTTTTAACAGTCAGCAAAGCTGTATAAATTCCGTTTTCATTGGTTGTGATAAATTTGCCGCAGTAGTTTTCAGCTATATCGGTAAGTATCTTTTGACCGAGCCCGTGACCCTCGCACGGTTCGGTCTTTGTGTTTGAAGCAGGTGACGGATTAATAGATTTGATATATAGATAATCCCCGTCAACAAAGCTTGAAATTTCTATTTTTCTTTCACTCTCGGCAAGCTCAGAAACAGCATTTATCGCATTGTCGATTATGTTAACAAACGCCTTGCAAAGGTCTATTTCTTTAATGTTTGTTTTTTCGGGAACACGCAGATCAAAATCAAAATCTATCTTCTTTTCCCGGCATATTTCCCCTTTGTTTGCGGCAATGGCATTGACAAGCATATTTTCAGAAAACTTTTCAATTTTAATGCTGTCAATGCTGTTTTTTAGCTGGTCGGCAATTATTGAAGAAATTGCTTCGCCGTCAGGAGCTCCGCTTTCTTCAAGACCGTAAATAACCTGCAAAATGTTATTCAAATCATGCCTTATTTTTCTTGTTTCAAAGGCGTTTTTCTCGATTGTACGGTAGTAATCAAGGTTTGTCTGATTTTTGTATTCCATAAACCGCAGTTCTTCACGCATGGCATTGTTTTGAGAAACCCGTTTTATGAGGATAAACAGAATAAAATCTGCAATAATGCAAAGAACTATCGCTGAAATGATAATTATTGCTACAGTTTTAAACGATGTTAGGGTGGGCTCGGGTGATGAGCCTTTTGATTTAATATAATATTCTTTGTTGAAAAGCATCCATGTGGCTATTAATAATACAATCTGACTTGTCGGAACAATAACGAAGGGAAGAACCTGGTTTAAAGAAACAGATACGCGGGTTTTTCTCTTTTTTATAAACATAGTCAAAAAAATAAGAAGAATGCAAGGTATAGTATTTACTATTACCGTAGCAACAGGGTACATATAAATCTTATCAATTATCTCCATCCCCAAAAGCCTGAAAATTATAAGCAGAGCAATAACAGCGAAATAAGGGGACAAAGATAAAGTGAAAATGATTAGCTTGGATTTGACGGAATCCTTAAAAAGAAACAAATCACCGCAAAAATAAACGACATATGAACCCAAAACAAGCAAATAAGGGTTAACAAAAGAAAGAAGATTTTGAGACAGCGCCAAAAATGTAAAAGGAACAAAAATAATAAAATATGTTAAGACGGGATTAAGCTTTGGCGTTAGATTTACAGATAAAAAAAGAACCAAGCCTGCACATAGAATAGCATTGGATATGTAGTATGCTGTCATTATATCATCCCGCCCTTAAATTTGAAAAACTTAATATCGGTTTCTTCTTTCCGTGAGCGGCTGACTTTTATTTCAACACCGTTTATGAGTATAAGAGTGTCAGCGTTAATCTTGCTGACATATTTTGAATTTACAAGATAGCTTTTGTGGCATCTTATGAAGCTTTCAGGAAACTCTTTTTCAATCTCATCAAGCCTTCTGTTAAGTGAAAATTCGTTGTCAGCAAGATGAAAAATAACAGAATTCCGTTGGCTTTCAATATAAAAAATATCATCGAATCTTACTGATATTGATTTTCTGTTTTTCTTAAAATAAAAAAGCGGGTTTCCCGCAGAGCTTTCATCTTTTATGTTTTCTATGTGCCTTATCAGCTTATAAGGATTAATGGGCTTTTCAAGAAAAGCGTACGGCTTTATCGAAAAGAAAATGTCTGAACACTTATCATGAAATCCCGAAATAAAAATAATCTTGGAATCGGGCATTGTTTTGCTTATAAGAACACCAATATCAATCCCGTTTTCATCCTTTAAAACAATATCCATAAAAACTATGTCAAAGTCAGGACATTCATCAGCCGTAAAAAGCTTTGTAAGCTCAGATGAGCTTTGGATTGAAGTTATTTCAAAGTCGGGGAAATTATTGATTATCAGATTTTTAATCTGTTCGATAATTAACGCTTCATCATCGCAAATAAGTATTTTCATTTCAACACCCGCAAATATAATCTTTCTCAATTTTTACTCACATCACCTGTAACCGGTTATGAAAATAGGCGATAAATATATCGGCTGATATTTCACAACGGATATCAATTATACACATTTTTTAATAAAATGTAAATATAATTAGGATAATTTGCAGTTTTTAAGGATAATTTGCAATGAAATGTTCTGATTTGTAATAAAAAAGCGGATTTCCGAAGAAATCCGCATATCGTTTATTGGCTTATTGCTTATATCCGTCAAGAAAATCCGCAAGTTTTTTTGTTGCCGTTTCAAGTGTTTTTATATCGGGTAAATATACTATTCTGAAATGATCGGGTTTGTTCCAATGGAATCCCGTACCGCAGGTGACAAGAATTTTCTTTTCTTTCAGCAATTCAAGAGAGAATTTCTCATCGTCCGTGATGTTGAATTTCTTTGTGTCGAGCTTCGGGAAAATATAAAAGGCGGCTTTGGGTTTAACGGCCGAAACACCGGGAATTGAATTCAAAGCGTCGTAAATATAATTTCTCTGCTCATAAATTCTGCCGCCGGGGGCAAGCAGACTGTCTCCGGACTGCGTTCCGCCGAGAGCCGTTTGAATAATGCTCTGCCCGGGAACATTAGAGCAAAGGCGCATTGACGAAAGCAAATTAAGTCCTTCGATATAGCCTTTTGCGTGGGATTTGTCACCCGCAAGGCACATCCAGCCGCAGCGATAGCCTGCAACTTTGTGTGATTTTGAAAGTCCGTTAAAGCTGACTGTCAGCAAATCAGGCGCGAGCGAGGCAAGAGCCGTGTGCTCTGCGCCGTCAAGAAGCAGACGGTCATATATTTCATCGGCAAAAAGTATAAGTCCGTTTTCGCGTGCAACCTGAACAATTTGTTCAAGAACTTCTTTTGGATAAAGAGCGCCCGTAGGATTGTTTGGATTGATAACAACAATTCCTTTGGTGTTGGGCGTGATTTTCTTTTTTATATCGTCAATATCGGGGTTCCAATCCGCTTTTTCATCGCATTGATAATGAACTGCAGTTCCGCCCGCAAGAGTGACGGACGCAGTCCAGAGCGGATAATCGGGCATTGGCACGAGAATTTCATCTCCCGTGTTGAGCAGACCCTGCATTGACATCGTGATAAGCTCGCTTACTCCGTTGCCCGTGTAAATATCGTCTATGCCCACATTTGGAATATTTTTAAGCTGGCAATACTGCATTATGGCTTTTCTGGCTGAAAAAAGACCTTTGGAATCCGAATATCCTTCGGTGGAACGCAGATTGTATATCATATCAACAACAACCTCGTCGGGAGCCATTAGCCCAAAAGGAGCGGGATTGCCGATGTTGAGCTTCAGAATGTCAATCCCGTTTGCTTCCATTCGGTTTGCTTCGTCCATAACAGGGCCTCTGATATCGTAACAAACATTGTCAAGTTTCTTTGATTTTTCAAAGTTTCTCATAGTGTC
Source organism: Acutalibacteraceae bacterium (assembly GCA_051881535.1). Classification (GTDB taxonomy): domain Bacteria; phylum Bacillota; class Clostridia; order Oscillospirales; family Acutalibacteraceae; genus CAG-177. The sequence goes on along the minus strand of JBJEQB010000058.1, from coordinate 24,557 downwards.
ACCTTATAAACCGAACCTTTATATTAAATATTTGCCGCAAGATATGCTGCGCCGAGCTTTGCGGCGTCATTGCCTGCCTTTGCACCCACAACTCTGACGCTTCTGAAGCTTTTCATTAAGGTGTCTTGCAGTTTTTTGTTTATTTCATTAATAATACAGCGTTCATTCATTATTCCTCCGCCGAGAACAATCAGCGGCGGGTTGAAAATGTATACAAGCCCTTTAAGACCGATAACAACTTCGTCAATCCATTCGTCAATGAGCTGCTTTACGGCAGGATTGCCGGAATTTTCAAAAACCTCTTTGCCGTTTACGGGCTTGCCGAGATAATTGCTGACTGTTTTTATGAGTGCTCCGGCGGAAGCATAAGCTTCATAGCAACCGTTTCCGCCGCAGGTGCAATCTCTGCCGCCGGCATGAGTTATTATGTGCCCGAATTCTCCCGCAGAGCATGACGAACCTGTAAAAAGCTTGTTTCCGATATAGATTGCGCCGCCTATTCCCGTGCCGAAGGTCAGGCAGATAAAATCGGAATATCCTTTTGCCGCTCCGAAAACCGCTTCTCCCACCGCCGCACAGTTTACATCGTTTTCAACTGCGGTCGGAATTCCTGTTTTTTGCTCAATAATTTCTTTAACGCGCGTTCCGGTATAGCAGGGAATGCTGTCGGTCGCATAAATGATTGTGCCGTTTTCGCCGTTGACCTGACCCGCCGTTGAGATGCCGATTCTGTCAACGCCTTCAAAACCATTGATAATCTCAACAACGCGCTCAATTATCCTTTTGCCGCCTTCGTCGGCGTTTGATGGGACAGATTTTTTATCGCTCAAAGTGAAGCCTTCATCGCACAGAGCGTATTTGATTTCCGTGCCGCCTATATCAAAGGCAAGAATTCTCATCTGCTTTCCTCCAAAGCTTTTACGAAACGCTTGGTTATATCCATAGGCCTTGTTATAGCCGTGCCGACTACCGCGGCATGGGCGCCGCTTGCAAAAGCTTCAACAAGCTGCTCGGGAGTCCAGATTCCGCCCTCGGCAATAACCGTTGCGCCAAGCTCGTCTTTATAGCGGCGCATCAGAGTGAAATCGGGCAGGGGAGTGCCTTTTGTATAAGGCGTATAGCCGCTCATAGTTGTGCCGAGTAAATCAATTCCGAGGCTAAGCGCAAGCTTGCCCTCTTCAAAGCAGCTTGTGTCAGCCATAAACAGTTGATTTGGATATTTTGCACGGATATCTCTGAAAAATTCTTCAAATGAAACGCCGCCGGGGCGCGGTCTTGCGGTTGCGTCAACGGCAATTATTTCACAGCCGATTTCTGCAAGAGCGTCAACCTCTCTGGGGGTAGGGGTTATGTAAACCTCGCTGTCGGAATATTCTTCTTTGATGATTCCGATTATGGGCAAATCGACTCTTTCCCTTATAGCCTGAATGTCAACAACGGTATTTGCCCTTATCCCTACGGCGCCGCCGAGGGACGCGGCATAAGCCATTTTGCTCATAATATAGCTGTCATGTAACGGCTCTGTTGACAGGGCTTGGCAGGAAACGATGAGTCCGCCCTTGATACGGTTAAGAATTTCTGTATTATTCATCTTTTTCATACTACTTATTATAGCACAGATTTGTTAACTATTCAACTTGCATTGCACGAAATTTGATTAATTTTGCATTATACTCTTGTTTGTTTCGGATGATTGTGGTAAAATATATTTAACTTTTAATGAGTAATTTGTTAAATTGCATAGATGCGAATAAGTTTACAAATTGTTCATAAAATAAATATCACATTTTGCACCCGATGGGTGTGTTATTATTATAAAGATGTTAAGGCGTCTTTGAAAGGTGGGTTGCGTGTGTGTGCGGTAACGGCTCAATATAACGATGAGCTGCGCCATATCGAATACGCCGTTGAAAAATACAGTCAAATGCTTTTCAGGATTTGTTACAGTATTTTGCAAAACAAGGCAGACGCCGAGGACGCTTTGCAAGAGACATTTTTGCGCTATATGCTTAAAGCTCCTCTTTTCAGGGATTCCGAGCATGAGAAAGCATGGCTTATTAAGGTTGCTACCAATATCAGCAAAAATATGAGTCGGTTTAACAGCCGCCATGCCGCCGAAAACCTTGACGAGCTCAGGAGCATAGGCGTCAGCGATAATGACCGTGATATTTTTGAGTTGATTATGCATCTGCCGTCAAAATATAAAATTGTGCTTGACTTATATTATATTGAGGGTTATAAAGCAAATGAAATTGCGGAAATAACCAATGTGTCGCCTGTTGCCGTCAGAAAGCGGCTCCAATACGGAAGAAAATTGCTCAAAGCCGAGCTTGAAAGGAAATGATTTGCATGAAACCTAATAACTGTATCAGTGAATACAAAAGGGTAATGAACTGCGTGGATATCGATGAATCGGCAAAACAGCAAATCATCAAAAACTGCGCCCGTTACAGCACAATGAAGAAAATCAAATCAGGAAAATTCCGCATCATCGCAGTCAAAAAAGAAAAGACGGCAGACAACGCGTAAAAATTCAACAGCATTTTGAGCGAGGCTTTTTGCCTCGCTTTTTTTATTTTATTACGGAGGCTTTTTTAGTCAGAATAATGGAGGATAAAAGATGAAAGAACCAACATTTTACAAAGTTGTCAGGCGACCGCTTGCCGCCTGCTTTAAGGCAATTTACAAGCCGACTATTGTCGGCAAAAAAAACATTCCCGAGAGCGGAAGAATAGTGCTTGCAGGCAACCACACACATCTATTTGATTGCCTGATAGTTGCCAGCGCAACAAATAGGTGCGTTCACTTCCTTGCCAAGGACGAGCTTATGAAAGGTCCTCAAAAGCACATTTTTAAGGCTCTCGGCATAATTCCCGTTAACCGCCGCACAAAGGATAAAGCTGCTCTTAAAAAAGCAGAGGAAGTGCTCAATGATGAAAAAGTAATAGGGATTTTTCCCGAGGGGACTATTAACCGCACCGATGACATTATTATGCCTTTTAAATTCGGAGCGGTAAAAATGGCTCAGGAAACGAATTCCAAGATCGTTCCCTTTGCAATTACAGGAGCTTACAAACCATTTGAAAGAAGCGTTAAAATCAGATTTTTTGAGCCTATCGAGGTTTCGGGAAATCTTGAGGATGCCAACAATAATTTGATGAACGCCGTTATCGGCGGACTTGAAAACGGAGGAGATAAAAATGAAAAAGCCTGAAGACAGAGAGTTCGGATACAAATTTTTGACGCCGTTTATGCGCGTTGCATTTAAGCTTTATTATTCGCCCAGGATTATAGGGGCCGAAAAAATTCCTAAAGATTCGGCAATAGTTATCGCGGGCAATCACAAGCATGTCTATGACCAGTGCCTTACGATAATGGCAACAAAAAGAGTCATTCACTATATGGCAAAGAAAGAGTATTTTGAAGGCAAACTTGCTCCGCTTTTCCGATTTGTCGGCTGTATTCCCGTTGACCGCTCAAAAAGAGACTTTTCAAGCGCAATGTCCGCTCTTAAAGTTCTCAAAAAAGGCGGAGCAATAGGAATTTTCCCCGAGGGAACAAGAAACAAGACCGACAAATTTCTTCTGAATTTCAAAACGGGAGCCGTTGCAATGGCAAAAAAGACGGGAGCTTATATTGTTCCTTTCGGTCTTACGGGCGATTATAAATTCAGAAGCAAAAATCTGACGATTCGTTACGGCGAGCCCTTTAAAGCAGACAATATGTCTGTGGAGGAAGCTAATGAGAAGCTTTTTCGCGAGGTTGAGCGCCTGATGCTCGAAAACCTCAACGAGAATAAGGAAAACCTCATAAACGCTTAATCAAAGGAGAACGGATAAAAATGAGAATAGGTATGGATGTCGGCTCAACAACGCTGAAATGCGTTGCGGTTGACGATGACAACAGAATTGTATATAAAGCATACGAGCGCCATTATTCAAAAATCGCAGAAAAAAGTGCAAAGATGCTTTCTGATATAATAGAGCAAAATCCTGAGTTTTCAAGAGCTTCTTTGACAGTATCAGGCTCTGCGGGAATGGGATTTGCTCAGGCTTTGGGGCTTGACTTTATTCAGGAGGTTTACGCAACAAGGGTTAGCGTTTCAAGGCTTCTGCCGGGAACTGACACCGTTATTGAGCTTGGCGGCGAGGATGCAAAAATTCTTTTCTTTACAAACGGTGTTGAAGTAAGAATGAACGGCTCGTGTGCAGGCGGAACAGGCGCGTTTATCGACCAAATGGCGTCTTTGCTCGGCGTAACTCCTACCGAAATGAACGAGCTTGCAAAAAGCCATGAAAAGATTTATTCAATCGCTTCAAGGTGCGGTGTTTTTGCAAAATCGGATATTCAGCCGCTTCTTAATCAGGGAGCGAGAAAAAATGATATCGCCGCAAGTATTTTTACCGCCGTTGTAAATCAGACGGTAGCGGGTCTTTCACAGGGAAGACGAATAGAGGGAAATGTTGTTTATCTCGGCGGTCCTCTTTATTTCCTTTCGGAGCTTAGAGCCGCATTTGATAAGGGGCTTAACACAAAAGGCGTCTGCCCCGAAAACGGACTTTATTTTGTAGCTCTCGGCGCGGCTTTTTCTTCAAGCGGAATTGAGCTTGATATGAAAGAAGTTACCGAAAAAATCAGAAACGCAAAGGAAAGCGGTGAATATCTCGGCGCTAATCCTCTTTTTGCTTCGCAGAAAGAATACGAGGAGTTTTCGGAACGCCATGCAAAGGATTCCGTTGAGGATAACTGCAAGCTCGAAAAGGGCGAAAAGGTTTATATAGGCATTGACGCAGGCTCAACAACGGTTAAAGCCGCGGTTATTAATTCCGACGGCAGAATTGTCAGCAGCCGCTATATGTCGAATAACGGCGATCCCGTTTCACTTATAAAGCAGTTTCTTATTGATTTTTATAAAGAATTCCCCGATGCGGTTGTGGCTTCAAGCGCGGTTACGGGTTACGGCGAGGACATAATCAAAAACGCTTTTGCGGTTGACATAGGCATTGTTGAAACCGTAGCACACTTTACTGCCGCTAAGAAATTCAAGCCGGATGTTGATTTCATCATTGATATCGGCGGTCAGGATATAAAGTGTTTTAAAATCAGAAACAATGCAATCGACAATATCTTCCTAAATGAAGCCTGTTCATCGGGCTGCGGCTCTTTCCTCCAGACCTTTGCCGCCGCTTGGGGATATGATATTGCGGAATTTTCAAAGCTCGGTCTTTTTGCCGACAGACCCGTTGACCTCGGCTCGCGATGTACCGTGTTTATGAATTCCTCCGTTAAACAGGCGCAGAAGGACGGAGCTTCGATTGAAAACATCTCCGCAGGTCTTTCGATCAGCGTTGTCAAGAACGCACTGTATAAGGTTATCAGAGCGTCAAGTGCCGATGAGCTCGGCAAAAACATAGTCGTTCAGGGCGGAACATTCCTTAATGATGCCGTTCTGCGTGCATTTGAGCAGGAAATCGGCAGAGATGTTGTCAGACCTAATATCTCGGGCTTGATGGGAGCTTACGGCGCGGCGCTTTATGCAATGGAAAGGGCAGGCGAAAAGAGCACTTTGATTTCTGCAAAGGAGCTTGAAAGCTTTGAACATAAGGTTAAGGCGGTCACCTGCGGCAAATGCAGCAATAACTGCCGCCTGACGGTTAATACTTTCAGCTCTGGCAGAAGCTTCATCGGCGGCAACAGATGCAGCAAGCCTGTTGCAAAGACAAATGCCGACGAGGGCGCAAATATGTTTGAATATAAGCGCAAGCTTTTGGATGAATATAAACCCGTTTCGGGCAGCAGACCGACTATCGGATTGCCGATGGGTCTTAATATGTTTGAGCTTCTTCCGTTTTGGCATACCTTCTTCACTTCGCTCGGCTTCGGAATTGCGCTTTCTCCGAAATCCTCAAGAGAGCTTTATGTTTCGGGTCAGCACACCATTCCGTCGGATACGGTTTGTTACCCTGCAAAGCTGCTTCACGGTCATATAGAAGCGTTGCTCTCTCAGGGCGTCAAAAATATATTCTATCCCTGTATGTCATATAACCTTGACGAGGATTTAGGCGATAACCATTATAATTGTCCCGTTGTTGCATATTATCCCGAGGTTATCCGCTCCAATGTCAGCGAGCTCAAAAACATCAATTTTATGAGCGACTATGTCGGGCTTCACAGACCGAAGGATTTTGTCAAAAAAATTCACGGCATTTTGAGTGCAAAATTTGACGGAATAAGTCTTAAAGAGGTTAAAGAGGCAACTGACAAGGCTTATGCCGAATATCATTCGTTTATGAATAAAATCCATAAAACGGGTATGGAGTATTTAAAAGAAGCCAAGGCAAATGATAAGCCCGTAATAGTTTTGTGCGGCAGACCTTATCACCTTGACGGCGAGATTAACCACGGTATTGACAAGCTCATCTGCGAGTGCGGAGCGACCGTTATAACCGAGGACAGCGTAAGCCCGCTTGTGAGCAAATTCCCGACAACGGTTCTCAATCAGTGGACTTATCATTCAAGGCTTTATGCCGCCGCCAAATATGTTGCGGAGCAGAATGACAAGGATCTCAATATCGTTCAGCTTGTTTCATTCGGCTGCGGTGTTGACGCAATTACAACCGACGAGATGAGAACAATTCTTGAAAGAGAAGGCAAGATATACACACAAATTAAAATAGACGAAATATCAAACCCCGGCGCGGTAAAAATCAGGCTCAGAAGTCTCTTTGCCGCAACAGGCAGATAAGGAGGTTTAAAAATGAAGAAAAATCAGGATACAGACAGAGTTGAATTTACCAAGGATATGATGGATTACACAATTCTTGCTCCGAATATGCTTGAAATTCATTTTAATCTGCTTATTAATATTTTCGGTCAGTACGGCTATAAAACCGAGCTTCTGAAAAATGACGGCAGGGCGGTTATTGATGAAGGTCTGAAATATGTTCATAACGATACCTGCTATCCCGCATTGCTTGTTATCGGTCAGCTTATTGACGCCCTCAATACGGGTAAATATGATCCCGATAAAACTGCGCTGATGATAACACAGTCGGGCGGCGGCTGCCGTGCTTCAAACTACATTCATTTGCTCAGAAAGGCTCTTAAAAAAGCAGGCTATCCTCAGGTTCCCGTTATTTCGCTCAATCTTTCAGGCCTTGAAAAAAACAGCGGATTTAAAATTCGTATTTCAATGGCTTTAAAAATGCTCTCAGCGGTTATATACGGCGATTTGATAATGCTTCTTAAAAATCAGGTTGAGCCTTACGAAAAGAATAAGGGCGATGCGGAGAGACTGACTCAGAAGTGGATTGACGATTTGAGTGCCGAAATGCAGAAAGGAAAGGGCTATTCCTTCTTTGAAATCAAAAAGACTTTGCCGAAAATAACAAAAACCTTTGCCGAAATTCCCGTTGAAAAAAGGGAAAAAACAAAGGTTGGGGTTGTCGGTGAAATATATGTTAAGTATTCACCGCTTGCAAATAATCATCTTGAAGAGTTTCTTTTCGGTCAGGATTGCGAGGTTATGGTTCCCGGACTTCTGGGCTTTATCAATTTTAAAGTCGATAACCGCCTTGAGGATATAAAGCTTTACGGCGGAAATCCTTTCAAAAAAGCGGCAATGAGATTTGCAATGTGGTATCTTTCAAAGCTTGAAAAAAATCTCAACGATGCCGCCGCAGCTTACGGTGATTTCACAGTTCCCGCACCGTATGCACACATTAAAGAGGTGTGCACCAAGATTATCGGACCAGGCTGTAAAATGGGCGAGGGCTGGTTGCTGACAGCAGAAATGATGGAGCTTATTGAAAGCGGTTACGGCAACATAGTCTGCGCTCAGCCTTTCGGATGCCTGCCGAACCATATTGTCGGCAAGGGCATGATAAGAAAGCTTAAAGAGATGTATCCGCAGTCAAATATCGTTCCCATTGATTATGACCCCGGTGCAACCAAGGTCAATCAGGAAAACAGAATTCGTCTTATGCTTGCCGTTGCTAAGGAAAACGAAGAAACGGGATGCTCCGGCTCCTGCAATTCGTCAGCCTGCGCCGCCTGCATGATGAATAAATAATTTACCGACAAAATCCCGAAGTGTGCTGATAAGGCAAACTTCGGGATTTTGTTATTTTTCAATTTTAAAAGCATAATGAGCGCCGTTGGTTATCGGGGTTTTGTCAACTCCCGTTTGCGAATATTCGTCCTCGGAATAGAAAGCCCAATATGTTCCGTCGGCATCGTAATCGGCTGTTATTCCGTTAACCGTCTTAACATAAAGTCCGTAATCGCCCTCTTCTCCGCTGATAATTCCGAGCTTTTCAAGCGCATCGCCTACAGTTTCTTCGTCTGTGTAAACCGTAAACACGGCGTAATTGCCATCAGCGTCAACAGCTTCAAATTCAAACTGTTTTTCACCGCTTCCGATTACAGTAGGTTCGACGGCTTGTGTTGCTGTTGTTAAAGGTTCTTCTTTGCCTTGACTGTCGGAACACGCTGCAAATGCAAACATAGCGGCAGTAATAAGAATAACTGCCGATAATGAAATTACTTTTTTCATTTTGTTAACCCATCCTTTAAGGTAAAATATATTGCTTCTTATAGTTTTCAAAAGCGGTTGTAAATCTTTCTCCGCCGGATGTTTTGTAATCGTTAAGATATTCGTGAGTATCAAATACGGAGTGGCTGATTTGTATGAGTGAAACGGCAATGTTTGAGCAGTGGTCGGACACTCTTTCGTAATTCGTCAGCAAATCGGAGAGAACAAAGCCGAGCTCAATGGTGCAGTTTCCTCCGGTAAGGCGTGAAATATGCCTGCTTTTGATTTCCGAAAGCAGAGTATCGATTACCTGCTCAAGCGGTTCAACATCAAGAGCAAGCTCTGCGTCGTTATTTTCAAAAGCTTTTACCGTGATATCAAGAATTTGATTTATTGCTTCCGTGGCTACAAGAATTTCCTCGTTTGCCTCGGAGGAAAATGAAATGTTCTTGTCGCTGATTTCTTTCGCGGTTTTTACCATATTTAAAGCGTGGTCGCCTATTCTTTCAAAATCACCTATGCAATGAAGCAGGGTAGAAACCGTGTTGCTGTCTTCCTTTGTCAGCTCTCTGCTTGAAATTTTAACGAGGAAAGTTCCGAGCTTATCTTCATAATCGTCAAGCGCCTGTTCGTGTTCAACTATTTTATCGGCGATTTTACTGTTGTAATTGCCTATTATTGTAATTGAATCAAGAAGCGATTCTTTTGCAAGTTGCGCCATTTTGACCGTGTAATTTCTGCACTCGGATATTGCAAGCGAGGGAGAATTAAGAAGTCTGTCATCAAGAAATTCATTTTTGTTTTCAGCTTCTTTGTCTTTAACGGTCTTGACAGCCAGTTTTTCAAGCTGTTTGCCGAAAGGAAACAGAATTATCGTTGTTGCTACATTGAATATACTGTGAACAACGGCTATTCCGGCAGGCGCAATCGCTTCTTTAACAAACGCGAAATCCAAAAACGCATTAAATCCGTAGAACAGAGATAAAAGCAATGCAGTTCCGATAAGATTAAAATATATGTGAATTACGGCAACGCGCTTTGCATTTTTGCTGACGCCTACGCTGGAAATAAGAGATGTTACACATGTTCCGATGTTTTGACCCATAATAAGCGGAATTGCCATTCCGTATGAAAGCCCTCCCGTGAGAGAAAGCGCCTGCAAAATACCTACGGTTGCAGATGAACTTTGAATAACGGCAGTCATAATTATGCCCACAATAAGTCCTAGCAGGGGGTTATTAAACATAACCATTATATTTCTGAATTCTTTCATCTCGGCAAGAGGAGCCATTGAATCGCTCATAAGCTCCATGCCGAACATCAGAACGGCAAAGCCCATACAAATGCTGCCGATATCCTTGGAACGGGTCTTTTTTGAAGTCATCATCATAATTATTCCGATAAAAGCGATTATCGGAGAAAATGATGACGGTTTGAGCAGGCTGACAAAGAAATTGTCGCTTTCAATTCCGGCAAGGCTTAAAATCCAAGCGGTTATTGTTGTTCCGATGTTTGAACCCATAATCACGCCTACGGACTGCCCGAGCTGCATAATGCCTGAGTTTACGAGACCAACAAGCATAACCGTTACAGCCGAGGATGACTGAATGGTTGCCGTTATGGCGGCTCCGAGCAAAAGCGCTTTTATAGGCTTGTCCGTCATTTTTTGCAGGATTTTTTCAAGCTTTCCGCCGGCTGTCTTTTCAAGTGCGTTTGACATAACGCTCATTCCGAAAAGAAAAAGCGCAAGTCCGCCTAACAGGGTAATAATATTAAAAACGCTCATTTTTATCCTCCGATTTTTAAATATTTCCCTAAACCCGATATTACTATAATTTAAAAATTTACAAATTGCAAGACTATTATACAAATATTGTGAATATTCGGCATAAGCGTGATAACCGACTAAAATTGTGAAAAAAATCCGTCAATTCTAACAAGGGAAAAATCTGAATAGAATTAGTAGCAAAGTATAATGCTAACTTGTAAAAGAGGGTGTGTTGCGTGATTATAAGAGCCGGAAGAGTTTATCCTGTAATTATAATTGTAGTTCTCGCCACGATTTTGGTTGTGTCTGCCTCTGCGGTGAGCATAGGTGATACATCACTGCGGCAGGATGAAGCAGCTCTTCCGGTGGTGATGTATCATCAGATCACAAAATCCGAAGCACGCGCAGGCAGATATGTGCTTATGCTTGACCAATTTGAAAAGGATTTGAAATACCTGAGTGAAAAAGGATATAAAACCGTAACGGTCAATCAGCTTCTTGATTTTTCTCAGGGTAAAGGAAATATACCCGAAAAAGCGGTTATGATTACTTTTGATGACGGATGCGAAACGCTTTATGAATACGCTCTGCCGCTTCTCCAAAAATACGGCTTTACGGCTGTCGGCTTTGTGGTGGGTGCGCTCGCCGATCACTATACGGAAATTGACGACCATAATCTTAATTATTCTAACCTGAATTGGTCGGAAATAAAAGAGATGTGCGAAGGGAATGTTATTGATATCCAAAGCCACTCATTTGACTTGCATAAAAACACGGGTAGCCGTTCGGGAGCTAAAAAGAAAAAAAGTGAAACAATAGAACAGTATGCTGAATTTTTAGGTGCAGATGCGTCAAAAATGAAAGAGGCGATGATAAAAAATACAGGCAAAACCCCGGTGGCTATTGCCTATCCTTTCGGCAGTTTCAGCTCCGAAAGTGCAGAAATACTTAAAAAATATGGTATAAAAATGGCATTTACCTGTGAGGAGCGGGTTAACATAATAAAAAAAGCCGAACCCGATTGGCTTTTCGGGCTCGGCAGATATAACAGACCGAACGGTATAAGCTCTGAGAGCTTTTTTGAAAAAATGGGAATTTAAAGTAGCTTTACTTTAAGAGAGAAGCTTTTCCAAAGCGGAAATTTCAACGCAGAGGCAAAGAATCTCGACCGCTTTGCAGAGTTCGTCCCTTGACGGGAAGGTGGGGGCAATGCGGATATTTTTATCATCGGGGTCTTTGCCGTAGGGGAAGGTAGCTCCCGCACCCGTGAGAGTAACTCCCGCTTCGCGGCAAAGAGCAACGGTTCTTTTTGCACAGCCGTTACATACATCAAGGCTGATAAAATATCCGCCGTTGGGCTTTGTCCACTCGGCAATGCCCTTGCCGGCAAGATTTTTCTCAAAAGCGGAAAGAACTGCTTCAAATTTCGGCTTTAATATTTCGGCATGGCGCAGCATCTGAGCCTCAACGCCTGCCTTGTCTTTAAGGAAATTGGCGTGACGAAGCTGATTGAGTTTATCATATCCGATAGTCTGAACGGTCATTCTCTTTTTAATTGCCGCAATGTTGGCGTCCGAGGCGGCAAGCACGGAAACGCCCGAGCCGGGGAAGGTGATTTTCGAGGTTGAAGTGACCTCAATAAAATTATCCTCGGTTCCGTATTCCTTGCAGGCTTCAAATATATTCAGAAGTTTGTCGTGTCTGTCGCTTATGTGATGAACGCAGTAGGCATTGTCCCAAATAACTCTGAAATCCTTGGCGGCGGGCTTTAAAGCGGCAAAGCGACGAACCGTTTCGTCTGAATAAGTAATACCCGTGGGGTTTGAATACATAGGCACGCAGAAAGCGCCTTTAACCTTTTCGTCTTTAACAAGCTGCTCAATCATATCCATATCGGGACCGTTTTCATTCATCGGAATATTTATCATTTCAATCCCGAAGTGCTCAAGAATGGCAAAGTGCCTGTCATAGCCGGGAACGGGGCAGAGGAATTTAATTCCGCTCTGCTTGCACCAAGGCTCATCACCTGCACCGAAAATCATGCATTGAGCGATGTAGTCATACATTATCGAAAGGCTCGCGTTGCCGAATATAATTATGTTTTCGGGTGCAACCTCAAGAATTTGAGAAAAAATTCGCTTACACTCGGGAATACCGTCCAGCAGACCGTAATTGCGGACATCAAGGCCGTTTTCCGCTTTGAAATTGCCGAGCAGAGCAGGGTCGAGCATATCATTGGTTATTTCAAGCTGTTCTGCTCCGGGTTTGCCGCGCGACATATCAAGCTTTAAGCCGAGAGCTTTATAAGAATCATATTTTTCCCTGAGAGCTGCGAGGCGTTCCTCAAGCTGCCCGCGGGATAAATTTTGAATGTTCATTTTGTGAAACCTCCGAAATTAATTGCTTAACTCTGTATATTTTATAATATGCAGAGCAGTTTTGCAAGTGTTATTTTTTAATCCTGCAAATTTTCGGAGAATTGCACTATCAACTGTATGCTTAGACAGGGCAAAGTGTTATATTTAATGGTGATTTTCGCGCTTGACAACGCCGGCGATGTATGATATAATCGCACAAAATTATCAGGAGGTACGGTTTTGTTTTCACTTATTTTTCGACGCAGACGAATTTAGCTTGCAGCCGTTTTTTTCGGGTGCAGGCTTTGAAGCTGTGCATCCGATGAGTGAAAATTAAGCTTTTTATTCACCGTTGGTTTACACAGCCGACGGTGATTTTTATTATTTGAAATGTGAGGTAAAGAAAATGAATTATTCAAGCTTAAATTATGCAATATTTAATGAAACACAGCTTCCCGACGGAGCAAAAATACTTGATATAGGATGCAGGGATTCGGCATTTTTGCAGGGCTTTACAGAGTATTTTCCCGGGAAAATTTCTTATGCTCTCGGCGTTGATATGACCGATAAAGGATTTGGAAACTATAAATACAAAAAGCCGATAGAATTAAAGGTTATGGACTGCTCAAACGGTCTTGATTTGCCTGATGAAAGCTTTGACTTTGTTTTTTCAAAGGATATGTTTGAATGTGTAAGCGATAAAGATTTGCTTGTCAGTGAAATTTACCGTGTCTTAAAGCCGGGCGGTTCGGTTATATGCGTCAACTGTGATTGGGACAGCGTGGTTTACAATGGCGAAAACAAGGAGCTTATCAGCAAGGCAATCCACGCTTATGCCGTCACAAAGCAGGGCTGGATGGATGATCTCGACAGCTGGATAGGCAGGAGAATGTTTGGAATTTTTAATCGGAGCGGACTTTTTAAAAGCTCCGTAACTGTTCACAACGTTGTTGAAACCGAATTTTCAGAAGGCTTTTTCGGCTACGATTTCAGCAAGCATATAGGCTGGCTTTCGCAGGAAAATACGGGTGCGCTGACAGCAGGGGAATATGATGAATTTATTTCAAACCTGGAGTCTGCCGCCGAAAACGGGGACTATATTTTTGTGAAGCCGTATTACATCTATAAAGGCTGTAAAAAATAATTTATATTAGATATCCCAAAAACAGTAAAGCCCCGGGAACTGCCGTTCCCGGGGCAAATTCTATTCTCAGATAAGAGATTTGTAAAGCTCGGTGATTTCTTCAACGCTTGTGTCTCTGGGATTGCCTGGGCGGCAAGCGTCATCGAATGCCGACTGTGCGAGGAAGGGGATATCCTCAGGTTTAACGATTTCTTTAAGGTCAGCGGGAATTCCGACATCCTTTGAAAGCTGCTTAACGGCGTCAATAGCCGCTTTTCTTGCTTCCTCAATGCTCATATTCTCGGTTCCCTCAACGCCCATAGCCTTTGCGATATCTCTGTATTTATCGCCTGTTGCGGGAGCATTATATTCCATAACGGTGGGAAGAATGATTGCGTTGGCAACGCCGTGAGGAGTGTTATAGAGTGCTCCGAGAGGATGTGCCATCGAGTGAACAATGCCGAGACCAACATTTGAGAAGCCCATGCCGGCAACATACTGACCGAGAGCCATGCCCTCTCTGCCTTCGGCTGTGTTTGCAACAGCGCCTCTGAGATTGTTTGCGATTATTTCAATAGCCTTGATATGAAACATATCGCTCAGTTCCCATGCGCCCTTTGTGATGTAGCCCTCGATTGCGTGAGTAAGAGCGTCCATACCTGTTGCGGCGGTAAGAGAAGCGGGCATTGTTGACATCATATCTGGGTCAACAACGGCTACAACGGGAATGTCGTGAACATCAACGCAGACCATCTTTCTGTTTTTCTCGCTGTCGGTGATAACATAGTTGATGGTAACCTCTGCCGCTGTGCCTGCGGTTGTGGGAACGGCGATGATGGGAACGCTCTTGTTCTTTGTGGGAGCAACGCCCTCAAGCGAGCGAACATCTGCAAACTCGGGGTTGGCAATGATTATGCCTACGCCCTTTGCCGTGTCCATTGAAGAGCCGCCACCGATTGCAATAATGCAGTCAGCGCCGCTGTCTTTAAAAGCTTTAACACCGTTCTGAACATTCTCAATAGTGGGGTTAGCCTGAATCTGGCTGTAAACATCATAGGCGATGTCAGCGCCCTTGAGAACATTGAAAACTTTGTCTGCAACGCCGAATTTGATGAGGTCGGGGTCACAGCAGACGAGAGCCTTTTTGAAGCCTCTTGCCTTAACCTCGTCGGCAATCGAGTTGATTGCGCCCTTGCCGTGATACGAGGTTTCGTTGAGTACAAATCTGTTAGCCATTTTAATTACCTCCGATTATGTAATAATATAGATTATAGATTGAGATAATCTCTTCTGTAAACATCAAGAAGTCCGAATGCCTTTGCAATTTCGTAAAGATCGGGATCGGTTATTGTGTTAACACGGGGCAGGTGAGCGGTCATAAGATAAAGCTGTGCTGCTTTTTCAACCGTTTCAATAAGTCCGAAAGCCTCATCAAGGTCTTTTCCGCAGCCGTAAATGCCGTGCTGACCCCAGATAACAAGGCGGAATTCTTTCATTTTTTCTGCGGTTGCAATTCCGATTTCGTTAGTGCCGCATACCATCCAGGGAAGAACACCGATGCCGTCAGGGAAAACAACCATGCACTCTGTGCACATTTCCCAGAGTGAATGTGTGAATTTCTTTTCATCGAGTTCGTGAACATAAGTCATTGCAAGGGTGTTTGTGGGGTGGCTGTGCATTATTACTCTGTTTTCAGGATTTTTGGAAAGTCTTGAAATATGGCTCATAAGGTGAGCGGGCAGCTCGGAAGTGGGTCTGCCGCCGTCGCTGTATCCCCAAAGAAGCTCAGCGTTAACTCCGTCATCGGCAATTTTGATAATTCCGAGATTATTTTCTGGGTCATCCTCAACATTCTTGAAATACTTGCCTGTTCCGGTTACGATAAAAATTTTGCCTGCAAGAACCTTTGCATCAAAGCCCATGGGTATTATTCTTATGGGCTTGTTGATATCAAGATATTCGGCAACCTCATCATTATCAAGCATCATGCTGATGTTGCCGCCGTTTCTTTCGTCCCAGCCCATTCGATACATATTTGAGGTTGCTTTGCACATTCCCTTTACAAAGGGTGCGTCAAAAATGTTTTTCATTTCCTGTTCACCAATACCTTTTCTTCATATTCTTTTATGTTGCCGATATAGCTGCTTTCAACGCCCTGTCTGCTGAGAAATTCTTCCCAGATATCGCCCATGGGCATTGTTTTCATTTCCTCGCTCAAAACCATAAGCTCAGTGAAATTGCTTTCGTCCTGGAGCTTTTTCATCTTCTCGGCGGGCTGAAGCAGAGCAAAAAGCAGAGCCTTCTGAACGCTGCGAACACCCGTTACCCACGCGCTGATGCGGTTGATTGAAGCGTCAAAATAATCGGTTGCTATGAAAACGCGGTCAAGCGCGTCGTTTCTGACGATTTCCTTTGCGATTTCCTTGGTTTCGTCGTCAAGCAAAACAACATGGTCGCTGTCCCAACGCACGCCTCTTGTTATGTGAAGCGCAATCTTGTCGCTGAGAGCAAGCATTGACGGAATCTTGTCCGAAACAAGCTCAGTGGGGTGATAATGACCGTTATCCATAAGCGGAACAATGCCGTTTTGTATTGAATAGCTCAGGCAGAACTCAGCCGAGCCGACCGTGTAGGATTCAACTCCTATTCCGAAAACCTTAGATTCGAGCGTAACAAAAACCTTGTTTTTATCATAAGGAACGGAGAGAATTTCGTCAAGCGATTTTTTGAAGCGCAGACGGGGTGAAAGACGGTCTGCGGGAATGTCTTTATATCCGTCGGGAATCCAAATATTCATAACGCAGGGATATCCCGTTTCCTCGGCAAAATAATTTGAGATTTCTATGCATCTTTTGCCGTGCTCAACCCAAAAGCGGCGTATGGTTTCATCGGGTGAGGATAAGGTAAGACCGTCCTTTACAAGCGGATGCGAGAAAAATGTGGGATTAAAATCGAGACCGATTTTTCTTTCTTTTGCAAAATCCACCCATTTTTTGAAATGCTCGGGCTTTATAGCGTCTCTGTCGGCTTTTTTGCCGTCAAAAATCGCATAGCTTGCGTGCAGATTGAGCTTCTTTTTGCCGGGTATAAGGCTGAATGCCTTGTCGATATCCGCCATAAGTTCCTCGGGGGTTCTTGCCTTGCCGGGATAATTGCCCGTTGTCTGAATTCCGCCCGAGAGAGCTGATGGATTGTCAAAGCCGCCGACATCATCGCCCTGCCAGCAGTGAACGGAAACGGTTGTATCTCCGAGCTTTTTAAGAGCTGCTTCAGTGTCGATTCCGATTTTGGCATACATCGCTTTTGCGCTTTCGTATCTTTGCATCATTTTACCTCCGTTTTATTAACAGGTTGTTTCAAAAGGTCAAAAAGATTGTGAAATAATGCCGTATGAATCAATTATATAGCTTATGATTTTTAAAGTCAATAAGCATATCCGCTCCTTGTGTAACCTCATTTAATACGCAGCGAAGAAATGCCGGATTTCATAACTGCCGCACGCAGAAGGGGATTATACATAAACGGGCATTTCAGATTTTTCAGCAGAAGTTTTAATTTTAAAGGAAGCAGATTTGAGTTATATTTCCTGAGAGTATTTTCACGGCTTTTAAAGGCTTCGCTCAGAGCTACCGCGCTGTTTATTGCGCTGCTTATTCCCTCAAACGAGCTCGGGCTGATAAGCCCTGCCGCTTCACCGATAAGAAAAACGCCGTCCCCGCCCGTGCAAAAGCTTGAAGGAGAGCTCGGACGAAGCACCATGCAAGCCTCTGTTTTTATGGGATTTTTAAGCTCAAGACCGAATTCGGACATCTTTTTCTTTTGTTCTTCAAATCTGCGGCGGCTGTGCTCCGGCTCATAAGCGCCGCCGAATATCACATAGTTATCTTTAAATATTGACCACGAACAGCAACGGCTTGAATCGGGGTCAAAAATACATGAATAAAACGGTTTCGGTGTGTTTTCGTCAACGGAGAACCATTGCTGTATAGCAACATAACTTCTTGTTTTGAGTTTCGGAAAGAAATTACGGCGCACAAACGAATTAGCTCCGTCTGCACCTACTATGTATTTGCTTTTTGCTTTCAGTTCTGAGCTGTCGGGCGTTTTGTATACGACATCAAATCCGTCGGCGGTTTTTTGGCAGGAGATTAGCCGAGCCTTAATTACTTTGACATTGCCGCTAACCTGAGAAACCATCCATCGGTCAAATTTTTCTCGGTCAACATTTATATACATTCGCTGGTATCTGCGAACCGATTTCGTTTTCATATCTATTGTCCGCACCGAAAAAATTTGAGGGTCAACAAGTATATCTTTCGGCAATGTCAACTCAAATCTTGCCAGCGCTTTCTGCGCATCGGGAGCAAGCAAACCGCCGCAGGGCTTGGGTCGAGTGCCGCCGTCAAGCAAGAGAATTTTCATATCTTCAGGCGCAGTCATAGAGAACGCCGCCCCTGCCGGGCCTGCGCCGCATACAATGCAGTCAAAAAATTCCATAATTCTTTACACTCCGACTTTTTATAACGATATAATACAATATTTTTCCGCTCCGTGTCAACTGTCTTGCCGTTAAGTCGGGTCTTGATTTTTTTAGGAGGATATTGTAATATATAACAAACAATCTGTAAAGGAATGTAAAATATGCCTGATTTTAAATATAAGATTTCCATTATTATTCCTGTTTATAACTGTGCGGATTATCTTTACGGCTGCGTTAAAAGTCTTTTAAAGCAGACAATGTCGGCAAAGGATTTTCAGATTATCTTTATTAATGACGGCTCAAGCGACAACAGCGGAGAAATCTGCCGCGAGCTTGCGGAAAAACATAAGAACATTGTTTATTTTGAAAAAGAAAACGGCGGAGTTTCAAGCGCACGCAACAAAGGCCTGGAGCTTGCCGAGGGCAAATATATTTTGTATCTTGACGCCGACGATTCCCTTTCAAAAGATACTCTGAAAAAAATATATTCATTCTTTGAAAAGCATTACGATGAAACCGATTTGGTTACATATAAAATCATTCCTTATTGGAAAGAAAAAAGATTTGGTACGCATTACCGTTACCGAATAATGAATAAAACAGGCATATATGATCTGAACGATGAAACAAATTGCTACATAGCCCAAACCACAATGAATGTCTGCGTTAAAAATATGCGTAATGACAATGTGCTTTTTGATACATCTCTGAAATATCATGAAGACCAAAAATATTGCTACGATATTATCAAGCATAAAATGACCATTGGGTTTTGCTCAGGCCCTGAATATCTGTATTTGCGCCGCCCGGGCAGCACAACGGGTGAGAAAAGTTATGCTTATTATATATATGAAGACACAACGGCTATGTGGGAAAAAATGTTTGCGGAGTATCCCGTTTCAGTTCCTGCGTATCTGCAGTCTTTGTTCATAAACGATATTAAGTGGAAGGGCGTTTCGGATGTTCTCCTGCCTTACCACTATCCTAAACCTGAGTTTGACCGAGCGGTTGAAAGGCTTATTGCCCTCGTCAAAAGAATTGATGACAGCGTGATTATCAACCGCCCCGCAATGGATATTTATCATAAGCATTTCCTGCTTAATCTCAAGGGCAGCGATGCGGTAAAGCTCTTGTGTGCCGATGATTCGCTCAGCCTTGTTTTTGAAGATGAGGAAATTTACCGCGCGGAAAAAATAACGGCAGTTGTCAATAGGTTTACCGTAAAAGACGGTAAAATAAGAGTTGACGCTTTTTTGAAATCGCCTGTTTTTATGTATTGCCCCGAGCCGGAGCTTTATCTTATAAAAGATGGTGTTAAGGAACGGCTTTTGCTGACTCATTCAGAGCATGAGCATTATCATTCAAAAATGAAAACCGCCGTTTTCTGGCGTTTTCAATTTGAAATTGATGTTGATAAAACCAAAAGCTTTGAGCTTGAAACGGTTATCAACGGTTATACATATAAGCTTACATATTATTACGGCAACAGCGTGCCGCTCCAGCGTGGCAAGAAACTGAAGCTGTTTTTCAGAGACGGCAGATGTTACAGAGAAAAAAACGGAGAGTTTATCATCAATTCCGACAGACTGCACAACGGATTTTTGTATAAATTTCTTATCTTTATTTATAATGTATTTTTCTATCTTTCGATAAATCCCGGAATAATCTATTATCGCATCGGCGCACACATTTCGCAGATGAAAAAAGAGCGAGTGTGGATTTATCTTGACAGATACGGTGTTTTCGATAATGCCTATGACCAATTCAAGCACGATAGCAAGATAAAGGACGGAGTGAAGCGTTATTACATTCTCAATGAATGTGATTGGGATAAGCTTGAAGAAAAGTTTGAGCCTGATGAGCGCAAATTCGTTGTGAAGTTTCAGTCCAAGCGCCATAAAAGACTGTATTTCACCTGCGAAAATCTGATAACATCTTTTTCAAATCTTTCCAATGTCAGTCCTTTCGGAGCAGGTCCGATTAGATGGTATTCGGATTTAGCGAAATATGAGCTTGTCTATTTGCAGCACGGAATTCTCCACGCCTCTCTCAAAAATATGTATGCAAAAGAGCGCTGTATTGTTGACAAGGTTGTTGTTTCAAGCGGATTTGAAGTGAAGAATTTTACCGAGAATTACGGCTATTCGGAGCAAGACCTCATAAAATCCTGTATGCCGAGATATGATTTTATGAAATCGGGCGGAGCAAAGAAAAACAGAATTGTATTCTCTCCGTCATGGAGGAGCAATCTTATCGGAGGTCTGATAAATAACAGCCGCGAGGAAAAGCCCGAAGCATTTCTCAATTCCGATTTTTACCGTGAGGTTAATGCTTTGCTTAATTCCGAGAGACTTAACCGTCTGCTTGAAGAAAACGATTTGTATTTGGATTTTAAAAATCACCCGATTTTTAAATGCTACAATAATCTGTTTGATATTTCGAGCAACAGGGTTTGTATTGACGGCTTCGACACCGAAACCGATGAATATCTGCTTATGATTACTGACTATTCATCAATCGTTTTTGATGCTGTTTATATGAATTGCCCGATAATTTATTTTGTGCCTGATTATGATAAGTTTCTTGCGGGCGTATCTCACGGATACCGCAAGCTTGATCTTCCGATGGAAAGCGGCTTCGGACCTTTTACTCAAACTGCGGATGAATTGATTGACGAGCTTGAAAAAGCAATTAAAAACGGCTTTAAGCCGCAGAAGCCTTACAGCGACAGAATGGAAGGATTTTTCCTTTATAAAGACAACAATTGCCGCGACAGGCTGTATAAAGCTATTTACTAAAATTTAAAACGGTATGGCTGCTGTAAAAAGCGCCATACCGTTTTCTCGTTAATATTGTATTAGATTTTCTGCTTTTTCATAAACGGCAGTCCGAGAAGCATAATAGCTGCAAAAATTATCAAGTATCCGGGAATCATTGCAGAGTGAGCCTGAATTGCCGCAATAACCATAAATGCGCTGCCTGCAATTGCAAGCACGGGAGCTACAAAGCGGTTAAAGCCTTTGAAATCCTTTGAAGTCATCATCTTAAAAAAGATGGGAATATAGAACGGATAAACCGTAACAATCGGCAGCTCCGTGGGGTCAAAAGCAAACATACCCAATTTTGAGGTGAAGTCGCTGAGCTGTGAGCAATAGAAGAAAACAAGCCATGCGCCACAGATAAGAAGCGCGATTACAGCGGAGTTGGCAGGCATATTTGTGTGCTTGTCAACATAACCGAATACTTTCGGTGAGGGACCTCTGCCGCGGCTTGCTATTGAATAAAGACCTCTGGTGCAGCCAAGCATAAGTCCGTTGAGAGTTCCGAGGCAGGAGATAATGACAAAAACAAAAATTCCCGTGCCCATTACATTTCCGAAAACAGCGGCAAAAGCCTGTTTTGCTCCCGCCTGACCGCTTGCCATCATTTCTTCATTGGGAATGGCTCCGGCAAGACCTACATAATAGAGAACATAAATTGCAACGATAATAAACGAACCGAGCACGAGTGCTCTCGGCAGATTTTTCTTTGAATCTTTCAGCTCTGCGTTTATTGATGTGGCAATAATCCAGCCCTCATAAGCAAAGGCAGTTGCACACACAGCTTTGAAAATCGCGCTTGAAGGAGAAATCTCGGACACAACGGTTGTAAAGTTTTGAACGGTGTGTCCCTTTGTAACGCCGTAAATCGTGCCGACAATTCCCATAAGAAGCAGGGGAATGAGTTTAATAAAAGTTGAAGAAACCTGAAATTTGCCTGAAATAATAGGTGAAAGCGTGTTGAGTGCGAAGCTTCCGATCAGATAGAATCCTGCGAGAACAAAGCAAAGACCGCCTGAAATATCAGCTTCCGCTCCGAAAATTAATACAAGAGTGTAACGGGCGGAGAGCCATGCAAGCGCCATTGTGAGAGTGGGGTAATATATGGTTGTCATAAACCATCCTATTATGTAGCCGTAGCGTTCACCAACAGCAGCTTCGGCATAGTCAACAACTCCGTTGACTTTTTCATATTTTGTAGCCAAAACGGAAAAAGCGTATGCACAGACAATCATTATAAAACCGCCTATTACCCACGCAAGAATTCCGAGCTTCAGATTGCCGCCCGTGTGATTGAGAATAGCCTCTGCTTTAAAAAAGACGCCGCTTCCTACAACTATGCCGACAACCATACATATTGCTGTCAGCAAGCCGTATTTCTTTTTCAGTTCGTTTGACATTATATTCTCCTTTCAGATAAATAAGGCTAAAGTTATTAGCCTGCTTTATATTCTGATTTTAAAATATAGTGTCAAAAAAGTCAATCTATTTTCAGGAATTGGAAAAATATTTGTTTAATTTAACAAAAAAACGAAAATTTTATTGTCAAAAAGAAAAAATCCGAAATATGAGCACAATTACGCTGCAATGCCAAATAATAATATTAAATCGGTTAAAAAGCGATTTATGCTTCATATTTGCTCAGAGCCGAGCTCAGTGTTTCAAGAAAAGCTTCTTCGCCTAATGTATTAACCTTAAACAGCACTGCCTGACTGCCGCCCGATGCTATTGCGGAGATAAAAACATCATCGGAGGAGGAGAAAAGCGTAACATTAAGGCTGACGCGGTTTCCGCCGCTCCAACTGTATCTTTCATAAACTCTTACGGCACATCTGGCACTGCCGTTATTAAAATCGCTGCTGTCCTCAAGAGTGGCGGATGCACTGCCGCCCATAACGGCATTGTTTACCGTGCGTAGTATTTCGTTAAAATCGCCGCGCAAATAGCTTTCGTATTTTGCCATTTAATTCAGCTCCTTTCAGAATTATTCTATCACAACGGTTTTTTTATTTCAACATAAAACAGCTTAATAAAATATCAGCAGAAGATGTCTCTTGAGAGTTTTTTAGGGTCATCTTCGTTATTTAAGTGATAACATTGAAACTTTTTGCTAAGAAAATCTGTTTTATTATTGATAAGCACATATATGTGTGATAAAATAACAAATCATACAGCCGTTCAGCAGAATTTCGATGAACATAACTGAAAACTCGTAATTCTGTTGAAGTACGAATTGAAAACATCAGCAACATTTTGAGGGAGGAAAGCATATGAAAAAGTATATGAGTATTAAGGAAGTCCTTGCCTATTCATTAGGGCTTTTCGGGTTTCAGGCAATCGTGGGCTTGCTGAATTCTTATCAGGCAGAATTCTACGGTTCAATCCTTGGTGCAGACATAGCGACAGTAGGCGTCATAATCCTTGTTGCAAAGATAGTGTCTGCAATTTTTGACCCCATTATAGGCAACAGAATTGAAAGCACTAACGGAAAACTCGGCAAATTCAAGCCTTTCATACTTATTTCAATACCCATTCTTCTCGTTTTTTCAGCTTTGATTTTTGTTGACTTCGGTTTTCTTCATCACACGGAAATAATTGACGGCGTTGCAAAACCCGTTGCTTACAATTACACATACATTTATATCTTCGTCACATCTCTAATCTGGTGCTTGGGTATGACTTTTGCGGATGTTCCTACCCAGGGTATTGCATCGGTACTTACTCCGAACACGCAAGAGAGAACAAATATTGTGTCAATCGCCAACACGGCAAAGCAGATCGGTTTCTCCGCTTGCTGTGTCATTGTTCCCGTCATATGCCTTATTGTTCCCGGCGGTTCAAAGGTTATTGTAAAAAGCGGTGAAACAGATTCGCCCATGATTGCAGGTGAATATCTCGGCACAGGTATCCTGACAGCGATTTTTGGCTGTGTTCTTATGGCTCTTATTGTTTTGTGGAGCAAAGAGAGAGTGCCATACACGGCAGGAGAAAAAAACACGGCAAAGGATATGCTTGAAGCAATAAAGGGTAACAAACCTCTGATTCTTGTAATCGTTTCTTATTTTCTCGGCTTTGGCAGACAAATGGCAATGGGCATTCAGGTTCAGGCGGCTTACGCGCTTATCGGAAGCCAAAATCTTGTTCTTATCCTTGGCATCACAACTGCGGTTGGCTCAATGATTTCAATGGCAATAACTCCCGCTCTTATCAAAAAGTTTGGCGAAAAGGTTACATACCTTGCTCTTTCAATTTACGGCTTTGTAATTTCGGTTATCGCTTATCTTGTCTATGCTTATACTTCTGCACCGCAGATTGTTATGTATATTTTCCTCTTCCTAATCGGTCTTCAGTTCAGCGCGGTTACGCTTATGCCCATGATTATGGTTGCCGATTGTGTTGACTACTATGAATATGAAACGGGTAAGAGAAAGGAAGGCCCCGTTTATGCGCTCCTTTCGCTGACTATCAAGGTTTGCC
>JBJEQB010000057.1:0-6185 GCA_051881535.1 Acutalibacteraceae bacterium | reverse complement strand
ACCAACCTTCTTTTTGATTTTTATTCACAGCCGTGGAAATATGGAAAATGAATTTCCCACATTACCACGGCACTACTATATTGAAAAATTGATATGATAGTCAATCAATCACCGTTATTGATTTAATTTCATTTTCATAGATTTCAATTTCCGCAATAGAGATACTTGCAATTTCGGGAATATTATCTTGTGAAGGAATGAAATCACAAGCAACGCCTGAAAATTTTTTTCCATCAATTGTCATTATTTTTACTTTTTTCCCGGAGTATTCATGTAAATTCATGTTGTATTTCTTTCCTCCAATAATCATCAATTAATTTGATATTTAGCAATACAATACCCGAATTATAATGCTGTTCATTCTTAGCAAGCAGGGCAAGTGTGTATACACTTTTGCAAAACCTCATTTTCAAATTATGACGATTTACAATTCGTTCATAATTTTTCTCATCGGTTTTTCGCCGCTTGTTGGGGATAACCCCAAGCCCCAAAATTGAAAAATTTTTTCAAAATTATTTCAAGCTGCGCTCCTGCGGAGCTTATAGTTTTTGTAAAAACTGTATTGTTCGTTTTATTGTGAGAACGATTATTCAACCTATTTAAATCATAATTGTGCCCAACTTTTTTGTCAATGATAGAGTTGGGCACAAGTTGATTGTTAACAGAAAGTTTACAATTGATTTTTGGGGTAGACGATATCGCATGGGTTAAACGGTTTTAAAAATCGTATTTGGTTTTGATTGATTTGTTTTTTTTCGTTCATCAGCATTCTAAATTCAGCAGTTCTTATATTTAGTTTAAAGAAATCCACTCCCTCATTTGCATATTACCCTTGCAGAGCATTCTTTAAATATTCACGAATCGTTGTCGGCTTGCGTCCCAGAATCTGCGTTAATGTAAACGCATTTCCGCAAAAGCCGTTTGCGTTGTAATGGCGGAACATGGTAAGAAGCGTCTGTCCTTGATAGCTGTCCGCAGTATTATGGCTCGCCTTCAAAAAATCCTCATCGCTGATAAATGCACTTGTAATTTTGCGGCCTGTCAAATCCGACAGAATATTCTCCATATCGGTTCGGGAGTATGCACCCTCGCTGCAAAGCTCATAAGTGCCGTAGGTGTATTTGCCTGAAGCAACAATTTCGGCGGCTGCCTCGGCGTAGTCCTTCATATCCACATAACTCATCCTTGTTTGGTCAGAGGTATAGAATTTCTGCACAAAAGGTCCGCCGTTCCTGATAGACCTGACGGCAGGCGTGAGCATTTGCATAAACACGGTCGGCTGAATGATAATGTACGGAATACCGGAATCCACCAAGGTCTTTTCAACCGCCTGTTTTCTTTTATGATGGGGCATATCGGACAACAGAGAATGCATAACCGAATGATAAAAAAAGGTGATGTTGCCTCTTTCTTTTGCTGTTTGAATTAAACTTGCTCCGATTTCATCCTCTTTGGGATTCACCGTGTTACAGATAAAATATATCGTGTCAATTCCGTTTGTAGCCTTGACTGCATCATCATGGGAGTTCAAGTCACCGATTAAAACCTCGTTGGCTCCCGCTGTCAGAACGGCTTCTTTGTTTTGTTCACCGTGAATCCATGCACGGGTGCTGATTCCCTTGGCAGACAGCGCCTGCAAAATATGTGTTCCCACCTGTCCGCCGGCACCTGTTACCAAAAACATTTTTCTTCCTCCCTTAGATTTTGTCAACTTGAATGGAAATACTTAGGTCTTTGGGTTCAACCTTCTCTTCTGCATAGCCGACAACAATACCCGACACAGCCGTATATTCGTCGGGAAGCTGCAACGCTTTTTTCAAATCGGGCACGGCATTTACGACCATACTGCTTCCCCAGATAATAACGCTTCCGAGCCCCTGCTCCGTTGCCTCCAGCATCATATTCTGCATGATACAGCCTGCGTCTGCAAATTCGATGTTGGGGAAAGGCATTTTTTTCGTTGAAACAAGTATCAGCACAGGTGCATTGTATAACGGGTCAAAATCCACGTGCATATTCATTTTTAATCCTTCGGAAATAGAACGAAGAATTTCTTTGTTCTCAATAACGGTAATACGCAAATTATCGTAAAGACCTTTGCCGACGGGTGCGGCACAACCGACTTTCAGAATTTGCTCAAGCTTGCTGTCCTCAACGGCTGTATCCTTGTAAGAACGAATTGATCTTCTTGATGAAACGGCATTCAGTAATTCCATATAAAATAACCTCCTGATATATTGACATAAAGTTGATTGGTTGGTATAATAATCATACTATATTTCATTTTGAAAAGCAAGTACGCAGATTATACTTACTAAGTATTATTTTTCGTACCATGGAGGTTACATAGCAATGACTTTTGAAGAATTTCAGGAATATATCAAAAATGAGTATCCGAAGGATAATTGCCCGGTCTCAAAAACGCTGGAGCTTCTGAACGGAAAATGGACTTCCCGCGTTATTTATGAATTGGAAAAAGCAAATCAACTTCGATTCGGTCAGTTAAAAAAGAATTTAGACGGTATAACCAACACAATGCTGTCCGCCACGCTGAAAACCTTAGAAGAACGGGGAATCGTTGAGAGAGTGCAATACAACGAAGTGCCCCTGCGTGTTGAGTATTCTTTAACAGAGGCCGGAAAAGCAATGCTTCACATTTATTATGAAATGGCTAAGTGGGGAAGCACTTACCTTGCCTGACATTATTCTGACTGTTTTTGCGTTTCAAAATTCATTGTATGATTTGGTTTGTCAGCATAAAGAGGGCTTTTTTTATTCTATGAAATACTGTTTACGGAGGCAAGCACATTGGAACTTCGTGTATTAAACTACTTTTTAGCGATTGCAAGAGAAGAAAACTTCACGAAAGCCGCACAGCAGCTTCATGTTACTCAGCCGACTTTGTCAAGGCAGATTGCACAGCTTGAAGAAGAACTCGGTGTTGAACTGTTTGTAAGGAGCAATCATAATATCATTCTGACAGAAGACGGTATGATACTCAAACGCCGTGCACAGGAACTTTTGTCGTTAGCCGACAAAACAAAAAGAGATTTTCTGCATAAAGAAGAAAATCTTGAGGGAACCGTTTCTATCGGCAGCGGCGAATTTCAGTCCACCCGTTGCCTGACGGACTGTATTGCGGCATTTCGGGAAAAGCACCCGCTTGTCAGATATGAGTTTTACAGCGGAAACGCCGGCAATATCCGTGACGGTATTGAGCGTGGACTGTTGGACATAGGGCTGATGTCGGAACCGATTGATATAAGAAAATACGATTTTGTGTCTATGCCGGTTAAAGAGCAATGGGGTGTTTTGGTAAGATATGACTCACCGTTGGCAGAAAAAGATGTTGTCACGCCGCAGGATTTATTGGATGTTCCCCTTATCTCAGCATTGGGAGAATTTATGGAAAGCAATATCGGTAAATGGTTCGGAGAATATGCCGGGCAAATAAATATCGTTGCAAAAGGCAATTTACTATACAATGAAGCAATGTTAGCAGAAAGCAATATCGGCGTTGTTATCGGAATCCGATTGAATTACCGCTATGATAAGCTGAAATTTATTCCTTTATCTCCTTCTTTGGAAAGTGCAACCGCTTTAGCGTGGAAAAAGGAGCAGATTTTTTCTGCGGCAACCACCGCATTCATTGAATTTTCAAAGCAATACCTGAAAGGCATTTCTGATAATAAAATATAAGCATTAGACATTTCATGAAATCAGACCTATAATAAAGGTGTTCCAAGACGGAGCATCTTTATTTTTTATTGTCGACAGGAGGAAGATAAAAATGACAATAAAAGAAGCAAGCGATCGGTATAACATTCCGATTGAAATTTTGCAGGAGTACGAAAGCTGGGGCTTATGTAACGAAGTTGAAAAAGTAATGGGTTCGTGGCACTATGACGAAAGCGATATTGAGCGGTTAAGCACCATTATGACGCTACACGATATTGGTTTTACAAACGAAGAAGTCGAAAAATATATGCGGCTTCTGATCAGCGGAAAATCTACCGAAAAAGAACGGTTGCAAATGCTTGAACACAAACGAAACGGCACGCTTGACGAGATTCACTTCAAAGAAAAACAATTAGACCGTTTGGATTACCTTCGCTTTGCGATGAAAAAAGAAAAACGAGAGTAAAGAACGTTATATTTGAGTTAAGGAGGATTCAAAAAGTGAAGAAGAATATAGGAACAGATTTGGCTCTTTACCCCACACCGCTTGTTGTTGTCGGAGCAATGGTTGACGGTAAACCCAACTATGCTTTAGTCGGACATATTGGAATCATCGGTCATGACCGTATTCTGATTAGCCTATCCAATACGCATTACACTAATAAAGGTATTCGGGACACGAATGTTTTAAGTGTCAACATTGTCAATGAGGCTATGCTCAAAAAAGCAGATTATGTGGGAACGGTAAGCGGAAGCAAGATTGATAAATCTTCTGTCTTTTCATACCAAACGGCTGAAACAGGAGCACCAATTATTGACGAGGCTCCGGTTGTTATGGAATGTAAAGTAGATGACATCTATAAAACGGATGGCTTCGAGAGCTTTATTTGCATGATTATTGCTGTTCACGCAGAGAAATCTGTTTTGAATGAGGACGGAAAAATCGACTATGGTGTGCTTAAACCTGTTTTGTTTAAAATGCCGACTTATCAATATCTCTGCACCGGCGAAATCATAGGAAACTGTATGCAGCTTAACAAGTAAGGGAGGTGGTTTTATGAATGCGGTTGAATTAAACAACGGAGTAAAAATGCCCTTGCTCGGCTTCGGCGTTTTTCAAATCACCGATCAGCGAGTATGCGAGCAAAGCGTTTTGAGGGCTTTGCAAACCGGTTATCGAATGATCGACACTGCCGCTTGCTATTGCAACGAAAGAGCCGTCGGTACTGCTATTCAAAAAAGCGGAATAGACAGAAAAGAAATGTTCCTCGTATCAAAGGTTTGGATTCAAGATACAGGATATGAAAAAACAAAAACCTCTTTTGAAAAAACACTGCGTAATTTACAGACGGATTATCTTGACCTCTATCTGATTCATATGCCTTTCGGAGATTATCACGGCAGTTGGAAAGCAATGGAGGAACTTTATCGGGAGGGCAAAATAAAAGCAATCGGTGTATGCAATTTTTTGCCGGACAGATTGGTTGATTTGATTTTTAGCCACGAGATCGCCCCTATGGTAAATCAAATAGAAATGCACCCTTTCTTTCAAGAAAAAGAACTGCGGCAGATTATGGCACAGTACAACATTCAACCTATGGCTTGGGCGCCTTTTGCAGAGGGACAAAATGATATTTTCAGAAACGGCTTGCTGTCTGAAATCGGAAAGCAGTACGGGAAATCCTCTGCACAGGTGATTTTAAGGTGGCTATATCAAAATAATACCGTTGCCATTCCGAAATCTATTCATTCGGAGCGTATCAAAGAAAACTTTATGATAGACGATTTTGTTCTTTCATCGGACGATATGCAAAAAATTGAGGCTATGGATATGGGCAAAAACCTGATATTGGATATACAGAGCCTTGATGAAGTAAAGCGGTTACACAAAATTCATTTTGTTCAGTAAATCGTGTGAAAGGAGGAGCTTTCTTATGATAAAAAGATTTTTGGCGCTGGTATTCTCTTTCCTTTTGGCATTTTCTTTTGGTAATATACCGCCGGACAAGTAAGATGAGATTGACATTGTAGCTAAATCAATATCGACAGCCGAACTAACACAGGAAAAAGTTGAAAAATACGAAAGCCTTTGTGTCGATGTTGGAACAAACGGCGACGGATACTATGCCTTAATGAGTGATGTAGAAATTCATTATGGTAAAAATGATATAAATTATATTTACATTGACGACCCCAGTTTACTTGCTTTCAGCGTTTCGTCCGAATATAACGGCGGCGTGTGGATTTTGGATTTGGACGAAGGCGAAAAAATGTTGAACGAACTTGCAGAGGTGAATGAAGCGTTAAAGACAAGTGAAAACAGCGAACTCTCAGAAAAAATTGAGAGTGCCATTCAGCTTTTAGAAAATGCCGGACCGTTTACCCAAGCAAGCACTTAATAACTATAAAAAATAATTAAATTAAAAAGGAGATTTTCAAAATGAAAAAACTCGTATCAATTCTTATGGTGTTTACCCTGCTACTTTCTTTTGCAGCCTGCGGCAACA
>JBJEQB010000056.1:0-98629 GCA_051881535.1 Acutalibacteraceae bacterium | reverse complement strand
GTATTTTAACGAAGGGTGAACGAAAATATGCCCGTGAAAATCACGGTTCGTATTACTCCATTCACCTTAAGGGGGATTTCCCATGCTTAATCAGTTTTCAAGAACCGAGCTGCTTTTCGGAAAAGAAGCCATGGAAAAGCTTGCCGCTTCGCGCGTTGCCGTTTTCGGTGTGGGCGGCGTGGGCGGCTATGCCGTTGAAGCTTTGGCTCGCAGCGGCGTCGGCTCGCTTGACCTGATAGATGACGATAAGGTTTGCCTGACGAATATCAACCGCCAGATTTACGCAACACACAAAACCGTGGGAAAATACAAGGTTGATGTTGCGGCAGAGCGGATAGCAGATATCAATCCCGACGCCGTTGTGAGAACCTACAAGACCTTTTTTATGCCCGAAACCGCCGACAGCTTCGATTTTTCGCAATTCGACTATGTTATCGACGCCATCGACACGGTAACGGGCAAAATCGAGCTTGTTATGCGTGCTCAGGCGGCAGGCACGCCGATAATCAGCTCCATGGGCGCGGGCAACAAGCTTGACCCGACCGCCTTTGAGGTTGCGGATATTTACAAAACCTCCGTCTGCCCTCTTGCAAGGGTTATGCGTACCGAGCTAAAACGCAGGGGAGTAAAAAAGCTGAAAGTTGTCTATTCAAAAGAAAAACCGCTCACGCCGATTGAAAGCGAAGAATTGAGCGGCGACACCTCACGCAGACAGGTACCCGGAAGCACGGCGTTTGTGCCGTCAACGGTCGGGCTGATAATCGCAGGCGAGGTTATTAAAGATATCACGGGTATAAAATAAATACAGTATAAAAAAGCACGGAAATCCGTGCTTTTTTGTTTCAATAATCGGGTTCGGAATTCGGAATGGATTAATTGTGGAACTACATTGATTTGTTTATAAACAGGCGTAGGGCGGCTTGACTGCAAGCCGCCGTAAAAAAGATGTGATTTTCGGCGGGAGCAAGCCCCCGCCCTACTCTGTGCGGGTGTTATTGATTATCGTTTTTCGGGCGACCACGCAGGGTCGCCCCTACCTTTATAAAATATAATCGGTTATAGGCGGAGCCTATCCTTAATTCCGCATTATGCATTACGAATTCCGAATTGTTTTCGCGGGTCGTCGAGGACGCCGACCCCTACGAATTACGCCGAAAAAATATAGTTCCGGTAGGGAACGCCGTCCTCGGCGTTCCGAAAAATTCTGCATAAATTTGTGTTGATTTTGGGACGATGTGGGCATCGTCCCCTACAAAATGTCGCCGAAAGCTCACGGCAAGATTAGCCTCCTTTGGCAAAGGAGGTGGCACGGCGAAGCCGTGACGGAGGATTGGAAATAAAAACAATCATTTTTTCGGCGGCTTGTGGTCAAGCCGCCCTACGCTGAACGGAGATATTTTCATCATTAATTATGCATTACACATTCCGCGTTGTTTTCGGAACGCTGAGGACAGCGTTTCCTACGAAAAACGGTGGTAATTTTGGGACGATGTGGGCATCGTCCCCTACGAATTTTCGCCGTAAAAACAAATATAATCGGGTACGGGCGAAGCCCGTCATCAATTCCGAATTACGCATTATGAATTCCGAATTATTTTATTTCTCCGCATAAAGAAAAAGCCGAGGCTTTTCAGCCTCGGATTTTTCTCGTATAAAACGGGGGGGACAAAAGATGGTAGTGGTTAAATTAATTATTCGGAAGCCTGCTTTGAATACTTTTTGAGATAAATTATTCTCATAAGCAGAGCTTCTATGGGGTTGATTGCCTTTGCCTTGCCGAAAATCTTGGTGGTCAGCAGGGTCAGGCAACTTTTGCTCATAATCATATCGACCGCCTGTGCGTCGCCCTCAACGGAGCCGCAGCAGAGCGCACCCCGATCCTTGATAAGAACCGCATTTTTGCCCTTAATGGCTTTGACGCATTTTTCGGGCGATGCAACCTTAATCTTGGTGCCGCAGATCTGAGCAAAATCGTCAAGCAGAGGCTTCATAGTTTTGTTGAGCCTTGAAACGGCTACAACCTCGCTTGAAGCATTGTGAATTATATAGTTGAAAGACGGGCAGGCGAGATAAATATCTCTGTGAGCCTTTGCGATGTCTGCAAGAGGCTCCTGCGCCGCACCGCTGTTGAGATCCATCGAAACCTCGGAGCCGTTTGCTTCGTTTGTGAAAACAATTTCTCCGCTGTCTCTGTTGCACTTACTATTATACAGCATCGATGTATCAATTTCAACACTTTTTTTAGAATTTGTCAGCTTATCTGCAATTTCTGAACAGAAATCATCAAGATTATCCGACTTTAAACCAAGCTTGCTCTTTGCGTTTTCAAGTATGTAATCCGCGCAGACTTTTTCAAGCGAATTTGCAACCTGAAAAGCTTCTTCGCTGTCTTTTCCGAAGCAGAGAGCGCCGTGGTGAGCCATAATAACAGCCTTTGAGGGGCTGAGCTTAAGCGCTTTGGTAACGCCTTTTCTGAGCTTCTTTGTGCCGGGCAAGCCATAGGAACCCATAAAAACGCTGCTGCCGATAAGCTCTGCCGCCGCACCCTTGACCTTCTCAATCCCGCCCGAAAGAGCGCTGATTGCGGAGGCAACCTTCTGATGGGTGTGGATAACGAAATTAGCCTCGGGATAAGCCTTGTAAACCTCGGCATGAATTCCCTTTTCCGATGAGGGCTTAACATTGCCGCCCCACTCAAGAGTGTTGATGGCAACCTCAACGATGTCATCGGGAGTAAGACCGATATAGGGCTTGCCGCTGGGAGTTATTACAAAAGTTTTGTCATCAACGCGGCAGCTTACATTGCCCCAGGTTCTTGCGATGAGCCCGGTTTCAACAAGCCTTTCGCCGGCTTCAATAACAAGCTTTTTGGCGGTTAAAACATCCATATTCATCTTCCTTTCGGATATGCCTTATTTCTCAAGGCAGACAACATGGTCAAATACTCTGTCAAACGCGGCAAGAGCCTCGTCGATCATTTCGGGAGTATAAGCTGCGCTTGTGTAAAGGCGGCTGCCTGCGAGAGTAACAAGACCCTCTGCCATATAAGCTGCGCCCATATGAGTCATTTCCTTCTTGCGGGCTGAGGTCTCGTTGAGAACCTTGGGGATGCCCCACGGCTTGCTCCAATTAATCGAGAAGTGCATTGTGCCGACGGTTTCAAGATGGCAGATTGAGCCCTGGTTGAAAGCAACGAAGGGAAGGTTGTGCTTCTTGATAAGCTCCTGGAGACCGGCTGTAATTCTGTCGCCCATCTGAGCTGCCTTGTAGCAGGCGTCAGCCTTTTCCATCTCTTCAAGCATTGTGTAGCCTGCAACGCAGCTGAGGGGGTTAGCCGTCATTGTGCCGCCGCAGAAAGCCTTCTTAATCTTCTTGCCTGTATCGTCAAGACCTGCGCCGAGATACTTCATGTATTCTCTCTTGCCGCCGAGTCCGCCTGCGCCGGGATATCCGCCTGCGATAACCTTGCCGAAAACGGTCAGGTCGGGCGAAACGCCGAAATAGCCCTGAGCGCCGTTCATGCTGACGCGGAAAGCGGTAACAACCTCGTCAAAGATGAGGAGTGCGCCGTATTTGCGGCAAAGAGCTTCAACGCCCTTGCAGAAATTCTTGTCAACGGGTCTTGTGCCGCTCTCGGGGCCGACGGGCTCGAGCATAACGGCTGCTGTGCCGCCCTTGAGCTTGTTGGCGCGGAGCTTTCTTTCAAGATCGTTGAGGTCGCCGGGGAAGAATTCCTCAGTGTCCTTAAAGCAGAAATGGGGAACACCCGTTGCCTGAGTCCACTTGGAGCCGGGAACGCGGATGCCGTAGCCGAGCTGATCGCTCCAGCCGTGATATGCGCCGCCCATTTTAAGAATCTTCTTTTTACCTGTTGCAAGGCGGGCAACGCGGATAGCCGTCATGCAAGCCTCGGTGCCCGAGCCGAGCATACGGAACATATCAACATTGGGGATAAGGTCGGCAATCTTTTTGCCGAGCTTATATTCATACTCGTGGAAAAGACCTGTTGAGGGACCGCAGGTGTTGAGCAGCTCGATAACCTTTTCACGAACGGCGGGGGGATTGCTGCCGAGAACGGTGGGGCCGCCTGCCTGGAGGAAATCGAAATATCTGTTGCCGTCGATATCATAAAGATATGCGCCCTCAGCCTTTGTGAAAACGAGAGGGAACGGATAGTTGAAAGCAAGGTTATGCTGAACGCCGCCGGGGATAACCTGCTTTGCTTCCTCAATCATGACCTTTGATTTCTGGCACTTTTTCTCAAAGTAATTCTCTTCATAATCTTTGAGAGCCTCGGGACTGATTGAATACATGGGCTTTTTGATGAGCTCATCAAGCTGCTTTGTAACAGCCTGTGCGTCAGGGTATGTGATGATACCGTGATTTGCCATTTTTTATTCCTCCTTAGCATATATATAATAAAATATATTTGAAACAAATCTATTTCATAATATTATAGCACGGCTATTTTAATTATTCAAGAGCGCATTTACCGACAAACTTCATTATTTGTCTTATTCTAAGCCGAGTTTTTTTGCCATTTCGGCAGTTTTCAGCTCGAGCAGCTTTGAAACGCCCTTTTCCTGCATGGTTACGCCGTAAAGCATATCCGCCTCGTCCATTGTGCCGCGCCTGTGAGTTATGAGAATGAACTGCGTGCTGCCCGTCATGCCTCTGACATATGAAGCGTAACGGCTGACATTGATATCGTCCAGCGCGGCTTCAACCTCGTCAAAAATGCAGAACGGAGCGGGAGTTACTTTTAAGATTGCAAACAGCAGCGCAATGGCGGCAAGTCCCTTTTCACCGCCCGAAAGCAGGTCGATATTCTGAACGGTCTTGCCGGGCGGCTGAACTCTGATGTTGATGTTACATTCGAGCACATCCTGCGGGTCATCGAGCACCAGCTCCGCCCTGCCGCCGTCAAACAGCTCGCGGAAGGTTTCGCCGAAATTATTGTTAATTCTTCTGAACTGCTCTCTGAACCGCTCTGCCATTTTGCCCGTTAGCTCTTCAATGAGCTTTGTCAGCTCGTCGCGGGATTTTTCGATATCGCCTATCTGCCCGCTCATATATTCATACCGCTCGGAAACCTCTTTGTATTCCTCAACTGCGCCCACATTTACGCTGCCGAGCGCACGGATTTTATTTTTGATTTCCTGAAGCGTGCGCTGTGCCTTGGGGATATCGTCAAGCACAATTCCCATCTCCGCCGCCTCGCGCAGAGTGAGCTGATATTCGTCATAAAGCTTGTTCTGAGCCGTTTCAAGCTCTCGCTGCATTGAGTCGCGGCGTTCCTCGAGCCTTGCAAGCTCGCCGCCGAGCTTTTCTCTCTCGGAGGTCATTTCACGCTCCTTTGAGCGCAGAGCCGTGCTCTTTGCTTCGCCCTGAGTGCGCTTTTCGATAAGGCTGTCGATGCGCTCGCGGGTTTTAACCGAGTTTTCACGCAAAGAAACGGATTTTTCTTCAAGCTGAGCAATGTGCGCCAGAGTTTCCTCGTTTACGCGCTTGATTTCCGCAATTTCTTCGCCGAGCTTATCCGCGCGGCGGCTGAAGCTTTCCTTGCGTTCAAGGCAGCCCGCAACCGTTTCGTTGTTGGCTTCAATATCCTTGTGAAGCGCAACTATTTCAAGATTGAGCGAATTCTGAAGCTCTGCGGACTCTGCTCTGAGCTTATCGATTGTTTCTTTTTCGGAATTTATTTCGTCAAGTGCGGCATTGAGCTTTTCCGTTTCGGCGGAAATTTCGTCAATGAGTCTGTCGGCGGCGTTTTCAGCCGCCTGCGCCTCGGCAATTCTTGCCGCCGCCCGCTCCGCTTCGGCTTTCAGCTCGTCAATGTGTCCCTTTGCCGCGGCATATCTGTCACTGACAAGGTTAAGCGCACTTTCGGCTCTGATGATGTCCTCCTGAGTTTTCATCAGCTCCGCTTCGCTTGCGTCAAGCTCCGCCTGAACGAGAGCCAATTCCTCGGAAAGAGCCTTGAAGCCGCCCTGCTTTTCATTCAGACCCGCTTCAAGCGCGGCAACCTTTTCTTTGAGGGATTCAATTTCGGTCGCTCTGCTCAGGAAGCCCGCTCCCGAGCCTCTTGAACCGCCCGTCATTGAGCCGCCCGCGTTGAGCACCTGACCGTCAAGAGTAACTATCTTGAAGCGGTAGGAAAATCTTTTTGCCATATCAATGCCGTTATCAATATTGTCAACAACGGCGGTTCTGCCGAGCAAAGACGAAACGATTTCGGAATACTTCGGGTCAAAATCAATCAGCCTGTCCGCCATATCGATGAAGCCCTCGCATTTATCAAGCCCCTTTTCGGTGAACGGTCTTGATTTAACCGAGGTCAGCGGCAGGAAGGTGGCTCTGCCCGCCCTGTTTTCTTTCAAGAAATTAATCGCTTTTTTAGCGGTGTTTTCGTTATCCGTAACTATATTCTGAATTGCCGCACCCAAGGCGGTTTCAACCGCCACGGCATATTCGGACGGAGCCGTTATGAGCTGCGACAGAGTGCCGTGAACTCCTCTTATCGCCCCTCTTTTGGCTTCTTTTATAACTTTTTGAACGCTGCCCGCATAGCCGTCAAGATTCTTTTCAAGGTCATCGAGCATCTTTATTCTTGCGTTCTTCTGATAGATGTCAAGATTAATTGCGTCAAGCTCCTTGCGAAGCCTTTCGACCTTTTCGGAGCGAGTGCCGATAATCATTCTGTAGCCGTCAAGCGCATTTTCCTGCTCGGAAGCCTGCGCGCGCAGCCTTTCAAGCTCCTTTTCGGCTTCGGCTCTCTCTTTTTCGAGCGCGGAAACCGCTCCGCCCCTTGTTGAGATAACCTCTTTTATGTTTTCCGTTCTTTCGGAAAGCTCGCGGCGGGCGGACTGCGCCGTGGATTTTTCAACCCTTGCGTCAGAGAGCCTGAGCGCGGCGGCAGTCAGCTTTTCGTTGATTTCGCGCGCCTTTTCGCCGTTTTCGCCGTTTTGTTCAAGCAGAGCCGCAAGCCTTTTAAGCTCCGCTTCAAGAGCCGCCTTTTTTTCGGCGGCAAGCGCCTGCTTTTCGGCTGTATCGCTCTGCGCCTTTTCTATCTGAGCGTCGATTTCCGCGGCGGAACGGTCGCTGTCGCCCATATCGCCGGTGATGCGCTCTATCGTCTGATTATTATGCTCAATCGTGTTTCTCTCAACAGCGATTTGACCGCCGATAACGGCTGCCTCCTCCTCGCTCTCTGAAATGCTCTGGCGCAGGCGCTCAATTTCGAGCGTCATTTCCTGACCCTCTTTGATTGCCTGCTCTATCTGAGCTATCAGCTCGGCAAGCTCGCTCTCGGTCTGCTCATATTGAGAGGAGGCAAGTGAAAGCTTATGCTCCTGCTCTTTAAGTCCGTTTCTGGATTTTTCAATCGTGTGGAGCCAAAGTCCGATTTCGAGCGTCTTTTTTTCATCTGCAAGGGCAAGGAATTTGAGCGCCTTTTCGCTCTGCGTTTTGAGCGGACCTATTCTTGACTCAAGCTCCGCAAGAATGTCGCGCAGCCTTACAAGGTTTTCCTCCGCCTGCTCGAGCCTGCGGTTGGCGTCCGCCCTGCGGTAACGGAAATGTGAAATTCCCGCCGCTTCCTCAAGCATATCCCTGCGCTGAGTTGAGCGCGCGGAAACAAGGTCGGCAATTCTGCCCTGCCCGACCATGGAATAGCCGTCTCTGCCCAAGCCCGTGTCCATAAAAAGCTCGTGGATATCTCTCAGGCGACATTCCTCGCCGTTGATTTTATATTCGCTCTCGCCCGAGCGGTAATAGCGGCGCGTGACCGCCACATCGTCTTTATCGCAATTATTCAGCCCTCTGTCGGAATTATCAAGGCGCAGAGTGACCTCGGCATAGCCCAAAGCCTTTCGCTGGCTTGTGCCGCCGAAAATAACATCCTCCATCCTCGCTCCGCGCAGGGTTTTGGTGGATTGCTCGCCGAGAACCCAGCGCACGGCGTCGGAAATATTGCTCTTGCCCGAGCCGTTGGGGCCGACAACCGCCGTTATTCCCTTGCCGAATTCAAGCACGGTTTTATCCGGAAAGGATTTGAAGCCTTGCATTTCAAGCGATTTTAATATCATTCGGAATACCTATCCTTTATGTATTTCAACCTCGTATTTTTCAAGTCCCTCGCAGCCCTTTACCGAGCAGTCAAAGCCCTTTTCACGAAGCCGAAGCAAATTTTCTTTTTTCTGCCCTGTCATTTTGGAAATCTCACGCGGGTCAACGCAGAGGATATATCTGCCCGAGCCGAGCCTTTCAAGCTCTCCGAGCGCGCGATTATAATAAATCCTGCCCTCGCAAAGCTCCCTGAGTGCGGGATGATAAGCTCCGCCCGCATAGCTCTCCTCCACTCCGCCGCCCGAGTGCAGACCGACCCTGATAACGCGAATTCCCGCGTCCTCAAACATCGGAATAAGCTTAGCGCAAAGCTCCACCGTTTCGGGAATTCCTTTCGGCACAAATTCGCCGCTGAGCATAAGCTCGTGAAGCCTTGTTCCCTTGATAACAACAGTCGGATAAATTCTGACCGTTGCGGGCGAAAGTGCGATTATCTTTTCGGCTGTTTGAATACTGTCCTCATCCTCGGAGCCGTAAAGCCCCGTCATCATCTGCAAGCCCGTTTCAAAGCCGTATTCGGCAAGAATTCCGCACGCCTGCTCCACCTGCAAAGCCGTGTGACCTCTGCCGTTGAGCATAAGCACCCTGTCGTTAAGGCTCTGCGCGCCGAGCTCGACCGCCGTTACGCCGTATTTTTTGAGGATTTCGCAGATTTCCCGGGAAATTCCGTCGGGTCTTGTGGAAATTCTGATGCCTTTGAAAATCCCTTTTTCAACATATTCATATGCCGCTTCGAGCAGGGAAAGCATATATTCCCGCTCAACCATTGTGAAGCTGCCGCCGAAAAACGCGATTTCGCCGCCCCTTGCCTCGCTCTCCGAGAGGGACTGCATGGCTGTGCGCGCCGCCGAATGAACATCCTCGGCGGTTATTTCGCCGCTGCTGCCCGATATGCTGCGCTGATTGCAGAAAGAGCACATATGCGGGCAGCCCTTATGTACAACAAAAAGAGCGATATTTATATGCTTCATTTTATTCCCATCAGCTCAAGGGCTTCCTTTGCGGCGTGCTGCTCGGCAAGCTTTTTGCTCTTGCCCTTGCCTCTGCCGATAACATTGCTGTTTAAATGCACCTCAACAGTAAAGGTTTTGGCGTGGTCGGGGCCTTCTTCGCCCACAAGCACATATTCAATCCGCTCCTCGCGGTTGCGCTGGATAATCTCCTGAAGAATGGTTTTATAATCCTTTGCTTCTTCAAGCGCATCATGCCTCGGAATGAAGCGCAGCACTATTTTGCTCGCTTCATCAAGCCCGCCGTCAAGATAAACCGCCGCAAGCACGGCTTCAAAAGCGTCGGCAAGAATGGAGGGTCTTTCGCTGCCGCCCATTCTCATTTCGCCCTTGCCGAGCCTTAATGCGGGGCCTATTTCAAGCTCCTTGGCAAACATACAAAGCGCATTTTCGCACACCTTAGCGGCTCTGTGCTTGGTCAGCTCGCCCTCGGGATAATTGAAATTTTCATAAAAATATTTTGCCGAAACAAAGCCGAGTATCGAATCGCCGAGAAACTCGAGCCGCTCGTTGCATACCGTTCCCTCGCCCTTTTCGTTGGCATAGGACGAGTGTGTGAGCGCGGTTTCAAGCAGGGAAATATCCTTAAAGCGATATCCCAGATTCTTTTGAAGGCGCTCCAGACTTTCTTTCATTTTTTTCAGACTTCCTTTCTCAGGAATTAATGCTGTCCTCAATGATATCGGCAAGCTCCGAAACGGAAATATCTCCGCTCAGCTCGCTGCCGAGCTCTATTTCAAACTCGCTTTCGAGAGCCAAAGCAAGCTCCTCGATCTCCAATTCATCGCTCACGAGATCGCCGACAGCCGTGTTTTCATCGACTTCGTCCTCATCGAAGCCGAGCTCCTCGCAAATAAGTGAGATTAATTTTTCAAGTATCACAAACATTCCTCCTGTTGCTTAGCTTATAAGGAACCGTTGAGTGCTTTAAGGCGGTCAAGCCCTCTTTGGGCAAGCGCCTCATATCTGACCCTTTTATCTCTGATTTTTTCATCAAGCGGCGGCAAAAGCCCGAAGCTTGCGCCCATCGGCTGAAAATTCACAACGCTGCCGTCGCTGATATAACGGGCAAGCGCGCCCGTCATTGTGCCCTCGGGCGGAACAAAAGCGTCCCTGCCCAGAATTCTGTTTGCGGCGTTTATTCCCGCAAGAATTCCCGACGCGGCGGACTCCATATAGCCCTCAACGCCGGTTATCTGACCCGCGAAGTAAAGTCCCTCGCGCGCCTTGAAGCCGAAATCGCCGCCCAAAAGACGCGGAGAATCAATGAATGTGTTGCGGTGCATAACTCCGTAACGCACGAATTCCGCATTCGCAAGCGCGGGTATCATTGAAAAAACCCTCTTCTGCTCGCCGAATTTCAGATTGGTCTGAAATCCCACAAGATTATACATCGTGCCCGCTCTGTTTTCCTTGCGGAGCTGCAAATTTGCCCACGGTCTGTGACCCGTTTTCGGGTCGATAAGCCCCGCCGGCTTCATCGGACCGAAGCGGATTGTGTCGTGCCCTCTTGACGCCATAACCTCGATGGGCATACAGCCCTCATAAACGCCCTTGCGCCTGTCAAAATCGTGAATCGGCGCGCTCTCTGCGCTGACAAGCGCTTCATAAAACGCCTCGTATTCCTCTTTGTTCAGCGGGCAGTTTATATAATCGTCAGGCTCTCCGCGGTCATACCTCGACTGCAAAAAAGCTCTGTCAAGGTCAATGCTCTGCGCCGTGACTATCGGAGCGGCGGCGTCAAAAAAGCTCAGGCTTCCGCCGCAAAGCTCCTTGATTTTTTCCGAAAGAGCGGGCGAAGCCAGCGGCCCTGCGGCGATGATTGCAACGCCGTCGGGGATTTCCGTAACTTCCTCCCTTTTAAGCTCGATTTCGCTGCGGGAAAGGATTTTTTCCGTTACGAGAGCGGAA
The DNA here is from genome assembly GCA_051881535.1 of Acutalibacteraceae bacterium. Classification (GTDB taxonomy): domain Bacteria; phylum Bacillota; class Clostridia; order Oscillospirales; family Acutalibacteraceae; genus CAG-177. The sequence continues at coordinate 87,581 of JBJEQB010000056.1, read as the reverse complement.
AACTTATCCCTGTCAACTGCAAGAGCGCCTCCTGCGGGAACAGCCGTTGCTTTGGCGCACTCAACGCAGAGCGAGCCGAGCAGCTCCATTTCGGCTTTGAGCATACCCGCCGCACAGCCGAGCCTGATGGCTTTAAACGAATTTGAGCAGACAAGCTCCGCAAGCCCCTCGCTCGAATGGGCGGGCGAAAATCTGACGGGCTTCATCTCATAAAGCTCAACGCCTATTCCTCTGCCTGCAAGCTGCCACGCCGCTTCAACGCCGGCAAAGCCGCCGCCGATTATTTTAACCTTCTCCATTGCTCTTTTTCTTTCCCGATGCGGATTTTTCGTAGCCGCAGCCCTCTGCCATACAAACGAGCTTGCCGCCTTTTTTCTTAAACAGCGTTTTGCCGCACTTCGGGCAATCCTCGCCTGCAGGCGGATCCCAGCTCATAAAATTGCACTTGGGCCAATTTCCGCAGCCGTAAAAAACATGACCCTTTTTGGATTTTCTTTCTATTATGTCGCCGCCGCATACGGGGCACTTTGCGCCCGTGTTGACGATGAGCGGCTTTGCGTTTTTGCACTCGGGATAGCCGGGGCAGGCAAGGAACCTGCCGTAACGACCCGTTTTTATAACCATCATTCTGCCGCACTTATCGCAGGGAATGTCGGTTATATCCTCCTCGAGCTGAATTTTGACATTCTTCATCTCTGCCTTGGCTTTTTCGAGCGTTTTTTCAAAATCGCCGTAAAACTCATCGAGCATTCTCACATAGTCTTCTTCGCCGCTGCCGACCTTATCGAGATTGGTTTCCATCTGAGCGGTGAACTTGGTGTTGACTATCTTGGGGAATTTCTCTTTGAGCAAGCCCGTTGTAGCAGTGCCCAGCTCCGTGGGCACAAGCTGCTTTGCCTTGCGCTGAACATAGCCGCGCTTGATTATCGTTGAAAGAATGGCGGCATAGGTGCTGGGTCTGCCGACTCCGTTTTCTTCAAGCTCCTTTATCAGCGAAGCCTCGGTGTAGCGGGCGGGGGGCTGAGTGAAATGCTGATTTGAGTTAAGCTCACGCATTTTCAGCTTTTCTCCCGCTTTTATGTCGGGCAGAACGCCCTTATCCGTCTCTTCCTCGGCAAGCTCATAGAGCTTTGTGAAGCCCTCGAAGCGAACCGAATAGCCTGCGGCGGTGAAAATGCAGAATTCCGAGCCGTTCAAATCCTTTGCGGCGGTGATTTCCGCCTTAACGGTATTCTGAACACAGCTTGCCATCAGGCTTGCGATAAATCTTTTCCAGATGAGGTTATAGATTTTGAACTGATCAGAAGTCAGGCTGTCCTTAACCTTTTCGGGAGAAAGAGAGGGAATTGACGGCCTGATTGCCTCGTGACCGTCCTGAGCGTTGGCTCTTGATTTATAATATACGGGTTTTTCCGGCAGATATTCGCTTCCGAACACATTTGTTATATATTCATTCGCCGCCGCGCGTGCTTCCTCGGAAATGCGGAGCGAATCGGTTCTCATATAGGTGATAAGACCCGTCATGCCCATGCCCTTGACATTAACGCCCTCATAAAGCTCCTGAGCCGTTCTCATCGTTCTTTCCGCCTGGAAGCCGAGCTTTCTCGAAGCCTCCTGCTGGAGAGTTGAGGTGATGAAAGGGGGCGCGGGATTTTTCTTCCTTGTGCCCTTTTTGACGGATTTAACTTCAAATTCCGCTCCGTTAAGGCGGTCAAGATATTTTTGCGCCTGAGCGGCGTCGGAAATCTTAACCTTGCCGTTTTCATCGGAGCTGAGAGTTGCCGTAAAGGTTCTTCTCTGCGCCGTTGCAAGCTTTGCGTCGATTACCCAATATTCCTCGGGGTTGAACGCCTTTATTTCTTCCTCGCGGTCAACAATGAGCCTTACCGCAACGCTCTGAACTCTGCCTGCGGAAAGACCGCGCCTGATTTTCTGCGAAACAAAGGGGCTGAGCCTGTAACCCACAAGGCGGTCAAGCACACGCCTTGCCTGCTGAGCGTTAACAAGGTCTAAATTAACCTTTTTGGGGTTAGCCATTCCGTTGGCAACGCCCGTTTTTGTGATTTCGTTAAAGGTAACGCGGTTGGGCTGATTGAGGTCAAGCCCGAGCACCGACGCAAGATGCCAAGAAATCGCTTCTCCCTCGCGGTCGGGGTCGGCTGCGAGATAAACGGCGTCGCTCTGCTCAACCTTTTCTTTAAGCTCCTTGACAAGCTTTTCCTTGCCCTTTATCAGCGCGTATTTGGGTGCAAAATTATTCTTTACATCAACGCTGAGCTTTGCGGCGGGCAAATCTCTTATATGCCCTTTTGAAGCAACAACATCATAGTCCTTGCCGAGATATTTTTTTATTGTGTTGGCCTTTGCCGGGGACTCAACTATAACAAGCTTTGACATTGATTAATCTCCTGTGTAATTTTATTTTAACCGCAGACGGCGTAGTTCTTTCCGTCCGTCTGCTCTATCAATCCCGCTATTTCAAGCTGCATAAGCGCGGATATGACCTTCGGGAGCGGCAGACCGCTCAAAGCGCAGATTTCATCGGGGTGGAGCGGTTCAATTCCGAAAACTCCGTAAACCGCCGCCGCGTCCGCTCCGAGACCCTCTCCCGCTTCTTTTTTTACCGGAGCCTTTTTCTCCTCGGTCGGCTCCTGCGGCACTTGCGCCTGCGCCTGCTCAATCGCCTTAAAATCTATCCTGTCCGGATACATTGCGGCAAACACGGAAAGAATATCCCGCGCGCAGGTAACTGCTTTTGCGCCGTCTCTTATCAGATTGTTTGTGCCTGTGTATGCGCTCGACAAAACGCTGCCGGGAATTGCGAAAACCTCGCGCCCCTGCTCGTTTGCCCTCTTTGCGGTTATCAGCGAGCCGCTTTTTTCGCCCGCTTCAACCACTAAAACTCCGTGGCTCATTCCCGAAATAATCCTGTTTCTTTCGGGAAAGGTTGTTTTTGACGCCTTGAAAAACGGAGGATATTCCGTCACAAGCGCGCCGCTTTTTTTAACGCTGCGCCTCATAGCTTCGTTATCCATCAGATAATTCGTGCCGAAGCCGCAGCCCATAACGCAAACGGTTTTTCCGCCCGCAAAGAGCGCCCCCTCGTGGGCAGAGCTGTCAATCCCGAGCGCGCCGCCGCTCACCACAACAGCGCCCGCCGCCGCAAGCTCCGCCGATATTCTGCGGGCTACCGCCGTGCTTTCAAAGCAGGGCTTGCGCGTTCCGACAACGCCTATCATCACCTTGCCCGCAACACAGCCGATGTCGCCGTCAACATAGAGCACAAGCGGCATATCGGGCAGCCTGCGAAGCCCTGCGGGATATGCGGAATCGGCGGGAGTTACGATTTGCCAGCCGTTTTTTTCGCACAGGGCGATTGCCGTTTCGGCGTCGGCAAGCTTTGCCGAGTTCAGCTTTTCAAGCTGTCTGCGGGTAAAAACGCCCGAAACCGTTCTTTCGGCGCCGTCCGCCTCAAAAAGCTTTTTCGGGTCGGGGAACGCCGCAAGGATTTCATCAACCCTTGCCGCAGAGCCCAGTGCCTGAGAAAGCCAAATCCAATATTTTGTGTTGCCGTTCATCTTTTAAGCTCCCACGCAAGAATTGCCGCCGCCGCGGACGCGTTGAACGATTCCGCCCTGCCGCTCATGGGAATTACGACCTGCTTTTTGCAGGCGGCAACGGTTTCGTCCGAAAGACCCGAGCCCTCGTTGCCCACACAGCAGATAACTCCGCCGCTCATATCCACCGTTCTGATATCCTGCGCCGTGCTGCGCGGAACGGAAGCAAGAGTGAGCATTCCCGAGCTGTTCGCTCTTTCGATAACCTCTCCCAGCTCTGCCACGCAGATGACGGGGAGCCTGAGCAGAGAGCCCATTGAAGCCCTCAGAGCCTTTGGATTATAAACATCGCACCCGCCGCTGACAATCAGCCCGTCAAGCCCGAGCGCTTCCGCGCTTCGGCAAACCGCACCGAGATTTGAAGGATCCTGCAAATTCTCAAGGGCGATGTATTTGCCGTCGGGGTTGATTTCCGAAATATCCGCCTGCTTCGGAACGGCGCACACACAAAAAACGCCCTGCGGATTTTCCGTGCCCGAAAGCTTCTGAGAAACCTCCGGGCTTATCTCAAAGCATGAGCCGCTGTTTTCGATGATTTTTTCGGCATATTCGGAATATTTCCAAAGTGCCTTTGATGTGAAAAACGCCTGCCTTATTTCAACGCCTGTCTGAACCGCGTCAAAGCAAAGCCGTGCGCCCTCGAGAAAAAATTCCCCCGCTTCCTTACGCAGCGAAGCGCTTTCCCCAAGACGGACGGCATATTTGATTTTTTCGTTTGCACGGGCGGTTATTTTTTCCATCGTCATATTTGATACCTTTATATGTCTTTTTTTTCGCATTTTCGCGGCATTTCTGCTCTCTGCGCGCGAAAATACAGAAACAATCAGAGATGTAACATAGTAATATGCCACATCTCTGATAACAAAAGCTATAATCAGTTAAGAGCCGCCTTTGCCTTTTCGGTAAGAGCGGTGAATGCTGCGGGATCGGAAACCGCGATCTCTGCGAGCATCTTGCGGTTGAGGTTAATCTCAGCCTTTTTAAGTCCGTTGATGAAGGTTGAATAGTTCATGCCGTTCATCTTGCAGGCAGCGGAAATACGGGTAATCCAAAGGCGGCGGAAGTCGCGCTTCTTCTGCTTTCTGCCGATGTAAGCATAGTTGCCGCTCTTCATAACCGCCTGCTTAGCGGTCTTGAAAAGGGTGCTCTTTGAGCCATAGTAGCCCTTTGCGAGCTTGAGTACTTTATTTCTTCTCTTGCGAGTCATTATAGCGCCTTTAATACGAGCCATTTTTTATATCCTCCGTTATCTGTTAATTGTTTGCAAAGTTCCGAATTATTTATAAGGAACAAGACGCTTGATCTGCTTGCAGTTGGTAACATCTGCAACAGCGGTCTTGCGAAGATTTCTCTTACGCTTTGTGCTCTTCTTGTTGAGAATGTGTGACTTGTAAGCATGGGCGCGGATGGGCTTGCCGCCCTTTGAAATCTTGAAGCGCTTTTTTGCGCCGCTGTGAGTCTTAATCTTAGGCATGGTTATTTCCTCCTTAATAATATAAAACCTTTTACTTTGTGTTTTTCGGAGCCAGGAACATCAGCATCTGTCTGCCCTCAAGCTTCGCAGGCTTTTCTATCGAGGCGCAGTCTTCACAGGCTTCTGCACAGCGCTTCATAATTACAAGACCGAGATCGGGGTGAGCCATTTCACGGCCTCTGAAGCGGATGGAAACCTTGACCTTGTTGCCCGCCGCAATAAACTTGCGTGCGTGGTTGATTTTTGTTTCAAAATCGTGCGTATCGATGTTGAGAGAAAGCCTGATTTCTTTAATCTCAATCGTTTTTTGATTTTTTCTTGCTTCTTTCTCTCTCTTTGCCTTTTCAAATCGGAATTTGCCGTAGTCCATTATTTTGCAGACGGGGGGCTTTGCCGCGGGAGCAATCTTAACAAGGTCAAGATTTTTGCTTTCGGCAATTTTGAGAGCCTCTGCCGCCGACATAATGCCGAGCTGCTCGCCGTCATCGGAAATAACTCTTATTTCCTTATCACGGATTTCCTCATTGATTTGCTGTTCTTTGCTGCTGATGTTGAAGCACCTCCTGAAAATAAATAAAAAAGCGAGGGCAGGAAAACCCCGACCTCGCATAAAATCAACGCTTCTTCCGGGCATACGCCCGCCTGAAACAAGCTATTGACCAACGCGGGACTTTCCCGGAAGGTGAGAACAAAACCCTGCTCTGCTTTATTGTGCAAGTTATTCTATAACATATCCCCCGAAATGTCAAGGGTTTTTTGAAATTTTTTATTCTGCCGCATACAATGCGGAATTAATAACGAAAATATTTCCGTTCAGCGTAGGGCGGCTTGACCGCAAGCCGCCGTAAAAATGATTGTTTTTTATTTTCAATCCTCCGTCACGGCTTTGCCGTGCCACCTCCTTTGCCAAAGGAGGCTAATGCCGCCGTGAGCTTTCGGCGTACAATTCGTAGGGGACGATGCCCACATCGTCCCAAAATCAGCACAGATTTCCGTAGGGAACGCCGTCCCCGACGACCCGCGAAAACAAATCGGAATACGGAATTACTTTCCTGTAACCTTTGTAATAAACTATTAAAAACTGTAATCTTTTTGTAACCTTCTGTATACTCAAAATTAACAAATCTGCTCTATTATATTTCAGGATGCAATATTTGGGGAATAATGCAAAATTTTGCTTCTGAAAAGCTTAGGAGGAAGGTGGAAAAATGGCGGAAAATACCGGCGCTCCGTTTATCAGCGTCAGGGATTTATGCAAGGCTTACCGAATGGGAACCGAAACCGTGGTGGCTCTGCGAAAGGTTAATCTGACCGTTATGCGCGGAGAAATCTGCTGCATTTTCGGCGCTTCAGGCTCGGGCAAAAGCACTCTGCTTAATATGCTCGCGGGAATGGAGCCGCCGAGCAAGGGAGAAATCATTATTGACGGCAACAACATAACGGCTATGAGCGAAAACGAGCTTGCCGCATTCAGGCAGAAAAATGTCGGCTTTGTTTTTCAGGCTTATAATTTGCTGCCCATGCTCACGGCGGTTGAAAATGTTGCCATGCCGCTGGCTTTCTGCGGAGTTGACAGGCAGCATCGGGAAACCGCCGCAAGGGCGGTTCTCAAAGCCGTAGGTCTGGGCGACAGGCTCAACCATTACCCCACGCAGATGTCGGGCGGTCAGCAGCAGAGAACGGGCATTGCGAGAGCTTTTGTAACAAAGCCGAAGCTGATTTTTGCCGACGAGCCGACGGGCAATCTCGATTCAAAAACAACAATCGACATAATGAAAATGATGCTCGGATTTGCAAGAAAATACAACGAAACAATGATTATCGTAACGCACAATCCCGAGCTTGCCGTTTATGCCGACAGAATAATCACCCTCAAGGACGGGGAGATTATTTCCGATGAAAGAAACAAATCAATATATGAGAGAAAAGAGATAAAACAATGAAAACGAGAAATGCTTCAATCAAAATTTTAAGCCTTGTATTTGCGCTTATTCTTGCTTTTTCGGCGGTTCTGCCTGCGTTTGCCGCAGATGATGAACCAATCGAAGAAGAAACCGAATCGGCTCTTATGTCGCAGAGCGTAGTTACTTCATATGAGATTAAATATCCCGCAGGCAAAATAGAAAAAGACCGCCTTGCCACCATTGAGGTCAGCGTTAAAAATCTTCAGCTCAGAACCGAGGACTGCGGAGTTATCGACATCACCCGCACCGTTGACAGCTTCAAGGACGGCAGAGCGAGCGTTAAAATAACCTCCTCTTCGGGTCAGCTCCTCACCTTTACCGTAACTTTTACAAACCTTGTTTATACAGGCAGAGGGCAGTCGCTCGACTTCATTGTTTTGTATAAGGGAAAAGACCTTCCCCACGAAAATCTCAGCGTAACGATAGGCGAATGCGTTGAATATTCCGAGCCTGTCAGCGAGGAAGTGACGCAGAAAGAGCCCGAAGCTCCCAATGTTATAATCAACCGCGAAGAAATCAAAGCCGTTAAGCCCGGCGATACTTTCAGCGTAACAGTTACCTTCAAAAACCTCAGCACCACCGCGCTCACAGACGCCGTTGCAACATTTGAGCCGAGCGAGGGGCTGGCAATCAATGAAAAATCATTTTCAAAAACCGTGGGCAAAATCGCGGGCAAGGGAACGGCAAAGGTAACCGTTAATCTCAAAGCTCTGCCGACTGCCGCTTCTGCCGTACAGACGCTTTCGGTAAACCTCAAATATAATTACGCGGCTCTTACCGCCACAGCTCAGGGCACGGCGGACGAAAGGCTTAACATTCCTCTTGCCGTCAGCGGTAACGATGCACAGGGCGGAACGCTTGCAACGCCCAACATCATCGTCAGCAGTTACAGCTACGGCGGCAGCCCCGTTGCGGCGGGCGACACCTTTTCGCTCTCAATAACCTTTAAAAATACCAGCACCAAAATCCCCGTTGACAACATAGTTATGTCTATCGAAACGGGCGAAAGCCTTTCAATAACATCTTCTTCAAACACTTTCTATTTCAGTGCACTGCCCGCAGGCGGCAGCAAAACACAGACAATCGAAATGCAGGTTCCCGCAAACGCCGCAGTCACGGGCGCAAGGGCGGATATTGCTTTTAAATATGAGTATGTTATGAACGGCGAAAGAGCTTCGTCCTCGGCGAGCGAAAGCCTTTCCGTTCCCGTTTATCTGCCCGACAGATTTTCCGTTTCCGAGCCCGAGGCGGTTTTTGCCACCGTGGGTGAAGAAACCGATATTTCCCTGCCTTTTGTCAACAGGGGCAAGGGCGAAATCAGCAATGTTGAAGCCATTATTGAATTTGAATCACCCGATGCCGCAGTCTGCGAGCTTCCCAAGCAAAATCTCGGCAACTTTGAAGCGGGAAAGAGCGGCACAATAGATTTCTTCTTCACGCCCAACGAATCGGGCGAAATGAGTGTTAAGCTCATTATAAACTATGAGGACGAAATGACCCAGCCGAAATCCGTTGAAATACCTCTGACTTTCACGGTTGAGGATATGAGCGAGCCGATTATTGACCCCGAATATCCCATTGAGCCGGAGGAGCCCGAAAACGGCGGCAAGACAAAAATAATCGTTTCCGTCTGCATAGGAGCGGCGGTGCTTGCCGCAGTCATAGTCACGGTAGTCATCATCCTGAAAAAAAAGAAGAAAGCAAAAACCCAAATTCCCGACTCCTTTGATTGGGAGGACACCAATCAGGCAAACCAGAGGTAAAGGGTAATGAAAATTAAAGATATTATTAAAATGTGCCGCGAAAATCTGAAACGGCGCAAGGGCAGAACCTTTCTTTCGGTTTTGGGCGTTGTAGTCGGCTGCTGCTCGATCATTTCAATGCTTTCAATCGGCGTGGGCGTTTCGTCTCAGCAGCAGGTGTGGATAAACGGCATGGGCGACCTCACCTCGATTGATGTTTGGCCGAATTACTCCATGGGCGACAGCTCGGCACAAATCAATGACGAAACGCTTAGCCAAATCAAAGCCGTTCCCGATGTCAAAATGGCGGTTGCTCCCCTTTCGCTCGGAGGCGCAGGATTTTCGGATTTTACAATATTTGCAGGCAAAAACGACAGATATAAATCCCAATACCCCGAAGCCTCGGGAATTGAAAGCGAAATGCTCCCTGAAATAGGCTATGAGCTTCTTGACGGCGAAATGCCCGCCAAAAAGGGTGAAATTTTAATCGGTGAATTTGCCGATTATTCGTTATGCGATACCAAACGCCCCGAGGGCAAAAATCAGATTGATTTCTATAACTACATGATATATGATGAAAACGGCGGCGAATCTCTGTCTCCCGACGCTCCGGAGCCTTATACAAACATGGTAGGAAGCGAAATAAAGGTTTGCATTTATGACGAAGACGGGAAACCCGCTTACAGCGAAACTTTCAGGGTTGTCGGCAAGGTTAAGACGAACTATAACCTTGTCGGGCCGACAAACAGCGGCTTCATTTTCCGCAAAGAAGATTTGAAAGCGCTCATTACGGAAGCACAAAAATCTCTCGGAATGAAGCGAAAAGAGCTGAACTATGACAGCCTCAAAGTATGGGCTTCCGATGTGTCAAAGGTTACGGATGTTGAAACAGAGATTAAAAGCCTCGGTTTTGAAACGAGCAGCATGGCAAGTATGCGCGATGAAGTCAAAAAGGAAATGGCTACAATACAGCTTGCTCTCGGCGGAATAGGCGCGGTCAGCCTGTTTGTAGCGGCAATCGGCATAATGAACACCATGATAATGTCGGTTTCCGAGCGAACCAAAGAAATCGGAATTATGAAGGCTCTCGGCTGCTTTGTGAGCGATATACGCAAGCTGTTTTTGCTCGAAGCTTCTTATATCGGTCTGCTCGGCGGAATTGTCGGCTCTGCGCTGAGCGGAATTATTTCATTTATCATAAACATAGTTTATGTTAATCTGAGCGGCGCACAGCTTGAAGAAAGCCTGATAAAATATCTGCTGACTTCGCCGAACAGAATTTCAATTATGCCCCTTTGGCTCTTCCTTTTCGGAGTGCTGTTCTCAATGCTCGTAGGTCTTGCGGCAGGAACTTATCCCGCACTCAAAGCGGTTAAAATCTCCCCGCTCGAAGCAATGAAAAACGAATAAAACAAGGCTGTATTCATATCGCTCGTATGAATACAGCCTTGTTATTTTTGTACCGGGTTATTTTACAGCCGCAAACACGGTGTTAATCCAATAATAAACAATCGTTGTAACCATTGAAACAAATTCTTTCAGCCCGAGGTTTTTCAGCAGGGCGTCGGCGTTTTTGCCGATGATTTTATCAATCGGGGCGGTAAAGGCGGAATTTGCAAACATTCCCTGTGCCGCAACTCTTTCGCCGTTTTCAACCGTGTAGCTTTGCGTGCGGTATCCGACGGGCGTTACGGTGTTTGTATAGTAATAAACGGTTATTCCGACCGCCTTGCCGCTCACGGCGGGAATATCGCCCGTGAACGGAATTTCAATGCTTTCTCCCGGCTGCAAAACCCTGTTCGGCGAAACCCTGAAGTCAAGCTCAATCCCGTCACAGCAAACCGCCGCTATTCTGACCCTGCTCTCCTTGCAGATGTTTCTGACCGTCAGGCTCGTTGCTTCTCCGCTCAGAATTCCCGGCTGACAGCCGCTGAACTGAGCATAGACCGCCGAGGAGGGATTTGAGGTATATCTGAACTGCGGATAATCCGAATTTGAATAAACATCGGTGATGTTGTCGGTCAGAAGCAGATTCATCATCAAAACACGGGTATAATCGTCCCAATAGGTCATTCCGTGGAAAAGACCGTCAACAAACCATGTGTTGTCGGGCATATATGCGGTTGAAGCGTCTATATCCATTGCGGGTGAAAGCTTGTTTTTACCGCCGCAGGGATTTTTCTGAATGTATCCGTCCGCAAAACGCTTGCCGAGCGGAGCGCAGGTTGCTCCCGTTGCACATTCGGTGGGAATTATTCCGTCGGAATTTACCTGCAAGCCCGTCACAACATCGTTGCCCGTGCCTGCGATTATGGAAATATTCATGCCGTTTTCGATACATTCGGCGAATTTTTCGCCCATGGCGGGCAGAATTTCATAATGGAAGCGGTCGCTCTTTCTGATAAGCTCCGCGCTCGCCTCGCTGTCAAGCAGCTTTGCCTTTGCCTGCTCATATTTATCGGTCGGCATAAAGTCCCAAATGCTGCCCCAATAGCCCATAACGCTGAAGAAATAAGGCACAAGCGCATTGAAAACCTTGTCAAGAAAACCGAGCTGCTGAGCCTTGACGAGCCAGTCATAGTCTTCTTCCCATCTCATTCCGTGCTCGATGAAGCGGAGCAGACATTCCTCGTCAAGCGCAATCTTGCCCATTCCGATATCATAGGCAATTCCCGCGCCGCCGATGGCGGGGATTGTCATAACCGCGTTGTCAACATCGCCCTTCCAACCGTAAAGATTGAGATATGTGGCGGTAACCTGACCGCCGTGGCTTACGGCGAAAAGATTTACCTTATCTTTGCCGCTGTGCCTTTTAACGGTCTGAATGTATTCGTCAAGCTGAGCGGCGCAGATTTCGGAGCCCATGCGGAAATCGCTGCTGAAATTATAAATTTTTGCATCGCCGATATATTCGGCAATTTCTGCGGCAATATCCTTTTCGTGCCTGTACTGCCCGTCGGGATAACGCTCCATGAGCACGGCATTGTTGGTGTCCGCGCCGTCGGTATAGTCTCTTTTCAGCTCGTATGCGCTCGACCCGTCGGGGTTGCAGCGCATTTTTTCAAACATAACGGCAAATTCTTCGCCCACAACCTTTGCAATGTATTCGGCGTTGCCGAGCGTCATTGCGCCGAGACCTATGCCGATTTGCGCTATGTTTGCGAGCAGGCGCTGAGTTATCAAATCCATATCAATGCCCCACACATGCTCGCCTGTTTCAAGGCTGTCGCCGTAATAAAGCGAGGCGGAGCTGTAGCCGGGCACGATTATAACGGGGTAATCCGTTATTTCGCCCTTTACCTCTCCCGAAGCGGAGGCGGCAAAGGCACAGCAGGAAACGGTGATTGCAAGAGAAAGCAAAACAGCAAGCAGTTTTTTCAAAATTATCAACCTTTCCTAATAGCAATTATTTATACTAAATATACTACCATATTTATTCCGAAAATGCAAATAAATTTTAACTTTTTATTCGCTTGCGCCGTTAACGGATACCGAATAAATATGCGGGGCAAACGAAGCCGTTCCGTTGAATCTGACCGAGCCGTCATTTGTCAGGGAAATTCTGTTTTCACCCTCTTGAAGCTCAAGATTGATAACGGCGGTTTTAACCGTATCGTCGCTGTAAGTGTTTCTGCACCAGAGCGTGTCGCTCTCGCCGTTTGCGGCAACAGTTATGTAAGTTTCAATCAAATCAACATTGTAGCTGTGAGCTCCGCCCTCGAGATTGTTTGAATAGGCAACAACCATTCTGTAGCTTCCGCTGCGGGGCACGCTGACCGTGAATTCTGCGCCGCCGCCGTTACTGCTTATGCCGTCAACATAAAAGCCCCTTTTGCCCGATTTAAGCTCGGCAGAGCCTGAAAGCTCAAGCTCATCGGTATTTACGGAAACGGTGAAGCCGTTTTTCTTTGACGGACTGAGCGTGCAAATGTCTGTCTGAGCGTTTATATCAATATAATTCAGACCTTTTCTGAGGAAAACGAGCGCGCCGCCGTTTTCGGCAAAGCCCTGCGCGCCGTCCGCAGTGAACCGAGCGGTCACATCGGTCTGCATTTCGTAAAATCCGTTATCGGGAGCAACGGCAAGGAATGACGAAACGCCGTTTACGCTCCTGTCCGCATCACGCAGAACGGCGATTTTGCCCTCGGTATGCGGAGAAATAAGCAGGCTGTCAAGAACGAAAGTGCCTTGCAGGTGCTCAAGCGACAAAGTGTGTGTTCCTTTTTCAAGGCTCAGAACAAGCGTTGATTTATCGGTGTATTCACTCTTAATTGTGTTCGGAAAGGCGATTTGGCGCTCCGCTCCGTCAAGCGTCATCAGCGCATATGTATCGGTGCGCTCGGCGGGAGTTCTTCCGTCATTGGAATTGCCGAAAATCAGAGAAACATCGTAAATTCCGCTTTTCTCAATGTCAAATGAAACGGTTACGCCGTCGCCCGGATTTTCAAGACCGCCCACCATTCCGTTTTGAAGCCCCGTTGTGGCGTATGCGCTGTCATAGGTGTAAGCCCCGCCCGAAAGAATTCCGTTTTCAAATTCAACACGCACGGGGAGCGAGGTGTTGAAGAAATCTTCGGTTTCGCCGCTGTCGGGAGTCAGAACAATGTGATAAACCGCCGTCGGGTCGGGATTTTCAAGCTCAACGCGGAGCTTGCCGAAGGAGGTGCGCGCAGAGTATTCGCAAACCTTTGTCGGCGCGTTGACCGCTCCGCTCAAACCCTCGTAATAAACACATTCAATGAGCACACGAACATCTTTGCCGAGCGCGGTTTGGTCAAGATTTTTAAAGCTGACGCCGCTTGAATAGTCACAGCCGCCGCAGATGGCTTCAATTCTGTTTTTCTCGGCGTTAAGCGAAGCAATTCCGTTGAAGCCGCGGTAATGGAAGCGCTTGTAGCCGTATTTAACGGCGTTTGCAAAATCGGCGTGCAGGATATCAATAACCTTGGAGCCGAGCAGACTGCCCTCCATGTCGGCATACCAGCGGTAAAGCCACCAGTTTGAATTTGGGCTTGTGCTGTCCGCCGAGGTGTCGCAAAGATTATTTGCAAGCCGCCAGAAAGCAACATTTCCGTAAGTGCCCGATTTTTCAATGCTGACAATGTATTTCAGCATATCGGCGGGTGCGCCGCATTCATACATACAGCCGTATTCGGTTACTATAATCGGCAGCTCGGGCACGCCGAGGGATTTCTCAACGGCGCGGTAATCGTCAACATGGTCCTGCCAGAAAGCCGCAGACCTTTCCGAAAGCTCGTGATAAATCATAACATCGGGCAGGCAGGCGTTTTCGGCGCAGTATTCAAGGAACTGCCTGATTTCCGCGCTGTCATAGTCGCAGTAACCGGGGCCGCCGATGAGAGCGTCGGGATTGATTGAGCGGATAAGCTCAAACATTTCTTTCCATGCCTTGCAGAAGCGGAGCTTCGCCGCTTCGTCAAACATCAGCCACGAGCCGTCCTCTGACGGAGTGCCGAACCATACGGCATTGTCGCACTCGTTGAACGGGCAGTAGACTATTCTGTCGGAATAGTCCTTTCGGCTCAAAAGAGCAACGCTTTCCGCCGCCTGCGGGAAGAATTTTTCGTGGACGAATTTTTCACAGTCATAAATTCCGTCGGCGCGCAGTTCTCTGATTTCCTGCTCGCAATAGTACCAGGTGTCAAAGCAATCCTGAAGATAAACGGTGATATAGTCGCAGCTTTCAAGGCTGCCCGAAACATCGTCCACATCGCCCACGGGATGCTGAAGCCCGCCCGCAACCTTTTGCGAAACGCTTGCAACATCAAGGCTTTCAATCATTGCAGGGTCGGGAACTCCGCTCTGGGCAATGCCGTAAAGATAGCCCGAAGCGCGGCTTGAAATCTCGCCCGCGCACTCGGCGGCGTCAACCGCAAGCGTCGGCTTAAAGCAATAGGGAATACCCTCTGCCGCCATGCCGAGAACCGTAACAAAGCTCAGGATAAGGCTGATAAATCTTTTCATAAAAAATCACCTGCAAGAAATCTGTTTTTTAAATAAAAATCGGCGCATACCGCGGAATGCCGTGATACGCGCCGTAAAATTTTATTAATCAGTTGTTATCTCTTCTGGTTCTGCCGCCTCTGTCGCCCCTGAAATCTCTTCTGGGAGCTCTTCTCGGAGCGTCGGAAACCGTGTTTTCGGGCACAAGACCCTCAACCTCAATCAAAGCCTCGCGGCGGGAGAAATTGAGCCTGCCCTGGTCATCCTTGGGAAGAACCTTAACGATAACCTCATCGCCTACATTTACGGCGTCCTCAACCTTTTCTGTTCTCTTAACATCGAGCTGGCTGATGTGAACCATGCCCTCTTTGCCGGGAGCGATTTCAACAAACGCGCCGAAGCTCATCAGGCGGGTAACAACGCCCTTGTAAATTGCGCCGACCTCGGGGTCGTTGGCAATGGTTTCGATGATGGAAATTGCTCTCTTTGCATCGTCAACATCGGTAGAGGAAACAAAGATGTTGCCGTCCTCCTGAACATCGATTTTGCAGTTGCACTCGGCGCAGATTTTCTGGATAACCTTGCCCTGCTTGCCGATAACATCGCCGATCTTTTCGGGGTCAATCTTGGTGGTGAGCATTTTGGGCGCCCATTTTGAAAGCTCCTTGCGGGGCTCTGCGATAACGGGAGTCATAATCTTATCGATAATATAGCAGCGTGCTTTATAGGTCTTATCAAGTGCCTCTCTGATGATGGCGGGAGTAAGACCGTGAACTTTAAGGTCCATCTGAATTGATGTGATGCCCTTCTTTGTGCCGGCAACCTTGAAGTCCATATCGCCGAAGAAGTCTTCAAGACCCTGGATATCAACCATTGTCATAAAGCGGTCGCCCTCGGTGATAAGTCCGCAGGAGATACCTGCAACGGAAGCCTTGATGGGAACGCCCGCAGCCATAAGTGAAAGTGTGGAGCCGCAGACTGAGCCCTGAGAGGTGGAGCCGTTGGAGGAAAGAACCTCGGAAACAACGCGGATTGTGTAGGGGAATTCCTCAACGGAGGGGAGAACGGGAATGAGTGAACGCTCGGCAAGAGCGCCGTGGCCGATCTCGCGTCTGCCGGGGCCTCTGCTCGGCTTGGTTTCGCCGACTGAATATGAGGGGAAATTATAGTGATGCATATAACGCTTGCTTTCTTCTTCGTCAAGCCCGTCAAGAAGCTGAGCGTCGCTCATGGGGCCGAGAGTGGTTACGGAAAGCACCTGAGTCTGACCTCTGGTGAACATACCCGAGCCGTGAACTCTGTCAAGCAAATCAACCTCGGCGTTAAGAGGACGGATTTCGTTAATTCCTCTGCCGTCAACGCGCTTGCCGTCATCGAGCAGCCAGCGGCGGACAACATACTTCTGAACTTTATAAAGACATTCTTCGATTTTGACTTCCATTTCGGGATAAATCTCATCGAATTTCTCGTGAACCTTTTCATAAACGGGCTTCAGGCGCTCGTCGCGGATTCTCTTATCGTCCGTGTCGAGAGCTGCGCGGATATCCTCGATTGCAAAGTCCTTGATAGCCTCGTACATCTCGG
Organism: Acutalibacteraceae bacterium; assembly: GCA_051881535.1. GTDB lineage: Bacteria > Bacillota > Clostridia > Oscillospirales > Acutalibacteraceae > CAG-177. The sequence continues at coordinate 71,236 of JBJEQB010000056.1, read as the reverse complement.
GGTCGGGATCGTTTGAGGGGAAGTCAACCTTCTCCTTGCCGCACTCCGCCTTAATCTGATTGATGAATTCAACAATTCTCTGATTTTCCTTGTGGGCAAACATAATTCCGTCATACATATCGTCATTGGAAACTTCGTTTGCGCCCGCTTCAATCATTGCAACAAGGTCGCTCGTTGAAGCAACGGTAACATACATATCGCTCTTTGCTCTCTGCTCAAGAGTGGGGTTGATGACATATTCGCCGTCAACAAGACCTACAACCACGCCGGAAATCGGACCGTCCCAGGGAATTTCCGAAATTGAAATTGCGATTGAAACGCCGAGCATGGCGGTGATTTCGGGCTGGCAGTCGGGGTCAACCGACATAACGGTTGCAACAACGCCGACATCGTTTCTCATATCCTTGGGGAAAAGCGGTCTGATGGGTCTGTCAATAACTCTGGAAGCAAGAGTTGCCTTTTCGCTCGCTCTGCCCTCGCGGCGCTGGAATGAGCCGGGAATTCTGCCTACGGAATAAAGCTTCTCTTCATAATCAACTGAAAGGGGGAAGAAATCAACGCCCTCTCTGGGCTTCGCCGCCATGGTTGCGGTGCAGAGAACGTTGGTCTCGCCGTAGCGGACAAGGCATGAGCCGCCCGCAAGCTGAGCCATTTTGCCTACTTCAACAACGAAGGGTCTGCCTGCGATTTCGGTTTCGTACTTTTTGAAAGCTTCAAAAAACATTATTACTACCTCTCTGAAAATTTTATTTCCACAGGCGGCACGGTTTAGCAATAAATCCAAAATCCGAATATTTTCGGGCTCTCGATTCACTGCTAAAACCGATTTCAGCCGCCTGAAAGATGCGAAAACAAACACAACAGAGCAGGCGGGAAAGCTCCTGCCTGCTCCATTTGGCTTATTATTTACGGATGCCGAGTTTTGAAATAATAGCGCGGTAACGCTCAATGTCAACCTTCTGGAGATAAGCCAAAAGATTTCTTCTGTGACCAACCATCATAAGAAGACCTCTGCGTGAATGGTGATCCTTTTTGTGAACTTTAAGATGCTCTGTAAGGTCGTTGATTCTCTTGGTGAGAACGGCAATCTGAACCTCGGGTGAGCCTGTGTCGCCCTCGTGGAGAGCGTATTCCTGCATGATTGCAGTTTTTTCTGCCTGAGTCATTTTTTTCACCTCATTAAAATATTTGCCTCAGCCCCCAGAAAACGGCAGGTGATTACCCCGACGGGGTTTACTCCGCAGTCCGAGAAGCGGGCACGTGCAAAAAGGATTATATCATAAAGCACTTGCAATGTAAAGCATTTTTTTAAAATTTATTTCTATCGCCCTTTTTCAGCGGTTAGCATACAATGAAAAATGGGAGCGATTGCTTCCGAAAACAAGGCGGCTGCCGTCCGAGGTGGCGTTTTGCGCCCATGGGGAGCCGGGGACAGAATGGCAGCCGCCATAACATAGATTGTTTGACGGCGTTCCGCAAATCAATTCGGAATTCGTAATGCGTAATGCGGAATTGATGACGGGCTTCGCCTATGACCGATTATATTTGTTTTTACGGCGAAAATTCGTAGGGGACGATGCCCACATCGTCCCAAAATCAGCACAGATTTCCGTAGGGAACGCTGTCCTCAGCGTTCCGAAAAAATTCGGAATCCGTAATGCGTGATGCGGAATTAATGATAGGCTCCGCCTATGACCGATTATATCCGTAGGGGCGACCCTGCGTGGTCGCCCGAAAAATGGTAATCAATCACACGCGCGCAGAGTAGGGCGGCTTGCCCACAAGCCGCCGTTAAATCCGCTGTATTTTCGCGGAACGCCGAGGACGGCGTTCCCTACCGGAGCGGTATTTTTACGGTAAAATTCGTTATGCGGATTAATGACGAAAATATCTCTGTTCAGAGTAGGGCGGGGGCTTGCTCCCGCCGAAGAATTTGCTGTATTCACTCGGAACGCTGAGGACAGCGTTCCCTACCGAAAATGCATTTTTTCGGTAAAATTTGCAGGGGAAATCATCAATTCCGCATTCCGAATTCCTCATTCCGCATTAATTTATCCGTCCTCGTTTGATTTAACCTTATTCAGCGCGGCAAGGGGGTCAACAGGCTCGCCGTCAATGAGCACCTCAAAATGCAGGTGATCCTCGTCGCTTATTTCAACGGGAATATGGCCGAGCACTCCGATTTTGCTGTATTTTTCCACCTTGCTTCCCTCGGGCAGGCAGCTCCCGCTTTTCAGCCCGCAGTAGCGCGCCGTCATTCCGTTGCCGTGGTCGATTTCAACAACCGTTCCCCAAAAGCTGTCGTCATAAACCCTTGTCACCGTTCCGTCGGCTACGGCTAAAACCTCGTTGCCCGCGCTTCCCGCAAAGTCAACGCCGTTGTGCACCCGCCAATCGCCCATTGTTTTGGACTCCACCATTTCTCCGTTGCTGAAATCCTTGATGATGTCCGTTCCCATGGGCATTGCGAAATCGCCCGAAAAGGGCTTGTTTTTTTCTATGCCCTGCGTGGTTGAAGCTCTCTCGTCCGCCACGCCGCTTATTCCGATATTAACATCCTGCGTGAGCGGCTCGGTGCGATTTTCAACGCTCCAGCTGACGCTGATTCGTGAAAAATCGGCTTCTTCGGGCACGCCCGTGGTGCTGTTGCGAAGCGAAACAACCGTTCCGACTCCCACGGCAATCAGGCATACCGAAAGTGCCAAATAAATGTTGGGATATTTTTTAAACCTTTTCTTCAATTTAAAGACCTCTTTCCGTAAAATCGTGGACTTTGCGTTTCTCCCTTATTTTTGCCTTTCGGCTTCCGTTTTATTCCACAGAGCGGATTTTGCGCCGCCGAAAAAGAAAATTTACGCCGTTGAGCAATATTTTTTACAAAATACTCTTGATAGTTTCTGCGTTTTCTGCAATAATATATTGGAATATATATACTATAACGGCAGGTGTATGATTTGGATAACAAAAAACTTGCGGAGCTGCTTTTTCCGCATATAGACAAAACCCCCGATTACTATGAGGAGCTTTACCCCGAAAGAGGGCTTCCCGAGGGCGCAAGAGTAACAAGATTTGCCCCTTCCCCGACGGGATATCTGCATATAGGCGGGCTTTTCGGCGCGCTGGTCGATATTCTGACTGCCCGCGCAAGCGGCGGCGTTGCCTACCTCAGAATTGAGGATACAGATAAAAAGCGCGAGGTTGACGACGGCGTTTCCGCCATCATCAGCGGCTTTGACTATTTCGGCGTGGAATTTGACGAGGGCGTAACGGGCTTCGGCACGGAAAAGGGAGCTTACGGTCCTTATACTCAGAGCCACAGAGCGGAAATATATCAGACGGTTGCAAAAAGCCTTGTTGAAAAAGGACTTGCCTACCCCTGCTTCTGCTCCGCCGAGGAGCTTTCGGAGCTGCGCGAGGAGCAGGAAAAGAGCGGCGCGCTTATCAGAGGCTATTTCGGCAAGTGGGCAAAATGCCGCTCATTGAGCCTTGAAGAAATAGAAGAAAAGCTTGCAGAGGGCAAGCCTTGGGTGCTTCGCCTGCGCTCGGGCGGAAGCGAAGATAAAAAAATAGTATTCGACGATGTTATCCGCGGCAAAATAGAAATGCCCGAAAACATAATCGACGAGGTTTTGCTTAAATCGGACGGAATCCCCACCTATCATTTCGCTCACGCCTGTGACGATCACTTTATGAGAACAACTCATGTTATCCGCGCCGAGGAATGGATATCCTCCGTGCCGAAGCATATAGAGCTTTTCAAGGCGTGCGGCTTCAAGGTTCCGAAATACGCTCACACTCCGCAGGTGCTCAAAATCGACGAGGAAACGGGCGACAAGCGCAAGCTTTCAAAGCGCAAGGACCCCGAGGCGGCAGTCGGCTACTTTGTTGAGGGCGGCTTCCCGAAAGAGAGCGTGCTCGAATATCTGCTCACTCTCATCAATTCCAACTTTGAGGATTGGCGCAGGGCAAATCCCCGCGCGGATATATCCGAATTCCCGTTCAACCTTAAAAAGATGAGCTCGAGCGGCTGTCTTTTTGATTTGGTAAAGCTCAGCGATGTGAGCAAAAATGTGATTTCCGTTATGGACGCGCACACCGTTTATGAGCGTATCTCTCAATGGGCAAAGGAGTTTGACCCCGAGTTTTATGAGGTGTTCACCGCAAATCCCGAATTTTCCGAGGCGGCGGTCAATATCGACAGAGAAAATCCCAAGCCCCGCAAGGACATTGCGAAGTGGAGCGAGGTCAAGGATTACTTTGCTTATCTTTACAAGCCTTTTTATCAGCCCGATTACACTCTGCCCGATAATATTTCAAAGGCGGACGCGGCGGCGATAGCTCAAAAATATCTCGGCGAATTCTCTTTGGCGGACGATAAGGAGCAATGGTTCGCAAGAATTAAAGATATGTGCGAGCCTTTGGGCTTCACGCCGAATGTTAAGGAATACAAAAAGAATCCCGAGGGCTTCAAGGGTCATGTGGGCGATGTTTCAACCGTTATCAGAATTGCGCTCACTTCAAGGCGCAACACGCCCGACCTTTATTCGATAATGCAGCTTTTGGGCGAGGACGAAATCAGAGCAAGGCTTTCGGACGCTCTTAAAAGCTTTGCGGAATAAAAGCAGAAAAGAAACGAATTAATATATAAATCCGTATTCATTGCAGAAAGGATGTATTTCCCATGGAAGAAGTAAACAGCAATTCAAATTTTATATATGATTTTATTGACGAAGACCTTGCAAACGGAGTCAACACAAGAATTCAGACCCGTTTTCCGCCCGAGCCCAACGGCTATCTTCACATCGGCCACGCAAAGGCGATATGCATTGATTTCAGCACCGCCGAAAAATACGGCGGCGAGTGCAATCTGCGCCTTGACGACACAAACCCCTCAAAGGAGGATGTGGAGTATGTTGACGCAATCAAAGAGGATATCGAGTGGCTCGGCTACAAGTGGAACAAGGTGCTTTATGCCTCAAGCTATTTTGATTTCATCTATGAGTGCGCCATAAAGCTTATCAAAAAAGGCAAGGCTTATGTTTGCGACCTTTCCGCCGATGAAATCAGGGAATACAGAGGCACGCTCACCGAGCCCGGCAAAAACAGCCCTTACAGAGACCGCTCGGTTGAGGAAAACCTTGACCTTTTCGCAAGAATGACGGCGGGCGAATTTGCCGACGGCGAAAGAACCCTGCGCGCAAAAATCGATATGGCGTCGCCCAACATCAATATGCGCGACCCCGTAATTTACAGAATAGCTCATGTTCACCATCATCAGACGGGCGATAAGTGGTGCGTTTATCCCATGTATGATTTCGCGCACCCGCTTTCGGACGCCAAGGAGGGCGTTACCTATTCGCTCTGCTCCCTTGAGTTTGAAAATCACAGACCGCTCTATGATTGGTTCATCAAGGAAATCGGCTTTGAAGAGCCGCCCAGGCAGATTGAGTTTGCCCGCCTTAACATCAACTACTGCGTAACGAGCAAGAGAAAATGCCTTGAAATGGTCAAAAAGGGTATTGTTGACGGCTGGGACGACCCGAGAATGGTTACTCTCTGCGGCATGAGAAGAAGAGGCTATCCCGCCGCGGCTATCCGTGAATTCATCAACCGCATAGGCGTTTCAAAGGCTTACAGCGTTGTTGACTACGGTCTGCTTGAAGCTTGCGTAAGAGATAATCTCAACGCCAATGCACCCAGAGCCATGGCGGTTCTGCGCCCGCTTAAAGTGATAATCGACAACTATCCCGAGGGTCAGAGCGAGGCAATCGAGGTTGAAATCAATCCGGACAAGCCCGAGCTCGGCACGAGAACCGTGCATTTCTCACGCGAGATTTATGTGGAGAGGGATGACTTTATGGTTGAGCCTCCCAAAAAATATTTCAGGCTTTTCCCGGGCAACGAGGTTCGCCTTAAAAGCGCATATTTCGTAACCTGCACGGGCTGGGAAGCAGATGACGAGGGCAACATCACCTGCCTGCACTGCACCTATGACCCTGCCACCAAGGGCGGCGACGCTCCCGACGGCAGAAAGGTCAGAGGAACTCTGCATTGGGTCAGCGCGTCCGACTGCGTTCCCTGCGAAATCCGCCTTTATGACCGCCTGTTCAATGCGGAAAACCCCGCAGGCGACGACGGAGTTGATTATCTTGAAAATCTTAACCCCAATTCGCTTGAAATTCTTAACGGCTGCCTTGTTGAGGGCGGGCTGAAGGACGCAAAATGCGGCGATACCTTCCAGTTTATGAGACAGGGCTATTTCTGCGTTGACAAAACCTCAACCGACGAAAAGCTTGTCTTTAACCGCACCGTAGCGCTTAATTCCTCATGGAAATAATATAAACTCCGAGAAAGGACTTTTTTCTATGAAATATGTTTACAGAATAGTCAATGCGCTGCTTGCCGCGGCAATTTTCCCCGCGGTGCTGTTTCTTGATTTCCTGCTTGTGCGCGCGTCCACCTCGCTCGCGGATGTGGGTCTTGAAGAAACCATAACCCTGAAAAGAATAATAGATATTTTTACGGGTCACGATACCCTGTCGTCTCTCGTTCAGTCCTCGGGCGGCTTTTCATGGCCCGAGGCGTTTGCCCCGATTAATTCAAGGCTTATTGCCTGCGTAGTTTTCTTTGCGCTTGCTCTTATTGCCGCGCTTTTCATAATTTTCTGGTCGATTTTCAGCAACAAAAGAATTCCCGTTCTCTCGGCGAGCATTGCGGGTCTTGTTTCCGTTATCGTTATGAACGCCTGCTTCAACTCCGCCGCCCGCGAGATAATGAGCGGCACAATCAACATAGTTAAGGCATTTGCCACGGGCTGGATAGGCGCGATTGTGGGCAGCATTGTTAATATTGATACGCTTGTTTTCGGCGGCTTCCAGAACGCAATGATTATTCTTTTTGTCTGCCTTATCATCTGGACGGGCGCGTTTTATATGGTTGAGCTCGGCGAGCCGAAAGAGGAAAAACCCGAGCCCAAAAAGAAATAATGAGGTGACACGATGAAAGCCGTAACCTTTGACAAAGTAACGCTCGGCGGATTTTGGAAAAATCGCTTTGATATCAACAAAAACGCAACCATTCCCACGGTTTATGACCGCTTTTCGGAAACGGGTCGCTTTGACGCTTTCAAATTCGATTGGAAAGAGGGTCAGCCTAAACAGCCCCATATTTTCTGGGACTCCGATGTTGCAAAATGGATTGAAGCGGTTGCCTATGCAATCACTAAATGCCCCGACGGCAAGTTGGAAGAGATTGTTGACGGCGTTGTTGACCTGATTGAAAAGAACCGCGATGAATGCGGTTATTTCAACATATATTTCACCGTCTGCGAGCCTGAAAACCGCTTTACAAACCGTATGGCTCACGAGCTTTACTGCGCGGGTCATCTGATTGAGGCTGCGGTTGCCTATAAAAACGCTACGGGCAAGGATAAATTTCTGCGCCTTATGTGCGATTATGCCGATTATATCGAAAAGGTGTTTTTCATCGAGGATTCAGCCGAATTCTCAACCCCCGGTCACGAAGAAATAGAGCTTGCGCTCGTTAAGCTTTATGAAGCAACGGGCGAAAAGCGTTATCTTGAAATGAGCCGCCGTTTTGTCGATAAGCGCGGCACAAGCAAAAAGGACGAGGACAGTCCGTTTTATATCAGCCACGCCTATGACCAGTCGCATATGCCCGTGCGTGAAATGGAAAATGCCACGGGTCACAGCGTCAGGGCGACTTATCTTTACTGCGCCATGGCGGATCTTGCGCTCAGGCTCGGCGACAAATCGCTGCTTGACGCCTGCAAGCGCCTGTTTAAAAGCATTGCCGAAAAGCAGATGTATATTACGGGCGGCATTGGCTCAACTGCTTACGGCGAGCGGTTTACGGAGGATTACGACCTGGCGAATGATGTTGCATATTCCGAAACCTGCGCTTCGATAGGCCTTGCTCTTTTTGCAAGAAGAATGAGCCTGCTCGACCCCGATTCGGTCTATGCCGATATTGCTGAAATCGCAATATACAACTGCGCTCTTGCGGGCGTTTCGCTTGACGGCAAATCGTTCTTTTATGTAAATCCGCTTGAAATCAACCTTGAAAGATACAGAAAAAACAAGGAATACTATCAGCGCAAGGATAATCTGCTCACCCAGAGAGTTGAGGTTTTTGACTGCTCCTGCTGCCCGCCGAATATCGCAAGGTTTGTTGCTTCTATCGGCGATTTCCTTTATACCTATGATGAAAACACGGTTTTCGTTCATCATTATTTTGAGTCCGAGGCAGAGTTTGAGGGCATAAAAATAACACAGAAAACCGATTATCCCAACAGCGGAAAGGTTATAATTTCCGCCTGCGGTCTGGGTTACCGCCGCCTTGCGGTGCGGGTTCCCGGCTGGTGCGAAAGCTTTTCCGTCAACGGCAAGCCGTTTGAGGGCGAAACCGTTAAGGGCTACGCGTTCCTCACGGCGCAAAACGGCGAAAGCATTACTCTTGATTTTGCCATGGAATGTCGCCTTGCCGCGGCAAATCCCGCCGTTGAAGCGGATATAGGCAGAGTTGCGCTTTGCAGAGGGCCGATTGTTTATTGCGCCGAGCGTGTTGACAACGGTGTGCCGCTTAATAACCTCAGCGTTTCGGCACGGCTCAACCCCTCTCTCGAATTTGACGGAAAAATGCAGGCTTATAAAATTGAAGCGGACGGCTTTGAGGACGGCTCCTTCGGCGAGCTTTACAGAACCTACCGCCCCGATTTCAAGCCGCGCAGAATTAAATTCATTCCGTATTTTGCTTTTGCCAACAGGGGCGAGAGCGATATGCTGGTCTGGATAAGAATAAGGGAGTGATAACCCTATGAAAAAGCTGATTTCTCTTTTTTTGGCGGCTGCCGCCATGCTTCTGCTCTGCTCCTGCACGGGAGGCAACACGCAGGGCAAGGTTGAAAAAGACCCCGTTTCCGAAGCACAGTCCGAAATCATTGCCACGCTCGGCATCACCGTTGAAAACAGCAGAATAGTCGCCTATGAAAATGAGAATAATTATGTTAAATACATTGTTGCCTACTATGATAACAGCCTGAAAACGCAGGAAATTGTTCATTATTTTTATAATAACAACGAGGCTTTCAATAAAGATAAAAAGAGCTTCGAGGGCGTTGACGGAGCCGAAATCGACGCTTCAAGGCGATATATCAGGCTTGCCTCAGCCGAGGCAAATACGGGCAGTTACAGCACGGATAAGGCAAAGCTTGCAAAAAAATATATCATTAAATAACCGTTTTTCGTTTGTTATTCCGCCGCCTGCGCTGAATAATATTGCTCCGAAAAGTCAAAAATACTTTTAACCGGGAATAAGTCCCGTTAAAAAACGCATCAAAGCGTAAAAAAGGAGCATAAAGCGATGAAAAAGAAAACGGCTGCCGTTGCCGCCATGCTTCTGCTTATTGCGGCGGTTTTTGCAGGCTGCAAGGGAGCGGATTCGGGCAAGGTTACGGATAACAACAATCCCGTTGTCAGCGTAACGGATATGACCTCCTCCCATTCGGCAACAAACGGCGCGGCGGATACAACAGATACCCTGCCCGAAATTCTTTCGGACACGGCGGTTTCATAATCAGAATCAAAAAAATAAAAACAGAGGTGCTTTGCGGCATCTCTGTTTTTTGCATATCATATAAGGTATATTTATATCTTTGCGGGAGCGGTGCGCTCTTTTCTGTTTTTATCCTTGGGCTTGGGCTCGATGTTGCCCGCCTTGGTGAGAGCAATTTTGGTCAGAACGGGACCGAAAAGCTCGTAAATCAAAACCGAGAAAAGCACGATATTTCTGATAACCGAGCCAACCTCGCCCATTTCCATAACCGTGACCGACATTCCTAAGGCAACGCCCGCCTGCGGCAGGAGGGTTATGCCGAGATACTTTGTTGTTTTTTCGTCGCATTTGGTAAGCTTTGCGCTTGCGTAAGCGCCGATATATTTGCCGAGTGAGCGGGTGATTATGTAAACCGCGCCAATGCCCACAATGGCGATATCCGAAAATACATTAAGCTCCAGCTCCGCACCGCTCAGAACGAAAAACAGGGCGAAAAGCGGAACGGTCCACTTGTCGGTCTTTTCCATAATCTCCGCCGAGAAGTCGCACACATTGCAGAAAACCGTGCCGAGCATCATACAAACGAGCAGAGTGGAGAAGCCGATATGAATTCCGCCTATCTCAAATCTCAGCATTGCTATTGCAACGGTCAGGATAACAAAGGTTATCGAAAGGCAGAGCCTTTTGCTGTTGGAGCTGAAGAATTTTTCGCAAACCGAAAAAAGCAAACCCATAACCAAGCCTAAAAGCAGCGACAAAACAATTTCAAGCAGCGGCTCAACAATGATTGCCGTAAGGCTGAACTGCCCGTTTTCAAGAGCTTTTGCAATTCCGAAGGATACCGAAAAGATAACAAGACCCACAGCGTCATCGATTGCAACTATGGGAAGCAGCAAATCGGTCAGCTTGCCCTTTGCTTTATATTGCCTGACAACCATAAGGGTTGCGGCGGGGGCTGTCGCCGCGGCGATTGCGCCGAGCGTAATAGCCATTGAAATGGGCAGCTTGCCGCCGAGAGCAAAATGAAGCCCGATAAGAGCCGCGTCAACCATAAGCGTTGCAATAACTGCCTGCCAGATGCCGATAAAGGTTGCCTTGCCGCCGACCTTTTTAAGCTGTGAGAGCCTGAATTCATTGCCTATGGCAAAGGCGATAAAGCCCAACGCAACATCGGAGATTATTTCAAATTCTTTAACATTTTCGGTCGAGATAAAGCCGAGCCCGCTTATGCCGAGCCTGCCGAGACAGAAAGGCCCTATCAAAATTCCCGCCACGAGATAAGCGGTTACCGAGGGCAGACCGAGAGGCTTTGCCACGCGGGACATCAGCAGCCCTGCGCCCAACGCAACCGAGATACAAAAGAGAATTTCCATTTCCATAAAATCGCCTGTTCCTTTTAATTTTTCCTCAAATAGGTATATCACATAGTCGCCTTAAAGTCAAGTGAAAACAAACGCCGAGATTAATTCGGAATTCATAATGCGTAATGCGGAATTTATGACGGGTTTCACCCGTACCCATTATATATGTTTTTACGGCACTCAACTTGTAGGGGATGATGCCCGCATCGTCCCAAAATCAACACAAATTTATGCGGGATTCCTCGGAACGCTGAGGACAGCGTTCCCTACCGTAGCTGTATTCTACTGTGTACCTTGTAGGGGTCGGCGTCCCCGACGACCCGCGAAAAAACAAAGTATTTCACGGCGAAACGAATGTAGGGCGGCTTGACCACAAGCCGCCGAAAAAACACCATAGATTTTACGAAAAAAATCAATCCTCAGTCCTACGGACAGCGATTCGCCTCCCTCGCGAGGGTGCGGGTTGCCGGTGGCAACCTCTGAGCGCAAGCTCAGAAGCACCGACCGAGGCGGGAGCCGTGACGGAGGATTGGAAATAAAAAACAATCATTTTCACGGCGGCTTGTGGGCAAGCCGCCCTACCCTGAACGGAGATATTTTCGTCAGTAATTACGCATTACGCATTCTTTGCGGAACGCTGAGGACAGCGTTCCCTACGATATCACCGTGAAATTTCGTGTTTTCACGGACAGCCGCAAGGGCTGTCCCTACAAATGCCGCCGTGAAAATGATTTGTTTTTTCGGCGGGAGCAAGCCCCCGCCCTACTCTGTGCGGTAATGTTTTATACTATTAATTATCGTATTTCGGGCGACCACGCCGGGTCGCCCCTACCTTTATAAAATACAATCGGTCATAGGCGGAGCCTATCATTAATTCCGAATTACGAATTATGAATTCCGAATTATTCTTCGTTTTCCGTGCCCTCAAGGATGGCGTTGAGATACTCTGCAATGCGCTCGTCATCCGCTTTTTTGATGATATAATATCTCTTTGAATACTTATCTCTCGTTGCGGAAACCGAGCCGTTCTTATCAACCGTTATTTTCATCGGCTTTGACAGCGCATAAAATTCTCCGTTGCCCTCAAAGGCATACTGAACGGCAGTCAAATCCCAGCTTTCGCGTAGGATAGGCGGCTCTTTTCTGCCGAGATATTCTTTATAGCAATCATAAACGGGGTCGTTCTCATGCTCGCGCGAAAAGCCCGTCATAACACCGTTTCCGACCTCCCAGCCCGAGCAGACAATTATATTTTTGAACTTCTCAAAAACGAGCGCCGCCGCTTTGATGTCGCACTCGATGTTGAACTCCTTGCCCGAGGGGAATTTGCCCGCCATGGCGACTATGGAATTGACCTTTTTGTTAAACAGCTCGGGCTCTTCTTCAAGCATCTGAGCAATATTTGTCAGGGTTCCGACGGAAATCACCGTCACGGAGCCGTCCTCTGCCTTTGAAAGAGCCTTTTTATAAAATTCGTTTGACGGCTCGGCGGCTATTGCGCTGTTTTCAAATCTGAAATATTTTTTGGTAACGAATTTATTGTATTTGTCGCCGTCGGCAAGCAGCTTTTCGCCGCGGTGCTGACCGACCTTAATTTCGCCCAGCCCGCAATGCTCCGCAACTGCGCGGATTGCGCCGTTGGCATAGGGATTTGAGGTGCAGTTTGCCGCGCCGAGCACGGTTATGCCGTATTTTTTCGCCATATGAGCCAAAACGCAGAGCGCGCCCGCATCGTCGCAATCGGGGCCCATATCCGTGTCAAAAATCACATATCTTTTGCTGTCCTTGAGCGGCTCATAGGGCGGTTTGCCGTAGTTTTCCTCCGCATCTTTGGTTTTAATCGCATATCTGATAACCCAAACGGCAAGCGCAACAGGCAAGGCAATCGCGCACACAAGAGCAATGGTCTGCATGGGGATATAATCGTAAATCCCGTCGCCGAGAACGGTGAAAAGAATAACGCGCGGCAGAATTCCGCCGAGAGAAAGCAGGAAATAAGGCAGAAATCTCATTCTGACCGCTCCGAGGAAAAGGCTCACAAGGTCAATCGGAAAAACGGGGATAAAGCGCACGGCAAATATCGCGGAAAGCTTGTTTTTGCCGTGAAGCTCGGTGATTTTTGCGCCGTATTTGGTTTTTTCAAGCTTATTAAGAACATAGGGGCCGCCCATGATAAGCCCGAAAAGATAGGTAACGCAAACCTCGATTATTATTCCCGCGGCGTTAATCAGAATAGCCCAATAGGTCGGGAACGCCATGCCCACGGCAATATAAATCAGCGAAGCGGGCACAACGAAAACAACGGATTTGAGCAGATACACGCCGAGTATCGCCGCCACTCCCGCCGCAACATTGGGGCTTGCCGCAACCAGCCCCCTGATGTCCATATTCTTAAAATCATCATATTTCCATATTATTAAGGCAATAATAACAACCGAAACAACAATCCTCGCCGCCAAGCCGAGAGCGTGCGAGCCTCTCATAAATTTTTCTTTCATTGCATTATTCTCTCCTTGATACGGTTATTTATAATCCGCAATGCGGAATGTTTTTGCGGGTCGTCGGGGACGCCGACCCCTACAAGTACACCGTGAAAATGATTTTTTTATTTGCCAATCCTCCGTCACGGCTTCGCCGTGCCACCTCCTTTGCCAAAGGAGGCTAATGTCAGCCGTAAACTTTCGTCACCATTTTGTAGGGGACGATGCCCACATCGTCCCAATTACGGGCGACCACGCGGGGTCGCCCCTACTTTAACGGATATAATCGACCATAGGCGGAGCCTATCATTAATTCCGAATTACGCATTACGCATCTCGAATTGTTTTGCGGGTCGTCGGGGACGCCGACCCCTACAAGTACACCGTGAAAATGATTTTTTTATTTGCCAATCCTCCGTCACGGCTTCGCCGTGCCACCGTCTCGGCTCCCGCCTCGGTCGGTGCTTCTGAGCTTGCGCTCAGAGGTTGCCACCGGCAACCCGCACCCTCAGGGAGGGAGGCGAATCGCTGTCCGTAGGACTGAGGATTGATTTTGCCGTATAATCGCGATGTTTTAACGGCGGCTTGTGGGCAAGCCGCCCTACACTGACTGACAAATAAATTTCAGTGTTTTCACAATTCACCAATTCCGAATTACGCATTACGCATCTCGAATTGTTTTGCGGGTCGTCGGGGACGCCGACCCCTACAAGTTACACCGTGAAAATACCGCTTCGGTAGGGAACGCCGTCCTCGGCGTTCCGAGAAGTCACGCATTAATTTGCGGTGATTTTGGGACGATGTGGGCATCGTCCCCTACAAATTGCGAATATATTCGGGTACGGGCGAAGCCCGTCATTAATTCCGAATTACGCATTCCGAATTCCGAATTCCTCATTATTCCGCAAATTCTTGTTTATTTACAAAAGTATACTCCGATTTGCGCGGCAAATCAAGAAAAATCGGCAGTTCCGTGAAAATTTTTGTAGACAGAAACCAAATCATGTGGTACACTTAGTTAGTATCGCTTTTTTATACCCATTTTCGGCATTCTGACCGTTTTCCGCACGCTGCACGGTTAATGTCCGTTTTAAAACAGCGCGCTTTGATATACAGTTTCTTTCAGAAGGAGGGATGTAACGGTGATGACCGTAAGAGAAAAAATGGAAAGAGCATCCGCTTCGGTAGCGTTTGACGGCATTTATAAATATGTCAAAAAAAATCCCGAAGAAAACCTTGTTAAGCTTATTAATATAGCTCAGAAGCTTATGGGCGGAGCATTCCCCGAAAAAAACTTTGACGCTTTCAGAAAAGCCGTAAAAGACCCCGAAAATGTTTGGCGAACCTTTGCAATGAACATTATCAACGAATGTGATGCGGGCGTTGTTAAAAATATGCTCCTTGCCCTCGGGCTTGGTGCGGGCGTTAACGGCACAAAGGCTGTCAGAGCAAACCGTGAAAAATATAAATGCAACATCCCGTTCCTTATGCTCTTTGACCCCACAAGCGCCTGCAATCTTCATTGCAAGGGCTGCTGGTCGGCGGAATACGGCAACAAATCAAGCCTTACGCTTGACGAAATGCGCAGCATAATCAATCAGGGCACGGAGCTCGGCACTCATCTTTATATGCTCACGGGCGGCGAGCCTCTTATCAGAAAAGACGATATCATTACTCTCTGCCGTGAAAATCCCGACTGTGCGTTTCTTGCTTACACCAACGCCACTTTAATTGATCAGGCATTTTGCGACAAAATGAAAGAGGTCGGCAATCTCTCGCTTGCTTTGAGCATTGAGGGAACGCAGGAGAGCAACGATTTCCGCCGCGGCGACGGAGCATACAAAAAAACCGTTGATGCTATGGATTTGCTTAAAAAGAACGGCCTTGTTTACGGCATTTCCGTTTGCTACACAAGCAAAAATATCCCCGCGGTTACGAGCGACGAATTTCTCGACCTTATGGTCGAAAAGGGCGTGCGCTTCGGGCTTTATTTCAACTATATGCCCGTTGGCAAGGACGCCGTGGTTGACCTTATTCCCTCGCCCGAACAGCGCGTATATATGTATAAATGGCTCAGAAAAGTCAGAAACGGAAAAACAGGCAAGCCGATGTTCATTATGGATTTCCAGAATGACGCTGAATATGTCGGCGGCTGCATAGCGGGCGGCAGAAACTATTTCCACATCAATTCCGAGGGAGATATGGAGCCCTGCGTATTCATTCATTATTCCGATTCAAACATCAGAAAGAATACAATTCTTGAGGGACTTAAAAATCCTCTGTTCCAAGCTTATTGGCACAATCAGCCGTTTAACGACAATCATCTGCGCCCCTGC
This sequence comes from Acutalibacteraceae bacterium, assembly GCA_051881535.1. Classification (GTDB taxonomy): domain Bacteria; phylum Bacillota; class Clostridia; order Oscillospirales; family Acutalibacteraceae; genus CAG-177. Next base: position 55,486 of record JBJEQB010000056.1, on the reverse strand, counting down.
CCGATGCTTGAAAATCCGCAGTGTTTGCGTAAAATCATTGAGGAAACAGGCGCAAAGTCAACCGACCTTATCGAGCCTGAAAGCGCGGATACACTCTGCTCCAAGTGCGACTGCTTCGCCAAGGCTTGGCAGCCCGTTGCAGACGAGCTTTGGAATTCCACAAAGCATCCCAATCCCAAAACGCAGTTTTACCGCGACACTCCCGAGGGAAAAGCGGCTCTTGACAAACAGAATAAAGAGTAATATACTTCTAAGTGACAAAGGGGTGCTGCCCTCGGGCGGCTGAGATCATACCCTCAAACCTGATCCCGGTAATGCGGGCGTAGGAAAAGGCATGAAGTGCAAGCTTTTTACGCCCGGCGCACCTTTGCGTCGGGCTTTTGATTTGCCTTGCCCCCTTTAATTTTGCCGTTCAAGCGGCATAAAGAAAGGATGTCTGCAAAATGACAGAAAACAAATTCCCCAAAACTCAGGTTCTTGCGGAAAGCGCGCTGATGGTTGCTCTTTCAATAGCAATCTTCGCCGTTTCCGACCTGCTTCCCTGGCCCTATGCTTACGGCGGCGGCTTCAGCCTTTTCGGCCAGGTTCCCGTTATTCTCGTTTCATATCGCCACGGAATGAAAAACGGTCTGCTCGCCGCTATCGTGCTTGCAATTTTTGAAATGATGATGGGCTACAAAAACTTCACCTATGTTGCAGGAATTGCCGCATACCTCGTTGTTGCGCTTGCCGATTACATCATAGCTTTCGGCTGCCTCGGCCTCGGCGGAATGTTCAAGGGCAAATTCGGAGGAAATCAGGCAAAAGAGCTTGCAGTCGGCGGAGCGGTTGTTTGCGTTATCAGATTTATCTGCCATTTCATCAGCGGCGTTACCGTTTGGAAAGACTATTGCCCCGACGGTATGGCTGTTGCTCTCTATTCATTCGTTTATAATGGCTCATATATGGCGATAGAGCTTGTTCTGACGGTTGTCGGCTTAATCGCGGTGGGCAAAATATTCAATCTCAGCAAGAAAAAGATAGTTTGATATTTTATCCTGTCAGACAGCAAGGCTGTATTCATACGGGCGGTATGAATACAGCCTTGTTTTTATGGCGCAATTCGTTGCGGTCGGCGTTTCTGACAATGCGGATTTCGCAATGCGTAATGAAGAATTGATGACGGGCTCCGCCCGTACCCAATTATATTTCTTTTTGCGGCGTATTCCGTAGGAACAGCCCTTGCGGCTGTCCGTGAAAACGCGAAATTTCACGGTGCAATTCGTAGGGGACGATGCCCACATCGTCCCAAAATCAACGCAAACATATTACAAATTCCCACAGAACGCCGAGGACGGCGTTCCCTACCGAAGCCGTATTTTCACGGTGTAACTTGTAGGAGTCGGCGTCCCCGACGACCCGCGAAAAGTAAAGTATTTAACAGCGAAACAATGGTTATCTGTTTCGCTCTCTTTGTTACTCCCTCCGTCGCGGCTTCACCGAAAACTTACTGTTGATATTAGCCTCCTTTGGCAAAGGAGGTGGCACGGCAAAGCCGTGACGGAGGATTGGAAGTAAAAAACAATCATTTTAACGGCGGCTTGTGGGCAAGCCGCCCTACTCTGTGCGAGTGTTATTTATTATCGTTTTTCGGGCGACCACACGCGGCTGTCCCTACGGATATAATCGGTCATAGGCGGAGCCTATCTGAAATTACGAATTATGCATTACGAATTCCGAATTTTTTTGCGTAACGCTGAGGACAGCGTTCCGCGTACTACGAAAATTTGTGTTAATTTTGAGACGGTGCGGGGCATCGTCAATTTACTGCCGTGCCTATTCCCGTTGTCTGGTCAATGATTGCCTTGCCTACGGCATAGTCCTTAATTATTGACGAATCGGTGCTGGTTATAAACCTGTCGGCTCTTACATTTGCGGCTTTGAACTTATAAGCAACATAATTATTGCTGTTCTTAATGCTCCAATCCGTATCTCCCACAACTTCATTGCTGATTAAGGATGCATCTGTTGAGTTAATTCTTGCGTCGCCGTTTACATCTCCGAATATGATTACGCGGAAGCTCTCGACAAGCTCGTTTGTAACATTATCATAGACATTGATTATCGTTCCCGTTCCCGCATAAGTTCCGAAATTCGGATTGAAAACAACTTCTATTCTGCCGTCGCCCTGAACGGCAATATAGCTGTCAAGAAGAACGCTTTCTTTCAGCCTTTCTTTAAGACCGTATACATACCATTCGCTGACGCCGTCTTCATAATCATCAACTGTTGCATTGCCTCTGTCAATAACCGTGGTACAGGTGTCATTTTTCTTAACAAGCATAACCTTTACGCGCTCATAAACCGCATAGAGAGTAACATTTTCAGCAGGCATTGTCATATCGGCAACAATACTGCCGGCATCGCCCTCAACAGTTGACCAGCCAAGGAAGGTGTGATGCTCATTGAATACGGGAGCTTCGGGGAATACGATTTCTTCTCCGGATTTATAGTCGCCGCTTTCATAATCATATGCTTCTTCGGGCTTAACGACTGCCGCGCCTTCTGCGGGAACATTATAGTTTTTGAATGTAACGGTATAAGTATTTTCCTGACCGACAATTTTATCGGCGCCGTTTTTAATTAATTCAAAGGCTTCGGCGATATCGCAGCCGCCGTTTTCATTTCTCTCCTCTGTGGACTGCTCAGTCTGCTGAGGAATATCTGCATCGGTTTCTTTTTCGCTGAACCCCGGAACAAGTGCTCCGCCGCTGAAAGCGATGATAAAAGCTGTCATAACAGAAACAAGTTTTTGAGTGATTGTTAAAAAGAACATGGTGATTTCTCCTTTTCCTTTGTTTTTGGTTTTCACTTATAAGACGAGTTGATTTGAGCTTCGGTTTGAAAAAAATCGGAAAATTTATAAAATTTCCTGAAAATATGTTTCTCCCGCAGTATCTGCACGGGTGTTTTTCGCGTTTTCACCTGCAACGCCCCTCATGAACGCCGAAAAAATAAAAACAGCAACAACCAAAGCCACGGTCAAAACAACCGGTTTCATTTCTGCACCTTCTTTCTGATTATTTGTCCCCCCGCGAATGCGGAAAACGCCTTTTCGGCGCGCGCTGTTTTGCGCTTTCAATAATAAGACGAGCAGAGCCGCGCGGCGGTTTGAAATTTCTCAGAATTTTTTGCAAAATTTTATCATCTTCGCGCTGCAACGGGAAAAGCCCGCCCGGCAAAACGCCGAGCGGGCTTTCCTGAATAAAATATAGAGATAAATAAGAGAAGAAAATCAATACCACAAAAAGCCGAGAAGCAGGATTTTGATTATCCATTGCCACCAGGCATATTTTACATTGACCGTAAAGCCGGCAGACAAACCGCCGTATTCGACGGTAACGGTCTGTTCGCCCGTCTTTTTGGAATCAAAGCCGCTGAAATTCATCAAGGCTGTATCGGTTACGGTTTCGGTTGAGCCGTCGTCATAGGTGACTTCAATAGCCAGACCGCTTAAATCAAGGCTTTTATCAATCTTATATAAATAGCTCGTTTTGTTCGGAGTGGAGGCAACTCTTATGCTGACGGGCGTTCTGTCAACGCAAAGAACAAAATAGCTGAAATGCGTAACATCGAAAATCAGATAGCCGTTTTCCTGCCTGATTTGGGGATCCTTATAAGTCTCCACTGCTTTGCCGGACTCTACCGAAGGAACATGATAAATTTTAAATTTGTCGTTCGCATTTGCGCTTTCGGGAATCGGAATACTAACGGTTACTTTTTGACCGTCTTTAAATTTTACGGTATGTCCACTGCTGTCGATAAAACTAATTGTATATACTTTAGACCAATTTTTTTCTCCTGATATTCTCACTTTCAGTTCAGCTATTACTTCGGGAGAAAGTGTATCTGTTTCGTCATCGGCTTTAAGCTGAATGTCTTTGCCGAATGCTTCTTCGTCATAAAGAACGAAAATGCCGTTTGTCTGCTGAACTTTATTATATTTCGCAGTCAAAACAATGTTTTCGGCAGGCATAATTTCGGGAATTTGCGCTTTTTCTCCGTTTTCATCAAGCCAACAGTCGAAAACATAGCCTTCTTTTGACGGCGCTTCTATTGCTTCAATAGGTTCTCCCGAGAAAATACTGATGCTTTCGGTTTTGCCGCAGTAATCAATCATTATTGTTTGCAAAAAATGGATATTGCTGTTTATTAAGCTTTGATTACCTTCACCTACTTCAACTGAATTCCATTTTGAAGAGTCACCTAAAAAATATACATCTTCAATTTTATCGCAGTTATAGAACGCATGCTCACCTATACTTGCAACACTGTTAGAAATTCTTACGCTTGTCAATCCGTCGCAGCCTTCGAACGCATAATTGCTTATGCTCGTTACGCCATTGCCTATTGTTACACTTGTTAGCCCAGAGCAAGCAGAAAAAGCATAATCACCAATAATCGTTACGCCGTCTGGGATTGTTATGCTTGTCAGTCCGGCGCAACCAACGAACGCAGAACTGCCAATGCTCTTTACACTGTCAGGGATTTTTACGCTTGTCAGTCCGGTGCAATCCAAGAACACACCACCGCCAATGCTTGTTACGCTATCTGGGATTTTTACACTTGTCAATCCGGTACAACCACTGAACGCACCACCGCCAATGCTTGTTACGCTATCTGGGATTTTTACACTTGTCAATCCGGTACAACCACTGAACGCACCATAGAGTATGCTCGTTACACTATCAGGAATTATTAAACACTTTAGTCCGGTGCAACCAGAGAAAGCATAATTGCGTATGCTCGTTACGCCGTCTGGGATTGTTATGCTTGTCAGTCCGGCACAGCCACTGAACGCACAATCGCCAATGCTCGTTACGCTATCTGGGATTTTTACATTTGTCAGTCTGGTGCAACCACAGAAAGCATAACCGCCAATGCTTTTTACACAGTCAGGAATTGTTGTGCTTGTTAATTCTGTGCATTTATAGAACGCATACCATCCTATACTTGTTGCACTGTTGGAAACGATAACACTTGTCAGTCCGAAGCAATTTTCGAATGCATAATCGCCTATGCTTATCACTCCGTCAGGAATAATAAGCTCACCTTCAACCGTTTTTCCGTTAATACAAAAGGTATTTGCATAATACATCGGGTTAGAAGTAATATTACCTAAATCAACAGAACACCAATCGGCAATATCTCCTGTATAATATACACTTTTCAACCCAGTGCAGCCAAAGAACGCATCACCGCCAATGCTCGTTACGCTGTCTGGGATTGTTATGCTTGTCAGTCCGGCACAGCCACTGAACGCACAATCGCCAATGCTTGTTACTCCATTGCCTATTTTTACACTTGTCAATCCAGTGCATTTATAAAAAGCACATTCGTCTATGCTTGTTACACTATCAGGGATATTAACGCTTGTCAGTCCGGTGCAGTAAGAGAACAGCATATTGCTTATGACCGTAACCGGATATCCCCCGAGAGTATCGGGAATTGTTATATCTCCGCTCACATCTGATATACGCCTTTCTATGATTGCTTCACCGTTGCTGACCGTATAGGTATAAATACCTTCGGTTTCCGCTCCTGCTTTTGGAGATAAAAACACAATAGCGGCGGCACAGACAAGTGATACAGTAATAACAGTTGCTGTCGCGAATAAAAAATGTTTTATTTTTCCGTCTTTTTTAACTGTCATAATGATCATTCTCCTTATTCACAAGTAATTATGAAATTATATATTTTTCCCGACTCTGCCGAATCGGTAAAATCGCCTGAATCTATGATTACATCTGTAATTCCCAATGATGCGTCATTGAGCATTGTATCTATTATGTAATCCACTGTCAGTGCCGTTCCGGGGGGAACAGAAAAAGCGGGATACTCCGTTAAGCCAACCACTCCGACCTTGTAATATTTTATCTTCACCACCGGGTCAGGCAGCTTGGTTGTTGCCTCTGTTATTTTCGGCGGGTCGGTAGCTTTTTCGGTTTGCGCCTGCGTTGTTGTTGAGTGAGGCTTTTGGGTTGTGGTTTCGGGCGGCAGGGTTGTTGTCGGCTTTGTGTAATCAAGTGAATAGTCCCTGCGTGTGGTCGCGGGCTTGGTTGCCCGCGGCTTTTTTGTTGTTGCCTGTGTTTCGTGCCGCCCCGTTTCCTCGGTTACTGCGGCGGTGCCGGTCGGTTCCTTCTTTTCCGTTGCGGAGACTGATATTGAAGGCGGTGTACTTATTATTATTTTGTCTGTAGTCTCCGTTTCGGCAATTACCGGCACTGCCGCATAGCCTTGGCTGATGGTATAATCTATATTAAACTCCTCGCTTGTAACGCTTGCGGGTTCGGTTTCATTTTGAACCGAGTTTTTCAGAACTGCCGCTCCGCCCGCCGCCGAGCCTCCCACAACTCCGACAATGGCTATACCCGCCGCCACTTTCTGAATAACCGTAAACGACGCTATTTTTGCCGCGATACCCACGCCTGCGGAAGCTCCCGTGCTTGCCGCCGCTCCCGAGGCCGCCGTTCCTGCCGCTGCGGTTGCGTTGGCAGCAACTGAATTGGCTGCGGCTGCGGCGGTCTGCGCTCCCGCTGAAACGGATGCTGCTCCCGTGCCGACAGCATTGGCAGTTATCTCCGAAAGCACGGTTGCCGAAGCTTCGCTTGCGGAAAAAGCCTCAGACGCGCTTTTTGCATAGCCGCGCCAAGCCCAGAGCACAAGCCCGACGGGTGATGCGCCGTAAAGTCTGATTCCTTTTTTCTCAAGACCTCTGAATTTGGTTTCGAGATCCTTTCTTGCCTGAAACAGCCTGCTTTTGACTGTGTTTTCGTTCGCTCCGACCGTTTTGGCAATATCGGATATGCTCATTTCATCATAATAATAGAGCAAAACACACATTCGCTTTTCATCGGAAAGCTCGTTTACAACATCAAGAATTATCTGCCGCGTTTCGGCGTCATTGAAGTTTTCGTGCGGGCTGAATTCCCTGTCATCATCGGGAACGGTTTCATAGACCTGTTTTTCTTCCTCATCAAAAAGCATGGGCTTTTTCTTTTTCAAAAAATCTTTGCTTTTATTGGCAACTATCATATTAAACCAGCTTATGAAGCTTTCGGGTTTATCGAGCGTATTTATTTTTTCAAGCGCAGATATAAAGCTTTCTTGAAGAATATCCTCGGAATCCTGTTCGTTTTTTGTTATTTCAAGCGCAATAAAAAACGAGCGCGGACTGACGGTTTTATAAAGTTCCTCAAAAGCTGACATATCACCGTTTTGAATTTTAACAACAAGCGCCGCAATATTTTCTTTGTTTATTTCCATATCCTCACACCGCCTCTTTCATGGGAATATTGCTCTCCGACGGCAGCTCTGCAAACCGCCGGAGACAATATCCTTTTTCAGAAAAAATGCATGAATTTTGCCTCTCGCTAAATAAGACGAATTTAATACCCCTCGGGTTTGATTTTTTTGCAGATTTTTTAAAAATTTTTTATATTCTTGTGTGAAACCGCAGAATTATCCGTTTTATTGTCGAAATCGCTTTTATCCATATACTCAATGCATCTTTTTATCGCCGTTTTCAAATAATTGCACGGCTCGCTGAACTGCTCGGCATAGATAAATTCAAGCCCGTTTGAGGTTTCAAGCTCGGCGACAACCGTTCTGCTGCCCTCGTCTATTGTAATGCGGAGCGAATGCTTTGAGTCGATATATATTTTTTTAAATGATTTTTCTGACACGGTTTGTCCTCCCGTAAATTAAATTATAAGGCTGAGATATTATATAATCAATAGGAAATCTGTAATATAATGCCAAAAAGTGTTGAAATAATCAGAAAAATATGATATAAATTTATTATTGAATTATAATTCGGGAATTGATTTTGCTTAATCGGAAGGGAGTATAATATGACGAGGCTTGAACTGACCGAGCTTGTTAAGAAAGCTCAGAGCGGCAACGAAAAAGCTCTTGAAGAAATATATTCCTTTACCCGTCCGCACATATTTAACATGGCTTATACGGTTCTGAAAAACGAAGATGACGCAGAGGATATTGTTCAGGACTGCTATGTTACCGTTATATCTAAGCTTGGCGAGCTGAAAAACCCCGAGAGCTTTGAAAAATGGCTCAACACCGTTGCTTCAAACAAAATTAAGGACTATATCAAAAAGAAAAAGCCCGATTTGATTGACGGACAGGATTATGCTTTTATCAATTCCGTTCCCGAAGAATCCTCTGATTTTATTCCGCATGAAAATATTGACAGAGCCGACAACAGCGAAACGGTGAGTAAAATAGTCAGCGAGCTTTCGGACGAAAAGCGCAAATGCATCGAAATGCATTACTATGAAGAAAAAAGCGTTTCGGATATTGCACGCGAGCTTGACATACCCGAAAACACGGTTAAAAGCCGCCTGCACCAAAGCAGAAAAGAAGTCAGGGAAAAAATAAATAAGCGCTCCTCCAAGTTGCTGATAACCGTTTTTGCGCTGATACTTATGATTGCCTGCGCTCTCGGCGTTTCCGCTTCTCGCAAATTCATATTTGATTTCGTTACAAAGGTTCACGAAACATTTGCCGAAATATTTGTGCCTGATCCTCCGCAGAGCAACGAGCCGTTCTCCGTTACCTATAAGCTGTCCTATGTTCCCGAGGGATACACATTTACCGAAAAAGTATATGAATCCTTTTTCCATAAAGAAGACTACTATAACGGAGAAAAATACATCCGTTTCTATCAGCAACCGCTTGCGACAAGAACCTCATCGGATTCGGAAGGCTGCATACAATATGAGCTTGAAGCCGGAGAACGCCACATAATGGTTTTTAATAAAGATGAAGCTGCAATATGCTACTGGAATGATGCGGAATGTATGTATACGCTTCTTTGCTGTCCGTCCCTGCCTGATGAGGAACTGATAAAAATTATCGAAAATATAGTTCCGGAGTCACATTCATAACGATTTTTCCCCGAAGGCTGAAATGCTTTCGGGGATTTCTTTTTTATTGCGTCAGCTTAAAAAATTCCGCCAGAATCTCATAAATTCTTGCAAAAATCATATCAATCAAATCGTCTATATAAATCACTTTATATCCGTTTGAAGAAAGCTTCGGCTGAGTTTCGGTCTCGCAAAATCCGCATCTGCCGCAAAACCGTCGGTATAAACCCTCATTTGCCGCTGTGGGCTCGAAAACTGTTTCCCACTCTCCGAAATCATGCTCTTCAAGAGGCAGCAGCTCGACCGTTTCTTTTCCGCATTGGGTGCACTTCATTCTGATTTCGCCCTGCTCGCAGCAGGTTGACTCCGTTTTGGTCTGCTCCGCCATGCTGTGATTGCAAACTGTAAGCACATTAACATATGCATTGGAAATCTGTCCGTTATAATATGTATCCATACATCCGCTGAAAATCTTCGGAGCAAGCAAAAAGCTTTCGCGGGGATTGCTGACATATTCGGCGGTGCTTGCCTCAAACGGAATACACACAACCCCGCTTTCATCGGGAGCAGTTAAGGTTATTGCCGCCATAAACCGCTCCCCCTTATTAACCGACACCGCTTCTTCAAGGTCAAAAGTCAGGTAACCCGTTTTATCGGTAACGAAGCTGTAAGAATAAGCAAGCTTTGACGAAAAAGGAGAGTCGGAATCCTGAACATCGGTATAGATTTTCAGCTCTCCCGTCAAGCCCGTTTGCATAACCCAGAACGAAACCGCCTTAATGCTTTCGTTATGCTTTGCCGTATATAAATTAGCCTGAGTTGCGCTTCCCGGAAGCGATAAACAGCCGGAGTAGCTTATGCCGTTATAAGTGTAGTTATAATCAAATTCTTCCTCGCGGGTTAAATTGAAGCCGTAAAAATCCGTAAGGGTTTTATCTTCATATGATATCCAAAAGAAACCGCCGTCTCCCCAAGCCGTTCCCCAGCTGTTTTTGCAAAGCCACGCTCCGTCCGAGGTTGGCAGAGAACCGTCAACAAAGTTTGCGGCTGAATAGGAATCGTCCCACCCGATTATCGTGATTGCGTGATTGATTTTTTCGCTTTCATTTTCACGGGAATACGGATAATAATATGCACTGCTTGTTTCATTAAAACAGCTCTTGATATGATAATAAGAAGCCATAACGGCGCCGCTGTTCATAATTGCTGATTTAACGCTTGAAATTCCCGTTAAAGTATTTGCAGATTTGATTATAAATCCTGAGCCCGTATTATATCTGTCGCTCTCGAAATAATTTCCCATTGCCGATATGTTATAACCGTAAAAAGGATAATCGCTTTCATCTGCTATTCCCGACCGCCTTGCAAGAGCCGATATCGCCTGCAAAGCATTTCCGCCCGAAGAATAGGGAGCAGAGTTATTAACCCCGTCAAGGCAATCTGCGTCCTCGGGATTTGAAGAAACGGGATTTTTTGAAAACCATACAAGATGAGCCTCGGAAAAATCGGTGTTCTGTGCATCCGATAAGCCCTGTATTATCGCGTTTGATTCAAGCGACGAAACTGCCGAAAACGCCCAGCAGCATCCTGTTCCACCCTGATCTTTAACCGGCGTGACAGCATTCATATCTCTCAAATCAAAGGCTTCGGGAAGAATTCTCTGCGCTTTCTGCGGGCGTTTGCCCGATGAAACAGAATATTGAGGAATTTCAAAATCCTCATAGTAACAGTTCAAGCCGTCGGTTACGAGCGGATAAAATTCCATCGGAGCGTCATTCACTTCCGATGCCGCAACAGGGATAAAAACCTGTGTTAAAATCACCGCAGTTATAATTATCGATATTAACCTCTTATTCATAGCAAAAACCTCCGTTGTTTTATCCGTCATACATAAGACGAATTAAAAACAGCGAAGGTTTGACTTTCAGCAAAATTTTTACTTACTTTTTAATTTTAATTGCTTACCGAAACAGCTTGAAGCTGCTTACGAAAAGGCCGTTAATAAGGCTCAGGATATTCTCGGCGATTGCCGCAATTCTTTCAAAAGCGCCGCAGCATACATAGTCATTATAATCGTCGCCGACGACGGATTGCGTTTTGAGCGCATTGAACTGCCAATCAAATTTATAAAAGCTTACTTTCAGTTTATTTGACGCAACTGCATTTCCGTTAGCATCATATGCCGTTAATGTTATTATTGATGAACGGGCAAAACGCCCTGTGTTCGTCACAAAACCCCGTTCATCGACTTTAACTTTACTGTTTGATGACGACCACTTATAGCTGACGGCAGAATTGCAGTTATATGCGATGTAACCCAAATTCATTGTTGCGGAAGAATACGGTTTCCACCAATCAAGCTTTTGCTCATTTGAACCGCCGTAATTATATATTTTAATTACGGGACTGTCATATGCAACATTGATAACAACCGACCTGCTGAATTTTCCGTCTGCCGTTTCGGCAACAACGGTTGTGCTTCCCGAGCCGACAGCAGTCAAAACTCCGCTTTGGCTGACGGACGCAACCAAAGGATCTGTTGATGACCATACAATTCCGCCGTCAACGCCGCCGCACTTATATACAGCGTTCAGTTTAATAATTTCGCCTTTTTTGAGTTGATTTTTGGGAGCGGTCAGGGACATATATGTTGTCGGAATATCGCTGATGTTCATATTAAGCTCAACATCATTCCACTGCTCGTCAAATGTATCCGCCGCGCTGTAAGATAAACTGAACGGCAAAACCGCAGGCTTTGCGCCTTCCGTAACAGCAAATACCATTGTAAAGAGCAGTCCGTCATCAAACATATTTTTACTGTTGCTCCAAATGAACTTAATGCTGTTGTTTTTCAATCCGATATTGCTGTCGGACATTCCCTCGGCAATAATATCTCCCTTTTTAATCTCAACGGGAGTCAGAATACTGCCGTCATAATCAATCTTGAATCCAAAGCCCATCATACCGTGATTGTTACGGATAAAAACGGGAATTTCTATTGTATCTCCCGAAAGCTGAACGGAGTCTACGCTGTGAACGGTCGGCGCGTCGGAGGCATATTTATTGCTTATATCTATCAGTATATCCGTGCAAGCCGTTTGATTATTGCTGCCGTCGGCAAAGGATATGCTTTCACAAATCATCTTGATTTTTTCTTTTGAATTGGCATAATCGGCAATTTCAAAAGTAATATACATCAGAATTCCGTCCCGCTCCAAGCCTGCGCCGTTCCATTTGAAATAAATGTTTTGCGAGGCGTCAATGACTGTTTGCGGCTTGCCGCCGTTCAGAATTCCGCCGGCTTCAACCTTAACGAAAGTAAATATCGACCTGTCAAATTCTGCTTTCAGCATAAAAGAATCCATTCCCGTTCCGTTTTCAACAATCAAAGGAACGGTTACGGTTGAGGCGGACTGTGCACTGAGCGGTTGAGCATAAAACCTTGTATAGCTGCGAAGCACGGGATTATTGACAACAACCGCTATATCCCGACATTCAAAAACAACATCTTCATAATCTTCATTAAAAGTATCGTCCTGCAAAAAGGATAAGCTTATGTTGCTGCTGCCCATGGCTTCTTCCGAAACCGCAAAAGTAACGGTAAACAGAGTTCCGTCACCGAAAACATTGCCGGAATCCGAATAAACCACCTTTACCATATTGCTCTGCATTGCGCCGATACTGTCATTTAAAACTCCGTTGTTTTTTATCAGAGCACCCGGAGAAACGGAAACGGGCGTAAAAACCTCTTCGTCAAATTCAAGTATCAGCGCAAAGCCCATAAAGCCCGGATTTTGTGAAATATTAACCGAAACGGATATTGTTTCTCCCGCTTTTACCGCAAGACTGTCCGCATACACCGTTGCCGAAGCGCTTGCCGAAGCCGCAGGAACAATCAGCAAAATCATTATAAATATAAGAATCAGCGATATTATTCTTTTCAGATTTTTAATCAAATTATATCACCTAATACACTTTTGTATCCGACGGCTCCGAAGAGCCGCCGGATTCTTTAATCAATCAGATTTCTTCTTTTCCGACAAGATACCTTAAAACCATTGATGTGTCGCGGTTGTTGACATAGCCGTCACCGTTGACATCCATAGCAAGATTCTGATAAAGATTAGGTTCTTCTTCATCTACGGTAAATCTTTGTATTCTTGAAGCATCTCTGGTTGTAATTTTGCCGTCACCGTCATAATCTCCGGTCATGACAACTATTAAACTATCCAGTTCGTTTTCTCTATCCATTAGTTTAATAACCGTGCCGGTGCCTACCAGTTCATTATCCGCTAATTCTTTTCCGTTGATATCAAAGAAAACAAGACCTTCCGTATTGAATTGTGTTTTCACTTGGGCAACCGTATTTTTTTCGGCCTTAATCTCTCTTAAATATCCGTTTGAATCAATTCTTAAATATGCATTGCTTCCGAGAACGATTTTATAAGATGGATTAATAAAAACTTTTATTGTGCAAGAATCTGTTTCGCCTGTGGACTTTACCATTACCGTAACTTCCGCGGTTCCTGTGCCAACAGTATTTATTTCATTATTTTCTCCGAAAGTAACTACCGATTCATCACTTGAAAACCAAATTAGTTCTTCATTTTTTAAATTTCCGGGAATTATGTGTGCTTTAAGAACAATTGTACTACCCTGATATACCGGGTGAAAATGTTTATCAAGCTTAACCCTTGCATATTCGGATTCAAGAACATATTTTGCAACAAATGTTGAATCGCTCGTCAAAGAAACATAGTCAGTAGAATCCCAACCTACAAACACATAACCTGTTCTTTCGGGAACCTGCGGAAGTTCTGCTGATTCCCCGTAATTAACGGTACTTGTGCCCAAGAGCGAATTATCATAATTCAAAAAAGTTGCGGTAACTTTTATGTGTGAATATTTTGCATAAAGATTCATGGTTTCACAAACAATTTCACTTGTAGGATCAAACTCTTCTTCATATGCTTCATCATAATACAGACCGTCGTATGTATAACCTTCCAGTTCTTCAAGCTCGGAATCATCAAAATATCTTAACTCTCTGATTAAAGCCTGATAGCAATAGTACTGTTCATTGTCAACATTGGGATAAACTGAAACAATGTGGTATCTTACAGCGGTAGTGCTCTTATTAATAGCATATAATTCTTTCGCTATACCGCTATTGTTTTTCCCAAGTGCCATGGAACAGAATTGAAGAACACATGATTCCCCTATAACAATCGGCTCTGTATACTCAACAGCAGTTTCTGAGAATTCGGGATTTGTGCCGTCAAGTGTATACCAGATAACTGATTCTTCTGTCGCGCAGGAGAGAGAGACAACCTGATCCCGGTCATAGTCGCCTGTTTTAACATCAGCAACGGGAAGCTCGCATGTTTCAACAAACGTATATTTAGGATAAAGTGTAATGTCCTGAGTTACTTCTGTATAACTGCTTCCGTCTGCTGTTTGCCAGCCGATAAAAATAATGTCAGGGTAATTACCGTCTTGAGCTAACTCATTCTTTAAATCTTCAACCAATTCTTTACCAAGATCATCAAAAACCTCTACCGAATCGCCATAATTAATTTCATCTTCTTTAACGATTTCCTCGTTGTTTATATCCGAAAATGAAACATTGATTTTCTTCTTTTCAACCAAAGCTTCCACAACCATGTTGTCAGTTACAACGGTATTTTCGTCAATTCCGTTCCAACCAAGGAACTCATATCCTTCAGGAATCTCCAAATCCGGCAACTCAATTTTTGCTCCGTGGTTAAACTGCTTCATTTCAACTTTTTTTGAAACCCAGTCAACAAATGTGACGCAATATACATTGGGTACAAACATAGCTGTCAAATCGGTATTACAACGAATATTAGTAACACCTGAACTCCAGCCAATAAATGTAAATCCTTCTTTTGTTGGCGGAGTAGGCAATACGCTATTCTCTCCTTCGGTAACGCTTTGAACATCAATTATTGTTCCGTTATCATTGTAAAAAGTTACAGTATATTTGGGCTTCGGAGCCTCCATTTTTTTGATTGTAATAATATTGGAGGTATCTTCAATTCCAATGGCAACGGTAAAATCACCGGTTTTTTCTGAAGGTTCTTCACGAAGTTTAAAGCGGAAGCTGTATGAACCGTCACTTTCAACTACTGTCTGACCGACATACTCATTTGAATAGTCAGAAGCTTCATCAACCTTATATACAAAAAGCGTTATCTGCTTTCCCGCAAAATCAGAACTGAGCGGATAGTCATTCTGATCTATTGTGACAAACTCTCCGGATGTGTCTTCCTCCGCGATATCCGAATAACTGTTTCTGTATCGATACTGTACCTTTGACTCTTTCTCTCTTGTGTCCGTTTCGGTTACTGCGGATGTGCTCCAATCCGACCAATCAAGCCATCTGTAGAATTTATAGGTATAAATTTTGCTCCTGTCGGCATACCTGTATTCGGTGTGTGTAACAGCAGGAACATTTTCGGTAGAGCTCAAAAACCAAACTTCACCGCTGAAATTATAATATCCGCTGTTTTTTACATAACCCTTGTATTTGCCGTTTTCATAGTCTTTATAGAATTTGACTTCTGTTGATTTAACGGTTTTTGTATATTTGGTTCCTCCCATACCCGAACCATAAGTGTAATAATACTTATTATACGCCGTGTTCCAATATCTGTAATAGTAAAGGTTGTATTTTGTGTATGCCGCTGAATCGGTTACTGTTTTTACTTCTACTTTTCTTGAATCTGATTCTGTAGCTTTTGTCTTTGACCAAGAACTCCAGCTGCCATAATCACTCCAAACATAAGTGGGTTCATCATCGGTTCTTGTCCAACCGTCTTTGGTTTCAGAATTTGATGTTGAAAACTCTTTATCTCTGTATCTGTATACCGTTCTGGTTTCCATATCTGTATACTCGCCTTCAGCCGGAGGCGTATCCGACCAGTCGCTCCATGCAAGCCCCTGGTCTACCGTCGCAGTTACCGCTTTTGCAATGGGAACACCGGAAGAATAGCTGTCAACTACAATTACTTCAACCATTGTTGCCGGTTCCGCGCAGGGAACAAACACTTCTATTCCGTTTTTACTGCTGTTTGCGGAGATACTGAATGCGGAAGATTCTGTTGTTTCAACAAGCTTTCCTTCAGAAGTTTTTAATGAAACAACCGCTCTGCCTCTAACCACTTTCTCTGTTCCGTTGGTCAAATTAAAATACACATAATATCCGTCATCCTGACGTTTAGCGGATGTAATTGTTGTTGTAATTGGAATAGCCTCGTTTTCCCAAGCATAAATGCCCTTGATTGTTACATCCTTTGTCACATTAACATATTCGTTTGAATCCCATCCGACAAATTTGTAGCCTGCAGGAACATTTTTCTCCTCGGGTGCAACTGCATTTTCTCCGTATTTTACTGTCTGTTCTTTTCCTAAAGGTGAATCATTGCCGTCCACAAACCTTACAGTAAATGTCTTTTCTTTGTATTTTGCGTTTACGGTTATATCCGAGGTAACATTTTCAAATGATTTATCCCATCCGGCAAAAATGAATCCCTCTCTTTGGGGAACTTCGGGTGATACAGCGTTATCTCCGTACTTAACTATTCTTGTATCACATGTTCCGTCCCAATATTTGAATGTTACCGTCAGCGGTTTATGGGCAACGATAAAACCGTTAATTGTTGTTTCATCGCTCGTGCCCGCTGCATTATATGCATTAGCTTTAATTGAATAACTTCCCGCTTCGTCAAGTTTTACAACATCAGAAGTTTTTGTTGTTTTTTCATATTTCTTATATTCTTTTCCGTCTCTATATATAATTACATTATAACCATTGGCTTTTGATGATGACCAATTAATCTTAATTGCCGTTCCTACAGCCGCATCACCTTTTACAGAAAAAGTTACAGCAGGCGCATTGGGTTTGGTTATTGAAGGTCCGACATAATCTGCATACCATAATGCTACAAAACCGTCTTTGCCGTCTATGGTTGTTTTTCCCCATCCGCCGTTTACAACCTGAGTAACCGTAAAGGTTGTTCCTTTTGGCAATTCTTTGATAATGCTTTTACTTGAATTGGTGTTGGCTTCAGTTCTGAAGCGAACAGCAGATGCATTCGTTTTATATATACCCAGGGAATAGTTTACCGCCGTTGTTCCACCTGCTTTCTTATATATGTCATCGTTGACTTTATATAAAAAATAGGTAGAGCCGTTTAAATAATCAGCAAACCAGCTCCATGTTCTTGTTGTTTCTTGAGCTCCGTTTGAGTATGAGTATGGATATCCGTATGTATAAACAGTCATGCCTGTTGCATTAATACTCTTTATTACAAAAGAATGTTCATTTTTCGTGCCTCTATTTTTTCTCAGGATATCTCCGGGTCTCGCATTCTTTTTTATGAAGCTTTCAACAGATGACGCAGTTGCATTCTTATCCTGAGTCGTTGTTGTGTAACTCTTTCCATGATACATATCTGTACCGAATACATTGAACCAAAAATCGCAGGCAAATCCATGGCATTGACCTGCTAACCATACTCCATTGTAATAGTATGGATAATTACCTTTGTTAACACCTTTTACCTTGTTAAAAAATTTTTCCATACTTTCCTGTAATTTAGTTGTTTCTGCCTCTGCTTTCACATCAAAAAGCGAGCCGAAGTCGAAGCCCGTTAAGGTTTCGAGCGGAGCAGAGCCAAAGAGCATAACTGCAACAAGAAGTCCTGCAACTATGCGTTTAATTTTTGTCTTCATATTTTTTTGCCTCCTCATTTTTTGGCTTGTGTTTTATATATATAACAGCAACCGCCGTAATTACCGCTGCTGCCGCTACTGCGGCAACGGCAATAACCATTGCTGTCTTGTTTTTTGCCTGCGGCGCGGGTACTTTTTTGCCCTGCGCTGCCGCTGATTCGTTTTTATCCCGAAGCTGTTTTATTGCTTCAAAAGCTTTTTCGTCGGTCAGCTTGTCCGAGAGCGTTTCAATGTCGGGAGCAGCTTCGCTGAGCTTTTTCTCCACGCTTTGAACAAACTCCGCCTTCTTTTCCTCGGGCACTTCTTCAAGCTTTTTAACTCCTGCCGATGAAAGAGCTTCATCGATTGCCGCCTCGATTTTGTCATTGTCGGTTGCTTCCAACGCATTTTCAACAAATTCATCTGCAACCGCATCGGAATAAGCATTTTCAACATCTTCCATGCCGGTGAAATATCCGCCGTTTCCGCTCAGCTGACCGAGAATTTCGTTGACCCTGCCGACAAAATCCTCCCGTTCGCTTTCGCCGACATCTTTTATGCCGCCCTTTTCCGTCTCATCAAGAACGATTTCCACAGCATTCTTGATATCTTCGCTTCCCGGATTCACGGCGGATTCTCCCGGCAATGTCGCGGGAGCTTCGGCATCGGGTTTTTCCGAAACGATGTTAACCGTTATTTCCGAGCATTTCAGCTCCACATCCTCCCACGCTTCATTGAATGTATCGGGCTGACTGAAGCTTAATCCGATTTTTGTTTCTTTGTCCGCAATATCGGCGACTTTGAAGCCGAGAATAATCAGCGTTCCGTCTCCGATGGCGTTTTCCGTGCCGCTCCAGACAACATCAAAAGTTCCGTCGGCTGAAACGCCTATGCTGTCATTAAACATTCCGGCTTTGGTGATACTTCCGCTGCTGACGGTCGGAGAAGTTAAAACGGATTTGTCATATGTAACCGTGATTCTGAATCCCATAATCCCCGTATTATCCGTGATTTTTACGGGAATTAAAATTGCCTTCCCTTTTTCGGCCGTTATTTCGTCAGCAAACACCTCTGCCGTGTTTGCAGCATACGCAGCGCTTTGAAGCAAAAACAGAAACAAAAGCGTAAGAATAACTGCGGTTATTTTTTTCTGACCTTTAATATGATCACCGCCTTTATTCAAAAATCGAAACTATAAACGCCACAGGAATAACGAAAATACCTAAAATAAAATTGAACGGTACGGGCAAGCCTTTTACCCATTCTCTCATTCTTACGGAAAGAGGCTTCCGGCTGTCGGACGGGTCTGTTGACGGTTCGGTTGAGGGCTCGGAAGGCTCCGTCGGCTCCGTTGTTGAAGGCTCGGTCGGGTCGGGAGCCGCCGTAGTTCCGTTAACCGTAATAACGGTTTCGATTTTTTCACAGTTAAGCACCGCATCGTTCCAATTTTCTTTGAAGGTATCCTGCTGAGAATATGAAAGTTTGATATCGTATTTACCCGAGGTATCATTCGCCGTATTGAAAACAATATTAAACAGAACTCCGTCAGCAGTTATATTGCCTGTTCCCGAAAATACAACCTTAAAGCTGTTGTCGGTTGCCGTTTCAATGCTGTCATTGAACATTCCCGCAAGGATTTCGCCCTTTGAAACCGAAACGGGAGTAAGAGCCTCGGCGTCATAGGTAACGATGATTGCAAATCCCATAAAGCCGTCATTGTTCTCGATTTTTACGGGTATTGTTACCTGCCTGCCCGCTTCAACCGATACCGGATCGGAATAAACCCTGTTCGGAACGCTTGCGGCAAAAGAATTAATCGCAACAGATAACGCCAGCGCCAGAGATAAAAGGATTACCGCTAATTTTTTAGACATTTTCAAAAAATCATCTCCAAGTCATAATTTTTTTGTTTTTAACGAAGCAACAGAACCCCGTTAAAAGTTGCGGGACTATTTTAAAAAAATAATTCAAACCTCCTTTAATTTTAGATTTAAACTGTTTTTACTTATACTAAGACAACCCTGATTTTAAAAAAGTTCACCAATAAAAAAATATTTTGTCGTTTTGTTAAAAATTTGTTTTATCTGCAACCGTTAATTGTCTCAAAAATGCGCTGTAATTACATTGCTTGCGATTTTCGATCTTAATAGTATAATTTTAATTTGTAATTTTGCGTTTTGAAAAGACGATGCACAGGATAAAAAAATCGGCGTAATAAAATTACGCCTAAGCCCTTGAAAATATTAATTTTTCCTGTTTTTGAGGAACGGAGAACCTTATAAATTCCGCCGTTGGGTTTCAAAAATTGTATAAAATTAAATTTTTTGCATAAACCTGTTGATTTTCGCCATAACTTATGATAGAATGTAAAAACTTGAGGGAGTAATTGGCGTGTTTGCGTGATATGTCAACATACTGGCGAGAGCCTGGCATATCTTAAATAATGAGACTCATGTGCAATTTTCTGTAATTGTGCATGCAGTCTGTTTTTTTTTACTGTGTATGATTACGGACATACGCAGTATTTTTTTTTTGCACTTTTTGCAGATTTACAGGGGTGATAAGGCAAAACGGGAATTATAAACAGTATTTAAAAATTCATTGCGGAGGTATTTTTATGCAAACATTTCTTATGTATTTATTTTTTGTTATTGGAGTTGTGCTGATAGTCAAAGGCGGAGATTGGTTTGTTGACGGCGCTGCATGGGTTGCCGAGGTAACGGGAATTCCGAAATTTATTGTCGGTGCAACCATTATCAGCGTTGCAACAACTCTGCCCGAAATCATCGTTTCAACAATAGCCGCCATAGAGGGTCACGAAATTTTAATGACGGGCGCAGGCAATTTCATAGCCGAGTCGCAGGAAAAAGTCGGCATGGCAATCGGCAACGGCATCGGTTCCGTTATTTGCAACACCGCTCTTGTTATGGCTGTAAGCCTGATTTTTATGCCTATAAAAATTAACAGAAAAGATTTTTCAACCAAAGCTTTATTGCTTGTTGCTTCGGTTACGGCGCTGTTTTTGTTTTCTTTCAACGGATATTTCACCATGCTCGGCGCCGCGGTTCTTCTTGTTCTTTTTGCTGTTTATATATTTGAAAACATCAGAAGCGCAAAAAACAACATATTGAACAGCGAGGAAGAACCGATTAAAGCCGATAAAAAATCGGTTTTCAAAAACATTATGCTTATTATCGTCGGCGCAGGCTGCATAGTGGTCGGCTCACGCTTCCTTGTTGATAACGGCGGAGAAATAGCAAGGTCTTTGGGAGTTTCAGAGTCAATCATCGGAGTAACAATGGTTGCCGTCGGCACTTCTCTGCCCGAGCTTGTGACGGCAATAACCGCCGTCATTAAAAAACAGCCTTCAATGTCCGTGGGTAATGTAATCGGCGCAAATCTAATTGACACTACGCTTATTCTTTCCATATGCTCCTTTATTTACGGAGGCAATCTGCCCGTTTCGGCTCAAAGCATTTATCTTGATTTCCCCGTTGTTATTCTTGTTTCGCTTATTGCCATAGTGCCTGCGATTATCCGAAAAAAATTCAGCCGTTGGCAGGGCATTGTGCTGCTCATAATTTATATTATTTATCTCGTCATTGTCAGCACACGGCTTGACTGGTATCTTTCGCTGTTTAACGGCATTGCCGCCAATGTTTAATTCATATTCGGAAGACAACCCTTAAAACTCGCATATAAAAAAACCGCCTTTTCGGGCGGTTTTTTCATTATATTTATCGTTATGTTTGATTTTATATTCACTCGGAATTTATCAGAAAGTTTTGACAAGCTCTTTAAGATATTCCTTGAAACCGTCGCCGATTTCGGGGTGGCTGAGCGCAACCTCGCAGTTGGCTTTCATAATGCCGAGCTTGTTGCCCATATCGTAGCGTCTGCCGTCAAAGTCATAGGCAAGCAATTTGCCGTTCATGCCAAGCTCCGTGAAAACATCGGTCAGCAGGAATTCTCCGCCTGCGGGAGTTTCGGCAATGCCTTTTTCAATCATTCCGAAAACCTCGGGGGGCAAAACAACTCTGCCGAGGATGGCATAGAGCGAAAGAATCTGGTCGGGCGTCGGCTTTTCGATGATTTTGCTGCAATTCATCGCTCTGTCCTCGCCCTCGATGGGGGAAACGCCGAGCGTGCAGTAAAGCCTGATAAGCTCCTCGGAAACCTCGTTTACGCCCACAACGCCCTTGCCGTATTTTTCATAGCAGCGGACGAGCTGAGCCGTTACGGGGTCTTCGGAAATGATAACATCGTCGCCGTAAAGCACGGCAAAAGGCTCGTCGCCCACAAAGGATTTGCCGCAGAGAATGGCATGGGCAAGCCCTTTTGTTTCTTTCTGACGGATAAAATATATGTTCGCAAGGTTTGCAACCGATTTAACATCCTCATAAAGCTTTGCCTTTGACGGATTGCCCGCAAGATTTGCTTCAAGCTCAAAGGAGTGGTCAAAATGGTCTTCAATAACGCCCTTGCCTCTGTTGGTGATTATGAGGATATCTTCAATGCCTGCCGCAACCGCTTCTTCAACGATATACTGAATTGCGGGCTTGTCAACAATATTGAGCATCTCCTTGGGAACTGCCTTTGAAGCGGGCAAAACTCTTGTGCCCAGCCCCGCCGCGGGGATTATCGCTTTTCTGACTTTCATTGTGTTTCCTCCTGTTAAAAGCTGTTCATCAGAGCGTCCGCCGCAAACACAAGAACGCTCACGAGCATATTATATCCCAAAAGGCTCGCGGCAAAGGACAAAGCGGAAAGCCCGCCGCGCCTTGCAATCATAACCTTTCTGAGATTTTCTTCTTTAACGCTGTCGCTTATCAGCTTCATATCGGCAAGTATCTTTTTATAGTAGAGCCTGTCGGCTGAAAGCGCGCAGATAAGGCGGATAACGGCGTTGACCGAAACCAGAATAAGCATCGGCTTTTTGAGCTTCTGCCTCATTTCCTCGCCTTTTTTCTCAAATTCCTTCTGAAGCTCGGCAAGCTCCTGCTCCGTTGCGTTTTCCGTATCGGCGGAATAAACCTCGTTTATATAGAAATTGGCTATTTCCATAGCGTCGGTCGCAACTCCCGAGAGCATCATTGAAGCCGTGGCAAACAAAACCATAAAGAAAATGCCCGCTTTATAGAGCTTCCTGTAAAAGAACCAGTAGGGAGCAAAAAAGAACGCCGCAAAATTAAACGAGAGCTTTTTGCCCTTTTCAAATTTCCTGAATTTTTTAAGATATCTGCCCGAGCTTGCCTGCACATAAATTGCAAGATCGCCCGCGGTGTTTTCGCCTATCTGCTCCTTTTCGTCAATCCCCGTGCCCGCAATATAGGGATTGCCGCCGAAAAATCCCGCCTGCTCGCCAAGCGGCGCTCCGCAGTATTTGCAGTGAAGCGCGTCCGAATCGTTATCTTTTCCGCAAAAACGGCAGCGTTTAGGCGAGCCGTCGTTGCTTTCTTCTCCGAGAAGTGCGCCGCAGTTGCCGCAATGCAGACTGTCCGGCGGATTTTCGCTTCCGCAGGAGGGACATATTCTTGACTGCTCCTGCGCCTCATTTGCCGTTTCTCTTTCGCTGCCTTTCCAAACAAAGCCCGAGCCGTGCTTCTCATCGTTGGCACAGCGGCCGTGCTGCATCCAACATTCTCTGTGCTGCGGCGTTGCACACTCGGGGCAGACAACAACATCGTCACTGCTCAAAAGAGGCTTGCCGCAGATGGGGCAGGTCTGATTTTCATAATTCACGGGCCGTCATCTCCTTCACATTATGCATTGTATCCCTACTATTTTACCTAATTGTTAGAGAAATTTCAATTATTAATTAAAAAATAATTGCAACTTCTTTACATTTACGGTGTTTTTCGCTATAATAATCGTGCATTACTGTTAAACAGGAGATTTTCAGGCTATGAACTGTTAATACGGGAAAACATAAATATAGGGGAACGGAAATAATCCGAACCAACGAAATAGGAGATTTTATATGATTCAATTTGAAGAATTAAGACTTTCCCTGCTCGAATATGAAGAAAAGCTTCATCAGCTGCGCGAGGCTCTCGGTCTTGACGATATGATGAAAGAAATCGAGGCTCTCGAAGCCGAAACAGCAACGGACGGCTTTTGGAATGACCTTGCAAATTCACAAAAGGTTCAGCAGAGAATAAGCCAGCTCAAAAACAAGGTTGCGGCTTATTCCTCGCTTGAAAACGAATATAACGACGCTCTTGTGCTCATCGAGCTTTCCAACGAGGAAGAGGATCTTGATATGCTCGATGAATGTAAGGCGGCGGTTGACGGCTTTACCGCAAAGCTTGAGGCAATGACTCTGAGCACCCTGCTTTCGGGCGAATACGATTCCAAAAACGCCATTCTTACTTTCCACGCGGGCGCAGGCGGAACCGAGGCGCAGGATTGGAACCAGATGCTCGTCAGAATGTATCAGCATTGGGGCGAAAAGCACGGCTTCAAGGTCAGCATGATTGACTTTCTTGACGGCGATGAAGCGGGTCTGAAATCCGCCGTTCTGCTCGTTGAGGGCGAAAATGCTTACGGCTATCTTAAAGGCGAAATGGGCGTTCACCGCCTTGTCAGAATTTCACCGTTTGATTCCTCGGGCAGACGCCATACCTCATTTGCTTCGCTCGAAGTTATGCCCGAAATTGACGACACGGTTGAGGTTGAAATCAACCCCGACGATTTGAAGATAGACTATTACCGTTCCAGCGGCGCAGGCGGTCAGAAGGTTAACAAAACTTCGTCCGCAGTCCGCATTACCCACATTCCCACGGGCATTGTCTGCGCCTGCCAGGTTGAGCGCAGCCAGCATCAGAACCGCGAGGTTGCAATGAAAATGCTCAAATCAAAGCTTATCGAAATCAAAGAAAGAGAGCATCTTGACAAGATTGACGATATCAAGGGCGAGCAGAGAGAAATCGCTTGGGGCAGCCAGATACGCTCCTATGTATTTATGCCCTACACGCTCGCAAAGGATCACCGCACGGGCTTTGAATCGGGCAACATCAACGCCGTTATGGACGGCGACATTGACGGCTTTATCAACGCCTATCTCAAAATGGAATCGCTGAAAGAGAACGCAAAATAAGAAAATGAAGCTTATTGATATTTCAAAAAAATTCTTTTCTTCCGAAATCTATCCCGGCGACCCCGCTCCGCGCTCGGAGCTGCTTGAAGAAATCGGCAGCGGGTCGGACTGCAACCTTTCCGCCGTTTATGCGGGCGCTCACACGGCAACCCACGCGGACGCACCTCTCCACTTCGTTTCGGACGGGGCGACTGTCGATGAAATGCCGCTTGACGCTTTTATCGGTCCTTGCACGGTTTTGCAGGTTCCTCCGGGAGTTATAACGGGAGAATATGTTGACAGATTTTTTCCGAAAAACTGCGAGCGCCTGCTCATAAAGGGCGGCGGCAGAGCGTTTTTTATGGATTCCTCCGCTCAGGAGCTGGCAGACAGAGGTCTGCGCCTTATCGGCACGGATTCACTCTCTGTCGGCTGCAAGGGCAATCAGACCGCGCCGCACAAAGCGTTTCTGCTCGGCTCGGTTGCCGTTCTTGAGGGGCTTGACCTCTCCGAAGTAAAGCCCGGCGATTATTTCCTTTTTGCCCCGCCCGTGCTTTATGACGGGCTTGAAGCCGCTCCCGTAAGAGCCGTTTTGGTTGAGGATTATATTTTCTGGTCAAAGCGCTCATAACATCATTAGAGGTGTGAAATGAAAAGGGTTTTTGATTTCACGGTGAGCCTGCTGCTCATCATAATTCTTTCCCCGCTGTTTCTTCTGATAAGCCTGATAATTCTTATCGACGCAGGCAATCCCGTTATCTTTCGGCAGTACCGCGTCGGAAAAGATAACAAGCTTTTCTACATCTATAAATTCAGAACAATGAAGAATAACACGCGCAATGCGGCGAAATGCGAGCTTGAGGAATCCGAAAGCTGCATAACCGCAAGCGGCAGGCTGCTCAGAAAAACGAGCCTTGACGAAATGCCTCAGCTTTTCAATGTGTTGAGAGGCGATATGAGCTTTGTCGGCCCGCGCCCGCTTATCCCCGAAGAAAAAGAAATCCGCGCCCTGCGTAAAGAATACAATGTCTATTCCGTGCGCCCGGGCATAACGGGGCTCGCGCAGGTTAATGGCAGGGACAAGCTCTCGATAGAAGAAAAAGCCCTGTTTGACAAGGAATACATTGACAAACAGAGCCTATGGCTTGATTTTAAAATTTTGCTTAAAACCGTTTCGGTTGTTCTCAAAAGAGAAAATATTGCAGAGGGCGGCGAAGCGGATAACAAACGCAAAACCTGATTTAATTCGGAATGAGGAATGCGTAATTCGGAATTTCGGATAGGCTCCGCCTATGACCGATTGTATCGAAAGTAGGGGCGACCCTGCGTGGTCGCCCGAAAAACGATAATCAATATAACCCGCACAGAGTAGGGCGGGGGCGATTTGAGGTAAGAAGTAATAGTGAATAGGTAAAAGGTGAGAGTAGGGCGGCTTGCCCACAAGCCGCCGTTAAATTCATTGTGTTTTCACGGAACGCTGAGGACAGCGTTCCCTACGGAATGTACTGCAAAAAATATATTCGGGTACGGGCGAAGCCCGTCATTAATTCCGCATTCCGCATTACGAATTCCGAATTGTTTTTACGCCACTCCGAGATATTCTTCAAAGCATTCTCCGCTTGCTTTCATGGCTTTTGCCGCTTCAACGCCGACATAACGCCAATGCCACGGCTCATATATTATCTTTGTGATATCCTGCTTATCCTTGGGATAGCGCAGAATAAAGCCGTAATCGGCGGCGTTTTCGCTCAGCCATTTAAATTCGGCGGAATTTTCAAAGCTTTCATAAAGGCTGCATATATCCATTGCCAGACCCGCGTTATGCTCGCTTGTGCCGGGCGGCAGAATGATTTTTGCCGCCATCTGCGTTGCCTCGGTGCGGCTGTAACCCTCATCAATATACTTTTCGATTTTTCTTTCAAAATTGTTTCTCTGCCTTGTCAGCGAGCGGTAGCCCGAAACGGGGGTCAGCTCTATGCCGTCCTCCAGCGCAGCAAGATACATTTCGTTATAATGCGGCGCAACCCTGTAATCGAGCTGCATGCTGTCGGGGTCGGAGGTTATTGAGGGAGCAAGCTTTACCTCATAATCCTCGGGGAGAATATAATCCCTGTTGACGAGCAGCATTTTCCAATCGGAAATATTCACATTCGCATAGGCGGGAGTAAAGCCTGCATAAGCGTATTCATAACCGTCAATGCGCCCTGCGGAGCTTTTGGTTGTTTCCTCTCTGCTCTGACCCGTAATGCCGGCTATTACCTGAGCCGCCGTTGACGAAAGTGACTCGGAAAAGCTCTGCGGCAGATAATCGGAAGCGGAGTTTGAATAATCGGCAACGCTGCCGTCCGCAACCGTGGGCTTATCCTTTTTAACTGCCGAAGCAATGCCGTAGCCGATAAGCACAACGGCAAGAATTCCAAACAGAGTCAATGTTAGAATTTTTTTCATTTTTATATATTTTCCTTTCTAAAAAGGTGCAAATACGGATTAATTTTGCCTTTTTATTTTTGGTTTGAACTTATCCGTGTTTTATCCGTTTCTATAATAATCCCAATATCGGCGGTTGTCAAACAAAAACCGCTTTGTTAATAAAAAAATTACAAAAAATATTAAAATGAACCGAAAGGAGTGTTTGTTTTTGAAAGCAAACGAAAGCGTAAAAAATTATCCTTCAACACGCCGTATGTATGCGAATTACGCCGCACGAAGCATCAAAAAGGTGTGCAAGGAAATAGGACCGAGATTTTCCGGCTCCGAGCAGGAAAAAAAGGGCATTGAATTCATGGCGGAGGAGCTTAAAACCTGCTGTGACGATGTAAAAATCGATTCCTACACCGTTCATCCGAAAGCATTTTTGGGCTGGATTCCTCTTTCAGTTGCTCTTATGACGGTTTCGTCAATCATTTTCTTCATCGCGCAGTATTTTACAATCGTTCCTCTTTTCTATGTTTCCGCCGCGCTTGCGGCAATCTGCCTTTTCTTCATTATCACCGAATTTCTTTTCTACCGTGAAACTCTTGATGTTTTTATGCCGAAAAAGACTTCGCATAACACCTACGGCGTGCGAAAAGCGGCAGGCGAAACAAAACGCCGCATAATCTTCTCGGGTCATGCGGATTCCTCAATGGAATGGCGCTTCACCTATTACGGCGGTCCCAAGCTCGTTGTTCCGATGATCGGCGGCAGCTTTGTGGGCGTTATCTTCACGGCGGTGTGCGACATTGTTATAATCATCAAGTGCAGCATCGACCCCGCGTTTGTTTCGTCGACCGCCGTTGATGTTATCAGCTATATTCTGCTCGGATTTATCGTTATTTTCCTCGGCGCATCGTTCTTCTATGATAAAAACCGCATAGTTGAGGGCGCAAACGACAATCTCACAGGCTGCTTTGCCTCGATTGCAATAATGAAATTCCTTCAGGATAACGATATCCGCTTTGAAAACACAGAGGTTATGGCGCTCTGCACAGGCTCTGAGGAAATCGGTCTGAGAGGCGCAAAGGATTTCTGCAAAAAGCACGGCGAGGAGCTTTCCGATGTTGAAACCGTCTTTGTAGGGCTTGACACTCTGCGCGATTTCGACTATATGGCTGTCTATAATAAGGATATGACCTTCACCGTTAAGAATGACCCCGAAGCCTGCAAGCTCGTTAAAGAGGGCGGAAAAATTGCGGGCTATGACCTGCCCTATAAAGCCGTTTTCCTCGGCGCTTCGGATGCCGCTGCGGTTTCAAAGAGCAAGAGCGGAATAAAAGCCGCTTCGTTTGCCGCCATGGATCCCGCTCCCGCGCGCTATTATCACACAAGGCTTGACACTCACGAAAATCTTGACCTCAAAACCATTGAAGCGGGCGTTGATATCTGCCTTGAAACGCTTTTCCTCTATGACGAAAAGGGTCTTAATGTTTAATCAGCTATAACTTCTTAGGCAAATTTCACAAAGCGGACAGTTAAAATTTTTCCAATATTAACAAAAATTTTTATTTCGTAAAAATTGGCTGTATTTTGTCCGCCGATGTGATATAATACTTTCATTATAATCCGAAAAACCGCCACGGCGGCATACGCCGCTCTGCGAAAGGAGATTTAATTAATGAATAAAAAAATTCTTTCCGCTGTCAGCGTTCTTCTTGTGTTCGCTTTCCTCTTCGCCTTTGCAGGCTGCTCCTCAACCGAGGAGGAGGAAACCACCACAACCACGGTAAATGTCCGCACTCCGCTCCCGACGGATATCACAACCTCCATTGATGAGGAAAGCCAGGTTGTTACCGACACAACCTATTCTCCCGAGGCTCTTGCGGCAAACACCAAAACGATTTTTGAATATTTTAATCTCCACATAAACGAGATTAAGGGCGAAAAAGCCGCAGTTAAAATGAGCGAGAAAAAGAAGATTGAAAAAGCTCACGACGAAAACGGCGACAGCATCCCAATGAGCGACAATGAATACATAAACGCCGCCATCAACTCTCTCAACAAATATATGCTCCACACCGAGGACGCAAATGCCGAATACGGCGATGACCTGACGGCATTTATGCCCGTTAAGGGCGAAAGCTATGTCAGCGCGCTCACTCTTGACGATATCGAGAGTGCAACCTGCGTTGACGACGGTCTTCAGAGAAGAATTACCCTCACTCTCAAGAGCCCCGCTCTGCCCAAGACGATAGAGAAGGCTTATGATATGGGCAATGTTGACGAGGTTATGAAGGAATTTGAAAAGGCTAATGCCTATATGACGGTCGGTGAGCCCATACTCGAATATAAGGACTGCCAGATAATCATAACTTCAAATGTTGAAACCGACGAGGTTTTTGAAATTGAATATGTTAAGAATATCGATGTTAAAACCGAGGTAACAGGTCAGGGCACTCTCGAAGAAGTCGGAACAGTTCCCGTAACCTTCCGTTACCGCCACACCGTTAAGTATTCAATCGACAGAACCAACCCCGATGAGCTGACAACTCTCGCCGAAAAATAAGATATAAATATTAACGCCCGCCGAATGATTTTCGGCGGGCGTTTTTTTGATATTAAGCTGTGTTTTTTCTCGGTGAAATACGGAAAATGCGGAATTGCTGAATTGTGAAAACTCTGCAATTTATTTATCGGGCAGTGTAGGGCGGCTTGACCACAAGCCGCCGAAAACTTGTCCGTTTTCACGGAACGCTGAGGACAGCATTTCCTATGAATTATACATAAAGCTCACAGTATCATTAGCCTCCTTTGGCAAAGGAGGTGGATTTTGCGAAGCAAAAGACGAATTATTTTCGCGGGTCGTCGAGGACGCCGACCCCTACGAATTACGCATTCAAAATACAGCTCCGGTAGGGAACGCTGTCCTCAGCGTTCCGCAAAAAATTCGGAATTCGTAATGCGTAATTCGGAATGAATGACGGGTTTCACCCGTACCCAAATATATTTGTTTACGGCACATTCCGTAGGGACAGCCCTTGCGGCTGTCCGTGAAAAGCACATTGTAGGGGACGATGCCCACATCGTCCCAAAATCAACACAAATTTATGCGAAATGGCAATAATCGAAAATACTTTCGTCTATGGAAGCATTCGGGTTTTGTTGTTTTACAAGCTCGCACAAATTTTTAAACAATTCTTTATGATTAACCATGTTATATTCGATGTAAATATTATTTGTTCGGTTATTTGCTTTAATTTTAAGAGACTTTCTTTTTTGAATAAAAGACTTTTTAAATTCGATGCTTTTAATATCGCTGTATTTTACCGAGAAGTCTCTTTGATTTTTCGGGATATAAAATGAATTAAAAAATGAAATGAAGCATATGCTTTCATCATTTAAAATTACTTTTTTTCTGAAAACCGAAACAGCAAACGGTATACAAATCACTAAAAAAATAGCCAAAAAAACACATCTGTTCAAAAAACGGGAACTGTTAAATTTATATTCAAAAAGAAGAAGCAAGGCGATTAAACCAAGCACAAAAAACAGTTGAATGAAATAGGCCGATTTTTTGTAAGCGTAAGTTTTCATAGTTGACCTCACTCATCAAAATTTTTTAAATTCAAAGTGCTATTTATATGAAACGCCGAGGACGGATATGTAATTCGTAATGCATAATGCGGAATTTAGGATAGGCTCCGCCTATGACCGATTGTATCGAAAGTAGGGGCGACCCAGCGTGGTCGCCCGAAATTGATAATCAATAACGCCTGCACAGGGTAGGGCGGGGGCTTGCTCCCGCCGAACATAACCACCCGTTAAATCACATTGTTTTTCGGCGGTTTGTGGTCAAGCCGCCCTACATTGGATTTATAATAAACATATGATTTAACAATTCACCAATTCCGAATTTTTTGCGGGTCGTCGGGGACGCCGACCCCTACGAATTTGCGTCAAAAGTTTAATGTTGATATTAGCCTCCTTTGGCAAAGGAGGTGGATTTTGCGAAGCAAAAGACGGAGGATTGGAAACAAAAAGCAATCATTTTCACGGCGGCTTGTGGGCAAGCCGCCCTACGCTGAACGGAGATATTTTCGTCATTCATTCCGCATTATACATTCCTAATTCTTTGCGGAACGCTGAGGACAGCGTTCCCTACGGAAATTTGTGCTGATTTTGGGACGATGTGGGCATCGTCCCCTACGAAGCGCCGGCGAGAAAACAAAATTTTATTAAATAAACAACGGGCGACCACACAGGGTCGCCCCTACCTTTTGTAAAATATAATCGGTCATAGGCGAAGACTATCCTTAATTCCGCATTACGCATTACGAATTATCGGAAAGTTGGCGTTATTCGTTGATTTTTATTTATTCTCTGCGGGTGAAATCAGTTGAAAAGTGAAGAAAAGAACTTTGCAATCTGCGCGAAGAAGCTTCTGATTGCGCTCATAATTTCTTTAAAAATATTTCTCTTTACGGTAACCTTTACCGTTTCCGAAACATCCGTGCCGTTTACGGTAACGGTTATTTCAGCCTCTCCCGCGCCGACGGCTTTAATATTTCCCTCGCCGTCAACGGTAACAACCGAGGTTTTTGAGCTTTTGAAGCTGACATCTTTGCCGCCCGCGTCAACGGTGAGCTTTGCGGTGTCGGTGGTTTCGAGATTAATTGTTGTGGGCGAAACCGTGAGAATTACTTCCTTTTCGGCAATTACATAGCAGCCCGTTTTATTCGTCATAAAGCGGAAATATCCCGCCGAATACTCGGCGTTAATCTTCTGCGCCGTTCCGTTTGCCGTGTTAACCAGATAAACCTCTGCGGCGGCGTGGTCAAAGCCTGCGGGCACGGGGATTGAAATAATCATATCTCCCGAGGGCGCTGTTTCCGAGCCGTTGACGGTCAGGGCGATATCATAAGCGGCGGTTTTGGAATTGCCCATAATTCCGCTGATTATTGATGAAACGGCGGCACTGTTGTTGGTTTTTGCAAGCACTCCGACGCTTCCGTTATATGTGTTTTCGGGATAATCAACGGCTATGCCCGTGGCGGAATCGCGCGCCGTCTGTGTTTTAAGCTTGGGAATATCAGCCGTAGCTGTAACCGTCTGACATTCGGAGCAGCGTTTCTCCTGCCTGCCGTTTTCCGTGATAGTCGGCTTTTTGATTACAATCCATTCGCCGGGAGTATGGGGAAGAAATTCGCCGTATTCCTTATCGCAAACCGCGCAGACCGCCTTTTTGGTGCAGGTTGCATTGCCGCCCGTGTGCCCGGCAAGCGGGAGCTTTTCGTTTTCATAGGTTGTGGGAATTTCGGCGTTTTCGTCTTTAAAACATTCGCCGCAGCCCGAGCAGCGGTAATAGGCGTTATTGCCCGGGGTGACACAGGTTGAAGCCTTTGCTTCAACGGGAACGAGCGTGTGAACATGGGTAATTTTTGATATTTCCGCGCTCAAGTCAAGAACATGGAATTTCCTTGAAGAAGCCGCGTTGATATACCAGATAATTCTGTCGGCTGAGAAAACGGGATTACAGTCCGCCGAAAGTCGGGAATTGGTCAGCGAGCCGATATCGCACATCAGGCTGCCGTTTTCATCAACAACCGCATATTTAACAGCGGAAAAGCTTGCCGAATTGCCCGAATAGGTGTATTCCTCCCAAAGCACGGCAAAAAGTCCGTCACGCATTTTTACAAGATAGGGCGTGCTACCGAGCTTGTTTTTGCCCGAATAATCGGTCAGATAAACCCGGCGGACATTCGCCTCGTCTGTATTGCTTTTTGCGCTGATGAGCAAAACGATATCGCGCTCATCTTTATCAATTCCCGTTATTGAGTAGTGGCCGTATTCGGTAGCCTTTGAATGGTCTATTGTGTTGATTGCCGCAATATAATTATTTTCCGAGGCTTCAAAGCCGCCGACCGTAACGCCCGTGCAGTTTGCACCCACATCTCCGGGAATTGTGAAAAGATTTATTTCGGAATAGCCGCTTGCCGTCTGCTTATGCATAACGATGCTGCGGGGATAGGCGTCGCCGTGGTCAAGCAGAACCCTTTTGCCGCCGTCGTGCAGAACAAACTGATTAAACGAGTGGCTGACATGGTTTTCCTGGAAAAGCTGAAGGCTGTTTGTGACCTGCATATTTTCTGTATCAACAATTATCGTGAGCTGTGACTGATGGTTAAGCCCGTCGGAGCTTTTGTATCTCTCGCGCGAGGTATGGATTACAAGCTCGTTTCCGCTCTCGCTCATTGCAACCGTGCCCGCGTCAAAGGGAACGGTTGTAAAACATTCACCGCCCGTAACGGCAACGCCGCCGAGCCTGTTGAAGCTCTTGTCATACTTTACGATTTTATAAACGGGCTTTGAATCATCCTCATCGGCGTTAGTGTCGCCGAAAACTATGTAGTTATATTTCTCACCGCTGTAAAAGCCGCCGAAAATCGGCAGTTCAAAGCCGATTTGCTTCTGAATGGAAGAAATCAGTTCAAAGTCCTGCGAATAATCGCTTGCAGAAACGGAATTATCTCCGACATCAACAACAGTCAGAGTGCCGTTGCTGTTTTCGCAGATATAGGATTTTTTGGGCGATGACCAGCGCGCGGTGCTGATTGACGTGCTCATATTCCTTGTTGTGCCGCCGCCTTTGCCGCTGATTATGCTGAATTCACTTGCAAAAACGCTGAAAGCGCAAAGCAAAACAACGGCGATGCAAATAACCGCTGCCGTTATCTTTTTTATACTCTTTTTCATAGTCTGCCTCCGTGGAATGGATTATATAAATCATATTATCACAAATTTTTGCAAAAGTCCATATTTTTCAACGCTTTTCGGCAGGCAGATTATGCCACGGAAAGACTAATATTCTGAATATGAACAAAAAAGAAACAAAAATTTAACCGTATTGTAATCCTTTTGTAATTGCCTCGGCGGCGGCTGTATGCTATAATTAAGCAGAGGAAGAAATTTCATATAAACAGGGGTGGAAGAATGAAAAATATTGAATTTAAGCGGAAAAAGGGATTTCCGCGCGCGGCGGTTGCGGTTATCTGCGTAATTGTTTCCGCGGCGGTTGTTGCGCTCGGATTTATTTTGGTGAAAAAGCATATTGAAAAATCCGATGCAAAGAATAAGCCGCAGAATTATTCTTTTGAAACTCAGGGCTTTGAAAACATAGAGAATATAAAATGTCTTAACGAAAAAATGGCTGTTTTTACCGATTTGAAAAGCGGCAAAAAGGGCTTGATGACCCTTGACGGCACGGTTACGGAGAAAGCGGAGCACACGGCTTTTTCCGTTTGCAGCGATGTCTGGAGAAATTATCGCTATATTGCCGAAAGTCCGCGCTCTGAATATCTTTTGACTGTTGACGAAGAAACAATGACCGTTACCAAAAAGCAGTATCACGGCTTAACCTCGCCCGAGCTTGTTCCCTGCTGGAGCGAGGCGGCAAAGCATCTGGCGTGGACTAAAAAAACAGGCTATGCGGGCGCAATAAAGCCGCAGGAGCTTGCGCTTGAAGACGGACTTTATCCCGTTTCAAATTCTCTCGGAGAAAATGCGAAGTACGGATTTATCGACAAGAGCCTGCACCTCGCAATTCCTTTGATTTTTGACGGCGCACGCGATTTCAGCGACGGACTTGCCGCAGTCGAAAAGGGCGGTAAGTGGGGATATATTGATGAAACGGGCGTTACCGTGCTCCCGTTTGACTTTGATTCCTGCGCTAAGGCGGACTGCATGGGCGAGGACCGCGCGTTTGCTTTTCGCGGCGGACTTGCTCCCGTTTGCAAGGACGGAAAATTCGGAATAATCAATAAGGCGGGCGAAACCGTTGTTGATTTTTCGTTTGACAGAATTATTCAGGGCAAGGGCGGAGTTTATCTTGCGCTCAGCGGCGGAAAATGGGGAAAAATCACCGTTGATAAAAAATTCGTTGCCGCCGAAACAGAGAATACCGCTTCGGGAACGGCAAGCGGAGAGCCCGCGCTCCCGAAAGGAACATATATGGTTAAAACCTCGGGCAGCGTTCTCAATATGAGGGCCGACGCAGATTCAAATTCCTCCGTTATTGCAAAAATTCCTAACGGCACGGTGCTGACGGTCACAAAGACCGTTCCCGGCTGGGCTTATTGCAAATATAATTCTTTCAGCGGCTGGGTCAGCTCGGACTTTATTATTCAGGCGGTTGAAGCGTCCTCAACTCAGGCGGCTTCGGTTTCCGCGGCGCAGAATTAATAAAAAATTAATAAAAAATTTAAAAAATCAGTTGACGGAATTGAAATAATGGGATATACTGTTATCATATGATAGTGATATCATATGTCTGCATTTGTGAGCAACAATGTCAGAGCCATCCGATAAAAGACGGAGAACGGTGTGTCTGTTCTCCGTCTTTTATCATTCCGAGGTAAGTTTTTATGAAAAAGAAAATAATCGCGGCTGTCTGCGCGCTCGTTTTGGCGGCTTTTTTGCTATGGCAGAATAACAGCCTCACGGTTTCGGAATATTCCTTTGCTTTTGCCGACCTGCCCGCAGACTTTGACGGATTAAAAATAGTTCAGCTCTCGGATTTACATAATAAAAGCTTTCACGGCTCGCTGACCCGCAGGGTTTCGGAGCTTGAGCCTGATATAATCGTCATAACGGGCGATTTGGTTGACAGCCAAAGGACTGATTACGAAGCCGCTATAGGCTTTGTTGACGAAATAAGCGGCGTTGCACCGATTTATTATGTTTCGGGCAACCATGAGCAAAGAAAAAATGAAAATCAAGAGTTTTTCACGGCTCTTTCCGAGCACGGAGTCACGGTTCTTCAAGGAGAAACGGTTTCATTCAAGCGCGGCGATGATGAAATCTGCATAGCGGGGCTTAAAGATCTGAGCTTTTACGGCAGCTCCGTTCTCGGTGAGAACAAGCTGAAATTGCAGGCGGAGCTTGATGCGCTTTCACAAAAAAAGCAGGACAGCTTCGGAATTCTGCTTTCGCACCGCCCCGAGCTTTTTGACTGCTATGCCGAATCGGGCTTTGACATTGTGTTTACGGGTCACACCCACGGCGGGCAGATAAGGCTGCCGATTATCGGCGGAATTTTTGCGCCGGGGCAGGGATTTTTTCCGAAATATGACGCGGGAGTTTATAACAGCGGAAAAACAAATATGATTATTTCGCGAGGGCTCGGCAACAGCGTCTTTCCGTTCAGAGTTTTTGACCACCCCGAAATAGTTGTGTGTAAATTGGAAAGGGAAAAATTAAATGAAGCTTATTAAAAAATTGACGGCGGCGGTGCTTGCGATTGTTGCAATCTGCGCCGTGCTCGTTTTCGGAATTGATTTTTATGTTAAGCAAAAGGCAAAGCCCTATATTCTGACCCCCGAGGAAGCGGGCGAGGGTTATGACTGCATTCTCGTTCTCGGCTGCGGCGTGTGGGGCGACACCCCGAGCCATATGCTTGAGGACAGACTGCTCGAGGGAATTTCTCTTTGCCAAAGCGGTGCAAGCAAAAAGCTGCTTATGAGCGGCGACCACGGCAGAGAGAGCTATGACGAAGTAAATGTTATGAAAAAATTTGCCGTTGACCGCGGCATACCCTCCGAAGATGTTTTTATGGATCATGCGGGATTTTCAACCTATGAGAGTATGTACAGGGCAAAGGAAATTTTCAAAGCTGAAAAAATTCTGATAGTAACGCAGGACTATCACCTTTACAGAGCGATTTATGACGCGCGTGCGCTCGGCTTGGAGGCTTACGGCGTTGCTTCAAATCCGCGCAGCTACGGTGGTCAGCTTTACAGAGATATCAGAGAAATCCTCGCGAGAAACAAGGATTTTATTTATTCAATAATTAAGCCCGAGCCGACCTATCTCGGCGAAGCAATCCCCGTTCAGGGCAATGGCAATCTGACAAACGATTAAAAAACCGTCAGCGATAAAAAGATAACCCGGGAAGAATTTTTTCTTCTCGGGTTGTTTTAATATAAATTGTGTTTTGCTGCGTGAAATTTGTAGGGACAGCCCTCGCGGCTGTCCGTGAAAACGCGAAATTTCACGGTGCAATTCGTAGGGGACGATGCCCACACCGTCCAAAAATCAACATAAATTTATGCGGGATTCCACGGAACGCCGAGGACGGCGTTCCCTACCGAAGCCGTATTTTCACGGCGTAACTTGTAGGGGTCGGCGTCCTCGACGACCCGCGAAACAATTCGGAATGCATAATGCGGAATTAAGGATAGGCTCCGCCCGTACCCGATTATATTTCTTTTTGCGGCGTATTCCGTAGGGACAGCCCTTGCGGCTGTCCGTGAAAACGCAAAATTTCACGGTGCGATTCGTAGGGGACGATGCCCACATCGTCCCAAAATCAACATAAATTTATGCGGTATTCCACGGAACGCCGAGGACGGCGTTCCCTACCGGAGCCGTATTTTCACGGCGTAACTTGTAGGGGTCGGCGTCCTCGACGACCCGCGAAACAATTCGGAAATCGCAATGCGTAATGCGGAATTAATGATAGGCTTCGCCTATGACCGCTTATATTTCATAAAGGTAGGGGCGACCCTATGTGGTCGCCCGAAATATGATAATATAAAACATTCCCGCAAAGGGTAGGGTGGGGGCTTGCTCCCGCCGAAAAATCACATCATTTTCTCGGCGGCTTGTAGGCAAGCCGCCCTACATTGGTTTTGTAAACAAACAATATGCTTTAACAATTCATTAATTCCGAATTACGAATTGTTTTCGGAACGCTGAGGACAGCGTTCCCTACCAGAGCAGTATTTTTTCATTGAAATTTTTATGGGACGATACAGAAAAAACAATTTATATAATTTAAAAAGCCCTGCGGGATAACTCGCAGAGCTTTAATTTTTATATATTTGTCAGGCTGTCAACATAGCTTGTGCGTTTGAGCAGGGTTGAAGATGAAATCTGCGCTATATAAACCTTATCCTCGCCCTTTTTATTGCGGCAAACGATAAAAGATTTCGGCAAATCGTAGCAAACATTTTCCACTATGCCCGCGCTTTCCGCTTTTGCAAGATAATTTCTTGTGTTTTTTGAAACCGTTGTGGTATCAAGGTCAAATATTCCTATTATTTCATCAAAGGTTATGACCTTATCCATGCCCAGATGAAGATACATAGCTTACTCCATTTCTTCTATTTTTCCGTTTTTAACCTCAAATATTTTTCCGCGCTTTGAGCGCAGAAGCTGGGACGGGTCGCAGCAAGTGATGAATACCTGCCTGCCGTCAAGATAATTTAAAATAAAGGTCTGGCGCTTTTCGTCAAGCTCGCTCATAACATCGTCAAGCAAAACTATCGGACATTCGCCCGTTATTTTTTCTATTATGGAAGCTTCCGCAAGCTTCATAGCCAAGGCGCAGGAGCGCTGCTGACCCTGAGAGCCGAAGCTTCTCGCATCTCTGCCGCTTAAATTGAGCGTTAAATCATGTGTATGCGGCCCTGCATTTGTGTAAAGCCTTTTTAAATCGCTTTCGCGGGATTTTAAAATTTCCGCCGAAAGCTTTTCTTTTATTTCCTCTTCGGATATATTTTCTTTGCTGAAATCATAATAAAATGAAAAAGTTTCTCTTCCCGAGCTTATTCCGCTGTAAATTTCGCCCGCAAGCTCGTTGAGCTGCTCCACATAATCGAGCCTGTATTTGACTATTTTTGAGCCGAGCGCCGTCAGCTCATTATCCCAAGGCTCAATGTAGCCGAAGTCAAAGCTTTTTTCACCAAGCTTTTTTAAAAGGGCGTTTCTCTGGTCGAGCGCACGCAGATAGCGCGACATTATCAGCGCATAATTCGGCTTAATAAGGCTCAGCGCAATATCAATCAGCTTTCGCCTTTCGGACGGTCCGTTCTGAACTATTCCGAGCGTTGAGGGTGAAAAAACAACGGCAAAATATTTGCCCATCATCACGCGCGGAGATTCCTCTTTAACTCCGTTGAGAATAATCTCCTTGCGCTGATTAATTTTCATTTCGGCGTTTTGTTCACGCCCCTGTGAATAAAATGTATTGCTGATTTCGGCTTCGGCGCAGTCCTGCTTTATCAGCCTTGAATTTTTGCGTTCTCTGAAGCTGTAAAAGCCCGTTAAAAGCCAGATGCTTTCAATCAGATTTGTTTTTCCCTGCCCGTTTTCGCCGTAAATGACATTCATTTCACCGTGAGGTGAAAATTCCGCCTCATCAAGATTTCTGAAATTCTTAAC
The DNA here is from genome assembly GCA_051881535.1 of Acutalibacteraceae bacterium. Classification (GTDB taxonomy): domain Bacteria; phylum Bacillota; class Clostridia; order Oscillospirales; family Acutalibacteraceae; genus CAG-177. The sequence goes on along the minus strand of JBJEQB010000056.1, from coordinate 16,114 downwards.
GGAATGGTATTTAATTATCAACTTAAACCATTCCTTTCGGCTTTATTCAACGGTATAAACCGTTCTCTCAAACTCGGCAAAATCGCCCTTTCTGAGCTTTTTGCCGCGTTGAGTGCAGACCTCGCCGTTAACCTTAACCTCGCCGTCCTGAATAACTATCTTTGCGTGGCCGCCCGTCTGAACGGCGTCACACATTTTCAGAAATGCGTCAAGCCTGATAAAATCGGTGCTGATTTTTTTTGAAACCTGCTTTTTCTCGGCGACCTTAACTTTAATCTTCATTTTTTAACCTCACGGGAAGAATAAGGAATATAAATTCATCGCCCTGATTGGGAACAATCAGAATAGGCGAAACCGCTCCGTTGAGCATAATTCTGACCTCGTCCGTATCGCAGACCCTCAAAGCTTCAAGCATATATTTGTTGTTGAAGCCTATTGTGCAGGAATCTCCCTCAATCTGCGCGGAAATCCTGTCATTTGCCGTGCCGAGAGAGGTTATGCTCGACATTTTAATCGTGTTATCTTCAAAAACGCATTTAACGGGGCTCTTTATCTTATCGGTGATGATAAGAGAGGTTCTGTCAATGCTCTCAATAAAGCTTCTTGTGTTAACATGAATAACGGTTTTTGTTGCCGACGGAATGGCGGCTTTGTAGTTAAGAAATTCGCCGTCAAGCAGGCGGGAAATAATATTATAGCCCGCAACTTCAAAAATAATGTGCCTTTTTCCGACACTCAGAGTAACCTCGCCGTCATCATCATTCATTAGCTTGACTACTTCAGAAAGAGTTTTTGCAGGCACAACGAATGAAAGCGGCTCGCCGTCATAAACAATATTCTCATTTCTTATCGCAAGGCGCACTCCGTCAACCGCAATAAGGCGGATATGATTTTCTTCAATTTCAAACTTAATTCCCGTGTGGACTATCTTGCTGTCCTTAACCGATGCGGAAAAGATAGTTTTCCTTATCATATCCTTTAAAATTCCCTGACCGATGGTTATAGGGTATCCGCCCGAAACGGAGGGAAGGTCGGGATATTCCTCGGCTGAAATACCGATGAGAGTTGATTCAAAATCACCGCAGGAAATTGAGGCAATCTGCCTTGAATCGCTGTAAATATTAACATTGCTGTCAGGCAGCTTTCTGAGCGTTTCGCTGAACATATGGGCGTTAAGAACAAGCTCGCCCTCTTCCTCGGTTCTTGCGGGAATTGAAGTTGTTATTCCCATTTCAAGGTCATAGCCCGTGAGGGTGAGAGTGCCTGCCTTTGCAGAAATCAGAATACCCTCGATTGCGGGTATGGCGGTTTTGGTTGAAGCCGCCCTTTGAACATTCTGGCAAGCCTCTGAAAGCTCGGCTGTGCTGCATATGATTTTCATTCTGATGCCTCCTGATTTTTAACTCCTTTGAGAGCGTGCGGGTTATTAACACAAGCAGGCTCGAAAAAACGGCTCCGCTGTTTTTTTGCGGATTTCCGCTATATATGAAAGGATATAATATATATAATTATAGTAGTAGTAGTAGAGCGCGTTGAAAAATGGTATAACTCTTGAAACCGTTGAAAATAAAGGAAAAAAAGCTTCAAGTTATTAACTGAAAAGAGTGGATAATTTTGAGTTATTAACATGGCATTTCTTGGCAAAGTGAAAATGTTGAAAAACTCAATGTGGAAAAGTATAAATAAGTGGAAAACTTTTCAGCCTTTTACAGCTCTTTTCTGCCCTCAATCGCCCTTATCAGAGTAAATTCGTCTGCATATTCAAGGTCTGCTCCGACGGGAACTCCGTAAGCAAGGCGGCTGACGCTCACACCCAGCGGCTTTATAAGGCGGGAAATATACATCGAGGTTGCCTCGCCCTCAACCGTGGGATTGGTTGCCATTATAACTTCCTTAACCGTGTCGTCACCGAGCCTTAAAAGCAGCTCTTTTATGCAGATATCCTCGGGATTAATGTCGTTCATAGGTGAAATTGCGCCGTGGAGAACATGATAAAGCCCGTTATATTCGTGGGTTTTTTCGATTGCGATAACATCGCGCGGGTCTTCAACAACGCAGATGGTTGATTTATCTCTTGAAGCAGAGGAACAAATCGGGCAGATTTCTTCATCTGTCAGATTACAGCAGATTTCACAGCGTTTAATTGAGCTGCGGGCGTGCATAATCGTATCGGTAAATTTTTTTGCTTCGGCGTCGCTCATTCCTAAAACATAAAACGCGAGCCTTTGCGCGCTCTTTCTGCCGACCGACGGCAGCCTTGCAAACTGGTCAATAAGCTGCTCAAGAGAGGGAGTAAATCCGCTCATCAGAAAAGACCCGGGATGGAAAGACCGCCCTTGGCTTTTTCCATTCCCTGCTCCATGGCGTCATTTGCCTTGCGGATGCTTTCATTAAAAGCAGAAATAATGAGATCCTCGAGCATTTCAATATCGTCGGGGTCAACTATCTCGGGCTGAAGCTTAACGGCAGTAACCTCGTGAGCGCCGTTTACGGTAACTTCAACTGCTCCGCCGCCGACTGATGAGGTGAACTCGGTTTCTTCAACCTCCTGCTGGATTTTCTTAATGTTATCCTGCATATTCTGAATCATCTGCATCATATTGTTGGCACCCTCGGGAGCACCGGGAATTCTTGCTTTCATTGTTTTTTCCTCCGTAAAAGTTATTTATTTTGATTATTGAAATCGTGTATTTTGTTTTTTAAGTCGTCAAGCGGGCTTGATGACTCTTTTTTCTTTTCGGGGTTTGAAACTGCTATCTTCATTCTTTTGCCGACCGTTTCAAAAACCGCTCTCGCAAGCTCTTTTGAATGGGTGTCGGTGCAGATAAAATCAAAAAGAGTGGGATTATCGGAATTGATTATCAGTCTGCCGTTTTTGACGGAAGCCGTGGAATTTGCGAGAATTCCGAAAAGCGGAATGTCATAAATCTTAATTTTTTCAAGCACATCCGCCCAATTTGCAAATGAGCCGTCGGGAATTTCCGTTTCCGGCTCGGCAGGCTCCTGAATTTTCGGCTGTTCGCTTTCGGCTTTCGGAGCTTCTGCGTTTGCAGGCTTTTCTTTAACGGCGGGAGGCTCGGGAGAGGGAGCGTTTGTTTTTGAAGAAACGGGAGCAACAAAACCTCCTGCGAGCTTTTCTTCAAGCGCGCTTATTCTTTCTTCAAGAGCGGAAAAATCTCCGCCGGCGCTTGCGGACTCGGGCGAGCACATTTTTATGACCGCCGCTTCAAACTGAATTTTTTTGTTTGCCGCGTTTTTAAGATTTTTTGAGGTCTGCTCAAGAATGTCAATGCAGGCGAGAATTTTTGAAAGCTTAAAGGAAGCGGCAAGCCCCTTTATTTTTTCAAGCTCGTCATTTGAGCAGACGATAAGATTTTTACATTCTTTAACCGTTTTTGCAACCATCAGATTGCGGAAATGCAATGTCAGCTCGGTGCAAAGGCTGTCAATATCACAGCTTTCGCCGTGAAGATAAGAAACAAGCTCAAGAGCCTTGGTGTAATCGCCGTTGAGTATATGTTCCGAAAGCGAAAAAAGATGAATTGTGCCCGCAATTCCCGCAGCGTTGCTGACCGCTGCTTCGTCAATAAAGCTGCCGCCTGCAATGCATCTGTCAAGCAAAGAAAGGGCGTCTCTCATTCCGCCGTCGGCAATGCGGGCAATCAGGCTCGCCGCGCCGTCGGTCAGTTGAACATTTTCTTTTTCGGCAACATAAAGCAGCCGCGCCGTTATATCCTCGGGTGCAATGCGTTTAAAATCAAAACGCTGGCATCGGGAAAGAATTGTTGACGGCAGCTTATGTATTTCTGTTGTGGCAAGAATAAAAATAACATGTGAGGGCGGCTCTTCAAGGGTTTTGAGCAGAGCGTTGAAGGCTCCGATTGAGAGCATATGCACCTCGTCTATGATATAAACTCTGTATTTGGCGTTTGCGGGGGTAAAATTGGCTTCCTCACGCAAATCTCTGATATTGTCAACACCGTTGTTGCTTGCCGCGTCGATTTCGATAACATCGAGAACCGAGCCGTTGTCAATCCCTCGGCAGATTTCACAATGGTTGCAGGGATTTCCGTTAACGGGTGAAAGGCAGTTAACCGCCTTTGAAAGAATTTTGGCGCAGGTTGTTTTTCCCGTGCCGCGCGAGCCTGTAAAAAGATAAGCGTGAGAAATTCTGCCGCTCTCAAGCTGATTTTGGAGAGTGCGGGTAACATGGGGCTGACCGTAAACATCGCTGAAGGTCTGCGGTCTCCATTTTCTGTAAAGAGCCTGATACACGCTTTTCACTCCCCGTTAAAAAAATAGAGAGCTTTGCCTTGGTCATATGGCGGTAGGCAGACTGTGGCGCACAAGACTGTCCGCTTAATGCTGCTCGGTTCACCCGCCTGACATGGTTCACGGTGCCCTGTCGCACAGGACCCACACGCCACATGACCAAAAGAAAGCTCTGCTTACTTGATATATTATATAATATATTCATTATAATATCAAGTGGAATTTTTGGATTTCTGCTTAAAAAGCGAAAAAAAGCGTAAAAATCAAGCGTTTTTTCTTCACAATCGGTAATTTTCGGAATATTCTGTTATTAAGAGACGGCGCTGTTCGGCGCGGTTACACAGAGAGGGAGGCAATTATATGAGCGAAGCTTATTTTCTCGGTTCGAGCGGAAAAAACGGCTTTTTTTCCTGCTTTTCACAGCTTGCCCCGAAATCCGACGGGCAATATACCTATATAATCAAGGGCGGCCCCGGCACGGGAAAATCATCTCTGATGAAAAAAATTGCCGATGAAATGGAAAAAAGAGACATAGAATGTGAGAGAATTTACTGCTCGTCAGACCCAAATTCGCTTGACGCCGTTATTTTTCCGTCTTTGCGCGTGAGTATCGGCGACGGAACGGCTCCCCACACAATGGACCCCGAATATCCCGGAGCGGCGGGTGAAATTATCAATTTGGGCGAGTGCTGGAACAGGGAAAGGCTCTTTGAAAACCGCGAAAAAATTATAGAGCTGACCGATAAAAACAAGGCGTGCCACAGGCGTAGCAGGCGGTTTATAGAATCGGCATTTTCGATTTTCGGCGACGGCGAAAAAATCTGCCTTGACTGCCTCAACGAAGAAAAGCTTATGCGCTATGCTTCAAGAGTTGCGGCAAGGTTTTTCAAAAAGCCCAGCAGCAGAGTAGGGCTTGAAAAAACAAGGCTTCTCGACGCAATAACGCCGAAAGGATATTATTTTCTTTCGGAAACGGTCAACGGGCTGTGCGACCAGACCATAGTTTTTGAAGATGATTTCGGAGCGGCGGCGGCGAAGGTGATGGGCGAACTGCGCTCATATGCGCTTGCGAGCGGATATTCGGTTATTTCAAGCCCGAGCGTTGAGGACGAAAAGAAAATAAGGCACATTATAATCAAAGAGCTGTCGCTCGGATTTTTCACCGCCGACAAGCTTTGCGAGCTTGGCATTATCCCGACCAAAAATGTTTCTTTGCGCCGATTTTATTCTTCATCAGAAATTTCAGCCCACAGAGCAAGGCTCTCATTCTCACGCAAGGCGGCAAGAGAGCTGATGGATGAAGCCGTCTGCGCGCTTAAAATGGCAAAGGATATCCACGACGAGCTGGAAAGCATATATATCGAAGCGATGGATTTTGATAAAACGGAAGAAATCCGCAAGGAACTCACCGAAAGAATATGGAACAGCGAATGGTGGCCCGAGGAAACGGAAGAATAATTCGTAATGCGTAATTCGTAATGCGGAATTAATGACGGGCTTTGCCCGTACCCGTTTTATATTTATTTTTGCGGCGCGATTTGTAGGGGACGATGCCCACATCGTCCCGAAATCAACACGATCTCCCGTAGGAAACGCTGTCCTCAGCGTTCCGCAAAAAATTCGGAATGCGTAATGCGGAATTAATGAATTGTTAAAGCATATTGTTTGTTTACAAAACCAATGTAGGGCGGCTTGACCACAAGCCGCCGTTAAATTCGCTGTGTTCTCGCGGAACGCCGAGGACGGAGTTCCCTACGATATTACCGTGAAATTTTATGTTTTCACGGACAGCCGCAAGGGCTGTCCCTACGAAATGCACCGTAAAAGCAAATATAATCGGGTACGGGCAAAGCCCGTCATTAATTCCGAATTATTAAGTGTAATGATGTGGGCATCGTCCCCTACGAATTTCGCCGAAAATTTACGGCGACATTAGCCTCCTTTGGCAAAGGAGGTGGCACGGCGAAGCCGTGACGGAGGATTGAAAATAAAAAGCAATCATTTTTTCGGCGGGAGCAAGCCCCCGCCATACGCGTGGGTGTTATTGTTTATCGGATTCTGATATATTTGGGTACGGGTGGAAACCGTCGTTAATTCCGCATTACAAATTCCGAATTAATTTCGGGACGATGCCCACATCGTCCCCTACATTTTGCATTACAAAATCATAAAAAAACGGCGGCATTGAAAGCCGCCTGTTTTTATTTTTCGCCGATAAAATGCCATTCGCAATAGCGTTTCTGCATCATTTCATCGTTATATTTTCTGTCAATCATCATTTCAATTCGGTTTGACGGCTCCTTGCCGTGATATCTTTCCGACCAGCGGACAAAGCACACTGCCGTTACGGCAATATCAACCGCAAGAAAAACGCTCATCACTCTGCAAGCCTTTTGCCAAAAACCACTTTTCATTTTTGAAAATGCATTTTCAATCATCGGCACAATATGGCTGAATCCAACGCCGAGAATTCCCCACAGCACGCTCATTGACAGGCTGACATAGCCTTTGAAGTTGAGAAAACATCCGCTGTAATCCCACGCTTTCATATGCAGACCGTATTCCAGAAGCACACCGCAGATTATTTCAATCAGCGACCCTATAAGTGCAAAAACGAAAAATCGGAAAAGTGAGCTTTTATTTTCAAGCAAAACCGTTCCTATGTAACAGCCGACCATTCCGAAGCCGTAAAGCACGCAGAGCGGCTCAAAAATGGTAACAACATGGGTTTCCCATTGCCCGTGCAGAACAAGGCACCAAAGCCCCTCGAGCAAAACTCCCAAAAGACTGCCGAAAATAAAGAGCCAGAACAGCCTGAAATATGAAATTTTCTGTCTGCTTTCCGACCCGTTTTTTGGCGGGTCTGCGCCGAAAGCTTCAACACAAACGCATTTTTCGTTCATAGCTAAACCTCATTTGTTAATCTCGCTTATTGCAATTATTATTGTAAAGCGTCGAAATAACAAATAAACCCTCAAAAAGGTTACAAGTTTATTAAAACTGCGTTGTGCCGAAAATCATTGTATTATTCGAGCGATGAGAGTGCGCGGGCAATGCGCGCAAGGTCGTCCTTATCGTAAAACGCGATTTCAAGAGTGCCGTTTTCTTTGCCGCCCTTTGTGATAACCCGCGCTTTTCTGCCCAGGCTGTTGTTGAGCGAAAGCTCAACCTCGTCAAAGAAAGTGTTTCTTGAAGCGGGCTTTTTAGCCTCTTTTTTCTGCGCGGTCATTGATTTAACGAGCTTTTCGGTTTCACGCACCGAAAGACCCTTTTCAACTATCAGCTCGGCAAGGGAATTTATCTGCTCCTCATCGCTCAGAGCGGCGAGCGCTCTTGCATGACCTGCGGAAAGCGTGCCGCCGCGAACCAGATCAAGAGCTTTTTCGGGCAGCTTCAAAAGGCGCAGGGAATTTGCAACGGCGGGGCGGGATTTGCCCACGCGCTGAGCCGCCTCCTCCTGAGTGAGCTTGAAATCCTTGATAAGCGATGCAAAGCCGAGGGCTTCTTCAACGGGATTTAAGTCCTCACGCTGTAAATTTTCTATTAAAGAAATAACAGCAGCGTCCGAATCGCTCAATTCCTTAATGATGACGGGCACTTGGGTCAGCCCCGCAATTCGGCTTGCTCTCCAGCGTCTTTCACCGGCAACGAGCTGATAGCCGCCGCCTATCATCGGGCGCACCAGCAAAGGCTGCAAAACGCCGTGGCGGGCGATTGACTCCGCAAGCTCTGAAAGGGCGGCTTCGTCAAAATGCTTTCTCGCCTGCTCCTTGTTCGGCTCGATATCCATAAGGTTGAGTTTCACGGGCTGTGCCGCGCTTGTTTCTTCAAGTGAATTATCTGCAAGCAGAGAACCGAGTCCTCTGCCGAGTCCGCTTTTTTTAGGCGCCATATTATTTTCTCCTTATCTACCGTTTAATTTCAGAAATTCATCGGCAAGCTCGCTGTAAGCGCGCGCTCCCTTTGAGGATTTGTCATAATACATTACGGGCTGACCGTAGCTCGGAGCCTCCGAAAGGCGCACATTTCTCGGAATAACCGTTGAATAAACCTTTTTCGGGAAGCATCTTTTAACTTCTTCAACCACCTGCTGTGTGAGATTGAGCTGACCGTTATACATTGTGAGGAGCACGCCCTCGATTTCTATGTAAGGATTGTAAAGCCGCTTAACCGTTCTGACGGTTGAGATGAGCTGTGAAAGACCCTCAAGCGCAAAAAATTCACATTGAATGGGCACAATCAGCGTATCCGCGGCGCAAAGTCCGTTAAGAGTTATCAGCCCGAGCGAGGGCGGGCAGTCAAGAAAAATAAAATCAAAGCTGTCCTTAATCTCGGCAAGGGAATTTTTGAGCTTGGACTCTCGTTTAGGCAGGTCAACGAGTTCAAGCTCCGCGCCCGCAAGGTCCATGCTTGACGGCATAACAAAAACATTTTCATAGGGAGTTTGAGTTATCGCCTGCGAAGCTGCACAGCCGCCGATAAGCACGCTGTAAGAAGATTTTTCAAGCCCTCTTTTGTTAATTCCGAGCCCGCTTGTCGAATTGCCCTGCGGGTCGATATCAACAAGCAGGGTTTTATAGCCCTTGCTGCCCAAAGCGGCAGTCAGGTTGACGGCAGAGGTGGTTTTTCCCACGCCGCCTTTCTGATTTACAACTGCAATTATCTTGCCCAAAATCATCTCTCCCGTTACACAAAAATAGTATATATAAATGTAATTAATATATATTGAGTCGCTTTACGCAACTTATTATATCACACGGCGCATAAAAAGGGAAGATGAAACGCAAAAAATGTTTCATGTGAAACAGCGAAGAGGGCAGACCGCTAAGCCTGCCCCCTCCGCTGTGGATGTGGGTGTGAAAGAGAAAGATATGGTAAGTTGAAGTTGTCAAATTAATTCGGCTATGCCGAGGTGCGCTTTGCTTTTATAACGCAGTTTCTGTTTTTTGGGATACGCACGATGTATTCGATATATTCGTCGGTTTCGCTCTTTGCGGAATCTGCTTCAATTCCCGCGCGGCGCATTGTGTCCACCGCGTGGTTGAGAGTATTCACAAAAATTCTGACATCTTTAAAAAGCTTCACGGGCGGCTGTCTGCGGCGACCGTCGTTATCCAAAATCTGCGAAACGAGCCGTTCCGTTTCGGCAACGCTGAGCCGCTTTTCCGCGATTATCGACATTGCTCTCTGCATCTGACTCTCCGCAGGCAGACGAAGCAGGGCGCGCGCGTGCCGCTCGGTCAGGTTTTCCTGGCAGATTTTAAGGCGGATATCCTCGGGCAGACGGAGCAGACGGAGCTTGTTTGAGATTGTCGGCGGAGCTTTGCCGAGCTTTTTGCAAACCTCGTCGCGGCTCATTCCGAAATCGTCTATCAGCTTTTCAATCGCCTGCGCTTCCTCAAAAAATCCAAGGTCGCTCCTCTGAATGTTTTCAAGCAGGGCAAAGAGAGCCGATTTTTCGTCGCTCGCTTCCATTATTATGCACGGAATCTGCGCCATTCCTACGAGCCTTGAAGCTCTCAGGCGGCGTTCACCCGAAATCAGCTCGTATTCGCCGCGGCTGTTGACCCGCACGGCGATAGGCTGAATAATTCCGTTTTGCCTGATGCTCTGCGCGAGGCTTTCAAGCTCATCAAAATCAAATCGCTTTCTCGGCTGATTTGGGTTAGGATAAATTTCCTCCTGCGGAACAAGAATTATCTGCCCGCCGATTTTATATTTTCCGGATTTCAAATTCAAGCCCCCGTTCGGTTCCTTTGACTAAATCATAGCACCGAGCGGAGGGTTTGTCCAGCAAATTCGATTTGCAAAAAACTCTGCAAATCGACATTCAATATTAAATTTAAAGAGGTTTTTTCGCAATCTGTGCGGATACACGCGGATATTTTGGCGGAATATGCGATATCTTTTTTATAACAATCAGATTTCTTTCGCCGCCGTCGGAAAGCTTAAAGGTTTTTTCAGCGATTATTTTGCCGCCGAGCAGCTTTATCGCCGCCTGCGCCTGCTCGATTTCCTCCCCTGCTTTCGCCGCTTTCATTGCTATAAAGCAGCCGCCGACCTTAACAAACGGCAGGCAGTATTCGCAGAGCACATTCAGCGCGGCTACTGCGCGGGAGCAAACAACATCAAAACCCTCGCGGTATTCGGGCTTTCTGCCCGCTTCTTCGGCGCGGGCGTGAAGAATTTCGGGGCTTAGCCCAAGGCTCTCGGCGGCTGATGAAACATATTTCAGCTTCTTTGCCGTGCTGTCAAGCATTGTCAGCTTTAAATCGGGGCGAACTATCAGAAGCGGAAGCCCCGGGAAGCCTGCGCCCGTTCCCACATCGAGCACGCGCGCCCCTGCATTGAAGTCTGCGGCGGTCAGCGCGGAAACGCTGTCGGCAAAATGCTTGACGGCTATTCCGTCGGGGTCGGTTATCGCGGTTAAATTCATTGTTTTGTTTTGCTCAATCATCAGATGTGCAAGCAAATCAAATTTTGCAAGCGCGTCATCGGAAAGAGATATTCCGAGCTTTTCGGCATCGGCGAGCAAAAGGGCGGAATTATAATACATTTATACCGTTCCTCTCGAGATAGATAAGTAAAACAGAGATATCGGCGGGTGAAACGCCTGAAATTCTTGACGCCTGACCCACGGTTTCGGGGCGGATTTTGTTTAGCTTTTCAATCGCTTCAAGGCGCAGACCCGTTATGAGCGAATAGTCAAGCTCGCGCGGCAGTTTTTTGACCTCGAGCCGCCTCAGCTCATTTATCTGCTGCTGCTGGCGCTTGATATAGCCCTCGTATTTAATATCGATTTCAACCTGTTCAAAAACTTCGGACGGCAGGTCGGGTCTTGATTTATCAAACGGAGCGAGCGCTTCATAGTTTATCTGCGGGCGGCGGAGCAATTCAATCATTTTAACGCCCTTTTCAAGCGGCGATGTTTCATGTGAAACAAGCATTGCGTCAAGCTCGTCTGTTTTTGGCACGGAAAGATTTTCAACCCTCTCCCGCTCTGCCGCTATTAAATCAAGCTTTTTCAAAAAGGCTTGGTAACGCTCCTCGGATATCAGACCTGCCCTGTAGCCGATTTCGGTCAGGCGGCGGTCGGCGTTATCCTGCCTTAAAATCAGGCGGTATTCGGAGCGCGAGGTCATCATTCTGTAAGGGTCGGAGCAACCTTTGGTAACAAGGTCGTCAATCAGAGTGCCGATATATGAGGTGGTGCGGTCAAGGATAACGGGCTCTTTGCCGAGAATTTTCAGCGCGGCGTTTATGCCTGCCACAAGCCCCTGAGCCGCGGCCTCCTCATATCCGCTCGAGCCGTTGAACTGACCCGCGCCGTAAAGTCCGTCAAAATCCTTGAATTCAAGGGTCTGGCGCAGCGAAAGCGGGTCAACGCAGTCATATTCAATGGCATAGGCGGTGCGGAGAAATTCCGCATTTTCAAGCCCGGGTATGCTGTGAACAATTTGAAGCTGAACATCTTCGGGCAGCGAGGACGAAAGCCCTTGCAGATACATTTCATCGGTTTTTGCGCCGCATGGCTCAACGAATATCTGATGTCTCTCCTTTTCGGAGAAACGCACGATTTTATCTTCAATGCTGGGGCAATAACGCGGACCGACGCCGTCAATTTTGCCCGAATAAAGCGGAGAACGGTGCAGATTTTCAAGAATTACCCGCTTGGTTTCCGCGCCTGTGTAGGTGATATAGCAAGGCTCGGTGTTTTTGATTTCAATATTTCTGCCGAAAGAGAAGCTGACGGTTTTTTCGTCGCCGTATTGCGGCTCGAGGTGAGCCGTGTCAACGCTTCGTCTGTTTACGCGCGGCGGAGTTCCCGTTTTAAATCGGCGGGTGAGAACTCCCAGCCTTTTGAGCGATTTTGCAAGCTCCACGGCGGGAAACATTCCGTCAGGGCCGCTTTCATAGGAAACATCTCCGATATAAACGCGCCCCGCAAGAAAAGTGCCCGTCGCAATTATAACGGCTTTTGCGCGGTGGACGGCTTCAAGGCGGGTTTTGAGCAGCCATTCGCCGCCGTCACGGGTGATATCGGTTATTTCCGCTTGGCGAAGAAACAGATTTTCCTGCTTCTCCAAAACGGATTTCATATAATCGGAATAAGCGCGGCGGTCGATTTGCGCGCGCAGACTGTGAACGGCGGGACCCTTGCCGAGATTGAGCATACGGCTTTGCAGGGTGTTTTTATCAGCGGCAATTCCCATTTCGCCGCCGAGTGCGTCGATTTCACGCACAAGATGACCCTTTGAAGTGCCGCCGATTGAGGGATTGCAGGGCATATTGCCGACCCAATCAAGATTGATTGTGAAAACGGCGGTTTTGCAGCCCAGACGCGCCGAAGCAAGCCCCGCTTCAATTCCCGCGTGACCCGCGCCGATTACGGCAACATCAAAATTGTCAGAAAAATATTCCATATCAAACACCACATAATATAAAAATGATAAAATAATAACAAACCAAATAATTCGGAATTCGTAATGCGGAATTTATGACGGGTTTTGCCCGTACCCGAATATATTTGTTTTTGCGTCGCAAATCATAGGAACAGCCCTTGCGCCTGTCCGTGAAAAGCGGCGCAATTTGTAGGGGACGATGCCCACATCGTCCCAAAATCAGCACAAACTCCCGTAGGGAACGCTGTCCTCAGCGTTCCGAGAATAATTCGGAATTCGTAATGCGAAATTCGGAATTGATGATAGGCTCCGCCTATGACCGATTATATCCGTAGGGGCGACCCTGTGTGGTCGCCCGTAATATAATAATAAATTATATAAAACATTCACACATTGAGTAGGGCGGGGGCTTGCTCCCGCCGAAAAATTTGCTGTATTCACTCGGAACGCTGGGGACAGCGTTCCCTACTGAAAATGCATTTTTACGGCGGCTTGTGCTCAAGTCGACCTACTCTGTGCGGGTGTTATTGATTATCGTTTCTCGGGCGACCCCGCGTGGTTGCCGTGATTGGGACGATGTGGGCATCGTCCCCTACTGATTTCGCTGTATTTTTGCGAAACTCGGCGTTCCTTACCGAAGCCGTATTTTCACGCCGCTTCCTGCGACAACCCAACCCGACGGTTTCACGGTTTAAATCGTAAAAGAGCAGGGAAAGTGCGGGGAAAAAATCAGCGTGCCGAAAGCGGTGGGTAAATGCCGTTGCTTTAAGCGGCAAATATATTTCAATATCAGAATAATAAAATTCCCGTTTACAGACGATAGCGTTATTTTGATTTAACATTGCATCGTTTGAAAAATTTCTATCGGCTGTAATCGAAAAACGGCATTTATTTTGCCGAAAAGTCAAAATAACAGCGAAAATCAGCCTGAAAAATGCCCGAAATCAGGTTATGTTACGGATTTTTGATAAATCCCCGCTGCACAGAGGATAAATATAAAAAATTCAAAAATTAGAATTAATTTTATCAGAATTGTGAAGCGGACATTTTTCACCGTAAAAATAAATTTTATCGGGCTTCACAACCAAGAACATTTCACAGTCTCCGCGATATCCGTTGCCAAGATTATAAATGCAATTTTTGCAATTTATATCCGGATGCGGTCCCCTTGTTGCAAACATTTCATTTTTATCAATCATATTTGCTAAATAACCTCCGATTTTGATACAGATATTACGGTGGTTCACTGAAAGAATTTAATACGCCGACCATTCAATTTTTGATAACTCATTAGTGGCGTCTTTTGAAAAGTGCAGTAGTTCTTTTTCGGCAATTTTACCTTCAAGAGATAACAAATACATTTTCAAATGTTTTTCAACATCGTAATCAGCTAAAAGCCGGTTATAATCATCAATATAATCTTTATATTCTTTGTACGCTTTTTCAATAAAGATTTTTTGATATTCAATCGGCAAAACACCTTTTGCTTCGTGACCCGTCAGAGGGTCAAATATTTTAGGTGTGTAGCATATATTCCACGGAGCTTCAAACAAAAATATATTTTTTGTATGTCCCCATATGTGCGAAACCTGATAATTATATATATTTATGTTTCGTTTAAGACCGGTCAGTTTTTGAATAATTTTTATGGGTGAGGCATTGTTGATCGGGTCTTTCTCAACATGATAATTGTTGAAAAGCTGCTTATACAAGTCTATATATAGCTGTGTACCGTGCGCGTCTCTGCCGTATCCGCGAATATAAACTGTTTGATTATTGAATATTCGCTCTTTCAGGGCTTTCCACTCCGACTCTACCTCATTTTTTGGAGGAAATATAGTGCTTGATATGCCCCATTCAAAAAAGGCTTGCTTATCAATATGAAAATCGCGTAGAAATTTCTGATAAGAATCCGTTGTAAATTCATCTTCGGAATATGATTGAATTGAATTTGTAAAATTTTTCTCACACATTACAACTATCTCCGTTTTTTCACAAAAAAGAAAAACTATGTTAGTTTTGGGACGATGTGGGCATCGTCCCCTACAATGCCGCTTTTCACGGACAGCCGCGAGGGCTGTCCCTACGAATTACGCCGTAAAAATATATTTTCAGTAGGGAACGCTGTCCTCAGCGTTCCGTCAAATACGGGCAAGTTCACGGCGGCTTGTGCTCAAGTCGACCTGCTCTATGCCGGTGTTATTGATTATAGTTTTTCGGGCGACCCCGCGTGGTTGCCGTGATTGGGACGATGTGGGCATCGTCCCCTACTAACAAAATGTTGAAATTATTTCCATTTGAGTTCGGCGATTTTTACCTTGCCCTTTGTGAAAGAGGATTTTTTCCAGCCGCAAGTTGTGATATACCACTTGCCGTTTTCCTTTACTATTTCAGGCGCGTGTGCACTGATCTGGGCAACGGGAATTGCCCCGCCCTCGCCGTTGTTCCAACATCCGAAAGAATACGGCGATTCGCTGCAAAATACAAGAGTATTGTGATATGTTGCTTTTGAGCAGTCTGTGTAGGTTGTGAAAAGATAATACATACCGTCGGTCTTGACAACAAACGGAGATTCAAACGCACCCCAAGAGGGATTGAGCGTGGATTTTTCACCGCTTATCAGCGCATAACCGTGAAAATCCCAGTTGATGAGGTCATTTGAAACGAGGCAAGAAACAGCGCTTTTTCGGTCTTTTACACCCGTAACATACATGACCCATTCATTTTCGCCGAGCTTCAGCACAAAATGGTCGCGGTGGCAAGCCATTGGCGGCGCGTTGTTAATATGTATTTCGTGCCCGAACCAATCGCCCGAATCAAATGAAACGGCAAGCTTTGTCGGCGAAGGGCCGTAAAACATATAATAAAGGCCGTTATGCTCGATGACGCAGGGGGCCCAGGCAAGAGTGCCGGTATCAATCACCTTGCAGGTTTCTTTTAAAGGCTTTTGCAGAGTTTCACCCTCGGCGTGAACAAAATAGCGTTCGCAATTCGGCGTGCCCTGTTTGCTTGTAATTCCGATTAAATGCCACTTGCCGTCATAATAAAGCGTGTGGTCGTTGACATATTTGCCGAATCGGAAAGGAGACAGAAGGGTTTTCCATTCTGATGCTATATAAGGTGTTTTCATAACGCTCCCCTTTAATGATTGTGTTTTTTATAATCCGCCGAAAAAATATAATTATTTTTGCGGGAACTCATTTTATGCGGCGGGAGCAAGCCCCCGCCCTACTCTGTGCGGGTGTTATTGATTATCGGATTACGGAATATAATCGGTCATAGGCGGAGCCTATCCTAAATTCCGCATTCCGAAATCCGAAATATTTCGCGGTGAAACGAATGTAGGGCGGCTTGCCCACAAGCCGCCGTTAAAGCATCTCGATTTTACGGCAAAATCAATCCTCAGTCCTACGGACAGCGATTCGCCTCCCTCCCTGAGG
>JBJEQB010000055.1:0-6276 GCA_051881535.1 Acutalibacteraceae bacterium | reverse complement strand
CGCCGCCATACTTCCGTATGGCAAGATTTTTAACGCAGTTCAGGCGAAAATAGACTGTTTTAAACCATATCGGGTTCGACTCCCATCACCTTAACATTTTAAGTATAACAGCAACTTTCGCCCGCCGCAACGCAATTATCGAATTTTTTCGCATATTTTTTCACTTTTTTTCTTTTAATCGCGCGGTATATATGTTAAAATCATCTTAACAAAGCAATGGAGTGAGCGTAAATGTTTGTTGTTACAAGCAATCAGATGTATCAGGCGGAGTGCAGTGCGGTCAAAAGAGGAATGACCTTTCCTCAACTGATGGAAAACGCGGGAACCGCCTGCGCCAAAATAATAAAGAAACGGTTTTGCATAACCCGAGAAAATCCGCGCAGAGTTCTCGTTGTCTGCGGAAAAGGAAAAAACGGCGGCGACGGCTTCGTTATCGCGCGAAAAATGTGGGAATACGGCTGCAAGGTCACGGTTATGCTCGCGTGCGGCGAGCCGAAAGCCAAAGACGCCGCCGATATGTTTTCGCTCGTTGAATCCGCAGGAATTGACATAATCCATTATGAAAGCAATCTGACGGTTTTGAAACAGTATATTGACGAAGCGGATATAATCGTTGAAGCGGTTTTCGGAACGGGCTTTTCAGGCTCGCTCAATCAAGCCCTGAGCGTTCTTGCCCAGGCCGTCAACTCGGCGAGCGCGCCGCTTGTGAGCATAGACGTGCCCGCAGGAGCAAACTGCGACAGCGCAACAGTCAGCGGAACGGTTTTCAAGGCAGATATGACCATAGCGATTTCCGCATACAAACCCATTCACATAATGAAGCCCTGCTGTAAATACTGCGGCAGGCTTGAGGTTGCCGATATCGGAATAACCGATGAGGATTTCAAAAGCCTCGACAGCGTTGCCTGCTTCACGCTTGACGCGCGCGACATAAAGGAAATGCTTCCGAAAAGGAAACCCGTTTCCAACAAAGGAACCTACGGCCATGCCCTTTGCGTTTGCGGGAGCATGAGAATGACGGGCGCCGCCTATCTCTCCGTGAGCGGTGCGCTTCGCTGCGGAGCGGGGCTTGTGACTGCGGCTTTTCCGAAAAGCGCCTATGCCGCAATCGCGCCGAAGCTTACCGAGCCGCTTCTGCTGCCCCTTGAGCCGAATTTTGAGGGAACGCTCGCCTTTTCGGCAATGGCTGATATCCTTGAAGCTTCAAAGAGAGCAAGCGCGGTTTTGATAGGCTGCGGGCTCGGCTTTAACAAAGACACGGTTCACCTTGTAACAAATCTCGTCAAAGAGCTGAAAGCTCCGATGATTATTGACGCCGACGGAATAAATGCGCTGAGCACAAATATAGATATATTGAAAGAAGCTCGCGCGCCGATTATTCTGACTCCTCATCCCGGAGAAATGAGCCGCATTTGCGGAAAAAGCGTTGCAGAAATCATCGAAAACCCCATTGCCACCGCCTATGAGTTTGCAAAAGAATACGGAGTTACCGTTGCCCTCAAAACCGCAAACACCGTTGTCTGCGGCGGCAATCCCGTTAAAATCTATGTTAATGCAACGGGAAATTCGGGTCTTGCAAGAGGCGGCAGCGGAGATCTGCTCGCGGGAATGGCGGTATCCTTCCTCGCTCAGGGAATGTCGCCGTTTAATGCGGCGGTAAGCTCCGTTTATCTGCACGGGCTGTGTGCAGACGCGGTTGCGGAGAAAACCTCAATGCGCGGAATGCTTCCGAGCGATGTGCTGAACTATCTGCCCGAGCTTTTTTCAAAATTTGAATAGCAGGTGATTTTTTGAAAAAGGCTCTTTCTTTTTTCGCCGTTTTTATTCTCATTATCGCGGCGGGATGTGAAAGAAAAAATCCGGGCAGTTCCGACGCACCGACCTCTCCGCCGTCATTCACGGCTAATTTAAAAGTGACCTACGGCGACGCCGTTATGACTGCCGCCGTTGAAAGAAAATCCAAGGATGAATTCAAAGTTAAGATGCTCAGCCCGGAAATTATGAAGCCTCTTGAGCTGACTTACAGCGCAGGCGTATGCACGGTCACATATGACGGGCTGAAATTTGAAACCGACCTTTCCCGTTTTCCGCAGGCATCCTTCGGCGCTCTGCTCGCGCAGACCTTTGAAGAAATCGAGCAGGGAATAGATATTGAAAAAACATACTCCGACGGAATCTGGACATATCGCGGAACGGGCGAAAGAGGAGTTTTCGTTTTAACTCAGGACGCTGAAACGGGAGCATGGCTCGAGCTTGAAATTGAGGGCGCGCCCCTGCACGCCGAGTTTTCCGATTTTGTTATAAAGTAAAACGATAAAACAAGTGAAGATAAAGGATGATAAAAATGGTTTATTCTCACTGCTTCCCCGCGTGGGGACCCTACGGCAAAAAATATATGGGAATATCCCGCATTGCCGAGCACGAATTTGCAAAGGGAGTTCGGTTTGACTTAACCGTTGCCCCCGCAATATTCGGCGGCGACATCAAAGTGCCGAATACCACTCTCCCATCGGGCTGTCATCCGTGGAGATGCAGCCCCGACTATTCGATTTTTACATACAGACACGACCTTGAATGGAAAGACAAGGTTTACGCCGAGGTTTCCTATGTCCGGCTGACCGATGAAAGCACGCTTATCCGCACGGAAATAGTCAATAATTCCGAGCTGATTCAAAACTGCGTTATCAATTTCTTTGAGTCAATCGAATATCCCTCGCCCGATTATTGCAGACTGTCTTTGCCCGAAAAATGCGCTTTCAAAAAAGCCGTTGAATATGACAGCTACGACTATGCGGTTAAAAGGCCGTGGGATGAGCAGAATGCCGACGGCTTCAAAAAAGGCGAATTTGCGGATAACCGCTTTGTCGGCGGCTTCGGTTTGGGCGACAGAGCGGGCAAATGGCATATGCCCCACCGCTATCTTCCGCCCTTCGGCGCAGAAAAGGGCGACAACCTTTCGCTCACGCTCCATTGCAATAACAGCTTTGATAACGCCGTTCTCTCAGTCAGATACAGAACATCCGACATAAAATACGAGCAGGGAAAAATGGTCGGCGTAAACTATATACCGAGCGAAAAAAGCTCCGAATTTCTTATTAACGGTGAAAAAACCGTTTTCGCACCGACCGATGAGCCTGCAACGGTTCTTATTCCTCTCGGCAGAGTTGAGAAAGGTGATTTCAAAATTTCTCTTGAAGCTCTCGGCACGGGAGGAATTGAATTTGACTTCTTCTGCATTTGCGAAAAGAACGATTTTCCCGAGATAAAAACCGCTATGGTTAAATACGATTATATTCCCGAATTTTCGGCAGAGGCTCAGCCCGACGGCGGATATAAAACCGTGTGCAAATATCCCTGCGTTGAGGGCGACTTTATTCTTCGCACCTTTAACGGCAATACCCGCCTGCGTGAAATCGCAACGGGCGCGCTTGAGGACTGCATGACAGCGAGGCTCTCAAACTCCGACCCGACCTTTGACGATGTTACCGAAAGCTTTACGGGAGCGTTTTCCCGCAAGCACAGCGATGACGGCTTTTTCAGCAACGCAATAATCCACACGATTTTTGTTGAGCCGCACGGCAGACACATTGAATACGCCGTTATTTCAAAGGGCGAAACCGAATATAAATCTGCCGATGAATACGAAAAGATTTATAACTCACGCCTTGAAGAAGCCGCTCCCGTTTCACTCAACCGAGACGGCAAAAAATATGAGCAAAGCTGTGAAATTCTTAAAGCCACGGTTATGACAAACGCCGTATATCCGATTTATAAGCACGGCGAATACATTATCCACCACACGCCCGGCAAGCGGTGGGACTGCCTTTACACATGGGATTCGGGCTTCATCGGGCTTGGTATGCTCGATTATTCGGAGCGTTTCGCCGAATACAGCCTTGACACCTATCTGAGCGATGAAAGCAACCCTGACTATGCGTTTCTTCACCACGGCTCGCCCGTTCCCGTTCAGATGTATCTCTATCTTGAAATGCTCAAGCGCAGCAACGATAAATCAAAGCTTCTTGCCATGTATCCGAGAGCAAAGCTTTATTACGATTTTCTTGCGGGCAAGGTCAGAGGCTCCGCAACCGCCAAGCTCAAAAGCGGGCTGACCACAACCTATGACTATTTCTATTCGACAAGCGGTATGGACGATTACCCCGCTCAGGTGGCGATGATGGACAGAAACATCCGCGACACCACTGCTCCCGTTATTTCAACCTCACAGCTTATCAGATGCGGCAAAATTCTGCGTATGGCGGCTTCAAAGCTCGGCAAGGCAGACGATGCCGCGGAATATGCCGCCGACATTGAAAGGCTGACAAACGCGCTGACGGAATATTCATGGGACGAAAAGAGCGGATATTTCAGCTATGTTCTCCATGACAAGGACTATAATCCCACGGGATTTATGCTCACCGAGAGCGGCGAAAATCTGAACAAGGGGCTTGACGGAATTTATCCCATTATCGCAGGAGCGTGCAATGAGGAACAGCGTGAAGCAATTCTCGGCCATCTTAAAAACGAAAAAGAAATGCTCTCTCCCTACGGCATAAGCGCAGTTGATATGACTGCGGGCTACTTTATGGTTAACGGCTATTGGAACGGCAATGTCTGGTTCCCCCACCAATGGTTTATCTGGAAATCCATGCTTGATTTGGGCGAAAGCGACTTTGCCTACACCGTTGCGCGGCTTGCGCTTGACATTTGGAAGCGCGAGGTTGATTATTCCTATTATACATTTGAAATGGTAAATGTTGTGACGGGCAGAGGCGGCTGGTTCCATAATTTCGGCGGTCTTTCCACGCCGATAACCATGTGGGCAAACGCCTATTTCAAGGCGGGAACACTCAACACGGGCTTTGACACCTGGGTTGATTTTGCTGAATTTGCCGATGATAACAAAAAGCTTAAAGCAGACCTTACATATTTCGGAAACAGCAAAAAATTCACCGTGTTGGCGGCAATGAACGATGACGAAAGCATTAAATACAAAGTCACTCTTGACGGCAAGGAAATCCCGTTTAACGAAAGGTTTAAGGGCACGCTTGAAATCCCGCTGTCAATAGCCGACAATGAAATTCACACCCTGACAATCGGATAACGCAACAGAAAACGCCCGAGGCTTTCAATGCCTTTCGGGCGTTTATTGCATTATGCGAAATTTTTAATTTGCAAAGTGTTTTATTTGTATTGAAGAAATTTTATTCGAATTTTTATATATTGACAATGGCAAAAAACGACAGTATAATAAGAATGCAATTGGAAGTTAACGAGGTGTCAAAGTGAAAAATATAAGAAAAGCAACCATTGATGATTTGGCTCGAATAGCGGAGATAGTGATATTTAATTATCGCTTGAATTTCTATCCCATATTCAAAAACGACGATTACTATTTTGGGGAGCTTCAAGTACCAACGCTGATGAAGCAATATAAAAGCATTGTAGATAATATGTGGGTATATGATGACGGTGCTATTAAAGGCGTTATTCAAATAGAAAACCGAGAAATTAAGAAGCTGTTTGTAGAACCTGTGCTTCAAGGTAACTCTATCGGCTCTACGCTTTTGAAATATGCCATTGATTGTCACAATGCAAATACCTTGTGGGCATTGGAAAAGAATGCTCGCGCTATTCGCTTTTATGAGCGTTGCGGATTTATTTTAACGGCAGATAAAAAGCTTGAAGAAGATACGCCGGAGTATCTTGTTCGGTTAGAAAGATAACCGACGAATTTTGATTTATCGTTTTGCTTGTTTTTTCCTTGTAGGGGACGTGTTTCCCGTCCCTTGTTAACCTTATCACCGAGTATCTCTACTGCCGTTTCGTGGTTTACAGAAAATCCATGAACACGAGGGAATAATTCTCAACTCAGGAGTGTGATTATATGTCAAAGTATAGTTTATATATTGCTCGTAAATATGGAGAAAAATTAGAAAGTTTCAATAGTTTAGATGAGGCGAAAGAATATTTTTTATCATACAAAAATAATTTATTAAATAAATTAGAAAATATATGCAAAGATAATTCTTCTTTTTCGCCAAATTATACTGTTGATAGTTTGAAGCAATTAGAAAAGTGGTATTTTGATTTATTTGAAAATGATTCATTTGAGAGTATTGGTTTAAATCAAGAAGAATTTGAAGATTTAATGTCTGTATATTTTGGAGAAGTAGCAGTCAGAAACAATGATAATGCAAAATGGATAGTGGAAGAATTTGCATTAGTGACATACGCATAAAGATGACATCACCGCAAAAGAAAAGTGCCACCCAC
>JBJEQB010000054.1:0-30928 GCA_051881535.1 Acutalibacteraceae bacterium | reverse complement strand
TCAGAATAGTCTGTTCCTTCTTGAAACGAACGCAAAATCAGAGAAACAATACTCTTATAATCTTTATGTTCTTCCGGACGAATTGTAATCTTATTACTCATTATACGCATATCCTCCTCTCAAATTTTGATTTCTTGAAAGACATACTGTTACTTAATTTCAAAGTTGAAGCGCCCGGCTTTGCCGGCTTCGGACATCTCAACAATAATATAGACCGTGCCTTTTTGCAGTACCCCGTCAATCTCGCTTATATCATCGCCGGAATTGACGGAAAACAATTCCGTTTTTGTCCCGTTACAGTCATAGAAAACCCTTGCGCTACCGTTTTCAAGCTTCGCGGAATAGTTGATTTTTTCATCCGCACTTTCGCATTTCAACTTAAATACCATAGAGCCTTCAAA
This sequence comes from Acutalibacteraceae bacterium, assembly GCA_051881535.1. GTDB lineage: Bacteria > Bacillota > Clostridia > Oscillospirales > Acutalibacteraceae > CAG-177. The sequence goes on along the minus strand of JBJEQB010000054.1, from coordinate 30,527 downwards.
GCTCGAAAAACTCATGGAAGCGTTTTTCGCCGTGTTTGTATGCACAAACGCCACCGCTTTGTAATGAGAAGTATATCTGTTACAGCCGGACAGCGTCAGCAGTAACAACGCCATAAAGACAGCAACCAAAACCGTAAATAAGCGTTTTTTCATAAGACCGATCTCCTTTGGCATTTTGTTCTTGCTTGCCGAAAATTCAAAATTGGTTTGACACCTCATCCGCCTCGGTCGGTGCTTCTGAGCTTACGCTCAGAGGTTGCCACCGGCAGCCCGCACCCTCAAGAGGGAGGCAAATATATAATCAGCTTGCGGCGAAAATGATTTACGCCGAAAGCTTACTGTTGATATTAGCCTCCTTTGGCAAAGGAGGTGGATTTTACGAAGTAAAAGACGGAGGATTGGAAATAAAAATCAATCATTTTCACGGCGGCTTGCGGTCAAGCCGCCCTACTACGATTTACAACCAAAAATTTGCGTTACCTTTTATAGCACGGGTGATATAGCCAGGGCAAAAGTAAACTGGAATTTGACAGCATATATGGCAAGCTCAGTCAATCCATGTAGGGGAGGCATTTCGCCTCCCGCGGGACGGGAAACCCGTCCCCTACAAGTAAAAACAAACAAAATGATAAATCCCGATTTATCTTGCTCCTTCGCCAAAAAAGTATATCAAAAAAACGCAAAAAAATCTACCGTCTCCCAACAAAAATTTCTGCGTTGTTGAGAGACGTATTCCGGGCGACCCTGATTGGGACGATGTGGGCATCGTCCCCTACAAATTGCACCGCCGCAATAACAAATATAATCGGTCATAGGCGGAGCCTATCCTTAATTCCGAATTACGCATTACGAATTCCGAATTGTTTGCGGAACGCTGAGGACAGCGTTCCCTACGAATTGCGCCGTGAAATAAACCGATAAATGCAGTCCGATTTACCCGATCAGTTGATATTACCGTTCCATGTCGGCATATCGGAAATATAAGCGCTGTCAACCGCAGGCACATAAAATGCTCCGTAGGTTTTCAGCCCGTTTTCCCGCTTTTCATTCGGCAGCTCAACATAGAAGCGGTAGTACGGCATATAATACTCTGCAAATAATCCTGTCCGATAGACAAGTTCCGCTTTTTTGACATATTCTTTTCCCGGAAATTCGTAGGGAACAGAGGTAACATAGTTGCCGTTGAGCAGCAGTTCTTCTGCCTGCTCCGAGGTGATAATCGGATAATCTCCGACTTTCTCGGATAAATCGGGCCGGTCTATACTTGCCATAAAGAGTTTTCCGTCTTCGTCGCAATGGAAAAACACCGCGTTAAAATTGCGGTTGATGATTTGCTCCGTCTCGTTTCCGCTTGCGTCAAAAAAGCCGATGTAATAAGACTGTCGGGCATAAATATCATAGTCGCCGCCGCAAATGCTCACCTGCGGATTGTCAATGCCGATAAAATCTTTGTATTCGGTTTTCAGATATTCCGCCGCGGCAAGCGCATCATCATATGATGCATTGGGCTTAAAGTTATATTCCTCGGGAAGCGACAATGCAGGTTCAAAAAAGACCGTAGCTGTCATTGACTGATTAACCTGAATTCTTAAGCCGTCTGCCGTAACCGTTAATGCGGTCGGATTAAAATATCCGTCGGGAACATCAGCGCCCAAATCTTGCCATTCCTCAATAATTCTCTGTTTTGTTTCTTCATCGGGTGAATCGTTGGTAACGGTCAGCTTATCCGCATCAAGCCCTAATCTGACGGCAACTTCCAGCAGAAATTCCCGCATTTTATCAAAATCAGCTCCCGATATAATGCCGTCTCCTTCATAGGTCAGGGAATTTTTATATACGGGCAGTGTTGAAAGCTTTAAATCCTCACTCCAAGGGTTTCCGCTCACAAGCTCCGAAATATCATAAGCCATATAGCCCTCATATCCGAATCCCGATTCATCTTCCGAAACAGAAAGCATAGGCAGAGCCGAGACATTCCCGCGGCTGTTCTGTGAAAAAAGCCTTGTTCCCGCATAAAATACCAATGCCAAACAGGCGGCGATTGCTCCGCACCTAATCCAGATGCTTTTTTTCTTCTTTTTCGGTTCGGCGTCTGCCGCCTCGATATAAGCAGGAGCTATCAGCTCCATCTTATCTAAAAATTCATTTCCTCTCATAAAGTGTAACCTTCCTTTTTCAAATACTCCCGAAGCTGGTTACGGCATCGGAAAAGAGTGGTTTTCACTTTGCTCTCTGACAGCGCAAAGCGGGCGGAGATGTCAGCAACGGAATCCAGATACCAGTAACGCCTTATAAAAATATTTCTTTTTTCTTCGCCGAGCGTAGCGAGAAACCCGTTAATTGCTTCGCCGAAAACCATATCGTCCATGCGGCACTCGACATCATCAGGAGCGGGAATGCATTGCTCCATTTCCGCGCTGAGCTCACATATAAATGCGCTGCGCTTTATTCTGCCGCGTTCACGGCAGCAATTCAAAGAAATATGGCGGGTAATCCGAGCCAAAAAGGCATAAAGATAGCTTTTCGGCTCATGCGGAGGAATTGAGTTCCACGCTTGCACATAGGTGTCATTTTCACATTCTTCGGCTGTTTGCCGATCATTGACTATCCCATAGGCCAAAGAGCGTAAACGGCTCCCGTATTTTTCCGAAGTATGTTTTATTGCCGATTCGTCACGGCGCAAGTATAAATCAACGATATTATTATCATCCAAGGCTTTCATCTCCTCTCTTTTTTACTGAAAGGCCTCCACCCCGATAAGCACCGTTTGCGGCTCGGAGGTTACACTTTATGAGAAAATTTTTGTTGAAATAAGCCGATATTAAAAGCGGCTTGTATCGGTTAACCGATACAAGCCGTATTCATAATCATTATGGAAGTTAAGCCTTTGCTTCTTCTTTTTCTTTCTTTTCTTTTTCTTTCTTTTCTTTTTCAGCCTTTTCTTTTTCGGCTTTTTCCTTTTCTCTTTCTGCTTCCTGAGCTTCAAGGGCAACAGCCATCTTTTCGTGGATAACCGCAACATCCGTGCCGTTCTTTACAAGCTCAAAATATTCCTCGGAGGGCAGACCGCCGACAAAGGTGGGCTTATATTTAACATTAACGCCCTTTACGGCAATAATAATGTTGATGCCCAGAAGAAGAACGAGAGTTCCTATGTAAACAAAAATTCCGAATTTAACCGATGCACTTATGAAATCGGGGAAAACGGCTGTAATTCCGCTCGAAAATCTGCTGAAGAAAACAACCGATGCCGCGGCAAAAACTATTGCAAGGGAATTGAGAGTTATGTTTCTCGGATTACCCTTGGGCGAGCAGGCAAGCATAAGCATAAACAGGCTGACGATAACCATTACCAGCGAGAGCAATATGCAGACCAGCGCTCCGAAATAGCCGACAAAGCTTGAGCCGAGAATATCGGAACCCATCATTGTGAAAAGCGAATCAAAATTGAGAGACGAAACCAAATTATAAATCCCGATTGCATTTATGGATTTTGTAGTCGCTTCAATAAGCGGACCGCTGTAACTGACCGTGCAGAGCGGCAGCATAAGCGCCGCAATGGGCAGAACAGAAAGAATAATTCTGATTATGGTCAGCTTCGAGCCGATGAAAGAGGCCTTGAGCCTGTCAACCCTCTGCTGAAAAACGGCATGCTCCGCCTCGGCGGAATCCGCCTCTGCAAGCAATCTTTCTTCCATACCGTAATAAACAAGGTTAACTCCGCATCCCGGGCAGTTGGGACGCCAATCTAATATAGTAAGCCTGCGACCGCATTTCGGACATTTAGCCATATGTTTTCCTCCAACTCAGATAAATGTTTATATTCAATTTTATCATATTACATCACTTAAATCAATAGTGAACTATAACTAAAAAGGAGTGGCTATTTTCGGCAAAATGACCATTGACTGCCTTTTTATATCAATCCGCCGTCGGCAACCATCACCTGCGCTGTAACATAATTTGAATCTTCGCCCGCAAGGAACGAAACAATGCCTGCTATTTCCGCCGCCGTGCCGAATCTGCCCATAGGTATCTCTTCTGCAAAGGCGAGCTTTTCCTCCGCCGTGAGATTATCGTTCATTTTTGTGTCAATCGCTCCGGGAGCAATGCAGTTAACCTGAATGTTACTCGGCGCAAGCTCCCTTGCAAGAGCCTTTGTCAGCCCGATAACTGCCGCCTTAGTTGCGGAATATATAACCTCGCAAGAAGCTCCGCTGACGCCCCACATAGATGAAATATTGATTATTTTTCCGCTTTTCCGCGCCACCATAAACGGCACGGCACAGCGGCAATAATTATATACTCCCTTGAAATTAACGGCTGTCATTCTGTCAAATTCCTCGGGCGTTGTGTCGGTAAAAAGCTTTTGCCCCGCAGCTCCCGCATTGTTGACAAGCACAGAAACGCCGCCGAAAAATTCGGTGGCGTCTGCAAAAATCTTTTCCGTTTCGCCGAAGTCGGAAACATCGGCTTTATAAGTTTTATATTTCACTCCGGTTTCGGCAAGCTTTTTTTCAAGCTCGCTTATTCCTTTTTCATCGGAGCAATAGCAGGCGGCAATGTCAAAGCCGTCCCGCGCAAGCCGCAGAGCGATTTCGCTGCCTATTCCGCCCGATGCTCCCGTGATAAGCGCACACTTTTTCATATTGTTATGCAAGGTCGGAAATCTGGAAATTCTCACCCAAAAACTTGGTCATATCAAAATAGTTTGAGGGGATTTTGAATTTTGAGCTGTCAGCCTTTGTGCTGAGCTCCTTGATTTCAAGAATGGAAGTGTTATCACCTGAAATCGTTTCAATTCTCTTTAGCTGGTTGTCGGCAAAATAATACTTAACGGTATCGTTGCCGCTCTTATAGACATCGCAGATATATTTTTTGCCCTCAAAAACAACTTCGCCGCTCTTTACATATTCCATTTCAACATCATCGGTGACTATTTCGCTGGGGATAATCTCCTGAACATATTCCTTGGGAACTTCGGCATAAGCTCTCATGGCAGGAATAACAATGTAGCACTTGCCGTTAGTGATGATGAAATTGAATTTCATTGACCCTTTTCCCTCAACGGGCATCTGAGTTTCAAAATAGAGGTTGTCTCCGTCTCTTATCGCAACGATGGGCAGAGTCATATCTTCGCCGTCCATTGTTTCTTTAACAACAAAATCCATTGTAAACTTGTTGCTGTTGACTATGTCGTTATAATTCTTTTCGATATTAGTGTGAATGGGCTTGCCGTCGCTGCCAAGCTCAACCTTGATTTCCTTGAAAGTGTTCTCGGGGATAACATCATCGGAAATCTCAAGCTCGGGCTGAGTAACATCGGTATCAAGAAGCTCTTCAAACTTTTCAGGATCGTTGTATGCGTCAAAGAAGGACTGTGCTTCGGGACTGAGCGTGCCGCCCTCACCCGAAGAAGCTACGGAAACCCTGTTGGTTTCAACTACAACTTCCTTTTTCTTAACGGGAACCTTGTTGCCGTCAGCATCATAATAGAAATATTCCGTTTTACCGTCGTCATTTATAATGCTCTGAACATCGCGGGTAACTCCCTCGCTGTCAACGATATAAGCCTTGCTTTCAATAACAAAGCCTTCGCTGTCCTCAAGCTTGCGGCAAGACGCAAAGCCTGCGAGCAGAGCAAAAACAAGCAAAATTGCGGTTACATTCTTCTTCATATGTTATTCTCCTCCAAAGGGAAATAATAATTAATTCCGCCGAAGCGGGGCTTTGTATATAGAATATCTCATTTCCGCTTTAAAATCAAGTGCAGTTTTATAATATTTGTTAACTAATTTGTAAAGCTTTTGTTTCCGAATTGTAACCATTGCAACACCAAAAGCAAAAATGAAGATTTTATAAAAAAATACTTGCAAAATTGCGACTTATCTATTATAATAGGTTGCAGATTGCAAATGCTACTGTGGCTCAGTTGGTAGAGCAGCGCATTCGTAATGCGCAGGCCGTCGGTTCGAGTCCGACCAGTAGCTCCAAAAATCCCGTTCGTATTTTGCGGACGGGATTTTTACTTTTCACCTCTTCACTCTTCACTTTTCCTTGCATCGGACGGGATTTTGGGAAAGTAAGAGGGAATAGTGACGAAATGGGTTGCGGGTGACACGGTGCCGACGGTTCGTTTTTGCCGAGAGTGAGATGTGTATGATGTTCAATTCTCTGCATTGATTTATGCGGTTGATATATGATATAATTATTTTGAAAAACTTGAATATGCAGGAGTGATGTTAAATGAGATGTACCAAATGCGACACAGAAATGTTTAATGCCAAGTTGACAGGGAATACCTTATATCCTTTGATACTGACAAATAAGAAAAAAGGAATGTTCGAACCTGAAAAAAGATGTAATGTTTTATGCTATGTGTGTCCTGAATGTGGATATATTGAACTCTATGCGGAAAATCCAAAAGGGTTAAAGATTGATTGATAACTTCCAATTTACATTTGCCCTGGTTATATCACCCGTGTTATAAAAGTTAACGCAAATTTTTGGTTGTAAATCGGAGTAAGGCGGCTTGTAGGCAAGCCGCCGTTAAATCCGCTGTGTTCTCTCGGAACGCTGAGGACAGCGTTCCCTACCGGAGTTGCATTTTTACGGCGTAATTTTGTAGTGGTCGGCATCCTCGACGACCCGCAAAAATAATTCGGAATTCGTAATGCGTAATTCGGAATTAATGATAGGCTCTGCCTATGACCGAGTTATATCGAAAGTAGGGGCAACCTGCGTGGTCGCCCGAATGGCATGATAAACAACGCAAAATATTCCGCGCAGAGTAGGGCGGGGGCTTGCTCCCGCCGAAAAATTGCCCAATTTAAACATTGATTTCGGCGGCTTGTGGGCAAGCCGCCCTACTTTTACAGCGTAATACAATAATCCAACGCAAATCGAAATTTGCTTGAGTAAATTCTTCACCTCATCAGTCACTTCGTGACAGCTTCCCCTCAAGGGGAAGCCTTTATCTGCCTTCTCCTTGAGGGTGCGGGTTGCCGGTGGCAACCTCTGAGCGTAAGCTCAGAAGCACCGACCGAGGCGGCAGCCGAGAAGGTGCCGAGGAACGAGGCGGATGAGGTGTCAAATCAATTTTCAATTTGTCGAAATATATATCAAATAAATCCGGTATTAACCGGAAGTGTCCTTCCGTCTGATGAATACGAAAACCGAGGAGAATGCAAAATGAACGATGTATCAAAACATTACGATATGCTGATAAGCGAAGGTCAGGACCCTGTGCATGACCCGAAGCCTTTGCAGGACTATATGGATAAATGGGACGGACAGATATTCATTGATAAAATGAAACTCGACAAAACGAAATCCGTCCTTGAAATAGGCGTGGGCACGGGCAGAATTGCAGTTAAAACCGCGCCCGATTGCCGCAGATTTACGGGCATTGATATTTCCGGAAAAACAATCGGCAAAGCAAAAGAGAACATAAAAGACGCCGTTCTGATTTGCGGCGATTTTTTGGAATATGATTTCAATGAAAAGTTTGATGTGATTTATTCATCACTTACATTTTTGCACATTAAGGAAAAGCAGAAAGCATTTGATACCGTTGAGCGGCTGTTAAATGAAAACGGCAGATTTGTCTTATCCGTTGACAAAAATCAGGATAAAATATTGGACGCGGGATTTTCAAAAATAACCGTGTACCCCGATAATCCCGATGAAATAAAAAAATGTGCATTTTCATCAGGATTAAAGTTGGCAGAACAATGCGAAACCGAATTTGCACATATTTTTGTTTTTGTAAAATAATTACGGAGCTTATAAGAGCAGAAAAGCCGACAAGTTTTTTGAACCTGTCGGCTTTTAAAATTAATTATTCTTTTTTCAACCTGTCCCGCTCCGCTTTCATTGCTTCAAGCACGGAATATGGGATTTTCATATTGCCGAGCCCCGTTCCGATGCTGATATGCGGCTTCATTGCGGCGTGGAAATCCGTGCCGCCCGATATAATCAAGCCCAATTCCCTTGCCATTGCCTGATACTTTTCCTGCATTTCGGGGGTATAATCGGTGTAATACCCCTCCAAGCCGCTCAGTCCGAAGCCTTTAAGCTCTTTGAGAAATTCTTTCAGCTCATCATCGTCGAGCTTTGTCAGGTGAGGGTGAGCAAGGAATGAAATTCCGCCGCATTTTCCGATAAGCTCCACGGCGTCGCGCGCGGTCAGCCTCTGCTTTTCGCAGTAGGCATATTTTCCGCTCGTCATATAAAGGTCAAAGCCCTCTTTGACGCTTTTGGTATAGCCCTTATCCATCAGCGCCCGCGCAAAATGCGCCCTGCCCACAAAATTATTCGGCGCAAGCGCGCGCACTTCTTCAATCGTTATGTCAAAGCCAAGCTCGTTTAGCCTTTGGCAGGTAACATAATTGCGCTCAATTCTCAAATCAACAACCTCTTTGAGCGTTTTGAGTAAATCGGGATTTTCAATGTCGATAAAATATCCCAGAATGTGAGTTTCTGTTTTTGACTGCACCGAAAACTCGATTGCGGGGATAACCTCAACGCCGATTTTTTCACCCTCTGCCACCGCTTCTCGGATTCCGTCCACCGTATCGTGGTCGGAAAGCGCAATCGCCGCAAGCCCCGCTCGCTTTGCTTCTCTGACAACCTCGGCGGGAGTCATCGAGCCGTCGGATTTGAGCGAATGTGTGTGCAGGTCAATGAATTTTTCCATATCCGTCACTTCTTCTTTCAATTATCGCCTTTTATATTACCTCAACTCGGCGGATATGTCAAATCCGACGGATATAATACCATTATATATAAATTCTTTTTTATATGTTGTCTGTTGCATTTTTTCGGCGCTTGTGATATAACAAATATAGCTTCACAACGGAGGTTTTTAAAATGAAAATGTCATTCCGCTGGTACGGCGAATCAGACCCGATATCGCTCGAGAAAATTCGCCAGATACCCAATATGCACAGCATTGTCAGCGCTGTTTACGATGTAAAGCCCGGCGAGGTGTGGCCCGAGGAAAGCCTTGCAAAAATGAAAAAGCAATGCGAGGATAACGGGCTTGTTTTTGATGTTGTGGAATCCGTTCCCGTTCACGAAAACATCAAGCTCGGCAGAGATAACGCTGACGCGCTTATCGATGTTTACTGTGAAAATATCCGCCGCTGCGCCAAATACGGCATTAAGTGCATTACCTATAATTTTATGCCCGTTTTTGACTGGACAAGAACTCAGCTTGATAAAAAAGCTCCCGATGGCTCGACAAGCCTTGTTATGTATTGGGATCAGATGAAAGGGCTTGACCCGCTCAAGGACGACATTCATCTGCCCGGCTGGGATTCAAGCTATACTCAGGAAGAGGTCAGAGAGCTTATCACCGCTTACGGAGAAATCGGCGAAGAGGGTCTTTGGGCAAACCTTGAGCGTTTCCTCAAAAAGACCGTTCCCGTTGCCGAGGAATGCGGCGTGCGTATGGCTATCCATCCCGATGACCCGCCCTACCCCATTTTCGGTCTGCCGAGAATTATCACCTGCGAAGAGGCGATTGACAGAATGCTCGCAATCGTTGACAGCCCCGCAAACAGCCTTTGCCTTTGCACGGGTTCTTTCGGCTGCGCCGCTTCAAACGATGTTACGGCAATGGTTCGCAAATACAGCGCAATGGACAGAATTGCTTTTATGCACATGAGAAATGTTTTGATAATGCCCGACGGCAGCTTTGAGGAAAGCGGCCACCTTTCTGCCTGCGGCAGCCTTGATATGTATGAAATCACAAAGGCTCTCGTTGAAACGGGCTTTGACGGATATGTAAGACCCGACCACGGGCGTATGATTTGGGGCGAAACCGGCAAGCCCGGCTACGGACTTTATGACCGTGCACTCGGCGCGGCTTATATCAACGGACTTTTTGAGGCTTGCGAAAAAGCCGCAAAAAACTGATTTTCGGAGGTAGTGTTATGAATTCAATTTCAGAAAAAATAATGTCAATCGGCGTTGTGCCCGTTATCAAGCTCAACCACCCCGAGCGTGACGCCGTTGCTCTTGCAAAGGCTCTTTGCGCGGGCGGAGTTCCCGTTGCAGAGGTTACATTCCGCGCGGCGGGAGCAGAAAAAGCAATAAAGCTCATAAGCGAAAATGTGCCCGAAATGCTTGTAGGCGCAGGCACGGTTCTCTCCGAGCAGCAGGTTGACGAAGCGCTTGCGGCAGGTGCGAAATTCATCGTTACACCCGGTCTTGACGAGGGTATCGTAAAATACTGCCAGCAAAAGGGCGTTCCCATCTATGCGGGCTGCACCACTCCGACCGATTATCACACCGCTTACAGGCTCGGGCTTGATGTTTTGAAGTTCTTCCCCGCCGAGCAGTCGGGCGGCATCGCCAAAATCAAGGCAATGAGCGCTCCGTTCCCGATGTTCAAGGTAATGCCCACGGGCGGAATTTCTCTCAAAAATCTTAAAGACTACATTTCATGCCCCGTTATTGCCGCCTGCGGCGGGTCTTATATGGTAACGGCAGACCTTATTGATAATCAGAAATGGGACGAAATAACCGAGCTTTGCAAAAAGTCGGTTGAAATCGTTAAGGAGGCGCGTTCAAATGGCTAAGGTTGTAACCTTCGGTGAAATTATGCTTCGCCTTGCTCCCAACGGATATTACCGCTTTTTCCAGAATGACCAGCTTCAGGCAACCTTCGGCGGCGGCGAGGCAAATGTCTCCGTTTCTCTTGCAAATTTCGGGCTTGACTCCGTTTATGTAACAAAGCTCCCCTCTCACGCAATCGGTCAGGCGGCGGTTGATTCTCTGCGCTATTTCGGCGTTGACACAAGCAAAATTGTTCGCGGCGGCGACAGAGTGGGAATATATTTCCTCGAAAAAGGCGCGTCACAGCGCGGAAGCGTTTGCATCTATGACCGCGCTCATTCCGCCATCCAGGAGGCACAACCCTCCGATTTTGATTGGGATTCGATTTTTGAGGGTGCGGATTGGTTCCACTTCACGGGCATAACTCCCGCTCTCGGCGCAAACCTTGTTGAAATCTGCAAGCAGGCGTGCATAGCCGCAAAGGCAAAGGGCGTTAAAATCTCCTGCGACCTCAATTACAGAGGAAAGCTCTGGACACGAGCCGAGGCGCGCGAGGCGATGACGGAGCTTTGCAAATATGTTGATGTGTGCATCTCCAACGAGGAGGATGCAAAGGATGTTTTCGGCATTGAAGCCGAAGGCTCCGATATTTACGGCGGCAAGCTCAACAAAGAGGGCTATAAATCCGTTGCAAAGCAGCTTGCCGATAAATTCGGCTTTGAAAAGGTTGCAATTACTCTGAGAACCTCTGTTTCCGCAAGCGACAACAAGTGGGCGGGTATGCTCTATGACGGCGAAAACTACTGCTTCTCAAAGGAATACAACCTGCACATCGTTGACCGCGTAGGCGGCGGCGACAGCTTCGGCGGCGGACTGATTTATGCCTTGCTCAGCGGCAAGGACACGCAGTCGGCAATCGAATTTGCCGTTGCAGCTTCCGCTCTCAAGCACTCAATCGAGGGCGATTTCAACCGCGTAAGCGTTGCCGAGGTTGAAAAGCTCGCGGGCGGCGACGGCTCGGGCAGAGTTCAGAGATAATGTAAATATAGTATAATATATAAATTGCCCGCCGGGGAACAGCCTCGGCGGGCAGTTTTTTATCCGACAAAAAAGGCTCCTGCGGTTTTCGCAGGAGCCTTAAAGCTTAACTTATTATTTTGAAAGCTTACCAATCAAATCAAAAATCTTGCCCCAAATATCGCTCTTAAGAGCGTCGCTGATAAACTTGGGAACGGTGTTGAGCAGGAAGTTAAGAACGGTTTCAAGACCTTCCTTAATCTTTGTCATAGTATTATTGACGGGACCGATCTTTACGGTGTATTTTTCGGTAACGGTGCCAACCTGTGCCCAGCCGTCGCCGACATATTTAAGTTTATTGTAAGTAACCGTTACAACGACTGTTTTGTCAGCGTTTGCTTCACCGGGCAGGAAAGTGCCTGTGCCAACCTTTGTTGTGCCTGCAAAATCTGCCTTTGTGCCTGCTGCCTCAAAGGAAGCGGGAGCATACATTGTGTCGCCGTACTGAACGGTGTTGAGGTCTGCGGGAGCGTCGCCCGTTACTGTGATTTTAACATTTTCGTTGGCGTATCTCTTGCCGTCCTGCGCCTTAAAGGTGCATCTTGTGAGAGAAGCCTCGTAGCTTGCTCTGGAGTTTGTGATAACGGTAAGACCCTCGCTCATGGGGTTAGCTTCCTGAACCGAAGCGTCAAATGCTTCTCTTGCAACGATTGTGTAAGAGGTGCTTGCTTTAAGGTTTTTGAAATCGCCCGAGGTCTGCCAGGTTTTGCCGCCGTCTATTGAATACTCAACGCCTGCTTCAGCCTTTACGGTGATGGTGGTGTTGGTTTTATCTTCAAGAACGGGCTTTGCAACGGCAACCGCGTTGCCTGCCTTGAGAGTTTTAACCGAGAGGCTTACTGCGTCGCTTGCGTAATACTCATTCTTGACTGCCGCTTTTCTTGCGTATATAACATAGAAAGTCTCCGGTTTAAGGTTTTCAAAAAGAACCGTGTCGCCCCAATCGGAAATGATTACGGTATTACCTTCTTCGTCAGGACCTTCTGCCTTATATTCGCAGCCTGCAACCTTGCTGATTTTGAGCGAGGTAGCCGTTCTCTTTTCGCAAACGGGAGCTGAGGGAACCGCCTGAGTTTTAAGAAGCTTAACGGTTTCGGTGCTTGTTCCCTTAACTTCTCCGTTGAGGGTAACAATTGCAGTAATTGTATAGGTTACACCGCCCTTAACGCCCTGAAAGCGTGTAGAGCCGTCTGCAACCGGAATCATTTCAATTCCTTCATTCGGTGAAATCGCGATAGCTACTTCACCTTCATCAACAGTTATGGGCGCAACAATGATAGCATTATTTGCCTCATTAATACTGCAAACGGGTTTAGGAACTTCTGTTGCCGCGCTTGCGCTGAATGCTACTGCCGAGCCAATCATAAGCAAAGCCATAATCAGCGACAGCATTTTTTTGGATACCGTTGTGATTTTTGTCATTTTATTTTCCTCCGTTTTATGTTTTCCCCTGTTTTTTTGACGCAATGATAGCCACAAACTCCTGCTTTATCTTCGGTCAATACGGGGATTATAGATGAATTATAACACATTGTATCGTAAAATGGAATAGTTATTTTTTAACAAATTATTAAATTTATGAAATATTTTTCTTTATTATCAAAATATTTTGCTCTTTTTACGAAATTTTTATCTATTGACTTTTTGCCCGCGATTGATTATATTAAAACCGTCGCCGTTGGCTTGGAATTGCGGCTGACGGCAGGTTACGGAAAAGGAGCGATATTTTATGGACAGAGCAAAAAAAGCCGAGGAGCTTTTTAAAAGCGGCTGCAACTGCTGCCAGGCGGTTTTCTGCGCCTTTCTTGAAGAAACAAGCCTTTCGCAGGAGGAGGCACTGCGCCTTTCCGCAGGCTTTGGCGGAGGTTTCGGCAGACTGCGCGAGGTTTGCGGAGCAGTAAGCGGTATGACTATGGTTTTATCAAATAAATTTGCCTGTGCAGACCCGAGTAATCACGAAAAGAAAGCCGAGCTGTATTCACTCATTCAGCAGGCGGCGGGCGAATTCCGCGAGGAAAACGGCTCTATAATCTGCCGCGAGCTTCTCGGGCTTTCCGAAAAAAGCTCGTCACCCAATCCCGAGGAGCGCACAAAGGAATACTATAAAAAGCGCCCCTGCGCCGAGCTTGTGCGCTGTGCGGCGGAAATTGCGGAAAAATATCTTGATAATAAGGAATAATTTCAGATTACCTCTTGTATCATTATAAAATGTATGATACTATATAGTGTATAATTGACATCAAACAGGAGTGATTTTTCAAATGAAACTTCCCGTTGCGGTTCAGCTCTATTCAGTCAGAGATGAAATGCAAAGAGACTTTTACGGCACAATCAGAGAAATGAAAGAACTCGGCTATGACGGCATTGAATTTGCAGGTCTTTTCGGCGAAGAGCCTGCAAAAATCAAGAGCTTCTGCGAAGAAATCGGCATTGTGCCCATTTCCGCCCATGTTCCCTATTACGATATGCTTGCCGACCCCGAAAAGGTTCTTTCGGACTATGCGGAAATCGGATGCAAATATGTTGCCGTGCCCTATCTCACCGAGGAATGTCGCCCCGGAACGGACGGCTTCGCGGCAACGGTTGAGGGAATTCGCAAAATTGCCGAAACTGCCAAAAAGCTCGGAATTCAGCTTCTCTATCACAATCACGATTTTGAATTTGTTAAGCTCGGCGATAAATACGCCCTTGATGTTCTTTATTCATCAATCCCTGCGGAACTGCTTCAGACCGAGATTGACACCTGCTGGGTAAATGTTGCGGGAGTTAATCCTGCCGAATATATTGAAAAATACAGCGGACGCTCCCCCGTCGTTCATCTGAAAGACTTCAAAAAGAGCGGAAACGGCGGCGGAAAGCTTTATCAGCTTATCGGCATTGATGACAGCGAGGACGGCGGCGAGGACGAAGCCTTTTCGTTTATGCCCGTCGGCTACGGCGTTCAGGATATGCCCGAAATTCTTGCGGCTTGCGAAAACGCGGGCGCGGAATGGGTGATCGTTGAGCAGGATAATCCCGCAAAGGGCGACACTCCGATGAATTCGGTTAAACTCAGCAGAGAGTATCTTAAAACTCTTAGCTGGTAAAAATAAAGATAAGCGAGGTTTTTCATATGTCGGAAAATATTCTTGACAGGTTTAAAGACGCCCCCTCGGAAGAAAAAGTCAGAGATATGAGCAAAAAAATCAAGGTCGGCATTATCGGCACGGGCTGGATTGCCGAGGCTCATGTTAAAGCATATCAGAAATGCCCCGATGTTGAAATCGTTGCCGCGGCAGACCTTGTTCCCGGCAAGGCAGAGGCATTCTGCGAGAGATACGGGGTTGACAATGTTAAATTCTACCCCAGCCACAAGGAGCTTATTGACGCGGGCGAATGTGACGCCGTAAGCGTATGCACCTACAACGCAACCCACGCAGAGTGCACAATTTACGCTCTTGAACACGGAGTCAGCGTTCTTCTTGAAAAGCCCATGTGCGTAACTCTTGATGAGGCTGTTGCAATCTGCAAGGCTGAAAAGGCGAGCGACGCCGTTTTGTCAATCGGCTTCCAGCCCCGCTTTGACGAGAATATGAAGATGCTCAAAAGAGTTGTTCAGTCAGGCGAGCTCGGCAAGATTTATTACATTCAGACGGGCGGCGGCAGACGCAGAGGAATTCCCACGCCATTCGGCACTTCTTTCATTGAAAAAGAAACCGCAGGCATCGGCGCTCTCGGCGATATCGGCTGCTATTCGCTCGATATGGTTCTTAACTCAATCGGCTATCCCAAGCCCCTGACCGTTTCGGGCTATAAATCGGATTTCTTCGGCAAGAGCCCGAGCTATGAGCATCACGATGTTTTCGGCGTTGACGATTTTGCGGCTGGCTTCATTCGCCTTGAGGGCGGAATAATCCTCGATTTCAGAATTGCATGGGCGATGAATCTTGACACTCCGGGCGACACCATAATTATGGGCACAAAGGGCTCGGTCAGAGTTCCTTCAACCGAATGTTGGAACGGCAGCATAGGCGGTCCGCTCGTTATCTATCACGAGATTGCAGGCGAGCAGATTGAAACGATTATTCCTGAAAAGAAGAATAATGTTGACTGCTTCGATGTTAAAATCCGTTCCTTTGTTGACGCTGTCAAGGAGGGCGGCGAAGCTCCCGTACCTTGCAGCCAGATTCTTTATAACCAGGCTATCATCGACGGAATTTCCCGCTCGGCAGAGCTTGGCAGAGAAATCGAAATCGAGATACCCGAGATTTAAAAGCTTAAAATATCAATCGGCAGCCGCGGTAAAATGCGGCTGTTGATTTTTTTTGCTCCCTGTGATATAATTTTAATGTATAAAAGCCATTAAGGGGGCTTACTCATGTGTAATACATTTATTAAAATTGTATGTGTTATTATTCTGATACTTACTTTCTTAATCAACGCTCTCGGTCATCTTTTCGGGCTCGGCGACCTTGTGCCGTCAAGACCCTGCCCGCTTGAGCCGACAACCGAGATTACCGAAACCACAACCGAAATTGTAACCGAGCCTGTAACGGAACCCGCAACGGAGCCTGCCACCACCGCTCCGACAACCGTTCCCACGACCGCACCTACAACCGTGTCAACTACCGTTCCGACCACGGCTCCCACTACAATTATAACTACAACAACAACTACTACAACTACCACCACAACAACAAGACCTACCACATCGACCACCAAGCCCACAACCACCGAAAGCGGTCCGTTCCTCAACGAAGCGAGCGAGGTTTCGCTTAAAATCTTCGGCGGCGACGGCGACGATGTTTTCAGAGGAGTTGCGGCTCTGCCGACGGGCGGATATGTTGCCTGCGGCACATCGACCTCCTCTAACGGCAATTTTGCAAGCAGAGTCAATTCGAGCTGGCGGCTTCCTTTTTCATTTATTGTAAAATACGGTAAAACGGGCAATGTTTCGTGGATTAAAACCATCGGCAGCACCTCCGGCGGAGTTACCCTTGAGGATATCACCGTCCTCTCCGACGGCAGCATTGCCGCAGTAGGTTATACCGAGGCAAACGAATATGCCGCAAACGCCGATTCAAAAGGCTCAACCGATGCTTTGATTGTAAGGCTTGCCGCAGACGGCAGCTCAATGACTACCCAAAGCTTCGGCGGCACGGGAACCGATATTTTCAAATGCGTTGAAGCAACCTCAACGGGCATTGCAATCGGAGGAAAAACCGATTCCCGCGACGGGGATTTTGACGGTCTGCCCGGCAGCAGCGCAATTCTTATGAACCTTGCCTCCGATGGCTCGGTAATCTGGAAAAGATATCTCAGCGGCAGTAAGGGCGGCACTTTCAACGGAATCAGTGTTGACGAAAGCGGAAATGTTTTCGCCGCGTGCGTTACCGCCTCGGTCAACGGCGATTTTGCCGCATTTGAGGAGCTGAGCGGCGGATATATTGACACAGTTGTTATTAAATACAACAATGCGGGCGATTATCAATGGAACTTCGTTATTTCCTCGAGCGGCAGAGATGAATTCAACGCCATTGCCGCGGACGGAAAAGGCGGCTGTGTTATCGGCGGTAACTACGAGCTGATTAGTACCGTATCGACCGACGGCACGCTTGAGGGCATACACAACTGCGGCGGCATTGACGCGCTCGTTTTCAGGCTCGATTCACACGGTGACAAGGTCTGGACGAGGATTCTCTCGGGTTTTGATGATGACTTTATTACCGACATAGTAAAGGTTGACGGCGGCTTTGCCGTGACGGGCTACACTGCCTCCTCCAACCGTGAGTTTGAGGGAATAGGCAACAGCGGCGGATATGACGGCTTCGTATGCTTTATGTCAAAAGCGGGTTCAACGGTCAAAACCTTTTCGCAGGCAGGCTCCGCCGACGATATTGCATCCTGCGCCGCGGCTTCGGCAGACGGCGAGGTGCTCGTGCTCGGCAGAACAAAATCGAGCGACGGCAGCTTCCTGAACAAAAACACATATAAGCAGTTGACGGGCTACGCTTCAAGATATAAAACCGCCTGTGCATAAAACCAAATATGTAAAAAAACACCGAGAGACGCCGTAAAAAGCATCTCTCGGTTTTGTCTTTATATGAAAAAACGGACTCGCGCACAAAACGCGAATCCGAAAAAATACTTTTTTATTTTTGCGCCGCCGTGCGGCAAGCCATTAAAATCCGAATGCTCCGTTGAGCCATTCATTGATAGCAGCCCAGATGGGATTCCAGATGGGAGCAATGGCAGTCAGAATTTTGCTGAGGAAATCAAGGTCAAGGGTCTTGATATCGAAATCAGCAATAAACTTCATAATTGTAAGAATGAGCTCCTGAAGTCCTGTTGTGTCAATGTTCATTTTAAAGTCCCCCTTTAAAAAATTCTCATATGTATTGAGCTCTCCGTTTTTTTTGCTTAAAACCAAATCCACGGATACAAATTTATTATAAACTAACATAACTTTGTTGTCAATACCCTTAAATTGTTAATTTTTTTCGCTTTTATCAGCCGTAATAGTTCTGCGCCGAATAAAATCTGTATTTTTCGTTTCCTGCGGTCATTGCTACTCCGATATACTTATAGTCATCGGCAAGCATATTTATGCGATGTCCGTGGGAATTATACCAGCCGTCAACAAGGTCAAAAGCGCCCATATAACCCGCTCCGAGATTTTCTCCGCAAACGGTATATTTTATGCCTTGGCGGCTCATTCTTTCGGCGCAGGTTTTGCCCTCGGGAGTATCGTGAGCGAAATATTCTCTTTTTGCCATATCCTCACAGTGGAGCCTTGCGCTCTCGGAAGCATCCTGCGAATATTTAAGCGGCGCAAGCCCGTTAATCGCTCTGACCGCGTTGGTTGCGTGAAAAATCAGCCTCTCCTGACCGCCGAGCCCGTCAAGCTCGCTCGGCTCATATGAAAAGCCGTCATATTTTGCCCAGAGCGCGTAAACCTTTCCGCCCTTTTCGCTGTCGGCATAAACCTGTATTCTTGTTTTGCCGAATTTTGTTTCGCCGCCCGATTTCAGAGACAGAGAATTGCTGCCGTCCGTAACTATCGTGTCGCGCGCGCAGGTGTAAAAAGCGGCAAACGAGCCGTCAAGGAGCTGAAACACGGCAAGCCTGCCGTAATCGGCGGCATAAACAAGGCTTTCAATCCTGCCGCCGTTTTTAAGACGCTCCGAAACGCTTTCGCTCGGATTTCCCATAGCCGATATTATTTCATCTCTGCCGCACCCGAAAAGAATGAGCTTCAGCCCGATTATAACGCCGTCGCCCTTTTCGGATTTCTCGGTTACGGCGGCTGTCTGCGATTTTGTTGCCTTTTCTGTTTCTTTTTCGGTTATTTTTTCCGTGGCTTTAACAGTTGTTTCCGCCGTTGATTTTTCAGCGGCGGTAGGCTTGTTTTGCGGTGCGGTGCTTACAATCGTTTCGGAAACGCTTGCGGTTTCGTTGAAAAATCCCGCAGTTTCCGGATACTCCGACATTGCGGAAGCGGAAGCCGTCGGCTCGCCTGAGCCGCCTTTTTCTGCACAGCCCGAAATCATCAGCAGCGCAAGCACTGCGGAAAATATTTTGCAAAATCTTTTCATTCGGCTCTCCTTTCTCCGCAGTTCTTATGATTTAAATACAGTATTTCTGATATCGGTCAACCAATGCGGCGTCTGCAATAAGCTCCAGATAAAGCCCGTCAGCCCTGTATTCCTCGGCGTTTATCACGCTGTCTTTTCTGAATGCCGCGGCAGCCGCACCGTCCGAATAAGGTATGAGCAGCTTTGCCCTCGCTCTTGTGGGCGGCAACGCCTTTGCAATCGCTTCAAGCAACCTGTCAAGCCCTTCTTCTTCAAGAGCGGAAATCATAACGCTGTTTTGCTCGGGAATAAAATTCTTCTTTGCTTCGGGCAAATCGCACTTGTTGAACACGGAAATAACGGGCTTGCCCGTACAGCCGAGCTCATCAAGCAATTCATTTGTAACCTCAATATGCTCAGCGCACTCGGGGTCTGACGCGTCGCATACATTAAGAATAACCTTGGCGCACGCCGCTTCCTCAAGAGTTGACTTGAAAGCCTCAACAAGGTGATGCGGAAGCCGCCTGATAAATCCGACCGTATCAATCAGCATCACACGCCGCCCATCGGGCAGAGTCAGGGCGCGGGAAGTGGGGTCAAGAGTTGCAAAAAGCTTGTCCTGAGCCAAAACTCCCGCCTGTGTGAGAGAATTCATCAGGGTGGATTTGCCCGCATTTGTGTAGCCGACTATAACCACGGTTTCCACTCCGTCTTTTTCACGCCTTGCCCTTGCAAGACCGCGCCTTTTTTCAAGCGCTTCAAGCTCCTCTTCAAGAGCCTTGATTCTGCGCCTGATGTGGCGCCTGTCGGTTTCAAGCTTTGTTTCGCCCGGACCTCTTGTGCCTATACCGCCGCCAAGCCTTGAAAGCTTTGTGCCCTGACCGATGAGCCTTGGCAGAGAATAGCGAAGCTGAGCAAGCTCTACCTGAAGCTTGCCCTCGTTGCTCCTCGCCCTGTCGGCAAAAATATCGAGAATAAGCGTTGTTCTGTCAATTACTCTGACCTTAACGGCTTTTTCAATATTTCTGAGCTGAGCGGGAGAAAGCTCGCTGTCGGCAATAACCAAATCTATTTCATTGCTTTCGCAGAATTCCGCAAGCTCCTCAAGCCTGCCGCTGCCGAGAAACAGCGCGGCATCGGGTTTATCTCTTTTTTGCCAAAGCTTGCCCATAACCTGCGCTCCCGCCGTTTTTGCAAGCTCCTCAAGCTCGTCAAGCGACGCCTCGCAGTCATATTCGCCCGTATCAACCGCTATAAGCACAGCCTTTTCGGGCTCTTGCCTGTTTTCGTAAAGCTCCATGTAAAATCCTTTCAGTATAACAATTTATAATAAGGCACTATATCCTCATAATCCCCGCTCTTTTTGAGAAAGCCGCCGGGAATAACTCCGAGCGGAGTAAAGCCGAGCTTTTCATAAAGCCGCCTTGCGGGATAATTCGTTTTAACCACCGCATTAAACTGCAATATGCGAAAGCCCGCCGATTTTGCCTGCTCCAAGCAGTCGGTAACAAGCATTTCGCCGATGTGCTGCCCTCTCATACCCGAGTGCACGGCGTAGCTTGCGTTGCATATGTGGCCGCATCTGCCGATATTATTCGGATGAAGAATATAAAGACCGAGAATTTCCCCGTTTCCCACATTTTCCGCAACTCCCGTATAGGTCTGACTGCCGAAAAATTCCTCTGCCGCCGCTTCGTCAAGGCATTCCGTCTGCGGAAACGCCTCGCCTGCCTCCACAACCTCATTCCATATCTTCGCCGCTTGTGCAATGTCTTTTTTATTATATTTCCTTACCTTGATATCCATATCCGTGAAAATCCTCTTTTATATTCGGACTAAAAAGGTCAGCCGCAAAGCCTGCGGCTGACCTCTCGCATTTTTTAAGCTGTTTTTACAGAATCAGCGGCTATTATTGCGCCCTCGCCCGAATAGCTGACCGTTACTTCGTCGCCGATGTTAAGAATAACAACGCTCTCGTCCTTGGAGGCGGAAATTGAGAAGTAAGCGGGGTTTGAATCGAGCTTGATATAGTAGCAGCTCTCGCCGCCGATAACAGCGGTTCTGATATCGGTTATCTTACCCTTGACAGTAAGCAGTTCCTTATCGGGCTGCTCTCCCTTTGAGGGGTCAACAATATCGTTGGGGTCAATGTCAACCTTAATTCCGCTCTGTGCAAGAGCCGCAACATAGCTTGCAAGGCACTTGCTCAAATCCGTGCCCGTTGCGCCCATCTTATTGTTGTTATACTGAGCAACATTAATAAGCGCATACTGCTGAACGATATTGCTGTCATCTTTAAGAGAGAGGAAATATGTCGGCTCGCCGCCGATATTGAGGAGCAGCGGGAATGTTGCCTTGTAGCCGAGGTCCTTAACTCTGCCCTCTGCCGCAAGCTGCGCGGAATACTCCGTGCCGCCCGTTACTCTGTAATAAACCGCTTCCTTGGTTCTCTGATTTGCAAGAACAAAGCCCGTTATCGACTGGTCGGAGGTAACGGAGGTAACGCCCGTATACATCCAGACATCGTCGTCCTTGGCAATGTAGTTATAGTTCGCCGTGGTGGTTATAACATCTCTCTGACCGAGAACGGAGTTCCAGAAGCCGTTCTGATATTTGCCGTAATAGTTATACTGCTGAACGATAAGGTCGGAATCATAAATTCTGTCAATCCACTGAAGCTTTTCTTCGTTCCTTATCTGATCAATGGTATAATATTCGCTTTCGCCGTCGGGGCTGTCCGCCTTAACGACAACCGCACCGATTACATCCGTTCCGCCGAAAAGACCGATGGTTTTGTCAAGACGGGCGCAAATCCAATAGGGGTTGCCCTCATCGTCAATTTCAAAGGTTGCGTCGGCAAACAGGAATGTGGGGTAATTGAAGCGCAGATGGCGCTTGAGAAGCTTGTTGAAATGCTCCGCGGGAGAATAACGGATATTGTTTTCAAGCTCAACAAATTCCGTTGATTCATTCGCCATATCGATAATAACATAGCCGGGGAAGCCGTTTTTGGTGTTGGTGAACCACTTGATGATGTTTGCATACTGAAGCGGTGCAACTCTGACGGGAGTTTCCTTATAGTTTATCTGAGTGTATTCGGGATAAACCGTAAACTGAGAAACATAGCCCTTTTCTTCAAGCACGCCGAGCGCTCTCGTGGCAAGCTGAGCCGCCGCGCTTTCGTCAAGCTTGGGAATTGCGCTGAAGCTTTCGGCATCCTGCTCCTGAATTTCCTCGGAGAAATTGCTGTCGGTTCTTACATCGATTATCTTGCTGTAGCTCTCGGCTCTGAAAAACTCGCATGAAACGAGGTAGCCTACCGCAACAACGGCAACGAGCGCCGCGATGATAATGCCGGGAACTATTGCCCTTTTCTTAACGAAAGGAACATATTCGGGCTTGCCCATTATGTTTGCAAACAAGCCGTTGAAAACAACATAGGACGCGGCAACAAGACCGAGATAAAGATAAAAGTCATACGCCTTGAAGTTTATTGCAGGAAGCATTACATAAAATGCTATTACCGCAAAAACAGCGCTGCACAAAAGGCTCAGAATAATTTTAAGAGCCGCTTTTTCGGGAGGAATAACGATATCCTTTTTTCTTCCGCCGTCTTTCTTTGAAAAATCTACCTTAATGGGATCCATTTGTTCATCTCCTTGTCCGTAGTACCATACAGTATAACCTATTTATTTTAATATTACAAGTATTTTTTGTTAAGAATAAGGTTTGACAAAGGATTTAAGTGTATGTTATTATGACAGTATTAATGCGAAAGAGGTGTTTTTCCTATGTTTCCCGATTATATCGACACAATAACGCCCCTCATCAAGTATGATGAAGAGGTCGGTCTTGCCATGGAAGCCGAGCTTAAAAGGCAGAGAAGAAATCTTGAGCTCATTGCGTCCGAAAACATCGTTTCTCCCGCAGTTATGGCGGCAATGGGAAGCGTTTTAACGAATAAATATGCCGAGGGCTATCCCGGAAAGAGATATTACGGCGGCTGTGAATGTGTTGATGTTGTTGAAACCATCGCAATCGAGCGTGCAAAAAAGCTTTTCGGCGCAGAGGCGGCAAATGTTCAGCCCCACTCGGGCGCGCAGGCAAATATGGCTGCTTATGCCGCCATTCTTGAGCCGGGCGATGTTGTTATGGGCATGAATCTTGCCCACGGCGGTCATCTCACTCACGGCTCACCCGTCAACGCCAGCGGCAAGCTTTATAAATTCGTTCCTTACGGCGTTAACGATAACGGCTTTATTGACTATGACGAGCTTGAAAAAACCGCTAAAGAAGTTAAGCCCAAGCTCATAGTTGCGGGCGCTTCGGCATATCCGAGAATTATCGATTTCGAGCGCATCGGCAATATTGCAAAATCAATCGGCGCATATTTTATGGTTGATATGGCTCATATTGCGGGTCTTGTTGCCGCAGGGCTTCACCCCTCGCCCGTTCCCTATGCCGATATCGTAACAACCACCACTCACAAAACCCTCAGAGGTCCGAGAGGCGGTCTTATCCTCAGCACAGAGGAGCTTGCTCCCGCCATCAACAAATCAATCTTCCCCGGCAATCAGGGCGGCCCGCTTATGCATATTATAGCGGCAAAGGCTGTCTGCTTCGGTGAAGCACTTGCCCCCTCTTTCAAGATTTATCAGCAGAATATCATTGATAACTGCGCCGCTCTTGCAAAGGGACTTGTTTCCCGCGGCGTAAACCTCGTTTCGGGCGGCACGGACAATCACCTTATCCTTGTTGACCTGCGTTCTCTCGGCATAACAGGCAAGGAGCTTGAGCAGAGACTTGACAAGGTTTATATCACCGCCAACAAAAACGCCATTCCCAATGACCCCGAGAAGCCGTTTGTTACAAGCGGCATAAGGCTCGGCACGGCGGCTGTTACTTCAAGAGGGCTCAACGCCGAGGATATGGACAAGATTGCGGAATTCATTTATCTTTGTGCAACCGATTTTGAAAACAGCGCCGAAAAAATCAAGCAGGGCGTCAGCGAAATCTGCAAGCGCTACCCTATATATGAATAAGGAGATGTTGGCATGAAGGGCATTTTTACTGCGCTTCTGACCCCTTTCAAAGAAGATTATTCCATAAATGAAAAATCGCTAAAAAAGCTGGTTGAATTCAATCTTGAAAAAGGAGTAAACGGCTTTTATGTCGGCGGAAGCACGGGCGAAAGCATGGTTATGACCGCCGAGGAGCGCAAGGAGGTTTTCCGCATCGTAAAGGAAGTGGCGGGAGACAGCGTGCCGATGATTGCCCATTGCGGCGCAATTTCAACCGACGCGGCAATCGATATGGCGAAAACAGCCGAGGCTCTGGGCTACACGGCAGTTTCGGCGGTTGCTCCGTTTTACTATTCATTCCCCTACCAAGCGATAAGGCAGTATTATACCGATATCGTTTCAAGCGTAAACATACCCATGGTAATTTATAATTTCCCCGGAGGTAACGGCTTCACCTTTACGGCGGATTATGCCGCTGAAATCTTTGAAGATGAAAGATTTATCGGAATCAAGCACACCTCAGCCGATCTTTTTGCTCTCCAGCAGTTCAAGCAGAAAATAAAAAGACCGATTACCGTATTCAACGGTTTTGACGAAATGTGCCTCGGCGGACTTGCAATGGGTGCGGACGGCGCAATAGGCAGCACCTATAATTTTATGGCTGATAAATTCCTTAGAATATATGAGGAATTTAATAACGGAGAAATCGAAAAGGCTCAGGCTATCCAGAACGAAGCCAACGAAATAATTGCCGAAATGATTAAATACGGCGTTTTTCAATGCGAAAAAGCGGTGCTCACCTATATGGGCATTGATATGGGTCCGTGCAGAAAGCCTTTCCTGCCCCTCGGCAGAGACGGCATGGAGGCAATGAAAAAAATTGCCGAAAAGCTCTAATTGCCGCACAGCTTAAATTTTTTAACGGGATGGTTAAAT
Organism: Acutalibacteraceae bacterium; assembly: GCA_051881535.1. Lineage (GTDB taxonomy): Bacteria > Bacillota > Clostridia > Oscillospirales > Acutalibacteraceae > CAG-177. Next base: position 5,377 of record JBJEQB010000054.1, on the reverse strand, counting down.
ATGGATAAATACGCAAGATTCAGATATCAGCCCTGCCTGCCCATCGGGGAGGACGGAAAATGCGCGACTGCTTCGCTCAAACATATCCGTCTTTCAAGAAAAGCGGCGGCAGAGGGAACGGTTCTTCTCAAAAACGAAAACGGCGCTCTGCCCCTGAAAAAGGGTGAAAAGGTTGCCCTTTTCGGCAAGGCAACAATCGAATATATAAAAGGCGGCGGAGGCAGCGGCGATGTTTACTGCCCCTATATCGCAAATATTTTTGACGGCTTCAACGATAAAGAAGCCGAGGGAAAAATATCGGTATATATGCCGCTCATAGATTTCTACAAAAATTATGTTGAAGCCGAGAGCGTAAACATTCCCACTCAGGCACAGATAAACGCAACCTGGGATATCGTCAACGCAATGGAATTCTGCACAAAGCGCGACGATATGACCTATGATACATTTGCAAGTATGCATGTTAAAGAGCCTGCCGTTCCCGACGAGCTTATGTCTTCTGCGGCACAGTGGGCAAGCACGGCAATCATCACTCTCAGCAGATTTTCCGCCGAGGGCGTTGACCGCAGACCTCAGGCGGGCGACTATTATCTCTCCGACATTGAAAAAAATCTGATTGACAAGGCGGGAAGCCTTTTCAAAAAGGTTATTATCCTGATTAATTCGGGAGCGGTTATCGACTGTGAGTATTTTGCCGAAAACAGCAAGGTTGACGCTCTGCTTATCGGCTGGCAGGGCGGTATTGAGGGCGGCTGCGCCGCCGCCGATATTATCTGCGGCGATGTCAATCCCTCGGGCAAGCTGGTTGACACCATTGCCAAATCATATGATTATTACCCCTGCAAAAAAGATTTTTGGGAATGTTTCGACCACCTCGACTATTCGGACGATATTTATGTCGGCTACCGCTATTTTGAAACAATACCCGGCGCAAAGGATTATGTGAGATATCCTTTCGGCTTCGGTCTTTCGTACACAAGCTTTTCTCTCAGCGGCAAAATATGCTGTGAGAGCGACGGAAAAATCGTTGCCGCAGTCAATGTCAAAAACACGGGCGATAAGGCAGGCAGAGAAGTAATTCAGCTTTATTACGGCGCGCCCCAGGGCAAGCTCGGCAAGCCCGCAAGAGAGCTTGCCGCATATAAAAAGACGGCTCTGCTCGCTCCCGGAGAATCGGAAACCGTTGCCCTTTCGTTTGATATTAACGATATGGCAAGCTTTGACGATTTAGGCAAAATCCAAAAATCCGCCTATGTGCTTGAAGCGGGCAGCTATAAATTCTATCTCGGAACCTCTGTCAGAGACGCTGAAAAGCTTGATTATGAATATGAGGTTGCAAAAGACCGTGTTACCTTGCAGCTTGAAAGCAGATGCAGACCCTTTAAGCTTGCAGAGCGTATGCTTGCCGACGGCAGCTTTGAAAAGCTCCCCATGGGCGAAGCAAGCTATTATTACGGCGAAAACGCTCCCTCGGGCGCAAAAGCTCCCGAAGCCCTTGTCAAATTTGACGAGGTTGGCGAAAAAATCACTCTTGATGAATTCATCGCTCAGTTTACTCTTGAAGAGCTGATGGATTTTGTGGGCGGAAAAGCTCCTACGGGAGTTGCCAACACGGGCTGCTTCGGCGGAATGAAAAGGCTTGATATCCCGCCCGTTCCCACGGCGGACGGCCCCGCAGGAGTAAGGCTTGAGCCGAAAACGGGAATTCCCACAACGGCATGGCCCTGCGCCACGCTTCTCGCCTGCACCTGGGATACCGAGCTGATTTACAGCGTCGGCGAGTGCGCGGGAGCTGAAATCAAAGAAAACAATCTCGGCATCTGGCTTGCCCCCGCTCTCAACATTCACCGCGACCCCATGTGCGGACGCAACTTTGAATACTATTCGGAGGATCCGCTTATTTCGGGCAAATCTGCGGCGGCGCTCACCCGCGGCGTTCAGTCACGCAAAGCGGCGGTTTCGCTTAAACACTTTGCCTGCAACAACAAGGAAGCAAACCGAATGGGCTGTGATTCCCGCATATCCGAAAGAGCATTGCGTGAAATCTATCTGAAAGGCTTTGAAATTGCCGTTAAGGAGTCCGACCCGTGGACGGTTATGTCCTCCTACAACCTCATTAACGGCTTGCACACCTCCGAAAGCTACGAGCTTCTGACGGGTATTCTCCGCGAGGAATGGGGCTTCAACGGCATGGTTACAACCGACTGGGGCGTTAAAAATGACCCTGCCAAGGAGGTCAAAGCGGGCAACGATATGAAAATGCATGTCGGCTACCCCGAGGATTTAAAAGCCGCATACGATAAAGGCTATTTAACAAGAGCCGATCTTGAAGTATGCGTCAAGAGAATTCTTGAAATGACGATGAAGTTCATCTGAAATTAAATTGCGCGGGCTTAACGCCCGTAAACATAAAGGCGGTTTCCCACTTGTTCAGAGGGAAACCGCTTTGTTTTACATCTCTGTTTTTATGATTTTCAGACTTTGATAATCTGCATACACTCTGACCTGTGTGCCGTTAAATGAGCAGACGGCAAGGCGGCAAATCCTCTCCCGCCCCGCGATATCCGCAAGGCAGACAACGGTTTTCCGCAATATAAGATTATCGGACAAAATGCCGCTCAAATCCACGCTTTCGGTTTCGGCATAAATATCTGTTCTGTATCTTCGGATGTAGTCCGACGCGTCAAAATATGTGACATTTCCGCTTGCAAGGCAGATTTCTATATCAACCCCCGCCGGCAGAAGCAGAACGCCGTTTACCGACGGCGCAAATCTGAATGAGGCGGTGAAATCGCCCTCGCTTTCTTTGAGCAGTTCCGTTTCGCCAAAGCCCTGCGCTTTTAAAAAAGCTTCCGCCTTTTCGCGCGCCTCCCGAGCTCCGTAAACCTTTTCGGCGCAGGGCACGGGATTGATAATCCGCCTGATAAAGCCGCCGCTGACGCATATTTCAACGGCGGTATCGGCATGGGTCAGCAGATATATTCCGTATCCGCCGCCGTCGGCGGCTTTTTCACGCCAAAGAACGGGGTTGACCCCTGCGGCTTCGCTCGCCGTCTGCTTTGCCTGCTGTGCGGAAACCGCTTTTCTGCCCTCAAGAAGTTTCGGCTCCGAGCCGAGCGCCGACGCGGGAGCGGTCAGCGAAAAAATCTCGTCCTCGGAGCCGTTTGAAAAATCAAGCCTGTTTTCAAAGTATTCTGCTCTTTCGCCGCCGTATATACTGCCGAATTCAGTCATTGAATATTCGCCGTTCACGGCGGCAGCCGACAAATCGCTTAAATGATAATAAAGCTCCTGCGCGTAGTCGGAAAGCCTTATCGCCGCTGAACGGTTTGCGTCATTCGGCAAAAAATCCTCTGCAAAATCATAAACTCCCTCAAAAAAGCGAGTCATATTTTCCGTATTTTCCGCGCCGAAGCTGCCGAGGCTTGCCAAAGCTCCCGTTGTCCGCGAGCAAACATATGCCGCACTCTCCGCCGCCGATTCTCCCTCGGACACGGCAAGCAGGCGAAGCCCTCCGCTGACATCTCTTGCATATTCGCTAAGCGAAGCAAGGCTTGAAATTCTGACCTTGCCGAGCGTTTCCTCATATGACGCCTTTGCACGCTTTGCAAAATATGCCGAGGCGGCAAAAACGGTGCAAAGCGCCGCAAGATAAGCCACCGCCCTGATAAATTTTCTCCGTCCTATCAAAAAAATCACCCTGCTTTCACTATAAAGTGTTGCAGGGTGAAAAAAATTTATTCGAGGTAATATTTTTTGCCGCAGAGCAGAGTTAAATCATGCTCTCCTCCCACGAATCAAACGGCTTTATGCCGAAAATCGCGGCAACGGTGGGAGCAACATTGGCAAGTCCGAAGCTGCCGTCCTTGATATGATATTCATTCTTTGAATAAATGATAAACGGAACGGCGTTGAGCGAATGGGCTGTTCTGACCTGAACAACGCCCTTTTTATTCTTTTCAAGCATTTCATCGGCATTGCCGTGGTCAGCCGTGATAAGAACGGTAAATCCGCACTCATCAGCCGCCGCAAGAACTCTTGCAAGCCCGAGATCAACCGCTTCAACGGCAACGATTGTTGCGTCAAGGCTTCCCGTATGACCTACCATATCGCCGTTGGGGTAATTACAACGGATAAAGTCATACTTGCCGCCCTTCATGGCGTCGATAACCGCATCCGTAACCTCTGCCGACTTCATCCAGGGGCGCTCGTCAAACGAAACCCTGTCGGAAGGAATTTCCATATAGGTTTCAAGCTCCTCGCTGAACTTTTCGCTTCTGTTTCCGTTCCAGAAATAGGTTACATGACCGTATTTCTGAGTTTCGGAAACCGCAAACTGAGTCATTTTGTGAGAAACAAGCAGCTCGGAAAGCGTGTCCTTGATTTCGGGCGGGTTTACGAGATAATTCTTCGGAAGCTGCAGGTCGCCGTCATACTGAAGCATACCCGCATAAGCGACATCGGGCTTTGCTCCGCGGTCAAATTTATCAAAATCGTCATAATCAAAAGCCATGCTCAGCTCAAGCGCTCTGTCACCGCGGAAATTGAAGAGAATTACGCTGTCGCCGTCTTTAATTTTGCCCACGGGCTCGCCGTTTTCGGCAATAACAAAGGGAGGCAAATCCTGGTCGATAACTCCGGGAATTTCGGCGCGGTAGGTTTCAATGGCTTCCGTTGCCGAAGCGAACTGCCTGCCCTCGCCCTTGACATGGGTTTCCCAGCCGAGCTTAACCATATTCCAATCCGCCTCATAGCGGTCCATGGTGATTTTCATTCTGCCGCCGCCCGAAGCGATTTTTGCATCAAACGAACCGTCTGAAAGCTCGGCAAGCTTTGCTTCAAGCTGCTCAACATAAACAAGCGCGGAGGTTGCGGGAACATCTCTGCCGTCAAGCAGTATATGAACTCTCGCGGACTTTATGCCGCATTCCTTTGCCTTTTCGAGCATTGCGAAAAGATGAGAAATATTTGAATGAACATTGCCGTCGGAAAGCAAACCGATAAAGTGCATTGAAGAACCGTTTTCAACGCAGTTGGCGGAAAGCTTTTTCCAAGCCTCGGACTCATAAATTTTGCCCGATTCTATTGATTCGTTAACGAGCTTTGCACCCTGAGAATAAACCTGACCGCAGCCGAGCGCATTGTGACCGACCTCGGAGTTGCCCATATCGTCGTCCGACGGAAGACCGACCGCCGTTCCGTGAGCTTTAAGACGGGTGTTGGGACATTCCTTTAAAAGCCTGTCAAGCACGGGTGTGTTGGCAAGTGAAACGGCGTCGCCGAGACCTGTTTTTGAAAATCCCACGCCGTCCATAACAACAAGAAGAACTTTTTCTGACATTTCAGTTTCCTACCTTTTATAACAAGTCGGGTAAAG
>JBJEQB010000053.1:0-6511 GCA_051881535.1 Acutalibacteraceae bacterium | reverse complement strand
ATTCCTCCTGAATTATTCAACCGAGATTGTGAATGTCACGGTGTCGCTGTAATTGCCCGCATAAGTGGGGTTTTCCGCCGCAAAGTGCAGGGTGCTTGACTGCTCGGCGGTAGTTGTCGTAAAGGTTGCAACGGTAGCGCCCGACGCAATGGGTGTTGCATCATCGTCAACGGTTACGGTATAGGGCAGCTCATAGGTTGCGCCTGTTGCGCCCGTAACCAGCTTGAAATCGCCTTCAAGCGTAACCTTGATGGTCTTGCCTTCTTCAAGGCGGACATCGGTTGCGGAGACGGCAGTGTCCTGCTTGTAGTTGCCTTCCGCAGCTTTTGCAAGGGTGACGGTTGCGGGGATGGTTACGGTGTAGGTGGGGTCAACGTTAAAGGTAACGTTGGTTTCACCGTATTTTAGTGTTGTGTCCTGGTTAATGTCAACCGCAAAAGCCGATGCGGAAAGGGAAAGCGCCATGACCAATGCCAAGGCAAAAGCAAGTATTTTTTTCATTGTTTTTATCCTCCTGAATTAAAAAAATTTTTTATTTTCAGCCTTTCGGCGGAATCAAGTTGATGATACCGCTTCAACCGAAACGGTAAAGGTGACTGTGCCTGTATATTTACCTGCGTATTTCGGCTCGGTTGCAGGGGTGAAATACAGGGCTTCGGAGCCGCTGTTATCGGCGATACCGCCCGCAACGGTCAGAACGGAACCGTTAACGCTGATTGCCGTTCCGTCCTTGTTGCCTTTTGTGACCCGATAGGTCAAAGTATCGCTGCCGCCGTTGGAGAGGGTAAGGGCGTTATTCGCTCCGCTTGTGCCCGACAGCTTCACCACAAGTTGACTGCCGTCCGCTACGGACACACCCTCGGCTGTAACGGTTGCCGTGCCGCCCAGCTCCACGGATGCCGGGATAGTCACGGTGTAGGTGGGGGCGTTGATATACCGAGCGGTGACGGTCAAAGCCGAAGCGGGCATTGTGAATGAATTGTTTATGACGGTCACAGCGGGGTCGGCAGTCCAACCGTCCATTTTCATTCCCATGGGGTCATCCGAAGCGGTCAGGGTGACGGTGCCGCCTGCTTTGCCGTAAACCTTATCCAGATACAGATAAATGGAAATGTCACCGCCTGCCTTGCCGCCGGTGACGGCCAGGGGATAGTAAATACTGCCTGTGCCGCTGAAGTTACCGTTCAGGGTGCCGTCAACATACACATCGCCGTTGTTAACGGCGTTTATACCGTCGAGTTTCAGAGTCGAACCTTCCGAAATGAGCAAAGTGTTACTACTGCCCATCTCAAAATCGTCTGTCGGCGTCACTGTTGTACCATAGACTTTTCCTGTGCTCCCAATAAAAATGACACCGTTCCAATTATCCTTGTCGCTTTGATCCGAAATGTCATTAGCAAAAATAACTGCGTTTCCTTTGACTCCGTCTTTTTCGGTGCTGAAAGTACCGCTTGATCCCCCTACAGACGGCGCTCCGATTCCTGCCGCACCGTTTGTACCGGTTGCTTTTACTGTTCCTCCGGTAATAACAATGGTTCCTCCGCTACCTCCCGAAGTGGAAGAAAGAGAGCTTCCGGAACCTCCACCGATACCGGCTCCGGATCCGTATTTGCTGTTGCCTCCGGTCGCGTTTACGATACCTCCTGTAATGGTGATCATTCCGCCGTCTCCTCGGTATGCGCCGCCAATACCGGCACCTCTGCCGTCTCCTTGGGCTGTGATATTTCCGCCGTTAATAGTTATCACGCCGCCGCTTTGGGAAATTGTTTTTCTGCCACCAATACCGGCATTAAAGGAGGTGCCTATGGCAGTTACCGTTCCTCCGTTAATGGTTATGGCTCCGCCGGGTCTACCGCCGATGCCCGCACCGCCTTCATTGGAACCGCCTTGTGCGTAGATGATGCCGCCGTTAATCGTAATATTTCCGCGTGCGGTACTGCCGCCTATTCCGTTTTTGTTTTCAGCACCTTTACAAGTCAACTTTCCTGTACCTGCCTGCTGGCAGTAAATTGTTATGCTTGACGGCTCATTAACTTCTATTCCGCCATTTATGGTAAAATCACAGCCGTCTTCCAGGATTAAGTGGACGTCGCCGTAGATAGTGATGCAGCTGTCTGCCGTTATGGTTCCTTTAACCAAATACCAGCCGGCGTTTATAGTTGTGTATTCGCCGATATTATCGGCGGTGATTGCTGCTTTACATCCTGCAATTTGTTCTATACCGTTTTCGTCTAAATATTTTGCCTGTACTGCGCCGCAGAAACAATCGCCGTTTGAGTCAAAGCTGTGTGCTTCCTCATCAAAAGTCGCACCGCACCATTTGCATGTTACCGCATGATTACTTTTATCCTTCCATAAAACAGCTGTTTCGTGAGTAATGCAAGGCTCTATTTTAACCGCTTTATTGCCCGTAAATGTTGTATCAAGCAAATCGGCTTTTTTAATAACCGAAATAGCAGATTCGGACTCGCCGACAGATACCTTCAATTCCTTTTCGCTGCTTGGAGTTGGTGCTACCGAGAAACCGTTAGCACTACCGCCGCCGACAGCCGTTACCGTACCGCCGTAGATAGTAATACTACCGACGCTGATGCCCGAACCGGAGACGCCGTTGATTGTGACAGTACCGCCGTTGGCTGTGACAGTACCGCCATTGATGGTGATTGTGCCGCCTGAGCCGTAATTGCCGCCGCCGATGCCTGAACTACCGGAGCCGCCGGTGGCTACGACAATGCCGCCATTGATAGTAATGTTACCGACTGCGCCACCGTATCCTCCGCCGATTCCGGCATTATCAGTATCAACATTTTCGACGGTCAGCTTGCCCATTGTTGTATCATCAACGGACTGGGCATAAACAGTCAATGCATTTGAATCCTGCACCTGAATACCGCCGTTGACGGTGAAATCAGAGTTATCTTCTAAAATCAAATGCACATCGCCGCTGATTGTTATACGACTGCCTGCCGTTATGGTTCCTTTAACCAAATACCAGCCTTTGTTTATAGTTGCGTATTCGCCGATATTATCGGCAGTGATTGCTGCTTTACATGCTGTAGTTTGCTCTATACCGTATTCGTCCAGATAGCTGACCGGATAGTCTACCTGCCAGATGCCGCATTCAGTACAGAAACCGTTTTCGAAATTATGACCATTTTCAGACTCACCATTTGGAACATTCTTCTGTATATGGCATATTGAACATTCATAAATGTCATAACCACCCTCTGTACAGGTTGGAGCAATTGTTGTGCCGGTATATTCAAACTGATGATCGCACTGTGTCATTGCAATCTCGCTGATCTGCATCAGGCTACCGCTATTAATTTTTGTTATTTCAAGCTTGAAATACTGATAAAGCGGTGTGGGTTCTGATAATATAAAATCAGTATATGTTTCATTTGCAGCCGGCAATCTGCCGTCTGTAACAGTATCAATTACTGTCCATGAAGTGGATTCATCTTCATAATTCGTACAGGCAGAAAGCGTCCATTCCACCGGATTTCTTCCGGAGTAACCGGCTGTATCATTTGCAGTTGCGATTGAATAGTGGCTTACCTTTACCGGCTCAGATGCTTTAAAAATAACATAGGCAGAGCCGCTGAAATTAAAACACCATTTACTTCCTGTATTACCGTCAAATAAATTTGCGTATCCTTCGTTGCTGTTTCCAAAGGGATTGCCGGTTACCGCAGAAAGGGAGATATTACCTTTATCCTCTGCCGCAGAGGTTGCAACAGGAAGCATAGATAAAGCCAAAACAATACATAGCAGTATTGACAGCCATTTTCGTTTGTTCATATGATTTTCACCTCCTGTTTATTGCACAATCAGCACGGTTTCCACATTTGCGCCGTTCATGGCGCTGCCGTCCTCCAATGAGGCGGTGGAAATCCGTATAACTGCGTTATATTTCCCTGCGGGCAAAGCCCGCGATAAGGTGATGTCGGAAATTACCTGACCCGGCGGCACCATTTTAGAGGTGTAAAGCACCTCGTCGGTGTCCTTCAGGACAAGTTCAAAGGTAAAGTAACAGGGGTTACCCTCCGGGTTCAGGAGCGCCACCGTGACATTCTTCTTGTTTGCGGGAAGGGTGATTGACGGGTAGCCCGGGATTTTGATGCCCACGGCATCCCCGCCGGTTTTATCCGGCAGCTCGTTGCCTTTCCAATCGCCTGCGTTGGGGTCAATATCCGGGTTGAAGGTCTGCTCCTGTTGGGGAGTCGGCGCAAACCAACGGTTCCAGTTCAGCCCCAGGGTAACGCCGCCTGCCACCAAAAGCAGAACAGCTATCAGCCCGATGGCAAGAGCCCGCTTGGAAATTGTCACTCCCTGACTGCTTTTATTGTTTTTTTCGTTGCTCATTCGGTTGATACCTCCTTGTGATTCCGTTTACAGCTTTTCCGGGTGAAGGTTCAGCCGGATTCGTGTCGTAAAGGTTTTGTTTGTATCGTCAAAACGGAATGTTGCGTTTCCGTCGTATTTCATAGCGGTGTGTTCAATGCTTTTCAAGCCGTAACCGCCGCCCGTGCGTGTGCTGCGGAATGCCGCCGCAGGAAGAAAGCCGCCGTCCAGCCTGAAGCTCCCCGAGGGGTGAATATCCTTGCAGGGGTTAATGACCTGCACCATCAGGGAACCGCCCATCACCGCCACCTGAACCAAAATGTATCGGTTCTCCTCAAATTCCCGACAGGCTCGGATGGCATTCTCCATGGCGTTGCCGAACAGCACCGTCAAATCAACCGCAGAAACGGTCAGCTCGCCGCAGTCTGCCTGAATCTCACAGCGAATGCCCTCGCCGGCGGCAAGACCCGCATAGTATTGCAAAAGCCCGTTCACCGTGGCATTGCGGCAGTAGACCTCACTGCCACGCTTGGCGGTGTTTTCGATAACCTCGGAAAGATAATCCTTCATTTCTTCGGTTTTGCCCTGCTCCAGCATATCGGAAAGACTTGCCAGATAGTGCCGCATATCGTGACGAATCCGACGGGCTTGCTCCATTTCTTGGGTAATCTTCTCATATTGCAGTTGTTGAATTTCCAAAGCTTTCTGCTGTTCGCTGTCACGCTTGCGCCGCACCGATTCACGGAACAAAGTCCAATAAAATATGCACAGAATGACCGCCGCCAGCAGGAACGGAGGAGTTACCCACCACCAGAAATCCCCGATATCGGAATCGGGTCGGGAGCTGTAAAGAAACAGCATGACAAAATAAAGTGCCGTGACAAGCAGAACAACGCTGAACTCCCGCTTGATGTTCTTCATTTCGATTTCAGCCAGGTAATCGCCCACAGCCCGCTTCATCAGAAGCGCCGCAACGGGGAACATGACCAGCGCCGTGACTGCGTAAAGCGTAAGGGTCAGCGGCGGATAGGTGTCCGGCAGAGAACCGTCAGGGAACAGCGGGGAAGTCAGGTTAACAAGCAAATACTGCGTTGCCGCATAAAAAACCACAAGCACAAGTACAATGAGTTTCTTAATAACTTCCGTTCGCACCACCCAAAAATACAGGGCGATAAAGACCACGAGCACCAACAGCATATATAAATTTGAAAGAATCGTGGGCTGATCAAAGGGCATATAGGGCATCAGCCCCTTTGCAAGCGGGAAACACGCCGAAACGGCAACCGCCAATATGCTGTAGCCTGTCAGTACCCATTTTCTCGGATAGCGGAAATCTTCTTTTCGGAACGGAATCAGACACAGCAGCATTGACGCTCCGATCTGAATCAGAAAACCGGCAAAATGCCGCAGGAAAAAGCTCATTCCGTCACCTCCGTTCCAAAGGTTTGTCTGCCGGAAAGACGGGCAAACAGGAAATTATCATATGCCGCGCGGATCGTGTTGCGGTCACGGCGGGTAAATTCCAGCCGTGTGCCGTTGCGCATCACGCAGTCCGTTGCGCTCATCTGTTCAATATGCTCCATATTAACGATGGTGCTTCGGTTTAATCTCAAAAAGCTGTCGTTCAGCTTCTGCTCGAGAGTTGACAGCGGAGCCCATATGCGAAGCTGTCTGCCGCCTGTCAGATAAATATCCACGGCGTGATCCATGCTTTGCAGGTAATATATTTCGTCAAAATAGACCGTATGGGTGCCTCGCCCCGTAGAGAATGTCGCCATGGGGCGGCGGTCGCCGTGAAGCTGTGTCAAGCGTCGGAACGCCTCCACAACGCCTTGTGTTGTGACGGGCTTTACAAGATAGTGCAAGGCATGGAGGGAAAAAGCGTCAACTGCGTGTTCCTCACTGGTGGTAACAAACACAATACCGGTTTCGGGCGAGAGCTTTTTCAGCTCTGCGGCTATCTCAACGCCGTTCTCACCTGGCAAATAAATATCTAAAAATGCAATGTCAAAGTGCGGTTCCCGTTTTGCCGCTTCAAGCAGAGCCGTGCCGCTCGGAAAACATTCCGGCAGGCGGGTCGGATCCCAGCCGTGCAGGGCTTTGATTAACTGCTCCTGCTCTGTTTTGCTGTCATCACAAATGGCAATTCGCAATCAAATCCCTCCTT
>JBJEQB010000052.1:0-6690 GCA_051881535.1 Acutalibacteraceae bacterium | reverse complement strand
ATAGCATACAGTCCTTGGAGAGGGACTCTAATAACTACTACTTTATTATACGAGGCGATGTTAATTTCAGTTTTTATATCTCGGGCGAAAGCATTTTAAGAACTGTTATTATTTTCAGCGTGATTTTCGTGCTGATTTTGCTTAATACTCTCAGGCAGATTAAAACGGCAAATCCCGTTGCGCTGTTTCACAGCGAAAATGTCGGCGAAAAGCCGCCCAAGGCAAATTGGCTTTTGGGCATTGTCGGAATTATCCTTTTAGCCGCCGCTTACACGATTGCTGTTATCATAAAAGAGCCTTTGACGGCTATGACCCTGTTTTTTGCGGCGGTTATAATGGTTATTATTGCAACCTATCTGCTGTTTATTTTCGGCTCGGTGGTGCTGTGCCGAGCGCTTCAGAAGAATAAACACTATTATTATAAGCCCAATCACTTTGTTTCCGTTTCTTCAATGGTTTACCGAATGAAAAGAAACGGAGCGGGTCTTGCGTCAATCTGTATTTTAGCAACTATGGTGTTGGTTATGATTTCCTCCTCTGCCTGCCTTTATTTCGGAGCGGAGGATTCACTTAAAAGCCGATATCCCACCGATTTTTCCGTTTCAATAAATATGGAAAAAGAAGAAGAGTTGAGCAATGAAAATGTCGGCGAGCTGCGCGCTCAGATTGAGCAGCTGACGGATGCCAAAAAAATGCAGGTTAAGAATATCTCCGATTACCAATATGCATCTGTTGCGGGAATGATGACAAACGGTGTTCTTGAACCCGACGCCGCTTCCGTAAGCGCGCTGGACCTTTTGTCATATGACTCATTAAAGCAGGTTTATTTTGTGCCTGTTGACGATTATAATGCTATGACGGGAAAGAGTGAAACGCTTGAAGGCAATCAGGTGCTTGTTTATCCCTACCGCTCAAATTATGAATTGCAGACCTTTGCCGTAAGAGGCGGCAGTACCTATCAGGTCAAAAAGGTTCTTGACAGTTTCTTTGTAGGCGGTTTTGCCGCAATGGATATTTCTTCCTCGTTGTTTGTGGTTGTGCCGGACATACAGCAGGCTGTTGCGGAAAATATGAAATATTTGAACTATTTCGGCTGGATTTATTCTTTTGACAGCGATGCATCTCAGGAAATGCAGATTGAGCATGCCAAATATCTGCGTGACTGCTTACTCGATATGGGGAAAGAGAATCCTGACGGAATTTCATTCACACTTGAAAGCAGAGCATATGAGCGTTCCGATTTTTACGGAACCTTCGGCAGTCTTTTCTATCTCGGCATAATGCTTAGCATTGTGTTCGTTTTGGCGGCCGTACTAATTGTCTATTATAAGCAGATTTCCGAGGGATACGAGGATAAATCCCGCTTTGAGATAATGCAAAAGGTTGGCATGACAAAAACCGATATCCGCAAAAGCGTCAATTCGCAAATGCTCACGGTATTTTTGCTGCCGCTGATAACCGCAGTTATCCATCTGGCATTTGCATTCCCGATAATCCGCAGATTGCTTTTGCTTTTCAATATGACCAATGTTAATCTGTTCCTGATGACAACCGCTGTCAGCGTGGTCGTTTTTGCCGTGTTCTATACCATTGTTTATCGCATAACATCAGGCGTCTATTATTCCATTGTCAGCGGGGATAAGGATGAATAAATTTTCAATAATTTCTGCGGAAGTATTAATATGACGGTGAATTATGAGAAAAAACAGTGGTTGTAAAACCGTAATTTCCTATGCGGCAATGGGTATCGGCGCCGTCTTTACGGGGCTGCTGCTGATACCCGCAGGCATACTTGCAATTATGATATATACCGTGTGGACAGTCACGGACCGCATTGTTGACCGATGCAACGGGGGAGAGGAAAACGGCTTTTCGCTCTGAAATGTACCGATGATACAAGCCGAAGCCGCATACAAATAAATCAAAAAGCCGATGAGCAGTTTGCGTTCATCGGCTTTTTGGCATTAGGATTTAATAAAAAATGAAAAAAGGTCTTCTCAAAAACGGTCAACGGTGTATAATTATAATTGATATATTCAAAAGGCAGGTGCAGAAATGAAAATTCTGGCAGTCGGTGAAATTATCTTTGATATTTTTGACGGAGAAGCGGAAATAGGCGGCGCTCCGCTTAATCTTTGCGCTCACTGTGCGCGGCTCGGAGCTCAGAGCGCGATTATTTCGGGAATCGGCGGAGATGGGCTTGGCAAAACCGCGCTTGAAAAGCTTGCCGATTTCGGCGTGAACAGCGATTTTGTAATAAAAAATGAATACCCGACGGGCAGGTGCATTGTAACGGTTAAAGACGGAATACCCGAATATGCCGTTCTGCGCCCCGCCGCTTATGATAAGATAAGGCTGAGCGAAGAATTAAAGAAAAAGATTGCCGATTTCGGAGCGGATATTTTTGCTTTCGGAACGCTGATTCAGAGAGATCCCGTTTCCGCAAAGGCGGTTGAGGATATCCTTTCATCATTTAAATTTTCGGAGGTTTTCTGCGATATCAATTTGCGCCCCGATTGTTACAGCAGAGAATCGTGTTTGATGTGCCTTGAAAACGCAAGCATATTGAAGCTGAGCGCCGAGGAAGAGCCTTTGCTTGCACGGTTCGGATTATACGAAACTGCAGAAACGCCCGAAGAAAAGGCGGCAAATATCTGCGCCGCTTTCGGCAATATACGCCTTGTTGTTTTCACCATGGGCGAAAACGGCTCGGTTATTTATGACGCGGCGGCGAAAAAATCATATCCCGTTCCCTGCGAAAAGGCAAAGCTTGTTTCAACCGTAGGCGCGGGAGACAGCTATTCGGCGGCTTTTCTCTGCGAATATATGAAAAACGGAGACATAGCTGCGGCAGGTTCGGCGGGCGCACGGCTGAGCGCGTTTGTTGTCAGCCGCAGAGAAGCAATCCCCGACTGTGATTGTTGACTTAAAAGGAAAATTAGTGTATAATAAAGTCATAATACAGGGAGGGAGGTCGTAAAATGTCTCAGTTTACCAAAGCGGCTATCATAAAATCGTTTTCAAAGCTGCTTGACCAAAAAAGCTTTGAGAAAATAACGGTTAAGGATATAGTTGAGGACTGCGGAGTCAACCGCAAAACCTTTTATTACTATTTTGCCGATATCTACGATCTCCTTGAGCAGGTTTTCAGGCAGGAAATCAGCGAATTCGTTGAGTCAGAAGCTGAAAATATGACCCTTGAAGAAAGCATAGTCGGAATTTTTGAAAAAATCGAGAACCGAAAAAAAGCTGTTTATCATTTATACAGCTCATCGGATAAGGACGAGGTGCGGAAATATCTTATCGGAGTTCTCAATGATTTGCTTCTTGATAAGATAAAAGCGGTTTGTGCGGCAAAAGGAATAGCCGAGAGCGATGCGGTTTTGCTCTGCGGAGTTTTCGTCTTGACCTTTTCGGGCATGATTTTCGGCTGGATTGACGGCGGAATGAAGCCTGATTACCGCGACGCCATTAAGCGCGTTTGCGTAATGCTCAGGGGTTCCGTTGAGCTGATGCTTGATAATCTCCAAAAATATGACAGTCAGAAATAAAAAAATAGGACATAACAGCCGCCGTGTGGTAATTCTCCTCACGGCGGTTTTTGTGTCCGTTTATTTTGCCGTTTTTTGATGATATACTGCAAATTGTAAAGAAATACGGAGGGATTTTATGAAGCTGCTGAAAAGCACAAAATGGCTGTATATGATTTTCTGCATACTGTTTGTTGCAGTCGGAGCTGTATTTATTATTTGGCCGGAAATGTCGGTTTCGGCTATCGGATATATAATCGGAGCCATCACTTTGGTGTTCGGAATAATCAGAATTATCGGGTATTTTACCGATGACCTTTACAGCATAGCGTTTCAGTTTGATTTGGCGCTCGGAATTTTTGCCGTTATTGTGGGCATTGCGTTTCTTTCTCATCCGCATTGGCTTTTCTCGGCTATGCCTCTGTCTCTTGGGATATTCTTCCTTATTAACGGCTTGTTTTCCGTTCAGTCGGCGATTGATGCAAAGAGATTCGGCATCAGGCGATGGTGGGTAATGCTTACCTGTGCGGTTGTCGGCGCGGCGTTCGGAATTTTGCTGATATTCAATCCGTTTAAGAGCGCCGTAGTTATGATGAGGCTCACGGGTGTTGCATTTGCTGTCTCGGGCATTGAAAAGCTGATTGTTGCGTTAATAACAATTAAAACGAAAAAGAAGAATAGAATTGAACCTATTGAGGTGGATTATGTTGAAGTCAAAACAGGAAAAGGAGATTAAACCCGTGAAAAGCAGTATCACATTTTCAAAGCTTGTGTGGATTTTCGCCGTTTGCTGCGTTGTCGGCTTCGTGGTTGAAACTCTTTGGTGCTATTTCAGGCACGGCTATATTGAAAGCCGCAAATCGCTTGTTTACGGTCCTCTGAGTGTGGCTTACGGTATGGGCGGAGTGCTTCTGACGCTTGTTCTGAGCAAGTTCCGCACCTCATCGCTTTGGGAGGTTTTCCTTGTTTCTTTCCTTGTCGGAACGGCGGCTGAATATATCTGCTCGCTCGGTCAGGAAATAGTTTTCGGCTCGGTTGCGTGGGATTACAGTGACCTGCCGCTCAACATCAACGGCAGAGTATGCCTGCTTTATTCGATATTCTGGGGTGTTCTGGGTATCGGCTGGGTTAAGCTGATAATGCCCATGAGCGACAAACTGATAAGCCTTATACCGCCCAATGTTGATAAAATACTTGTCTGGGCTTTCGTAGCGTTCTTTGTTTTTGACGCGGGGCTTTCAGCCGCCGCTGCTCTGAGAATGAACGAGCGCGAAAAGGGTGCAGAGGCGAGCAACAAAATCGAGATTTTCCTCGATGAACACTTTGACGATGAGAGAATGCATAAGATTTATGCAAACTCAAAGGAAGTTTCAAAATAATATTGCCTGTTTCTTTTTCTTCATGTGTTTATAAAACGGAAGCAGCGAGCTTGCAGAAATGCGGCTCGCTGCTTCCGTTTTGCGGAGTTTATCGGTAATTCGTTTTACACCATTTCTTAACCGCGGCGGTCAGTATTATTCCGCCGACTGTAATCGCAACGCCTATAAGTGCGTAAAAAACAGGCAAAATCATAAATCCGCCCGGAGCATGGGATGACATTGCAAAAATGGGAATAAGGCTGACTGTTCTGTATATTCCGTAAGCGGGAACAAGAAGGCAGAATACCCATGCGTGTTTTTTAAAGAAACTTTTTACTGAAGAAGCCGCGGCTTTGCCTGCGGGGATATCGGCTTTTTCAATATTTTCGTCAATGATTTCCGCACTTTTGTTTTCCTCTTGCGGCTTATCCTCCGAGAGTAGCCAATCGGTTGTAACTCCGAAGGCGTCAGCCAAAAGCAGTAGCTTACCGACCTCGGGAACGGCGTCTCCCGTTTCCCATTTGCTGACAGCCTGGCGGGAAACTCCGAGCTTTTCCGCAAGTGCCTCCTGCGATAAGCCCTCTTTTTTTCGGCAGTAATGGATTTTATCGCTGAGATTCATTTTGAATCCTCCTTTCGGTTTTGAGGATAACAAAAATATATAAGAAAAGCTATAATCCTTGGCTTGAAGTTTCGCAACCGTTGGTTGCAATGCGGCTTTTTAATACCTGTTTCTGACCTTTTCGGCAAAAACTGTCATATCTTTTATTTCAAGAGCGGTTCCGTCGTCAAGAATTGCTTTGCCGCTCAGCTTTCCGAAAACCTGGTGAGCGTCCTGCCCGATAACAATGGCATTGAGCTTTGTGCGGTTATCGTAAAGCGGCATAAAGTCCATATCAAACCTGCCGTCGGAGCTTATGTATTTCCACGGCTGCATGATATCGTCGGGAATTTCAAAACGGATTCTGTCAAGCTTGTGGCATTTTCCGTCATAAAAAATCATATTTTCGCTTGCCGCCGTGGTGTCGCCGAAGCCGTAGCCGATGTTGTAGCCGAAGCGCTTGCCGTTAACAATGCCGTTGCCCGAGCCCCAATACCAGGTGTTATCGTATGTCCAGACACCTCTGCCCCAATCAAGCGTTCCGAAGTTTCGCTCGGGGGTGAATTCAATCTTTCTGCCGCCGAATTTAATATATCCCTCGGCATTCATACAGTTGATTTTCTGATTGTAATAAAAAGCCTTTTTATCGTTTGCCCACGGCGTGGCGATTACCATTGTGTCGTCATCATCATAGCTTTTGAGAAAAATATCAAAATCCAATTCTCCGTGAAGCGCGCACTTCTTGTAATGCCCCACAAGGCGTCTGCCGCCCTTTTCGTGAATGAATGAAAGGCTGCAATAATCCGTCTTTTTATAGATGTCTCCCTTTGCGCTGTCCGAGGGCATATTCAGCGAGCCCATCGGCATTATGAGGGGAGTCATAAAATCGTATTTCTTGTTTTCGTTAAAATCATAGAAAGAGGAGTTGGCAAGTCCCATATATCTGTTGTCGGCAATAACCGTTGCAAAAGCATAGCCGTTATCGTCAACGATAATATAATAATCCCATTCCTTGATTCTCATTCTGTTGGCTTTTATGTCAAACGGGCTGTATTCCGAAACAAGCTTGTTTGCCCAGCCGGGCTCGAGCAGAGAGCCGTCGAAGCTTAACAGCCTTTGCGGTTTTTCGAGTTTATGATTCATACCCATTCTCCTATAAAAAGTCAAGTGGTTAGAACCAACTTGCTGTATTTTTTTGTAA
>JBJEQB010000051.1:0-33710 GCA_051881535.1 Acutalibacteraceae bacterium | reverse complement strand
GGATGTTGAGATTAGTAATCCCGACAAATATAAAAGCTTCAAAATCTGCATTAACGGCACAATCATTCCCGAAATCATCGACGAAACCGTTACCGTAACCTTTACCGACGGCTCCAAAACCGCTTTTGAATACAGTTCAGAAGACTTTTCAACGGTAACGCTCCCCAACGGCAGAGATTATGCGGTTTTTGTCAATATTTCCGAAGACGAAAACGGCGAATTATATTTGAGCATATATATCGGTGATATTTGCTTAAAAAACTATCCGACTGAAATCGTGTTGGCTCCGATAAAGGATAATGCAGGCGCGCTTGTCAACGAATGGAAAAACTGCGCCGACCTTTCTTCATATTTTATCGAAAGCTCCGTTCATGCTTTTTTCGGCGGAGATATGGAAACAGCAAGAGATTATATAAGTCTCGCCGCTGAACAGTTTTCTTACGCAATCGATATATTCTTTATTTTTCTTGCATTCTGTTTTGTATCTCCGATTACCGCCTTTTAACACAGCCATACACGGCTAATCGGATTTAAATTCAAATCGCCGCCGAAGCTCGTCCGACTTCGGCGGCACTTTTTTCTTATCCGAGGACAACCTCTCTGCCCTGCATAATTAATCTCCGAGCAGTTATTTTGTCAGCACAACGGTTGTTATGCTTTTTGCGGGAAGCGTTGCTTTTCTCAAAAATCTGCCGCAGTATATTTTTTCGCAGTCTTTTTCCAAATCGGTGCGATAGATTTCGGCTTTTCCGAAGCCGCTCAAAAGCCTTATTTCGCTTTCTTCTCCGTTATTGACAAGCACTATCACGGTTTTTCTGCCGTCCGTAAAGGCGGTTGAAGCGATTTGACTGTTTTCATTAAAGCTGTCAAGCACTTCAATTCTTTTCATTCCCGGCTCAATGAAGCGCGAAAAATGCTTAAAGGCGTAATACCTTTGATAAGTCACCAAACCCGTATCCCTGAAGTCCAGCAATCCGTCGCCGTTGACCGCAGTCCAGCTCTGCCATGAAACCGCATTGAGCAAATTCAAATCCTGCATTATAATATTTGCCATATAAATACCGCTTTCAACGGTTGTTGAATCTATTTTCAACGGCAGCTCGCACCATTCGCTCATTTCGAGCTTTTTATCGGGGTACTGCTCCGCAAATTTTTTGCCCGTTTCGGTCTTAACCTGATAATTATTGTCTATCCAATAGCTGTGACCGCTGTAAGTATCGCAAAAAGCGTTAAGAATATCGCTTGCAAAAAATTTATCGATATATTCGTAATATTCGGGCGAAAGCTGACCGCTTTCGGGTCCGTTGAGCTTATACGGCGAGCCGCGCCTTTGCATTTCGGTCGCAAAAAGCTCAAGCACTTCAACGGTTTCATCGGCTGTGTAATGGCAGCCCTCCTGCCCTACCCACTCGCCGCCCCATGACCATTGAGGCTCGTTTATGGGCGAGATTGCCGAAACGGGATAGCCCTGAGCAACAAACCAATCGGCTATCGTCAGCACATAATCGACAAATGCAGCATAGTTCTCTTTCGGCAAATTTGACTGATAAGATTCAAGCCCGCCCGAGGCATGACCGCTCGCAGTCATCGAAAAATGAGGGCTGTTGCAGAAAAGGATTACTTCCTTTGCGCCGTATTTAACCGCCGCGTCAAGCATACGCCGAGCGTTGGCGTCACGGGTGAAATCATATTCATATTCGCCCGTCTGCTCATTGAAAACATAAAAGCTTTCCGTGCGCCTTGCCGGGTCGCCTATTCTGCTGTTCGGATTATCCTTTTCGCCGCCGCCGATGTTGTAGCGGTAAATATCAAGCCCAAGCCCCGTTTCGTCATCATAAAGCAGCCTTGCAATTTCATTTGCCTGCTCCTCGCTGTCGATATTCTGCGACCACCAGCAGGAGCTTGTGCCGAAGCCCTCAAAGGTTTGATAAACCATATATTTATTCACTCCGATCGTCTGAATATCGCTGTGCTCGTAAACAGAGAAAAGGAATGTCTGAATTGCCGCAAACGCCAGGCACAAATATCTTTTAATCATAGGCGGTTATCCTCCGTTTAATCGCAGAAGCTCTTCATTGCGTCAAGCGTTTTTTCAAGCAGCTCGTCCAACTCCCAGCCGAGCATTTCCGCGCCCTTTGAAATAACATCTCTCGAACAGCCCGCCGCAAACTTTTTATCCTTATATTTCTTTTTGAGCGATTTAAGCTCCATATCCTGAACGCTCTTTGACGGGCGCATAAGCGCCGCCGCGCCTATAAGCCCCGTAAGCTCATCGGTTGCAAAAAGCACCTTTTCCATCTGATGCTCCGGCTCAACCTCGGAGCAAATGCCGAAGCCGTGGCTTGCAACTGCGTGAATCAAACGCTCGTCAAGCCCTCTTTCGCGCATTATCTCAACGCATTTAACGCAATGCCGGTCGGGATAAAGCTCAAAATCCAAATCGTGAAGCAAGCCGACGGTTCCCCAAAAATCCTCCTCGTCGGCATATCCGAGCTCTTTTGCAAAATAACGCATAACGCCCTCAACCGTCAAAGCGTGCTGCAAATGAAACGGCTCTTTGTTGAATTCGGTTAAAAGCGAATATGCTTCTTCTCTTGTTATCATAACAATCACTCCCGATATAAATGATATATACATAATATCACATATTTCCAAAAAAAGCACGGATTTTTATTTAATTCTTTAATTTTTTCACAGTTCTGCCCGCTTTTATCCTTTCGGATATTATAAACCCCGGACTGCACACTATGCGTGTGAAGCCCGGGGTTGCTTAATCAGAATATGCCTTTGAAAATCTGCGGGAATGTTTTTGTTCTTCCGAAAATTTTCTTAATGAAGCCGATTATTTTTTCAAAGACTCCCGCTTTTGCGGTCATTGACACTTCATCGGAGCCGATAACATTGCCGTCCAAATCTCGGAGAGTAACGGTGATTACCGTGCTTCCGCTCTTTTTGGGAGTGATTTTCAGCTCGTTGCCGCTTTCTGAAACAGTGCTGTCAAAAACTCCGCCGTCGCTGAATGTCCACTCATAATATGCGCCCACGGGCGGTCTCTCCGCCGTATCCGCATGGAGAATAATGCTGTCGCCGTAGTTGATTGCGGTTCTTGACGGTGTGCGGATAGCGATAACGGGAGTAATGACAGGGTCTTCCCCGCCGCCTTTAACTTCAACAACAGCATAGTAGCTGAAGTGGTCGGTTTCAAAGGCAAGATAATCACCGTCAACAACTGCATTCATATTTTCAACCGTTCCTGTATTTGTGTTGACATGGTAAACAAAGGATTTTAACGGGTCATAGCCTGTGGGAATGGGAACTTTAACCTTAACAAAGCCCGTAGGCTGAGTTACAACGCCGTCAACGGTCATTGTTATATCATAAATCCGTGTCTGCGTTGCACCGGTTTTAGTATTAACGAGAGTGAACGCCGTTCCGTCAAAATATTCTCTGACCAATAATTCAACCTTTACATCGTATTCTTCTGCGGAGTAGGTGACCGAAATACCGCTGCTGCTATCCAAAGCCACGGAAAGCTTTGTAATAACGGCTTCTTCGATAACAGCGCCACACTCGGTGCAGGTTTTGATTTTTCTGCCTTCATTTGTTTCGGTAGGCTCAACGGTCACTTTCCACTCACTCGGTGTGTGGGCGATTAACTGCGTTTCCTCCGTATAACTGTCACCGCAGAAGCAGGTAAAGGTTATAATTCCCGTCTGCGTACAGGTCGCCGCTTTGGTTACTGACGGAACATATGAGTGGATATGAGTTCCGTCAAAATTAAAATGAATCGTTGCGTGTGTAAGACAGGTATTATAAATGCCAATTACGATATTATTCCATTGCTCCTCATTTCCTGAATAATACACATCTGTTAGACTTTCACAGCTTTCAAAAGCCCTTCTTTCAATTCCCTTTACACTGTCCGGTATAATTATGCTTTTAAGGTTTTTACACGCCCCGAATGCTATCTCTTGTATGTTTGTTACACCGTCAGGGATTTCTATGCTTGTAAGGCTTGAACAGGCATAAAATGTTACAGATCTTATTACCGTAATACTGTTTGAAATATTAATGTTTTTGAGATTGATGCACCCGCTAAACGCGACGCCGTCAATGTTCGTTACGCTGTCGGGCATCGTCACGCTTTCAAGGCTATCGCAAACTCTGAAAGCATCAGAGCAGATATTTGCTACGCCGTCAGGTATGTCGTAAGCCGTTCTTGTGTTGCCCGCGGGATATCTGATAAGTTCGGTTTTATCTTTATTGAATAAAACGCCGTATTCATCGCTTGAATAACAGGAATTATTAATATCAACGGTTATGCTTTCAAGGCTTGTGCAACCTTCAAATGCCCGAGATCCGATACTGTTTACGCTGTCCGGAATTGTTATGTTTGTGATACCGTAACAATCAAAAAACGCCCGAGATCCGATAATATTTACGCTGTTGGGAATTGTTATGTCTGTGATATGGTAGCAACCCCCAAACGCAGAATCTGCAATTGTTTTAGTTCCGGACTTTATTACATAATTACCCGAAACTGTATCCGTGGCTTCGATAAGATGATTGCCAATATATAAAACACCGTTTTCCCAATTTGATTCATTATTGTATATCCCAGTATTGTAGAACGCATCATTGCCGATTCTCGTTACACTGTCCGGTATAGTAATGCTTGTAAGGCCAGAACGATAGAATACCCCATATCCTATGCTCGTTACGCTGTCGGGTATCGTTACGCTTGTCAGTCCGGTGCAGTGATAAAATGCTTCATCACGAATACTTGTTACACTATTGGGAATTGTCACACCTATGAGGCTTTCACAAAATTCGAACGCAGAATCGCCAATACTTGTTACCGGATATCCTTCAATTTTATCCGGTATTACCAGCTCACCGCTTATCGATTCGTCACAATCTGTTATCCAAACTTCTCCGTCTGTTATTTCATAAGATAAAACGCCATAGGTTGCCGCTTCGGCTTTTTCGGCAAAAATTTCGCCGATTTTCGGCAATTCAAGCCCTACCAGCCCCGCAAGCGGAGCGGCGCTGAACACCATTGTCAGCGCAAACACAAGCGCCAACGATTTTTTAAATAAATTTCTCATTCGAGTATCCTCCTCCTTTTTTGAGTGTTTTCATTATATATTGATATCAATTTGATGTCAATATGAATTCATAAATTTTCCATGCAAAATGATATGATTTTGATATCAAAATAATTGGAGGTATCTTCATGTCAGGTAATTATTATCCGCCCTTCTCTCTCAGAGTTTCCGAAAATATCATTGAGAAAATCAAATATTTGGCAAGCTTAAACAAACGCTCTGCCAACAAGGAAATAGAGTTTATTCTCGAACAGCACATTCGTGCTTACGAAGCCGAGCACGGCACTATTCCAACATCTCAAAATCAGCAATAAATCAGATTTTAAAAGCTTGGTCATGAGCCGCAAAAGCGCCGCTTCCTCAAAACAATAATCAATAAAGCTTGCGGAACGCCGAGGACGGCGTTCCCTACGGAAGCCGCGTTATTTTTGTCGGAATTCGCAGTAAAAATCAAAAATCCCACACACTATTGACAAAGGTTATCTGTTGTGATAAAATTCATTTAACAATTAAGTTAAATGTGAAATGACAGGAGGCGGAAAATTGAGTTTGCAAAACACTCTTCGCGCGCTGGCTGACCCCACAAGGCGCAAAATTCTTGATATGCTCAAAGAAAAGCCGATGTCGGCGGGAGAGATATCCGACAGCTTCCCCGTCAGCTTTGCCGCTGTTTCCCGCCATCTTTCCGTTCTCAGGGAAGCCGATCTTATAAGGGACAGCCGCCGCGGGAAATATATCTATTACGAAATCAACACCTCCGTGCTTGAGGAAATTATGCTCTGGATAAGCGAGCTGAAAGGAGACGGCGCAGATGATAAAGAAAAACCTTAAATCCATTTTTTTGAGCGGAATCGTTTTGCTGCTGCCCGTGCTTGCCGGAGTTATTCTTTGGGAAAGGCTTCCCGCTGAAATTGCGGTTCATTTCAACTTGCACGGTCAGGCGGATAATTGGTGTTCAAAGACCACTGCCGTTTTCCTGCTGCCGCTCGCTCTCGCCGTTATGCACTTTTTCTGCATACTGATGACCGCGCTTGACCCGAAGAATAAAAATATTGAGGGCAAGCCTTTCGGGATAGTGCTTTGGATTTGCCCCTTGGTTTCGGTTCTCACAAGCGGAGTTATGTATGCTTATTCGCTCGATATGCGCTTTAAAATAGGAACGGTATTTATGCTCTTTTTCGGGCTGATGTTTATTGCAATAGGTAACTATCTGCCCAAATGCAGGCAGAATTACACGCTCGGCATCAGGCTACCGTGGACGCTCAGTGACGAGGATAACTGGAACTCCACTCACCGCCTTGCAGGCAAAATATGGGTTGCGGGCGGCGCGGCAATTATTCTGCTGTCTTTCACGGGCGCATTCCGGCTTTTCGCCGCGGTCTTGGCGGTAATGGTAATCATACCTGCCGTTTATTCTTACACATATTATCAAAAACACAAAACTTCATAAAGAGGTGCGAAAATGCTTTCAATTAAAAACCTGACAAAAAAATACGGCGAAAAAACCGCCGTGGACAACCTTTCGCTTGAAATTGCTCCGGGTGAAATTTACGGCTTCATCGGCCACAACGGAGCGGGAAAAACCACCACCATCAAAGCCTGCTGCGGCATTATAGGCTTTGACAACGGCGAAATACTCATAGACGGCGTTTCAATCAAGGATAAACCGCTTGAGTGCAAAAGAAAAATGGCGTATATTCCCGATAATCCCGATATATACGACTTCCTTTCGGGCATAAAATATCTTAATTTTGTTGCCGACATTTATCAAA
This sequence comes from Acutalibacteraceae bacterium, assembly GCA_051881535.1. Classification (GTDB taxonomy): domain Bacteria; phylum Bacillota; class Clostridia; order Oscillospirales; family Acutalibacteraceae; genus CAG-177. The sequence continues at coordinate 26,830 of JBJEQB010000051.1, read as the reverse complement.
TCCCCAAGGCTGAAAGAGAAGAAAAAATCAGAAAATATGCCGATATGTTTGAGCTGACCGATTCTCTTGCGGAAACAATCAGCTCATATTCCCACGGAATGAAGCAAAAGCTTGTTATCATCTCGGCTCTTATTCATTCGCCAAAGCTGATGATTCTTGACGAGCCGTTTGTCGGCCTCGACCCGAAGGCGGCTCACATTCTTAAAGGACTGATGGCGGAGCTTTGCTCGCAGGGCGGCGCAATATTCTTTTCAACCCATGTGCTTGAGGTTGCAGAAAAGCTTTGCAATAAAATTGCCATTATCAAAAACGGCAGGCTCGTCATCAGCGGAGAAACACACGATGTTATAGGAAACACCTCGCTTGAGGATGTGTTCCTCGAATTGGAGGACGAAAATGTTTAAGGCTCTGCTTAAAGTTAATTTAATCTCGCTGTTTCACTCAATTTTCGCCGGTCAGAAGAAAAATCAAAAGAAAAAAAGCAGCGCATTTTCAAAAGTGCTGATAGCGGTTTTTGCCGTTTTTATCGTTGCCATCCTTATGGTTAATGTCGGTTTTATGCTCGGCTCGCTTGCCAAAACCTTTATAGCTTTGGACATGGGCTGGCTGTATTTCTCTGTTTCGGCAATTATGATATTCCTGCTGACCTTTATCGGCAGTGTTTTCGTAACTCAGAATCTCATTTTCAACGCCAAGGATAATGAGCTGCTGCTGAGTATGCCGATACCGCCGTTTTACATTCTTTCAAGCAGAGTATTGCTGCTCTTTGCTCTCAATATGATGTACGGCATCATAATGGCTCTGCCGACAATAGCGGTTTATCTCATGCACGCGGGCTTTTCGGCTTCAACCCTTGTGCTGTTTATCGTTTCAACCCTGCTTTTGCTTCTGCTCTCCTCGGCGGTCACCTGCATTTTCGGCTGGCTGATAGCTTTGATAAGCTCCCGCTTCAAAAAGAGCAATATTATTCAGACCGTTTTGAGCTTTGCTCTTTTCGGAATTTATTTTGTAGTCTGCATGAATTTGCAGGGATATATGGAAATGCTTGTTTCAAACGGCGAAGTAATCGGAAACGCCATCAAAAAAGCGTTGCCTCCGTTCTATTATTTCGGCATCGTGTGCTCGGAGCACAGCCTTAAATCTCTCGCCGCACTCGCGCTGATTAGCATAATTCCGTTTATCATCGGCTGCTATATCATTTCAAAAAGCTTTGTAACGATAACCGCGGGCAAAAAGCAGGCGTCAAAAACAAAATATGTTGAAAAAGAGCTTAAAGTCAGCTCCGTTAAATCCGCTCTGCTCCGCAAGGAATTCGGAAAATTCTTCTCCTCTCCCCTCTTTATCCTCAACAGCGCTACGGGTTGCCTTATGCAGGTAATCTTCACGGTGATGCTCGCCGTTAAAGGCAATGAATTCATTGAATTTTTTACCGCGGCTGGAGAAACCTCAATTTTTGAATATCTGCCCGTTGCGGTGTGCCTTATTATGGGGCTTTGCGCTTCGATGGTAAATCAGAGCGCCGCCTCAATATCGCTCGAGGGCAGCAAAATCAATATGCTCAGAGCCATGCCCGTGACCTCCGATGATTTCTATTATTCAAAGTTTATGTCAAACTATATAATCGGACTGCCCACGCTCGTTGCCTGCACGGTTATTTCGTGCGTATTTCTCGGTGTTGAACCGCTGACAACGGCTTTAATGCTCGTTACTCTGCTGATTTTCTTCGCGCTGACAACTTCAATCAATATGACGGCAAATATCTGCCTGCCCCGCTTTGTCTGGAACAGCGAAACGGTTGTTATCAAGCAGAGCGGCAGCGTAATGGTCAGTATGCTCGGCGGACTGGCATCAAGCGCAGTTGTTTTTGCTCCGTTTTTCCTGCTTCATAAATATGTTTCGGCAAATATTTATCTTTTCTGCGCCGCCGCGTTAAGCGCTGCTGTTTTTGCCGCAATTATGAGATTTGTCAAAACTTCGGGCAAAGACCGCTTTGAGCAGATGTATGCATAAATAATCAGCAAATAACTTTATTTTAAATTGCCGTTGCGATGTTTTTAACCTGCTTTAATTGGGGGTATATAATGAAATTTAAAGCTGAAACAATTTTTATATTAGTGCTTATTCTTTTCCTTCAAGGATGCTCCGGAACAAGCAGCCACAACCTTGAAAAATCGCCAGATGCAGTATTGACATCCGAAATACATGATAAGATAAGTCAAAAAAATGCAGATTTATCTGATGATTTACTTTTTATTCCCTCGTTATTTACACAAGCTCAGAGCGACAATTCATTGGAGGTATATCCTGACGGCAACGGTTTGAGATACAATTATAAAGGAAAGATTATATCTCCCGAAACATCTTTATGTTATGATAAAATCGCTGTTGAAATAACACCTTTGGACGGTCTTGCAATTGAAGAGGTTATCACGGCTTTTTCGGATACATTTGATATTTTCAAAATTGACGGCAATAAATGTTGCGCCTTATTCGTTAAAAATGAGGATACAAAACAAACTGTTGTTAATTTGCTGTTTTTCACGCCAACGGAAACAGGAAAATGTTTCATTGTAACAAGAGTTGGCGGTTTATTAGACTCAACAAAAGGCAATGTTGAAAAAATATATAAAGATTTTATGCTGACATCGCTTTGAGAAACAATGTTAATCCAAAGGAGAGAAGAATTATGATATTTGACAAAATCGAAAACCTCAAAAACTATTTTCCGCTTAATCCGAATTTTAAAACGATAACCGAATTTGTTTCGGAAAACGATTTAAAGGCAATGCCCTGCGGCAGTTATGAGCTGAGCGAGCAAGTCAAGGTAGGTATTTCGGAATATGAACCGGGCAACGGAGGAGATTTTGAGGCTCACCGCGACTATCACGATTTGCAGCTTGCCATTGCCGGATCGGAGCGAATTGATGTAATCCCAGTTTCACAGGCGGGAGACTCCACGGGATATAAGCCCGACATTGAATTTTTCAAATCTCAACGCTGTGAAAGCACCGAGGTTGCGCTTGAAGAAGGCTGTTTCGCCTTCCTTTCTCCCGATGATGCACACAAACCCTGCATAAAGCTCGGCAGTGAGAAAATCAAGAAAGCAGTTTTCAAAATTAAAATATAAAATATCTTTCAAAATCCCGTCACCTGCTGAGAAAAAGGCAGGTGACGCTTTGTTTATAATACGGTATAACATAGAGCGCAGGCAAAACGCCGATGCAAAGCAGAAACCACGGAAAAAATCCCGCTTTGAAAAAGAATATTTCGCCGAGCCTGCCTTTTGTTTTTTTTATGCTTTCCCTCAAAGCGTCAAGCGGAGAAAAATCACGGTAGCAGGCAAGGAAAAACATTGATTTTGAGTATCGCTGAACCGTCACTCCGTAAAACAGAAGCCCCGCGCAGGCAAGCACCAAAAGCCCCGCAGAGACAGCACACGCCGCCCGCAGGCTCAAAGGCTCTTTTTTAATGCGGATAATAAGCGCCGCCGCTCCCGCGGCAGGCAGGGCTTCATAAAAAACAAACCATATCAGCTTTATGAAAAACAGACAAAGCTTAAGCCCGCAGGCGTTAATAACGCCCGAAAAGCCCGCTCTGCCCGCATCGGAGGTTTTTATTCCGCGCGCAAGCAAAATCAGCCTTATCTGAAAGAAAAATTCAAGCGTGCTTACCGCCGCTGCAAAAACCGCAAGCGACAAGGCGGCAAAAGCCGCAGGCGCAAATTTGCCGTGAAAAACCGAAAAACCGTTAACAACCGCATTGCAAAAGGAAAATGCGATGAAAACGGATGTCAACGCCGCGGCAAAAGGCACAACACGGCTTTGCGAGCCTGTGAGCGCCGCTCTGGCGGACAGCTTAATTCGAGCATTCACGGAAATCACCCTTATCTTAAACATAAAAAAGCAGTCGGGAGGTTTTTGCCTCCCGACTATTTTTTGCGTTCATTCTGTTTTTATTCGCAATGCGTTAAAGTCCCGCTTTTTCTCTGCATCTGTCAAGAAAATCAAACACCCTGTCAACAACGGGAGCGGCATATTCAGCATACTTATCGTGGAACGAATTGCCCTTTTCAAGCTCGGGCGCAGACGCTCCCTCGGCAAAATTGCCCATCGGTATTACCCGCTTATTCGGCTTATCGTTCTGCAAAAACTGCGTGTAGCTCGGGTTTGACCAAACATCGAGATATTCATTGGAATACATAAACCAATTATACATTGCCATTATTCCGTCATGGCAATTTGAATGGAGCATACCCTTGATGAACCATGTGTGTTCGGGCAAAATACAGGTTGAAGCGTCAATTCTTCCGTCGGGCGAAATATGGTTATGCCCGTCTTTATTCTTCTGCTCATAATCCGCGCCGAGAACGCTGCCGCGCTCTGCAACGGTTGCCCCCGCAGAGGCGTATTTTGTGTCAACCGTTCCGTCGCTGTCGCTTGTAATCGACTCAACGAGCGGGGTTCTCTGAATGTCATAGCCCGCAACTATCATAATACGCACGCCGTTTCTGACCGCGCCTTTGAGAATTTCTTCGGCTCTGCACTGAATGTTGTAATGATAATAATCCGCCTTGGCGATAAGCCCCGCCTGAGTTTCGGGGTCAAGATTGATTGCCTTTGCCTGCTCGTATGTATCGGCGGGAACAAACGCCCAAATTCCGAGCAAGGTTCCGAAAACGGGCGTCATAAGCTCGTCAAAAACCTTTGTCTGAAGCTCATCAAGCAGTTTATCTCCGAAAGAAAGCACAACATCAACCAAGCCGCTGTAATACAGGAAGTTGAAAAGGAAATAAAGCGCGGTGCTCTCCGCATCGGCGGGGGGATAAGCTCCCGTTCCGTAGTCAAGCAAGGCTCTTGAATCAAGCTTTAGCTTTCTGCAAAGCAAATCTCCCGCAACCGCCGTGCCGAGAATTGGGCAGCATTGGAAAACGCAAGCGTCGATATCATCACAGCCGTATTCGTTAAAATAAGCCATAGTTACCACTCCGCCCATGGAAGAAGCGCGCAGATTGACTTTTTCGTGACCTGTCAAAGCCTTGATGTGCTCTATAAATTCATCAAGCTGACCCGCAACCTCAACGGGGTCAAGCCGCCAGTCATAGTGGAAATAATAGCTTTGATTTATGCCGTGAGACGGGTCTGAGGGCATTTCAAGCTTGACCGAAACATTTTCGGCTGAATTACCGTTGCCGTCAAGCTTCATTGCGCCCATAGCGCCGTCAACCGCAGAAATCAGAGCATCGCCGAAACGCTCATAGTTTCTTGTGAAAGCAAGCAAAACAAGGGCGGGCAGGATTTGCCCGACGATGGAAACTATTGTATCGGTTTTGGGTCGAAAAAGCACTCTTTCCTCGGGAGTGCCCGGATTTTCATAAATATCCGTGTTGCCCAGAGGACCTACATAAATGGTAGGATTAACTCCGCAGGAGCAGCCGTCGGCGGCGAAGCCCGCAGGAGCAAGCAGCGAAATGATTATTGCAGCCGCAAGTAAAACAGAAATGAGTTTTTTCACACAATCAACCCTTTCAAAGGCGTTTTTCTTATTTTATCACAAAACTCCGCGCCGCACAACAACTAATTTGTTTATTATTTTTATACATATATATTGCAAATCACCCCGTACATATGTTAAAATGATTCACCGTTAGAGTATGCGGATATCCGCAAAGGAGACTTACAACGCAAAGGATGAGCAAAATTTTGAAAAGTGCGGAAAACAAGGTCAGCGAAAACAAGCAGGCTGGGCTGACCATAAACAAAAAAACAGTTATTGTAATTTGCCTGCTGCTTGTTGCAATAATGGCTTTTGCCGGAGTTTTAACTCAGGTTTTGCCGCGCGGCGTTTATCAGACCGCCGATGACGGCACAATCATCAACGGCACTTACACTCAGATTCAGGACAAAATGCCGATTTGGAAAATAATTCTTGCCCCCATTCTTGTTTTCGGAACGGACACGGCTTTAACGGGCGTCGGAATAATTCTGATTATCACACTTATCGGCGGAACTTTTCTTATTCTCGATAAATGCGGCGTATTAAAATACATAATGGCTATGATTATCAATAAATTCGGCAAGCAGAAATATCTGCTTCTGAATTTTATGATTCTTGCCTGTATGCTTCTCAGCTCAACGGCGGGAATTCTTGAGGAATCCGTCACACTTGTTCCGTTAGCCGCCGCAATTTCGCTTGCGCTCGGGTGGGATTCCTTTGTGGGGCTTGGTATGAGCCTTGTTGCGGTTGCTTTCGGCTTCACCGCCGCAACCTTTAATCCGTTTAATGTTGTCACCGTTCAGCGCATGGCGGGGCTGCCGATATTCTCGGGGCTTGGCTACAGAATAATAGTTTTCATTGCGGTTTACCTCACTCTTGCGGGATTTTTGACTGCATATGCCAAAAAAATCGAAAAAAATCCCCGCAAATCGCTCTGCTATGAAACCGACCTTGCTCTGCGTGAGAAATACAGCCTCGGCGACAGCATGGCGATACTTGACGACCCCAAAGCCCGCCGTGCTTCAAAAGCATTCCTTTTCTGCCTGCTCGGCGTGCTTATCGGAATTGTTGCCGATTTTCTTTTGAAAACAGAGGGAATGATATCCCTGCCCTGCATGGCTCTGCTGTTCACTCTCGGCGGTATGCTCGCAGGCTATTTTTCGGGGCTTCGGGGAAAAAAGCTGCTTAAAAGCTTCGGCGAGGGCGTTAAAACAATTTCCCCGATTATCCCCGTTATTCTTATAATTCTTTCAATAACCTATATTCTTGATCAGGGCAACATTATCCCCACCATTCTTAATTCCGTTTATAATCTTATCGAAGGGCTTTCGCCTTATGCCGCCATACTGATGCTGTTTGTATTCATAGCTCTGCTTGAATTCTTCGTCGGCAGCGGCACGGCAAAAGCGTTTCTGATAATGCCCATAGTTCTTCCCCTTGCGGATATGGTAGGCGTTACGCGCCAGAGTGTTACGCTTGCATTCTGCCTTGGCGACGGCTTTACAAATCTTTTGTATCCGACAAGCGGAATAATGATAATAGCAATCGGTCTTGTAAACATTTCATACGGCAAGTGGCTCAAATTCTCTTGGAAGCTTTTTGCCCTTGAGGGCATTGTTTCGGTTATTCTTATGCTTGCGGCAGTAGCCGTAAACTATTCATAAGGTGATGAGTTAAGGTGAAGCTGAAATTTAATTCCGACGGCAAATTCAAAATCCTGCTTTTCGGAGATATTCACGAGTGCGGCGATTACAAAACAAGCCCCAATTTCAAGGATATGCAAAAAATGATGAACGCCGCTCTCGATGAATTCAAGCCCGATTTGTGCGTGCTTCTCGGCGACAACTGCCACGGAGGAGTTTGCAAAGACGAGGGCGCAGAGAAATTCAAAGAAATGGCTGTCGATTTGATTGAGCCTATGACTCGCAGAGGAATTCCCGTTGCGGCAATCATGGGCAACCACGAGCACGACCACGGCGTTGACGATGAAATTGTTGCGGTTTATAACAGCATTGACGGCTGCATTATGAGAAATGACGCTCCCGAAATAACGGGCGCGGCAAATTACAAGGAGCTTATCTATTCCTCCGACGGAGAAAAGCCCGCTTTCTGCTTATGGTTCATTGATTCAAACAACCTGTGTGAGAACAGAGAGCTTTCAAATTACGATTATGTGCACACAGACCAGATAGAGTGGTTTGAAAATGAGAGCGCAAAGCTACGCGAAGCCAACGGCGGCAAGCCTCTGCCGTCATTTGTGTTTCAGCACATTCCCGTTCCCGAGGAATACCGCCTGCTCAGGAAAGCAAAGCCTTGGGAAATCCCCGTTGCCGTGCGCGGTCATAACAAAAAAAGCAAGAATTTCTATGTGTTAAAGGACGGCGTTTCGGGTTATCTCGGTGAGGGACCCTGCGCGCCCGATTACAATAACGGACAGTTTGAAAGCTGGAAAAAGACGGGCGGAGTGCTCGGAGCATTTTTCGGGCATGACCACCTCAATGATTTTTCGGGCTGTGTTGACGGAATTTTACTTGCTCAGCATAAAACTGCCGGCTTCAGAGCCTACACCGACGGCTGCCGCTGCGGCGTAAGACTTGTTACCGTTGACGAAAACAATCCCAAAAATTTCACACACGAGTTTAAGCATTTTAAGGAATTCGGCTTGAAATGCGAATGTCTCGGCCCAATCTTCAAAAGAATTACCGACAGGCAGAGCATCAATCTTACTGTCGGCTCAAGAATTGCCGCGGGAGCCGCGGCGGTTATCTGTGCGGGAATTGCCTTTAAAAAGATAAAAGGAGGAAAATTCGGTGGGAAGCAAGGCTAAGCTCGGCAAAAATGCTTTTTTCAACATCATTCTTTTCGGCTTTATGGGGCAGGTTGCCTGGGCGGTCGAAAACAATTTCTTTAATCTTTTCCTTTTCAATGAAATCGGCGGCGACTCAAACGATATTTCAAATATGGTTGCCGCAAGCTCGGTTGTTGCCGTTTTAACCACTATTTTTATGGGCAGCCTGAGCGACAAGCTTAACAAGCGAAAAACTTTCATCTGCGGCGGCTATATGGTATGGGGCGTAACCGTTATGGCGTTTGCGCTCATTTCGCCCGAAAATGTTGCCAAAATCATGGGCACAACTCCCACAGCGGCAATAGCGGCTACCGTTACCGTTGTTATTATTATGGATTGCGTTATGACCTTTATGGGCTCAACGAGCAATGACGCGGCTTTCAACGCCTGGATAACCGACATTACCTCGCCCGAAAACAGAACGGAAACGGAATCCGTTCTCGCCCTGCTGCCCGTTGCCGCAATGGTTATCGTTACCGTTGCTTTCGGCGCGCTCTCGGGCAAATTCGGTTACCCCTCCTGCTTTATCGGCTTGGGCGTGCTTGTTACCCTTTGCGGATTTATCGGAATTTTCTCGATTAAAGATTCGAGAACGGGCGTTAAATCGGGAAGCAGCTTTATTGAGTGCCTTACATACGGATTCAGGCCCTCGGTTATCAAAGGCAACAAGAGCCTTTATCTCTCGCTGATAAGCATGGGCATTTTCGCGGTTGCAACGCAGATTTTCTTCCCGTATCTTTTCATCTATGTTCAGCATTATATTGATATGTCCACTTTCAAGCTGAGCGTTCCCGTCATAATAATTGCCGCCGCTGTTGTTATCGGCGCGGTTGTGGGTCTGCTTAAAATCGGAGCTTTGATTGACAGAATGGGCAAGGCAAACTTCGTTTTCCCTGCCGCGGCGCTCTTTGTTATCGGACTTGTGCTCGTTTATTTTGCCGATACAAACCTTATTTTCTTTGCCGTTGCGGCTCTTATCGCCATTGCGGGCTACGGACTGCTGATGATTATGCTTAACGCCGCAGTGCGCGATTTCACTCCCGAGGACAAGGCGGGTCAGCTTCAGGGCGTCAGAATGATTTTCGCCGTTCTTATCCCGATGATTACGGGTCCGAGAATTGCCGCAAAAATAACCGAAACCTTTGCAAGCGCGCAATATCTTAACGAATACGGCATTATGGTTGATATCCCCGCTCCGCACATATATCTCGGCGCGGCGGCGGCAGGAATTTTTATAATTATTCCGCTCATTTTTCTCCGCAGAGAATGGAAAAAGGTTGAAACCAAATAACTCTGTTAAATACTTTTCTTTAAGAGGGATAAATATATGCATATTATAATTGTCGGCCTCGGAAAGCTCGGAACAACCATGACAAAGCAGCTTGTTGCCGAGGGGCACAGTCTTACGGTTGTTGACAATAACAACGAAAAAGTTTCTTCAATGGTTGATGCATACGATGTTATGGGCGTTTGGGGAAACGGCGCCGCCTGTGAAACGCTTGAAGCGGCAGGCGCGCAAAAGGCAAAGCTTATCATTGCCGCCACCGGCTCTGACGAGCTGAACATCCTTTGCTGCCTTATTGCAAACAGAATGGGCACGGAAAACACGATAGCCAGAGTACGAAATCCCGATTATGCCAATCAAATGCAGTTTCTCAGAAACGAGCTCGGAATAAGCATGATAGTAAACCCCGAGTTTGAAACCGCAAACGAGATTTCAAGGATAATCCGCTTCCCCTCGGCTGCCAATCTTGATTCTTTTGCAAGGGGCAAGATTGAGATTGCCCGCCTGAGAATACATTCCGATAATATTCTCTGCGATATGCCCATTCACGAAATCAGAAAGAAGTGCAAGGCAAAGGTTCTCGTGTGCGCCGTTCAGCGCGACGATTCCGTCTATATCCCGTCGGGTGATTTTGTTATCCGCTGTGACGACTCTATCAGCATAACGGGAACACGCTCCGAGCTTTCTCAGTTTATGAAGCAGACGGGCGTTTACAAGCAGAAAATCAAAAATGTAATGATAATCGGCGGCGGCAGAATTGCTTTTTATCTTGCAAAGCTGCTCTCCGACACGGGGCGAAACATTAAGCTCATTGAGCAAAGTGACGAGCGCTGCTACAAGCTGACCGACGCTCTGCCCGATGTTACCGTTATTCACGGTGACGGAACAGACCAGGATATCCTTGACGAACAGGGAATGGAGCGGCAGGACGCTCTTGTTTCGCTCACGGGCATTGACGAAGAAAATATAATCGTTTCAATGTATGCCGAGTCAAAGGGAGTCAACAAGGTCATAACCAAGGTCAACCGCCATTCATATTCCATTCTTAACGATATCGGTCTTGAAACCGTTGTTTCGCCGCAGATAGTTGCGGGAAATCTTGTTACCCGCTATGTCCGCGCGCTCCACAATTCCGCAGGCAATTCGCAAATTCAGACTCTTTATAAGCTCGTCGGCGGCAAGGTTGAGGCGGCTGAATTCATCGTTCCCGAGGACGCGGGATATATTGATATTCCTTTCAGAGAGCTTAACCTGCTCCCCAATCTTCTTATCGGCTGCATAATCCGAGCGGGCAAAATCATATTCCCGGGCGGCGATGATGTTATGAAAGCAAATGACAGCGTTATTGTTGTTACCGCCGGCAGGATTGTTGAGGATCTTCACGATATTTTTGTCTGACGGTCAGCGGAGGCTTAATTTATGAATTACAGAATGATATTTTATAATATCGGCAGGATTTTGCTTGTTGAAGCGGTTCTTCTTGTGCTGCCCGCAATCGGCGCAATAGTTTACGGCGACGATACTCTGCTCTCCTTTGCGCTCACAATCGCCGCTCTGACCGCCGTGGGGCTTATCGCAATGAGGAAAAAGCCCGAAAAAACAGCGATATATGCAAAAGACGGCTACATCATCGTTGCCCTGACATGGATTCTGATGTCGCTTTTCGGAGCAATGCCGTTTTATTTCAGCGGCCATATTCCGAGTTTTACAGACGCTTTTTTTGAAACCGTTTCAGGCTTCACAACAACAGGCTCCACCATACTCAGAGATGTTGAGGCTCTGCCGAAAAGCCTGCTTTTCTGGCGCAGCTTCACCCATTGGATAGGCGGCATGGGAATTCTTGTTTTTGTTATCGCAATTATGCCGAAAACAGAGAATTCCTCAATGCACGTTATGCGTGCCGAGGTTCCCGGTCCTACCGTCGGAAAGCTTGTTTCAAGGCTGAGAGCATCCGCAAGAATTCTTTACGGCATCTACTGCGTTCTGACGGCGGTTGAAATAATAATGCTTGCCATAGGCGGAATGCCGCTTTTTGACTGCGTGGTTAACGCATTCTCAACTGCGGGTACGGGCGGCTACGGAATTCTCAACACCAGCATCGAGGGTTATCACAGCATTTATGCCGAAATGGTTATTGCGGTATTTATGCTGATTTTCGGCGTGAACTTCAACCTTTATTATATGGTTTTAATCAAGCAGGGCAAGCAGGCTTTAAAGAGCGAAGAACTGCGCTGCTATCTCGGAATTGTTGCCTCAAGCGTTGTAATTATTGCTCTGAGCCTGATTGCAACCAAGCACACGGCGGCGGATTCTTTCCGCTATTCGTTCTTCCAGGTTGCGTCAATAATCACCACAACGGGCTTTACCACGGCAGACTTTAACACTTGGCCGGTTATTGCAAAGTGTATCCTTGTTTTCCTGATGGTAATAGGCGCCTGCGCCGGCTCAACGGGCGGCGGCATTAAGGTTTCAAGGCTTATCATACTTGCCAAGAGCGGACTGCGTGACATTAAAAAAGCCATAAATCCCCGCAGCGTTGAAACGGTTAAGGTTGACCGCAGAACGGTTGACGAGCCCGTTGTAAAAAGCGTTTCGGTATTTTTTGCTACCTATATGATTGTAACCGCCGTTTCCGTTTTGCTTATTTCGCTTGACGGCAGAGATATTGTTACCACCTTCACAGCCGTTATCGCCTGCATAGGCAACATAGGCCCCGGTCTCGGTGCAGTCGGCCCCTCGGGAAATTTTGCCGATTTCTCCGTTCTTAACAAGCTGGTGCTTTGCTTCGATATGCTTGCGGGCAGGCTTGAGCTGATACCCATGCTTATGCTGTTTTCTCCCTATGCATGGTCAAGAAAATACTCATAAAAATCGGCGCACACCGTTTGATACGGTATGCGCCTGAACTTTGTGTTATTTGATTTTTGTAATTTTATCGCCCTTAACAATAAATGCATGCTGAGCAAGCTCAATCATCGGCTTATCGTTATATGAATCGGTGTAGAAATTCTCGATAACCGCATCGGGATATTTCTCCCTGAACGCCTTGACCTTATTCTCACGGTAGCAGAAGCTTATGAGCTTGCGCGTTTCAACATCGGTTTCGGTTGCGATATAATTCTTTATGTTAAGCCTGCGGCATATCTCCTCAAGCACCACATCAACGCAGGCAGAAAGAATAACATCGTCATCTCTTCTCTGCCTGAGATAGAAGCTTTTGATTTTACAGCTGTTTTTATCCCAAAACCTTTCAATGTCGCCGTCAATATCCTCAATTCCGCGGCAGTAATCTTCAATAACGCCCGAATAATCCTCAATCGCCTGGTCGAGCGTTATAAGGCGCGCTTTGTATCTCGTGATGCAGTTGAGCGCCCACGGAATGGCGGCGAGCAGCTTGGGATCGCGCTTGAGATAATAGAGAAAAAGGTCAACTCCCGTTTCTCCTCTGTAAATCGTGTTGTCAAAATCATAAACATTCATAAAAAATTCCCCGTCTTTCTTACTCTTTTGTCCCTGAAAACACAGCAGATAAATCGATCGCTCCCCTGCTGGCAAGAATATATTATAACATTTTATATATTGTCTATTTTTTCTTTTTTGCAAAAATTGTTAGGTATTTATTAAATTTTGTCTGATAAAAAATTAATTATTTGCTTTTTGGCTTATCTTATCATAGAAACTACGGAGATTAAAAATGAAACTCAAGGTCAACGACAAGGATTTTTACAAGGCATTTTTCACAATGACCTTCACGCTTGCGCTACAGAATCTGATCGTTTTCGGCGTTAATCTTGCCGACTCGGTTATGATGGGTGCTTACAGCGAAACCGCCCTGAGCGGCGTGGGCATATGCAACAACATTCAGTTTTTTCTGAATATGGCGGCTTCGGGCGTTGCATCGGGAATGACTGTTATTGCCTCGCAGTATTGGGGCAAAAAGGATATAAAGCCCATTCACCGGGTTTCGGCTGTTGCAATGTGGCTCGGAATAGTATTCACCCTGCTCATATTTGCCTGGGCGGCGCTTGCTCCCGAAAATCTTATCCGCCTGTTTACGGATAAAGAGAGCGTTATCGAGCAGGCGGTGCTTTATCTTGATATCATCAAGCACACATATATGATGTTCACGCTGTCAACCGTTTTGCTGGCAATTCTGAGAAGCGTTGAAACGGTCAGGATAGGCTTTTATGTATCGCTCTCCTCCTTTGCCGTAAACATCTTTCTCAACTATATACTTATCTACGGCAAGCTCGGCGCGCCCGAAATGGGCATAAGAGGAGCGGCGGCGGCAACGCTGGTTTCAAGAGCCATTGAGCTTGCGGTTACCGTGATTTATATTTTATTCATTGATAAAAAGCTGAAAATGCGCCTGCGCGATTTGTTCACGCCTGATAAGAAGATGATATCGGATTATTTCAAAACAGGGCTTCCGCTTATGATGAGCAGCGTTTCCTGGGGCATTGCAATGAGCATTCAGGGAGCTATAATCGGCAGACTTATTGAAAGCGCAATAGCCGCAAACAGCATTGCCACCACCCTGTTTCAGGTTGCAACGGTTATCTGCTACGCTTCGGGCAATGCCGCCTGCGTGCTCATAGGAAAAACCATAGGCGAAAACAAGAGCATGGAAACAATTAAACGCCGCAGCCGCAGTTTGCAGCTTATCTTCCTTGGCATCGGCGTTGCTTCAAGCGCTTTGCTTCTGATATTCAAAAATCTGATTATCGATTTTTACAACGCCACGCCGCAGACTATTGAAATAACCAATCAGTTCATCTTTATTCTGAGCATTACGGTTATCGGCACGGCTTATGAAGCGCCCTGCCTTTGCGGAATTGTTTCGGGCGGCGGAGAAACCTCATTCGTTTTGAAAAACGATATAATTTTTATGTGGTGCATCGTTTTGCCGCTGAGCGCTTTGAGCGCATTTGTTTTCAAATTCCCCGTTGCCGTCACCTTTGCCTGCCTTAAAGCGGATCAAATCCTGAAATGCTTTGTTGCATTCTTTAAGGTCAACAGCTTTAATTGGGTTAAAACGGTTACGAGAGATTAGGATATTTTAAAGTAAAAAAGCAGGAGTAATGCCGAAGCGTTACTCCTGCTTTTTGTTTAATTACATTATCCTGCCGACCTCGGCTTTGTGACCTTTGGCGGAGGATTAAGCTTTTTTCTGTTGGGGTTTCTTTCAATGAGAGGCTCGGCTCCGCTGTTGACGCACGCCGCCGTTATGCACACTCTCTCAACCGTCGGGTCAGAGGGAACATCATACATTATCGGCATAAGCACGCCCTCGATTATCGAGCGCAGTCCGCGCGCACCCGTCTTCTTTTCAAGTGCCTTGTCTGCAATCGCTTCAAGCGCGGTATCGTCAAAATCAAGCTCCACATCGTCAAGCTTGAAAAGCTCTTTATACTGCTTAACGATTGCGTTTTTGGGCGTTGTTAAAATTTTAACAAGCGAATCGCGGTCAAGCTCTTTAAGAGAGGTTATAACGGGAAGTCTGCCCACAAGCTCGGGAATAATGCCGAACTTTACAAGGTCCTGCTGAATAACCTTTGCCATCATATCCTCTTTTGCCGCCTCGGATTTGCTCTTAATCTGAGCGCCGAAGCCGAGAGTTGAGCCCTCGGAACGCTTTTCAACGATTTTTTCAATTCCGTCAAACGCGCCGCCGCAGATAAAGAGAATGTTTGAGGTGTCAACCTGAATAAACTCCTGTTGCGGATGCTTTCTGCCTCCCTGAGGGGGCACATTGGCAACGGTTCCCTCAATTATTTTAAGCAAAGCCTGCTGAACACCCTCGCCGCTGACATCGCGGGTTATTGACGGATTTTCGCTCTTGCGGGCGATTTTGTCAATCTCGTCAACATAAATTATGCCTCTTTCGGCGCGTTCAACATCAAAATCCGCCGCCTGAATTATTCTGAGCAGGATATTTTCAACATCCTCGCCGACATAGCCCGCCTCCGTTAATGTTGTGGCGTCGGCAATGGCAAACGGAACATCAAGAATTTTTGCAAGAGTCTGGGCAAGCATTGTTTTGCCCACGCCCGTGGGGCCGAGCAGCAGAATATTGCTCTTCTGAATTTCAACATCGGAGCTACCTTTGCTGCCGATCCTTTTATAATGATTATAAACCGCAACGCTCAGAGCAATCTTTGCCGCATCCTGCCCGATAACATATTCATCAAGCTTGGATTTGATTTCATGGGGCTTGGGCAGGGAATCCGAGTCAAAATCGCCGTGCTTGTGAACGGGGTCCGACTCAATTATTGAGCAGCAAAGCTCTATACATTCGTTGCATATATATACATTCGGCCCGGCGATAAGCTTCTCGACCTGATCCTGCGTTTTAAAGCAGAAAGAGCAGGCAACAAGCGGCTTATCCCGTCTTTCGTCATCTCTGGGCATCTTTTGCCTCCTGTGGTTTAATGGGGTTTGCCGATAATTTATCTCTTAGCTATAACCTTATCAACAAGGCCGTATTCCATAGCCTCCTGAGCGGTGAGATAATTATCTCTCTCGGTATCGCGCGCTATTTCCTCAATGGGTCTGCCCGTGTTTTCGGCAAGAATTCTGTTGAGTCTTTCTCTTATCTTAATAATGTGGTCGGCAACGATTTTAATTTCCGTAGCCTGACCCTGCGCGCCGCCGAGCGGCTGATGAATCATAATTTCGCTGTTGGGCAGAGCAAATCTCTTTCCCTTTGCGCCTGATGAAAGCAAAAATGCTCCCATTGAAGCCGCCATGCCCATGCAAATTGTTGAAACATCGCATTTAATGTACTGCATTGTGTCATAAATCGCCATGCCGGCAGTTACTGAGCCGCCGGGGCTGTTAATGTAAAGGCTGATATCCTTTTCGGGATCCTGACCTTCAAGATAAAGGAGCTGAGCGACAACAACGCTTGCCGTTGCATCGTTTACTTCATCGGAAAGAACGATAATTCTGTCATTCAGAAGGCGGGAAAAAATATCGTATGAGCGCTCGCCTCGGTTCGTCTGCTCAACAACATAGGGTACTAATGCCATTAAAAATCAATCCTTTCTCCGCAAGTGCGGAATAAACCGCGGAGCATAATGCAGCCACACGGTTTATTCCAAAAGCTCATATTTCAAGTATAGTTAGAAAAGGCAAAACTTATTCAGCGGGCTGCTCTTTCTTTTTGGTTGTTTTCTTTGCAGCGGGCTTCTTTTCAGCCTTTGCTTCTTCGGGCTTCTCCTCGGGAGCCGTCTCTTTCTTCTTTGCCGCAGCTCTCTTGGCGGCGGGCTTCTTTGCCTTAGCGGAGTCAATAACAAGCTTTATTGCATCCTGCTTTGCAAGCTCTGCCGCAACGGTTGCCTCGGGAACAAGCTCTTTAATCTTTTCAACCTCAAGCTTATACATATCAGCCATCTTCTGATATTCCTCGGCAACAGCTTCATCGGAAGCCTTTATATTCTCAAGCTCGATAATCTTTTCGACTGCAAGCTCGATTTTAACATCTGCAACGGCGCGCTCTTTCATCTGGCTGTCAAAAGCGGCTCTGTCCATACCCATATACATAAGGTATGTGTCAAGGTCAATGCCCTGCTGAGCAACTCTCTGAGCAAAGGAATCCGTGTTTTCCTTAGCCTTGTTTTCATACATGCACTCGGGAATTTCACCCTCAACATTTTCGCAGAGAGCTTCGATAACCGCGTCCTCAAAAGCGTGCTGAGCGCTGTCCTGCTTTCTCTTGAGCATATCCTCTTCAATGCCCTTTTTAAGCTCGTCAACGGTTTCATATTCACCCATGTCCTTGGCGAACTCATCGTCAAGCTCGGGAAGCTCCTTAACCTTTATCTCGTGAAGCTTAACCTTGAATACTGCGTCCTTGGCGGCAAGCTCGGGAGCGTAATCCTCGGGGAACTTAACATTGACATCGAATTCATCACCGATGCTGTGGCCGATAATCTGATCCTCAAAGCCGGGAATGAAAGCGCCGGAGCCGATGGTCAGGCTGTATTTTTCAGCCTTGCCGCCGTCAAAAGCAACGCCGTCAACAAAGCCTTCAAAATCAATCGTTGTTATGTCGCCGTCTTTAACAGCTCTGTCGTCAACATCGATAATTCTTGCGCTTCTGTCAAGCATATGCTCGATTTCGTGGTCGATTTCTTCTTTGGTAACCTTTGCCTCAGTCTTTTCGGCGGTAAGTCCCTTATAAGCCTTGAGAGTGATTTCGGGCTTAACGGTAACATTGAAGGACATAACAACGCCTTCTTCAACGCTCATTGTTTTAACATCAAAGTCGCGCGGAGAATCAACGGGAGTAATGCCCGCCTCATCGTAAGCCGCCGAAACAGCCTCGGGGAAAACGATGTCAAGAGCGTCCTCATAGAAAACCTCTTTGCCGTAAAGCTTCTCAATCATGTGAAGAGGAGCCTTGCCCTTTCTGAAGCCGGGAATTGTGATTGACTTTCTCTGCTTGAGATAGGCCTGCTGAACGGCAGCCTTGAAATCCTCTGCCGCAATGGCGATTTCAAGTGCATAAGTGTTGGTTTCCGTTTTGTTTGCTGATACTAAACTCATTTAAATTCCTCCGTTTTAGTAATCGCCGATTAACTCGCAGCTACGGTTTTCAGCGGTTGCTTTTCCGTCAGAAAAGCAAAAAATCAATTTGACGGTTCGGAAAAAAGTTTCGCTTTTTTCGCTTTTCTGACAAAAAACCATCTCGCCGATAACCGCGCTCGGATTTACCCGACGGTCACCTGATATTTTAACCCTTAGATTATAACAAATTGTTTCGCAAATTTCTATATATATTTATATTTTCTTATGTTTAGTTAAATTTTCGCCGTTTTTCCTGCCCGTTTTGTTCATATTGACATATTTTAGTAAACCAAAGCGGGGCAAAAGCCCAAAAAATCGCTTGAAATAAGCGAAAACCTTATTCCGTCCTTCACCCCGATAAAGGCTCCCGTATGGGAATATGAATGAAGATGGCCGTAATAACAGCGCGTTATTTTTTCTTCAACCAAAACATCGTAAATCTCATCGCACCTTTGAGTAAGACTCAGCGGCGGATAGTGCAGAAACACAACAGGCTCAAGTCCCGTTGCCTTAGCCGCACTTATGGAGGCGCGCAGTCTGCCCGCCTCGCGCAAAATAACCTTTTTATCGGCACTGCTCTCCGCGTCAAAAAACCAGCCTCGCGTGCCGCAGATTGCAAATCCGCCCTCGGTATAGGCGTTGTTATGAAGAATATTGAGCGTTTTAAGCGAATATTTTCCAAAAAAATCATCCGCTTTTTTCTTCGTTGCCCACCAATAATCGTGATTGCCCTTCAGAATTATTTTTCTGCCCGGGAGAGAATCGAGAAACCTGAAATCTTCAAGACCCTGCTCAAGCTCCATGCACCACGAAATATCGCCTGCAATAACAACCGTGTCATTCTCACCAACGAGCCTGCGCCAATTATTTTCGAGCCTTGTTTCATAATCGCTCCAGCCGCCGAAAATATCCATGGATTTACCGGTTGAAAGCGAAAGATGCGTATCGCCTATTGTAAAAAGAGCCATAGATATATCCTTTCCAAAAATAATTCAGCGTGAACTGCAAATGATAATAGCACGGAGATAATCCGGAATAACCGAAAGGAGAAAAAACGATGAATAACGAAATCGGAGCAATAACCTGCTTTGCCAAAAACTGCGTTTACCATAAGGGAAACACAACCTGCACGGCAGGCACAATCGAGGTAGGCAAAACAAGCGCCTGCAAATGCGGCGAAACCGAATGCTCAACCTTTAAGCTTAACGAAAACGCCGTTAATAAGCCCTGCGGCTGCGAATAATCGCCGTCAGATACCGAGCATATCGAAAACTACGCCCTCCATGCTGTCCTTTGAGCAGCAGCCGTTAAATCTGACCGCTTTATTGCGGAGATTGGCAAGCTGCTCGGGGCAGCTTTTGCCCGTAACGGCGGCAAGGCGCTCGACCATTTCAAATTCGTCAAGGCCGTCGGTTTTGCCGTCAACGGCTTCAAGAACCGCCGCGCTGAATTTGAACGGACTTGCGGTGGAGGCGATAACGGCAGGCGTTTCATCGCCCGTTCTCGCTCTGTAATCATAGTATACCTTTACGGCTACTGCGGTATGAGTGTCGCAAAGATAGTTTTTATCCTTGAAAACGCGGGAGATAGTTTCCTTTGTCTGTTCGTCCGTGCAGAAGCCCGCGTCAAAAATTGACTTAATTTTTTCAAGCGTTTCGGCGTCAACCTCATATCTGCCGTTCTCTGCAAGGCTCTTCATCCAGCCGCATACCTTTTCACTGCCGCTCAGAGAATAAAGAAGCCTTTCGAGATTGCTCGAAATGAGAATATCCATTGACGGCGAAATCGTTGTAAAGAATTCGCGGTTGCGGTTATAAACACCCGTTGTCAAAAACTCCGTGAGCACGGAATTGCTGTTTGAAGCGCAGATAAGCTTGTTAACGGGCAGACCCATTTCCTTGGCATAATATGCCGCAAGAATGTTGCCGAAATTGCCCGTGGGAACAACGATGTTGATTTTATCGCCCGCTTTGATTTCACCCGAGGAAAGCATATCGCAGTAAGCCGAGAAATAATAAACAATCTGCGGAGCGAGCCTGCCCCAATTTATCGAGTTTGCTGAAGAAAAAGCCATTGAATTCTCCGCAAGCTTTGCGGCAATCGCTTTATCGGTGAAAATCTTTTTAACTCCGCTCTGAGCATCGTCAAAATTGCCCTCAATGGCGCAGACCGAAACATTGCCGCCCTCCTGAGTGCACATCTGAAGCTTCTGCATGGGGCTTACGCCGTCGCTCGGATAAAAAACGAGAATACGGGTGTTATCAACATCTTTAAAGCCCTCAAGAGCCGCCTTGCCCGTGTCGCCCGAGGTGGCAACAAGAATAACTATTTCCGTGCCCTTTGCGGTTTTGCCGCCCGCAACGGTAAGCAGATGCGGAAGCATCTGGAGCGCCATATCTTTAAAAGCACAGGTCGGGCCGCGGAAAAGCTCGAGCACATTTACGCCGCTTTCAAGCTTTGCGAGCGGAGCAACCTTTTCACTTGAAAATCCGCTTTCATAAGCTCCTCTGACGCAGGAATCAAGCTCCGTTTCGCTGAAATCCGTGAGAAACAGCAAAAGAACAGCCTTGGCTCTGCCGATATAATCAAGCCCGGCAAGCTTTTCAATTTCGCTCATTGAAACCTGCGGCAGGCTCTCGGGAACAAACAAACCGCCCTCGGGAGATATTCCCTTGGTAATCGCCTGAGCCGATGAAACGCAGACCGAAGTATCTCTTGTGCTTACATAATTCATTTCAAATCATCTCGCTTTTTAAAACTATTCGGGATATTATATCATATCTCATCTGTTTTGTAAAACATTTTTAAAGAAGTTAAAGGCATTTTTGAAGAAAATTTTGTCCAAAAGCTCTTCGCCGTATCCTTTTTCGGCAAGATAATCCCTGAGCGTAGGCACTTTGTCAACCCCCGCAAGCTCGGGATTTATTTCACAGCCGTCAAAATCCGAGCCGATGGCAAGCACATTTTCACCGCCCATATCAAGAATATGCGACATATGGCGGTAAATCGGTTCAAATGCGCCCTTTTCGCGGTCGGCAAGGAATCTCTGGCAAAAATTCATTCCGATAAGTCCGTTTGCCTCAATAAGTATCTTTATCTGATCGTCGTCAAGGCTGCGGCGGCAGCAATAGGTTTTATCCGGGCTCTCGGCTCTCAGCTTTTCAAGAACCGCCGTGCAGGTTGAATGGGAAGCTATCACCCTTGCGCCGCTCGAAACGGCATCAAAAAATCCCCTGCGGTTGAGATGGGAAACATCGGCGGTGATGCCGAGCCTTTCCATATCTTTCATAAGCTGTTTTCCCGCAGGCTTCAGTCCGTCCTCAAAGCCGCTCTGGCAGCCGTAGCCCAGCTCATTTTCGCCGTTCCACGTCAAGGTTATCAGCTTTACACCATGCCTGTAAGCCCTCTCTGCACCGCCGGCAGACGCAAACGGAGAGCCGCCCTCAACGGTCAGCACGGCGGCGCATTTTTTCTCTGAAAGAGCCGCAGTTAAATCGGAATAATCCTTGCACAGCTTGATTTTTTCGCTGTTCTTATCAATTTCGCTTTTGAAAAAAGACACGGCGTCCTCAAAGTATTCCTCCGCCTCTTTTCCTCTGAGCTTGTCGAATATCCAAATTGCAAAGCACTGGCACCATTCGTCAAGGTGTTCGCCTTTACACAAGTTGATATGGAGATCGGCATTTTTCAGCGCAAGCTTGTTTTCAAAACATTCCTCCACCGTGTCGCAATGCAAATCAAACAGTCTCATTTTGTTCCTCCTCCGTTTCAAAAAGCGTTTTCAATATAGTTTATTCCTGAAAGTCCGTCATTATCATCAACATAGACCTCGCACACATCAAACCGCATTGTGCTTTTGATTTTTGCATAGGAAAGAAAGCTTTTTGCCGCCGCTTCAACCCTTTGCCTTTTGCCCTCATCAACCGCTTCCATGGGTCTGACGGCAGTATTTTCATTTCGTGTTTTGACTTCCACAAAGCAGGTTACTCCGTTTTTCGCCGCCACCAAATCAAGCTCGCCGAAACGGCAGACATAATTTGAGGAAAGAATGGAATAGCCGTTATCCCGCAGATATCTTGCGGCGTATATTTCGCCCCAGACTCCCGTTTTGTTTTTTATCATTTCTTTTCTCCGACAAAGCTTTTGAGAAACGAGCGGCGGTGGCATTCGGATATTCCGAACTGCTCGAGCATTTCATAATGCAGCTTTGTTCCGTAGCCCTTATGCTTTGCAAACTGATATTGCGGATATTTCTTATCCAGCTCAAGCATAAATCTGTCCCTGCTGACCTTTGCCATTATTGATGCCGCAGCAATCGACGGGCTGAGCGAATCGCCCTTGATTATCGTTTCGCCGTCAACCGAAAGAGGCGGCATTCGGTTGCCGTCAATCAGCGCATAATCGGCGGGAACGGAAAGACCCTCGACAGCCTTTCGCATTGCAAGATATGTAGCCTGAAGAATGTTTATTTCATCGATTGTTTTTTCGTCAACGCTCGCCACGCTCCAGCTAACCGCTTTTTCGGCGATAATATCATAAAGAGCCTCCCTTTTCTTTTCGGAAAGCTTTTTGGAATCGTTCAAGCCCTCTATCACACAGCCCTCGGGCAGAATGACCGCCGCCGCAAAAACAGGACCCGCCAAAGGACCTCTGCCTGCTTCATCAACGCCGCAAATTGATTTATAGCCCTTTTCTGCGGCTGCCTGCTCATATTGAAAATCCATATTTTCCTCCTCGTATTTATAAAGGCTGCACGGCAGAAGATTTTGCACGCCGATGCAGCCTTATTCATTAAAGAAACTGTTTGTCAATTACCTTATTTAAAATATCATTAAGATATTGCAGGCTGAAATCGGAGGTTTTGCTCTTAACGCCGTGCTTTGAGGCAAGCTCCTCGGTGTAATCAGAAAGCATATACAGCCTGATATTTGAGCAGCCGTAGCCGTAATGCGTAACAACTCCCGAAAACTTGACATTTTCAATTTCAACCTTACCCGTTGTGTTGTTTTTGACTATCTCAAAATTCAGCATGCCGCCGAGCATTCTCGGTCCTCTGTTCTGAGCGGAGATGAAGTTGCCGAGCGAATAAGCGACAAGGGTTTTTCTGCCGTCGCTGTTTGTGATATATTCAACGGGCTGAATTACATGGGGATGAGTGCCAATAATAACATCCGCTCCCCACGAGGCAAGCTTTGCCGCAAGGTCACGCTGATTCTGATTGGGCTCATGCGTATATTCCTCGCCCCAATGAGCGTTCACAACAACGAAATCCGCCGCTTCCTTGGCTTTCATTATCCTTGTCTGCAAAAGCGTTTCATCGCTCGCTCTGACAAGAATAACCTCGGAATCCTGCGGCAAAGAAAGCCCGTTTGTGGATTCCGTGAAGCCGATATAGGCAATCTTGACGCCGTTGACCTCGTTCATGGGGATATTGTCATAGTCCGCCTGATTGAGATATGCGCCCGTGGTTATCGCATTTTTACTTTTCCAGAAATTAATTGCGGATATCAGACCTTTTTCTCCGCAATCAAGCGAATGATTGGTGGCAATATTAAAAACATCGAATCCTATTTTCAGCATTTCCTCGCCGACTTCAACGGGCGAATTAAACATCGGATAGCTTGAAACATTGTGTTCGGTTGAAATTATCGTTTCCTGATTGAGAATTGCAACATCAGGAGTCTTTATCCTGTCGGCAACATTCTTATAATCATAGGAAAAATCATAGCCGTTGCTGACTCTTGCCGCCGCCTGCTCATAAACCGTGTCATGAATCAGATTATCGCCCACGGCAACAAAGCTGACCCGTGAAAACAGCTCCTGCTGCTGCGTTGTTGACGGGTCTGCTCCGGGTCGGGCATCTGCGCTGATATCTGGGCGCGAATCGCCTCTTGTGAAAAATATAACGCCCAAAGCAATTATATCAAGCACAATAACAACGGCGATAAAAACCGTCATTTTCTTTCTCAAATCATCAACTCCTCGCTAATCAGTCAAGCGTCAGCTTTCCGAGCTTTCCGCTTCTGTATTCATCAAGCAGCATAACCGCCGCTCTTTCCGTATCTGTTTCTCCGCCTTTGATGAGCATACCGCGCTTTGCGCCGATAAGCTCAAGCAGCTCATAAGGCTCCAGCTCCTCAAAATCGGAAATTTTGTATCTTTCCGCCAATCTGTCGGGATAATTCACCTGCATAATACGCAGAAGCCGAACCGCAATCTCCTGACTGTCAAGTATTTCATCCTTGACCGAGCCGATAAACGCAAGCTTAAAGCCCACCTCGGGGTCTTCAAACTTTGGCCAAAGCACGCCCGGAGTATCGAGCAGCTCGATGCCCGACCCTATCGCGAACCATTGATTGCCGCGGGTAACGCCGGGCTTGTCCGCAACCTTTGCACGGTATTTGCCCGCCATTCTGTTTATAAAAGAAGATTTACCCGTGTTGGGAATACCGACAACCATAACTCTGAGAGCCTTGCCCGCCATTCCCTTTTCGGCGTTTGCCTTGATTTTATCCTTTAATATTTCTCTTACTGCGGGCTGAAATTTTTCAAGTCCCTTTCCGCTGCGGCAGTCAACGGGCAGAGCCGTAACTCCCCTTGCGGCAAGCTCCTTTATTTTTTTTGCCGTTGCCCTGTCGTCCGCAAGGTCGCATTTATTGAGCAGCACTATGCGCGGCTTTGAGCCGACAATTTCATCAAGCTCGGGGTTTCGGCTGCTCTCGGGAATTCTTGCGTCAACGATTTCGCACACCGCGTCAACAAGAGCGAGGCTTTCTTTTATCAGCCGCCTGGTTTTCGCCATATGACCGGGAAACCATTGAACCGTCATTTTTTCATTCATAAATCAACCTATCTTGAACTGACCGAAGGGCTTGACTCTGAAAAGAGCCTTGCCCAGAATATATTCTTCTCTGATAAGACCTACGCGCCTGTCACGGCTGTCAGTCGAATGATTCCGGTTATCTCCCATAACAAAAACATAGCCCTCGGGCACGGTTACAGGCGCGGAGAAATCCTCCCTGTCATGCGTTTTGTCATTGATATAAGGCTCGTCAAGCGCCTCGCCGTCAACATAAACAATGCCGTTATCAAAGTCGATATCGACCGTCTGACCGCCCGTCGCAATAACTCTTTTAACAAGCGTGTCGGGAATTATTGCGGAAGCATTTGGCTGGCAGGTAACAACAATATCGCCGCGCTCGGGCTCCGTGTAAATCGCGGAAAGTATTATTCTGTCGGTATCATGAAGCGTCGGCTTCATTGAATCTCCGTTGACCCCAACCGTTCTGAAAATGAAGATGAACGAAACGGCAACCGCAACAATAGCCGTTGCAACAATCGATGTAAAATCGAAACAGCTTGAAACAAGCTTATCGTTATTCTTTTTTTCCATTGTGTTTTCTTCCATATCCGCCACTCCTTTGCCTCTGCCGATTTGATTTTCGGCGGCTCTTTAATATATTTTCCATTCTCCCGTAGGATAAATTCTGACAAGGGCTTTGCCCAAAACATATCTTTCGTCTATCAAGCCTATCTTGCTTGAACGGCTGTCAAGCGAAATATTGCGGTTATCGCCCATAACAAAAATTTTGCCCTCGTCAACCGTCAGCGGAAATTCAACATCATAGCTGAGCTGCGTCGGCTCGGATATATAAGGCTCATTGAGCTTTATTCCGTTAACATAAACCTCGCTTCTGTCAAAATCGATATAAACGGTGTCGCCGCCGACTGCGATTACTCTTTTGATTATCGGCACATTGCGCTCCCACGGCTGGGTTACAACAACAATGTCGCCCTGCTCAAACTCGGCTTTTGCCCCCGTGGTTGCCACCCAATCGCCGTCATGCAGGGTCGGATACATTGAATCGCCGTCAACCCCCACAACTCTGAACACCAGCGCAAAAACCAAAAATACAACAAGAACCGCGCCCTTGACCGAATCCGCCATATCGTAAAGAAGCGACAGAAAGCCCGAGGTTACGGGCTCATCGGCGGCGGGCGGAGCAGGGTTGAATTCTATCCAGAATTCCTCTATTCTGCGCATGATGCTCTCCTTTCTGCGAAAATTTAAGGTCTAATTTAGGGTCTAAATGTAATTAATTAATAAAATAACAACAAAGGTGTAACAACCGCAAAATTGTTACACCCTCATGCTCATTATCTGATCTGTTCCTTAACCTTTGCAGCCTTACCGACTCTGTCTCTGAGGTAATAAAGCTTGCTTCTTCTTACGCGGCCGTGTCTGACGGTTTCAACCTTTGCAACATTGGGGGAATGAATGGGGAATACCCTTTCAATTCCAACGCCGTAAGAAACGCGGCGAACGGTAAAGGTTTCGGAAACGCCCGAGCCCTTGCGGGCGATAACGGTTCCTTCAAAAATCTGAATTCTTTCTTTGTCACCCTCGCGAATCTTGACATGAACCTTAACGGTGTCACCAACTTCAACGCAGGGAAGCTCGGATTTAAGAGAATCCTGAGCAATCAGCTTGAGTGCATCCATTGTAATTTTCCTCCGATTTTTTCAGATGTTCGTAACTGCGTGAAGCTGAAAGAGGAACACCCGCTTTAATGTTATTAAGCATTAAACCCCGTCTTTGAGAGCCGAAGCCGCAACTGACGGCACAAATGCGA
>JBJEQB010000050.1:0-7276 GCA_051881535.1 Acutalibacteraceae bacterium | reverse complement strand
TATTTCCAGAGTTCTCGGATTTCCTTACCACTTTCTTTTTATCATGCCTCCTTTTCCCATTGAAAATTCACGGTAAAGCTTATTTAACTTCCTGTGTGGATATTCAAATCTCTGTATAAATGCCGTATAAAATTATTATATCACACGGTAAATTCTTTGGCAACAGACAAAACCGAGCGGCAGTCGGAATTAATAAAAAGTTTAAAAAACGGCAGAAAAAAGTTTAAAAAACGGCAGTATAGGTATTGCCTGTCGCTGATTTATGTGTTATTATTTATATAGCTGTAAAACACTTACTTTGGAGGAAAATATGAGGAGAATAATAGGGATAATACTTTGCATAGCTGTTTTGATTTCGTGCCTTACCGTAGGGGCGGGTGCGGCAGAGAAAAAGGATGACACTCCGATAGTGCTTATTTCGGGCTTCCTTTGCTCTCAGCTTTATGTAAATTACGGTGAGGAAAACGAAGAAAAGGTATGGGGACTTGATACAAGCAAAATAACCGAGCGTATCGGCGACGATTTCCCGAATTTTGCGCTTAATCTTATGGGGCTTCTGATAGGTCGCAATGCCGAATTCGGCGAAACAATCGGAGAAGGCGCGGCTTATGTTCTTGAAATGCTCAGATGCAATCCCGACGGCAGCTCGGCTTATCCGCTCGGGCATTACCCCAATAATCCCGAAACCTCAAGCATAAAATATATGCTTGAAAATGACATTGACAATCTTTATGAAAAGTCTTTCTGCCAATATCTTTCGGAAGAAACCGACCCCTCGCGCGTTTTCTGCTTTCAGTATGATTCGCGCCTTGACGCCATCACCATTGCTCAGCAGCTCCATTCGTTTATTGCCGATATAAAAGAATACACAGGCTCGGATAAGGTCAGGATTTTCTCGCTCAGCTTCGGCGGCCTGATTTCATCAACCTATCTTGCGCTTTATGCCGATGAAAACGATATTGAGCGCCTTGTTATGAGTGTTCCTGCTCTCGCAGGAACAAATATTCCCGACCGCCTGCTCAGAGGCGAGATTGAGCTTTCACCCGAAAGCATTGTTTCGTTTTTTGAAACAATACTCGGCAGCGAAAGCAATTTGGCAAGGCTGTTTGAAAATGACGATTTTGCCCGTCTTAATGAAATCCTTTGCGGCGCAAGCGGAGGCTTGTCGTCGTCGCTGAAATATTGGGGCAGTATATGGTCGCTCTGCTCTGCGGATTTATATGAAGATTTGAAAAAAGATTTTCTTGACCCCGTGGAAAGCAAAGCGATTATTGAGAAAAACGATATTCTGCATTATCAGATAATGCCTTCGTTCCCCGAGATTTTCAGGGAAAGTATCAAGAAAGGCGTTTCGATATCGATAATCTGCGGAAGCGGCAGCCCCCTTGCCGCAGGCGGAGAGCTTAACGGTGATCTTGTGCTTCCCGTTTCAAGCGTAACAGGTGCAAGATGCGCGCCGCTCGGCGAAAGATTTCCCGAGGGATATTCGGGCGTCGGAACGGTTTGCTCCGATAAAAGCCATAACCACATTTCTCCCTCAATGGAGATTGACGCCTCCTGTGCATATCTTCCCGAAAATACTTGGTTTGTTGACAGCCACTATCACGGACAGTATTTCTATGAGGATTACACCCGCTCGCTCGTTACAAAGCTGTTGCTCACGAACGAAATAAAGGATATCTATTCCGACCCGGCTTACCCTCAGTTTGAATATTCAAGCCATGCCTACCGCACTCTTCACGCTTCTTTTGATAAAAGCTCCACG
The DNA here is from genome assembly GCA_051881535.1 of Acutalibacteraceae bacterium. Classification (GTDB taxonomy): domain Bacteria; phylum Bacillota; class Clostridia; order Oscillospirales; family Acutalibacteraceae; genus CAG-177. The sequence continues at coordinate 5,511 of JBJEQB010000050.1, read as the reverse complement.
GGCTATCTCAGCTCCGAGGATTCACGGCTGATTGTCAAAAACCTCGGCACGGCAGATAAAATCAGAATTCTGTCTGTTGTTTCCAACGGCGTTGAGCTTGATTTTGACTGCTCGGGTCTTGGCATAATTTCTCCGGGCGAAAGCGTGAGTATACCGTTTGAGGGCGATGTTCCGAAAGTCGGCTCAAAGCCGGCTCAGATAACCGTCAGCTATATTAAATTCGGCAGCGCAAATCCGCTTTGCGTTTCGGATTTTGATATTATGATTGATAACGGCGAAGCCGACGGCTTCAAGCCCGGATTTGTTTCCGCTGATTTTGAAAGCAGACTTGAGGCGGCCGTGCCCGCGTCGATTTACAGAGTTATAGTCCGCCTTTCTCTGCGCCAGGTTTTTGAATGTTTATATAATTCGGTAACTGCGGCGTTTGATTAATAAAAAGAACTGCGTGTATCGCTTTATGCAATGCACGCAGTTTTCTTATTTTGTTAGATTTCTTATCCATTTTTTGCTTTTAAATCGGCGCAGGCTGAGCACGGTTTTCGGTATATCCTCGCAAAGATACATTGCAATAATCAGATAAATAAAATCAACCTTTGCCACAAGACCGAGATATGCAACCGTCGGCACGCCGATAAGATAAAGAGACAGGCAGTCATAAAGAATTCCGATTTTTGTGTCTCCGCCCGCCCTGAAGGTTCCAACAATCAGAGTATAAGGAATGTTTCTCACGGGCAGCCACAGGCAATAGAAAAATATAAGCTTTGAAGCAAGCTCAAAAGCTCCCTGCGTTTCAATTTCGAGCAGAGAAAGCAGGGGGTTGCGAAGAAAAATCAAAACCGTGCCCGTGATTATTCCGATAATCGGCGTCATTATCAAAAACTTTTTTGCCAATTTGTAAGCGCCGTCCTCGTTGCCCTCGCCGATGGTTTTGCCCGTCATTATCGAGCAGGCATGGCAGATGCCGACAAAGAAAACAAAGGCTATCTGCTCAACCGAGCTGAAAATCGTGTAGCCCGCGTAACATTCACTGCCCTGCCTTGCAAAAACCATTGCATAAATGTTTGTGCCGATTGCCCAGGCAACCTCGTTCATAACAACGGGCAGACACACTATTGCAAATCGCCTGAAAAATGCCGCGTTCAGCCTGAAAAAATCTCTTATAGGCTCGTTGAAAATTTCTTTAGAGGTACGCAGTACCGTCAACAGCAGCAGAGATTGGAATGCGGTTGAAATCAGCGTTGCAAGAGCCGCGCCCCTTATGCCGAGCGCAGGCAGACCGAGCTTGCCGTAGATAAGAATATAGTTGAGGAGCGAATTAAGACCGACCGCCGCAAATGAGGTGAAAAGCGGAGGGTTGACCCGCTCGGTAGCTCTCAGGGCTGTGCAGGTAACCTGATTGAAAGCGCTGAAAATTCCCATAAAAGCAACTATTTTCATATATTGCGAGGCGGCGTCAATAACCGCCTGCTCCTTTGAAAATATCCTTATGAGGTGCTCGGGAATAAAAAACATCGCGCAGTTGAACGATATTGCAACCACCGCCCCGAAAATAATGGCGGCGCCGTAGGATTTTTTGATGCTTTTTTTATCTCCCGCGCCCCAGAACTGCGATATCAGCGCCGCAGAGCCCGAGGATATGCCGAAATAAAACAGATTCATCAGGAATATCCATCTTGATGAAACACCGACGGAGGAAACAACAACATTTCCGAGCCGCGTTACCATGGCGGTATCAATAAGCTGCGCGCAGGAAACCAAAAGCTGCTGTAAGGCAATCGGCAGCGCAAGCTTCGCCATATTCTTAAAAAATTGCTTGTTCATTTTAATTTTCTTCTCCGCTGAAAAATGCATAGTGAATACAGTATATTGGCTGAAAAGCCAAAAGTCAATACAAAATAAATTAAAAATAAAGTAAACAGTTTGCTTACTGCTATTGATTTTTAAAAATATCTGCTGTATAATTCACAAATGAGTAAACACAAATTTCTACAAGAAGGTGCTTTTTATGTCACAGTATAACGAATTTTCAGGCGTATATTCACTTTTACTCACTCCCTTTAATTGGGACAGAACCATTGATTACAAGGCATATGAGGAATATGTTGACTGGCAGGCTTCGTTTAAGCCCCAGCATCTTTTCGCCGTCTGCGGTTCTTCCGAGATGATGGAGCTCACCGTTGAGGAAAGAATTAAGTGCGCGGGTCTTGCGGTTAAAAATTCAAACGGAATTCCCGTTTATGCCACCGCAAACCTTGCAGATAGCTTTGCCGACCAGCTTGAGGAAATGAAAAACCTTGAGCAGCAGGGCGTCGGCGGTCTTGTTTTTGTAACAAAGGGTATGTGCGACAAGCCCGTTGAGCTTTTCGATTATCTTACCGACCTTGCCTCGCACACCGAGCTTCCGATAATTCTTTATGAGTTCCCGGGTCTTCATCCTCATCTGCTTGACGCGCAGACTTACGGAAAGCTTGCCGCAACGGGCAAAATCAAAGGAATTAAGGACACCACCTGCACTATGCCCAAAATTGAAGCGAAGATAGCCGTTCAGGGCGATTCCAATGTTCTTCAGGCGAATATTCCGCTCCTTTATGACTCTTATCTCAAGGGCGCAAGAGGCGTTGTTGCCACTCCTACTTCCTGCGGAGCAGGCCTTTTCGTAAAAATGTGGGATGAATTCACAAAGGGCGATCTTGAAGCGGCAAGAAAGACCCATCAGCACATAATCGCTCTTGATAATGCGATTGATTCGGGCTTCTGCGCAAGCGCAAAATATCTTGTCAGCCTTCAGGGCGTTAATATGAAGTGGTACACAAGAGGTTCTCATAACCTCAGCCCCGCAAGGCTCAGATCCATTGAGATTTGGCACGATTGGGCAAAAGAAGAAGGAATTCTTGAAAAATAAGCAACGGGGGATCGTATGAAAAAACTCAGAGCAAATGTATGCGCCGTAACCCATGCGGGAAGAGTTCGAAGAGAGAATGAGGATAACTATGACCTCAACGGCAGAATGACCTCAACCGGAGATTTAAAAAAAGGTTCGGCTTTCGTTCAGAGCATGGCGGAGCCGTTCCATCTCTCGGTCTGCGACGGCATGGGCGGCGAGAGCTACGGCGACATTGCGTCGGGCATAGCTGTTGAAACAATAGCGGCTCACGCAGCGGATGTTTATGAAAGCGGAGAGGATTTCAGCTTCGCAATTTCAAACTGCCTTGACGATGCCAACAGCAGAATTTGCGCCGAGATAAACGCAAGAGGCAAGCGAATGGGAACAACTCTTGCGGCTATTTATGCCGTTAAGGGCAAGATAATCTGCGTAAATATCGGCGATACAAGGATTTATCACTATTCAAAGGGTATCCTTGAGCAGATAAGCTTTGACCATACCCATGCGCAGACGATAGTTGACGCAGGTCAGGTTTCTCAGAATAATATCAGCAGAATTCCCGATGCCAAAAGGCTCACGCGCCATCTCGGAGTTTTTCCCGAGGAAGCAAATCTTTCGCCTAACATAAGCGTTATTGACGATATTGACGACGGCGACATTGTTTTGCTTTGCAGCGACGGATTGACGGATATGCTCGGCGATGAGGATATAACCGCAATTCTTTCAACAGGCGAAAGCGCGCAGGATGTTGCGAGCAAGCTTATCAAGAGAGCCCTTGAAAGGGGCGGAAAAGATAACGTAACCGTTATGGCGGCGTTTATCGGCGTTGAAGAAACTGCAATTTTTGCGCCTATTGCCGCCGCAATGGTCGGCGATTCCGACGCTGATTATGAGGAGGAATACCGCAACAGCTACGGCTCAAATCAGTTTCCCGATGAGGAAAATCCCGTTTCTCCCTATGCAAACGCCGATGCGAGAGCATATGTAAAGCCTGTTGATAAAGTAAAAATAATGAAAATTGCAGGCATAGCCGTCGGCGCAGTCGCGGTTCTGGTAATTCTTGCGCTTGTAATTAAAGCTATGGTCGGCGGAAAGTCGGAGGAGTCGGAAACAACGGACACAACGACATATTATTTTGCCGCCGCAGAAACCTATCCGCTTTACACTCAGCCTACATATCAGCAGAGCCTCACCACATGGGTGTTTGAGTCTACAAGCGAGAGCGAAACATCATCAACCGAAGCAACGACAAAGCGCGTTACTACCACCCGCAAGCCCTCAACAACAAAGAAGAAACCGACCACGACAAAGAAGCCCTCAACGCAGAAGCCTACCGAGGCTCAGAAAACAACTGTTGCCGTTTCTTCAACGGAGGCTCATACGGAGAACACAACTGCTCCGAATACTTCCGAGCAGACAACTCAGCCCTCAACGGTTTCTGAAAATACAACAGATAAGGCAGCCGAAACCCAAGCACCCACGGATGCTCCGACAAATGTCCCCGAGCAGCCTGCCGGCAACGGCGAAAACGCCAATCCCGCACAATAAATTTTAGTATCTGAAAAGCATACGGAGGAATTATTATGCTGAGAGTCGCAATGCTTTCAAAATGGCATGTTCATGCCGAGGGATATGCAAAAGAGTTTTTAGGAACGGGAAAGGCTGAAATAGCCGCCGTATGGGATGAAAATCCCGCAAGAGGGGAGGAGTGGGCAAAGTCGCTCGGCTGTGATTTTGAGCCTGAGCTTGACGCTCTGCTTGCGCGCGGCGATATCGATGCCGTCTGCTGCTGCACTCCCACAACAATGCATAAGGATGTTCTTATACGCGCGGCAAAAGCGGGTAAGCACATTTTTACAGAAAAAACTCTTGCCTGCACCGTACAGGACTGCCGCGAAATTGAAAGAGCGGTTGAAGATAATGGAGTAACATTTGCAATTTCTTTTCCGAGCAAGGCTTGGCCGATAGTCAAATTTGCAAAAGAGCATATTGATAACGGCGATTTCGGAACGGTTACCACGGTCAGAATTCGCAATGCTCACGACGGAGTCAGCGGTAAGTGGCTGCCCGAATATTGGTTTGTCAAGGAAGACTGTGCGGGCGGAGCCATGATGGATCTCGGATGCCACGGAATGTATCTCCTTGCTCATCTCTGCGGTAAGCCTAAAAAAATAACGGGAATTGCAAATTCGGTTTTCGGAACTCCCGTTGATGAAAACGCCGTTTCGCTTATTGAGTTTGAAAACGGCGCAATCGGAATCTCCGAGACCTCGTTTGTATCTTTTTCATCTCCTTTCAGAATTGAAGTTCACGGCACCGACGGCATTCTGCTCTGGCAGGACGGTGAGATGAAATATAAAACCAAAAACACGCAGAAATATAACGGAGGCTTCATCACACCTGATGTTATGCCTGAAAAGGATGATTCACCCATACCTCGGTTTGTTAATGCCTGCATTAACGGAACGGGTTCTCCCGACGGGCTCGGAATGGCTGATGCCATCGAGCTTGCCCGTCTGCTTGAAAACACTTATGTTTCCTACGAAACAGGGAAAACGGTTGATATTGCCGATTAAAAGGAGGCATGATAAAAAGAAAGTGGTAAGGAAATCCGAGAACTCTGGAAA
>JBJEQB010000049.1:0-107162 GCA_051881535.1 Acutalibacteraceae bacterium | reverse complement strand
ATTTACAAAAAAATACAGCAAGTTGGTTCTAACCACTTGACTTTTTATAGGAGAGGTTTTTATGTGGTTTTTCATTATTGTTGGCGTTTTATTGGTAGCTTTTGTTCTGTTTATTATTTTCCCCGAAAAGAAACCTAAAAATAAAGTAAATGAAAACGAGAATAAGGATTTTTTCCGCATTTACTATTCAATTCCTGATATGAGCAGTGCTCAAATAGATAAAATTAGAGATGATTTATTTGAATACCATGTTCATATGCAAACAAAGCGAAATATTAATTTGTTGTTTGCCTATGATGAGAGTGAAAATGATTCAGTAATCTCCGCGGAAGAAGCGGAGAGAAAATACCAAGCGGCAAGGAAAGAGAAGCTACCGCGGCAAATACATGGATGTTTGACCTATGGAGAAGCCTATGATATGTTTAACGAAACAACGAGACAACTCAAATTAAGAGGAGAGTGGGATTGAGATTAAGAATATTCGTTCCTAAGAAAAAGATAAAGATTTATGAATATTTTAAAAAGTGTTTATAAGCATATTTTGCTTTGTCCAAATGTTCCGCCGGAAATAGGCGGGATCTTAGGAAGTAAAGATAATGTAATATGCGATTTTGAATTTGATATTGGAACAAACATAACGGAAAGCGCTGTTTATGAGCCAAATATTGATAAGTTAAATGCTAAAATAGTTGAGTGGGAAAAAGATGATATAATGTTTTGCGGAATGTTTCATTCTCATCTGATATCTCAACCTGGATTGTCAACAGATGACACAAGATACATAAATACAATTCTCAACTCAATGCCTAAAAACATTGAAAGTTTATTCTTTCCAATCGTACTTCCCAAAGTCAAGATACTGTCATATAAGGCTATGCGAAAGCACGATGGTATTGACATTTGTGAAGATATAATCAAAATTATTTAAGGAGTATCGAAGATGAAAACAAAAGTAAAAAACGGCGAAATCAAAGTTCCTTGCGGTAAGTTCTGCGGACACAATTGTGCTGACGGATGTATTTATTGGAATCCGCGCGACAAAGACAGCAACGGCAGGCAGTATTGCAGCTGGTACAAATCTTACTACTATCCCCGCGAAAGGCAGGGCTGCTTGTCTTTTGAAGATTAAGCTTAAAAAATCAGAAGACTGAGTTGCAAAAATTCAAACGGAAGGTGAATTTAATGAAAATACTAAAAAAGGTTCTTGCTTTGTTGCTCTGTGCAATTTCCATGGTTTCTGTTATGAATATATCGGTATCAGCAGCAAGCTACAAAAAGGGCTATGACAATTACAAAAAATTCTCTGCGCCATCTAATTCAGACGATTATGCTTATTGGAACGGAAAAAAAGCAGTTCGATCATCAAGTACAACACAATCAGAAGTTCAATGGATGCAAGCGGCGTTAAACTATTGTATTAATAACGAGGGGTTAAATGCCAATAAGATTGATGTTGACGGTTCATTTGGTCCGCAATCGAAGGAAACAACAATCAAATTTCAAACGGCGGCAGGCTTAAAAGCAGATGGAAGCTTTGGTCCGGCTACAATTAAAAAAATGAAAAGTGTTTTGAATGATGGAAAGGTGACTTTCAAATCAGAAACAGATGTTGCCGATTACAACCTGTTTTGGCCAACGAAGAGTAAGACTATCACAGGTAAGTATGGTACCCATGGGTCAACAAGGAGTAATGGAACGAGGTATCATTCGGGAATTGACATTGGTTCAGAAATTGGCGATCCTTGTTATGCAGTTGCCGATGGTGTGGTAGTAATGTGCAAAAGTTCTGATGATTCCAAGGATAAAATAGGCGGAAGAGGTCGCTATATAGTTATTTATCATAAGGACGGAAATTTTAGTTCTTTATATGAGCACCTTGATTCATGCAATGTTAAAGAGGGAGACAAAGTTAAAGCCGGACAAAAAATTGGTTCCACGGGTAATTCCGGGTGGTTGTCTAAAAATAAACATTATAGTGCTCATTTACATTTTGGTCTTATGAATGGAAAAATGACAACAACAGGTTATGATCTTTGGACTGTACCCGGTAAAAAATATAACGGTAAAACATATACCAATAATACTTTTGAGCCTGATCCGCGCTATAATGAAAATATAAACTATACATATAAATAATGCTAATATTTGATTAATTGAACTTATGCAGTGCGAATTTGATTTAGGAAGTTAATTAAAACGCCGTGCGTTACCACCAAAGTGGGTTAACGCACGGCGCTTTTTATCCGAATTTAATGCCGCAGAGAGTTCTGATTTCTTTCATAACGCGGCTAACCTGTAAAGCTCTTTCGCTTGTCACAGCGTAATACGGGTCGTTTGGTGAAGCTATGAATTCCTCAAAGCGAGCCGCCTCAAAGCCCATCAGCTTTTCCTTGGGAGTATCGCCCGCAATCGCTTGTATATCACCGCTTTTGCCTATCAGATTAATGTTTGTCAGCTTTGAAATCGACTCGATTGTTACCGTGCCCTCGTCGCCGAAAATCTGAGAGCCGAGCCTGTCCTGCCCGAGCTTGGAATATGTAAAGGTTATCAGCTTGTCAGGGTAGAGCAAAGACGCGCTTCCGCTTCCGTCCGCTCCGCTGTCCATAAAGCTCGCGCAGGCGGTTATTTTATCGGGAATTCCGAATAAATCAAGCGCGGGATAAACGCAGTAAATGCCCAAATCCATCAAACAGCCCGTCGAAAGCGCGGGGTTGAAGATGTTCGGCAGGTTGCCCGCAAGATAGGCGGGATATTTTGACGAGAGCTGTGAAAAATCAAAGTGAGCGCTTGTTATTCTGCCGATTTCGGAAAGCGATTTTTTCAGAAGCTCTTTTGCGGGGTTGAACATATACATTATTGCTTCCGAATATATAAGCCCGTTTTTCCGTGCAAGCCCCTGAAGCTCGCAAAGCTCTTCGGGCTCAACTGTTATAGGCTTTTCGCAGATAACATGCTTTCCGCTGTTAAGCATCAGCTTTGACTGTTCGTAATGCAGGCGGTTGGGGCTGGCTATGTAAACCGCGTCAAAATCTCCCTTTGCAAACTCCTCAAGACTTGTAAAAACCTTGGGAATTTTGTTTTCACAGGCAAATTTTTCTCCGCTTTCGGCAGTGCGCGAATAAACCGCCGCAAACTCCGAGCTGCACATCAGCCTTGCCCCGTCAATGAATGACTTTGCAATCCAGCCCGTTCCAATAACTCCGTAACGCATATTAAAGCTCCTTTGCCATTGCGGTTCCGCCGCCGAAACGCCGCAGAATTTTAAACCCGTTTTTCCAATAGAAATTAATTCCTCTTTTGTTTTCCGTGCCAACGATAAGCATAATGCCGTTGACGCCTTTCGCTTTCATATGAGAAACGAGAGTTTCCATCATTTTTGAGCCGTTTCCGCCGCCCCTGAAAGGCTCGTTCAAGTCAATGTGAAGATGAGCGGGATATTTTTTGGAATAGAGCCGATAAACAAAAACCTCTCCGAGCGCTTCGGCATAATACTTAATATTGATTTTACGGAGCTTTTTTAAATAAGGCTTAAAGCGTTTTGAATATTCTTTGAAATCCGCCGCGCAGAAGATATAGCCCTGCGCCTTGTCCGCTTCGTCAACCAGCACAAAAACATTTTCGGGCTCCTGCTCGATATAATAATCGCAGTAGGTAGACAGAATGTAATCGTGAACCTTTTTGTCGGTTTGTGCCGCGTTGGGGCCCGTGTTAATGCAGACCTCACGCACATCTTCTTTATATTTGGGGTCGTATTTTTCTATTCTGACCATATAATCCTCCGTCAAATTTCAACCGTGAAGGTCTTTTCACCGCTGAATTCGGTTCGGCAGCCGTTGTGCTCAAAAACCGCTTTGATTTTCGGATCGGCATAAGCCTTGACCGTTACCGTGCTTCCGATTTTTTTATATTCAACGGAAATAACGCCGCGCTCGGTTGTGATGTGACCCTTTGCTCTGTTCATTCCGTCAACAAAGCAGGGGGAGATGATAACCTTTTCATAGCCCGCACTGCCCTCGGGCTGGCGGATTCCGAGCAGATAAAGGAAAAGATATTTTGTTACCGCGCCGAACATCGGGTGATTTCGGGATTCAATTCCGTTCCAATATTCCCATATGGTTGTTGCTCCGTGAGCCGCCATATTTGCAAAGGAAACCTCTTTTTCGCTTGAAAGCAGGTCAAATGCAAGCTGATTTTCACCCTGCTCAAAAAGATAGCCTATAAGAGCCTCGGTAGCGATTATTCCCGTGTCAAACATTCCGAGCTTTTTATATTTTTCGATAACCCTTTGCTTAACCTTTTCATCGCCTAAGCCAACTCTCAGCGCAAGGCAGGAAGCGCCCTGAATATCGCCGCAGAAGGTGTGTTCCTGCGGGCTGTAATATGCAACCGTTACGGCTCTTTTGACTTTTTTAATCCGCTCGTCAAGATGCGCCGCTTCGCTCTGCCTGCCGAGAATTTCCGCCGCCTGAATTGTTTGCTGCATAAAGCGGATATAAAGGCAGGTGTTTACGAGCGTTTCGGGAATTTTGAGCGGGTCGGGGGTGCACCAATCGCCGAGACACCAGCCATTTTCTTCCTCACGCCACACAAGTCCGTTTTCACTGCGGCTCTCGAGATAATCAAGAAAATGAAGCATCTTCGGGAAAAATTCTGCAAGCAGAGCCTTGTCGCCGTAGGTTTTATAGAATTTCATCGGCACTTCAACAATCGCACCGCCCCAGCCTGCGGGGCCTCCGCCGCCGCCCATGAACGGAGCCGTGTGCTGAACATGGCCGCTGAGTCGGCATTGGCAATCGGAAATATCATAGAGCCATTTGCGGTAGAATTCGCGGCTGTCAAGCAGCATCATGCCTGCTTCACAGCAAAGCTGACCGTCGCCCGTGTAGCCGAGACGCTCTCTGTGCGGGCAGTCGGAGGGTACTCCGCAATGCATATTGCAAAGCTGAGTTCTTATGTAAGCGTCATAGAGCCAGTTAAGCGGCTCGCAGTCGCTTTCAAATGACGATGTAACGGGGCAGTCGGAGTGAACAACATCAACTCTGACAGGCTCTGCTCCGCTGACCTTGAAATAGCGGAAGCCGTGCCAGGTGAAATGCGGAATATATTCCCTCTCGCTGCCGTCCGTTATAAATTCGTCCGTCTGATAGTTTTCTATAAAATGCATTCCGTCTTTTTGCCCGCCGAGATATTCCTCGGCATAGCTGACGGTTATTTTTTTGCCTTTTTCGCCGCCCTTGAAAACGGCGTAGCCTACCGTGTTTTCTCCCGCATCATAAAGAGCCATGCCGTCAAGAGTACCGATTAGCTTCGGCTCAACGGAGCGGATAACCTTGTCCGATGGCGAGGTTTGAATGTAATAATCGCTTTCGGGTGCGGGAATAACCCGCGATTTGGCAAAGCCCGACGGAGCGGCGCCGTTTTTATCAAAGCCCTCGGGCAAAAGAGTGTAATCGTGGCGTTCTCCCCAATAAAGGTTGTTTTCGGTGATAAAACCTTTGTGAGAAAGAGTGCTTTCATCACACAGGATATTTCCGCTTTCCTTTTCGATAACATAGCAGAGCTTCGGCGTTCCGTAAGCAACATTGCCTTCGTTATGCTGCTTGCTTTGCCCGTAATATCCGTTGCCGAGCATAACGGCAAGCGTGTTTTCGCCCTCAATCAGATAACTTGAAATATCATATTTCATGCAGTATATTCTGAAAGCCATTTTGTCGTTTATCGGGTATTCAAATGCCGAGGTGTAGCGCTCGGAATAGTTTGATGCGTTAGGTGAAAGCAGATCGTCGCTGACTTTTTTGCCGTTGATGTAAAGCTTAAAGAAGCCGAGACCGCATATTGTGATTTCAGCATTTTCGCCTGCGCTTGCTTCAAAGGTTTTTCTGAAAAGAGGGGCTTCGGATTCTTCGGCGCACTCAATCCATTTTGCTCCCTTGAACATTTCATTGCTTGTCATTGTCAAACCTCCTCGGTTAATTCGGAAAGTCTTGAATTCATTTGCTCCCATTCGGTCATAAGGCTCATCTGGCTGTCGGCAAGCTGTTCGCTTTTCTTGGTAAGCTCCAATATTTTTTCGTAGTCTGCCGCAGTTTCGGGGCTTGATAAAAGGGCGTTGACCGCTTCGATTTCGCCGTCAAGTCGGTCAATTTCAGCCTCGGTACGGCTGATTTTACCTTTCAAACGGTTAATTTCGCTCTCGCGTTCCTTGCGGAGCTTATATGAATTTACTTTATTCTCTGCCTTTTTCGGCTTTTCCTTTGCCTGAGCGAGAGCAATTCCCGCATAATCGTTATAGTCGCCGTCAAATTTTTCAAAGCCGTCGGCAGTCATACGGTAAATTTTGGTTGAAAGCTTGTTTATAAAATATCTGTCATGTGAAACGGCGATTATTGTTCCGTCAAAATCGGCAAGCGCGGCTTCGAGCACCTCTCTTGACGGAATGTCAAGGTGGTTTGTCGGCTCGTCAAGCAGAAGCACATTTGCGCCCGAAAGCATCAGCTTTAAAAGGCAGAGCTTGGCTTTTTCGCCGCCGCTGAGGTTATCAACATTTTTAAAAACATCGTCGCCCCTGAAAAGAAACAGCGCAAGATAGCCGCGAACCGTTGTTTCCGTAAACGAGCGGTGTTCGTCCCATATCTCGTCAATAACGGTTTTGCCGCCGCGCAGACTTTCAAGGCTCTGGTCGAAATAACCGATTTTTACATTTGCGCCGAATGAGAAGCTGCCGCTGTCGGCGGCTTGACGGCGGGTCAGAATTCGCAAGAGAGTGGTTTTGCCGCAGCCGTTTGTGCCAAGCACAAAAACGCGCTCATTTTTGAAAACCTGCATATCGGCATTTTCAAACAGCTTTTTTGTGCCGAAGGATTTTGAAAGCCCCGTAACGGATAAAACATCGTTTCCCGTTTCGCAAACAGGCTTGAATTCCATACGCATTTTTGAAAGGGGAGGGTCGGGCACAACAAGCTCCGCTTTTTTCTTTTCGAGCATTTTACGCTTGCTCTCGGCGGTTATGAAATTGCGCTCGCGTGCGAATGAACGCTGCTGCTCGATTATGCCCTCAATGCGGCGGATTTCGTCCATCTGATTTTCATATTGCCTGCGCTCGCTTTCAAGCTGTTCCTCGCGGAGCTTGATATAGGTTGAATAGTTTCCTTTTGCACTGCGGCATTTGCCGTGGGAAAGTTCAACGGTTTTGTTGGTTATTTTATCAAGAAAATATCTGTCATGCGAAATTACGATAACCGTTCCTCTGAAAGAAAGCAGAAAGCTTTCAAGCCATTCCGTGCCTGCAATGTCAAGATGGTTGGTCGGCTCGTCAAGCAAAAGCACATCAGAGCCGCTCAGCAGCAGCTTGCACATACTCAGCTTTGAGCGCTGCCCGCCGCTGAGCTTATCACAGGTGAGGGAAAAATCGCTTTCGGAAAATCCGAGCCCGAGCAGAGCGGAGCGAGTGCGGCTTTTGTATGTCAAACCGTCGCTCGCCTGAAAAAGCTCATTGAGCCTGTTTTGCTCGTCGATAAGCTCGGAATAAGAGCCGTCATGCAAATCTATTCTTGCGGAAATTTCTTCGATTTTGCGCTCAATTTCCATAAGGGGCTTAAAAACGCTGAGTGCTTCATCATAAACCGTTCTGAGCGAGCCTTGGCAGGCATGCTGTTCAAGATAACCGACCTTTGTTTGCTTTGCAACGAATGCGCCGCCCTCGGTCGGCTCGATTTCACCCGTTATGACTTTAAAAAGCGTTGTTTTTCCCGTTCCGTTTGCGCCGATAAGCCCGACAAAATCGCCCGAATTTACATCAAACGAAACATTTTCAAAAAGCGTTTTGCCGCCGAAATCCACTTTCAGATTTTGAATACTAACAACTGCCATATTTCTACCTTAAATTCGTGTTTCAATTATTTCCAGCTTTCCGCTGAGTTTATATTCTCCCGTGTTTGCAGGGATGAAAATACTGTCGCCCTTTTGAAGCGTAAGCGTTTCTCCGCAGCTTTCAAGAGAACCGCTGCCCGAAATAACGAGCAGGGAAACAAAGGATTTTTCGTCGGAAACTTCACTTATTTCACCGTCAAAATCAAGCTTGCTGACCTTGAAAAGCGGGCAGTCGGCAAGAAGCGTGCCCTTACCGCCGTCAAGTGAATCACCTTTACAAAACTCGGGCTGAGAGTATTTTTCAAGCTTGGTTACGGCAACACCGTCCTCAATGTGCAATTCCCTTGGTTTTCCGTCGGTTCCGAGGCGGTTATAATCATAGATACGGTAGGTGGTATTTGAGCTTTCCTGCACTTCTGCAAGTAAAATACCTTTACAGATAGCGTGCATTGTGCCCGCTTCAATAAAGAAGAAATCACCCTTTTTAACCTTCACAAATCCCGCATAATCGGTCAGAGTGTTGCTTTCGATTGCCTGCCTGAACTGCTCTGGGGAGATTTTATCCTTAAAGCCGAGTAGAAGTTGGGCGTCCTCGTCGCAGTCGATGATATACCAACATTCCGTTTTGCTCTGACCCTTGCCTGTTTTTTCGCAGTATTCCTTTGTGGGATGCACCTGAACCGAAAGATTGTCGCGCGCGTCAATAAATTTAATAAGTATCGGGAAGTCGCTGAATTTTTCGGCGTTTGTGCCGCAGATTTCGGGGTTTGCCTTAACCGCCTCAGGCAGAGGAACTCCCGCAAACTCGCCGTTTTCAACCGTGCTTGCGCCCGCCTCGTGGCACGAGAGCATCCAGCCCTCTGCCGCGTTCTTCTTTTCGGTCTTTACATTGTATTCGTCAATCAGCTTTCTGCCGCCCCAAATTGTTTCGGAAACATAGGGGATAAGTTTCATGGGATAGGGTTTCATAATATATCACTCCAAGTTTTTTAACTTCTGCTGTATTATTCTATCATATTTGTCCAACAATTTCTATACAATATTTGAGGGAGGACTGAAAATATGGAAAAATATTTGAAATCGGCGCGTATTTTTTATTATGAGAAAATTCGCCGCCCCCCGCAGCCTGTTTCCGACAGCCTTTTGCAGCAGATAAGGGACACATCACAAAGGCTTGAGAGCGCATACAGCCGATTTGAAAATGAGTGTAACGAGGATTTGCTGGATTCAATCATTTATGAAATCCAGTCGCTCAAAGCGCTTTACAGATATCTGCTCAAGCAGGCAAAGGAAAACGGGCTTGAGTGCGCTGAAATATCGGTGTTCGGTCGGGAGGTAATTTGATGAATTTCGGATTTGTTGTGGCGGCAGTCATAAGCGGAGTTTGCGTTGTATGGTGGGTCATAAAGAGCGAGAGGGGAGCAACAAGCTTTGCCGTGTCGGCGTTTCAGGGCATTGCCGCAATGCTTGCGGTGAATCTCGTGGGGCTGATAAGCGGAGTTACGGTGGCGGTGAATTGGTACACCCTGTCAGCCTGTGCGCTTCTCGGTCTGCCCGGAGTTATAGGCACTCTGATGCTGAATTTCATAATGGGCGTTTAGGGTAACGGTAATAATCCGGATTATTTCCGTTACCCTAACATAATAAAATTTCATAACCGAGCGTTGCCTCGCCGAAATGATTAAACCAATCGTTTCGGCGAATTTTATTATTTATTGTTAGTTTTTTAACAGCAATAAATATGGTTTTGAGGGTCTTATTTCCGCTCCGTCTGCGTTAAAAATCTTTGAAATACACGAAGTATTCCTGCAGATTTTCGCCTTGAAGGAACGAAAATCTTCTCACTCAAAACTGCTTCGCATCTGAAATACAAGAAATTATGTGCAGTCGGGGATTTCTTTTCTGTTTCGTATGACAAAGAGAAAAATGCCCGAATGTGCGTGAGATATTGCATTTCAGACATATTCCATTGCTGTTAAAAAACTATTAATTTAAACACAATGTTGCAAAATAATTTTGTGACAATTTGTCACAAAAAGTCATTGACAGTCGCAAAAACTTCTGTTAGAATTAAAATCAGTAAAATTAAATTAAAAAATATCTTTGCAATTCGCAGTTGCTTTCTTATATTAATTTTACCTAAATATTGCGAATTTTTGCCTTTTTCCCTGATTTTATTGAAAATACAGGGGTTTCAGATATAAAAGAAGGGAGGAGTTATGACAAAAAGTTACAAAAAGAGAGGAGGAGTGTAACAAAATTGTAATTTGACAACAAAATGATTTTATATTAAAATTAAGGAGGAAATGATTTGAGAAAAAAGCTCTTATCAAAAACGGTTTCGGTTTTTTCGGTTTTTATGTGCCTTGCTCTTGTTTTGAATTCATTTGCTTTTGCCGCAGATGCAAGTCCCGAATTTATGGAAACGATTGAAAGCATATCAATTTATCCGCAGTTCGGAATAAAGAGGGGCGAAGCCATTCAGCTTAACGCATCAATAGAATATAAAAATTCGTCTTTTGGTTCGGTTGAGTGGTTTTCAAGCGATTCCAATGTTATTTCATGTACAGAAAACGGCTTGATAAACGGCATAAGTTCAAACGGATATGCCGATATAACCTGCAAAGACAAACACGGTTCGGTAAGTGATACAATCAGGGTATACTGTGTTGAGCCGATTGATACCCAAAAGTCAAGCAACATGGTCAATCTGGTAACGCTGATTTATGAAGAGCCGACAGCCTCAAGCAATATTGCTGCGGTTAATTTTGACTTATCAAGTATTTTGGAAATTGTTTCACGCATGCTCAAACATATTGCAATGATCGGAATTGTTCTCAATTCTTCGCCGAATATTGAAATGGCATTAACGGAAGGCAAGTGCGAAATTCACGGAAAATATGATGAATACTGCTACATCAGGTTCAAAGGCTCCGACGCGCATGACGGCTTTGTTGAATATACCAAGCTTAAAGAAAAGGTTGATTCTTTTCTTTATTTAAACCGTTACGATATGGATGTTTGGGCGGACGGTATAATCAGAGATAATTATAAGCTGACAGCTAATTATCCCGGAGAAGTAAAATGGACTGTTAAAGATACCAATATTGTTCAATATGACGCTGATACAAACACCGTAAAGGGAATAAATCCCGGCACAACAACCATAACGGCAGAAGCGGACGGAATGAAACGGGTTTGCACCGTTCATTCACTGTATAAGTGGAGACAGAGCTGGACGGGTAAAGCAAGGCAGGAAACATCAATTTATAAAGCGATCGGTCAAAAGCATGTTGAGTATTATCCTCTCAGAGAGGGGGAAAAATTCACGGTTGACGGCGATATGGGTGTCAAGAATAAAGACGAGTGGGCATATGGCTGTAATGAGTCGGGTGTTTGTGGCTATGTTAAGATAAGTCATATTTCAACCAAAGGCACGGTTTCGCAGTATAATAACCTCGGATGGCAGTGGCCTGTAAAAACGCCGGCAGGAAAAACTCCGGGAAGATACATCACTTCACCTTACGGTTGGAGAGATACGAATCCGGAAAAGCATAAAGGAATTGATATAGCCAACGGAATTTCAAGTAATGCAGATTTAGAAAATAGCATTGATGGTTATAATGTTGTGTCTGCGTTTGATGGAAAGGTTATTTATGTGAATACAAATACTGAAAAAGCTTGCGGTAATTGTGTTGCAATTATGTCAAATTCTAAGGATCCCGTTACGGGGAAATACTATGTTGCGATTTATATGCATTTGAAGTATTCTCCGGTTGTTAAAGAAAATAAAATAGTGAATAAGGGAGATATAATTGGAAATGTAGGCAATACCGGAAACTCAGGAGCCTCACATTTGCATTTTGAGGTCAACAATCAGAACCTTTCTTACGGGGAAAAAGCTTATTATGATAGCAATCCGTCAAAAGAAATGATTTTCGGCAGCACAATTAATCCGTTGTTCTTTTTTATGGATTGTTTGAGTTTAACAAAAGATAATCCTAATAAGATAACGATAAACACAACTTGCGAAGCGATGAAATACAGAGGACCTTATTGGTTCGGAGATGATGAAAAGGAGAGTAAGAAACCATGACAAAAAGAATTTTTGCAGTTATTATGTCTTTGGCATTGATTATGTCAATCACCGCTTGCGGCAAAAAAACGGAAGAAACAGAAGTTTCAACAACGGCAATGCAGACAACGGGAAATGACGGTAATTCAATGCAATCCGTAGCCCAAAATGAAGAAATCTCCGCGAATGTTTCTGAAAAGAATAAAAATGATGTTGGCGGCGGATACATAGAATCAAAAAAATACAGGCAGAGATATTATACGATTCCATATGATTTTGCTTTGCTGGTTGATCAAGATGAATTGTCCGAGTGGGAGGCGGAAATATACAAAACCGATCCTGATGAAACCAACAAAATGACTATGGTTTTGTTTATTCAGCATTTCAATATTTCCCGTGAAGATTTTGACAGAACCAATCTTGCGCTTGCAAAGAGTTTTGCGGAATGGGGCGATAAGCCTACGATGAAACCGCAGGACTATGAAAACCAGCAACCGTTTGAGATATATAACTCCGACATAATCTACACTTTTGATGATGAAATCATCAACGAATATTATTTGACCCCGGATTATCCGTTTTGTTCAGACGATGAATATGAATATGCACTCAAAAACGGCACATACGAAACCCGCACAACGGATTGGGTTGATGTTGAGCAAATGGAAGCGGAAATCAACGCAAAATACGGCGTACAGGAAACCACCGCAGTAATTGAAACAACTGCAGAATAAACCAAATAACGCGGGAGCCGTTTCGGCGGCTCCCGAATACGGATAATTGATGTGAGAAGTTGAGAGGGGCAAAAGCGAATGAAATATGATTTTATGAAAAAGACGCTTATAATTTTTTTATGCCTTGTATTCTGTGTTTCTTTGATTTCCTGCAAAGGAACAGACAAGAATTCAAATGAAAACAGCACACAAACTTCGGCGGGCGCGGAAAACGATTTGAAAGAAAGCTTAAAATCGGTGAACGAAAACTCTGTCAATAGTACATCTCAGAATGAACTTAAAGGGAACTCATTTGTTTCGGGCGATGCCGGTGACGGTGTGCTGAATCCGCAAAAATATCGCATATGTTTTTATCAAATACCGGCTTTTTTCAGCAATCTGGTTGATAAAAATACATATGAAGAATGGTGCGAAACATTTTTTGTCGGCAAATATCCAGATGATACAAATGAAATGGTTATGGTTTCTTTTATAAAGGAGTTTAATATTTCAAGAGAGGATTTTGATAAAGCCAATGTTGAATACGGAAAGTTTGTTGAAGAAGTCTATTACGATGCCTGCATGAATCCGCAGGATTTTGCGGAACAGGAATTCAGCGAGGTTTATAATGCTGATATTATTTATACTTTTGATAATAATGTTATAAGCGAGTATTATCTCGGCAACGATTATCCTTTCTTTTTTGAAGATGAATACAAAGCCGCTCTTGAAAACGGCACATACGAAACCCGTACAACGAATTGGGTTGATGTAGACCAAATGGAAGCGGAAATCAACGCAAAATACGGCGTACAGGAAACCACAGCAGTAACTGAAACAACTGCAGAATAAACCAAATAACGCGGGAGCCGTTTCGGCGGCTCCCGAATACGGATAATTGATGTGAGAAGTTGAGAGGGGCAAAAGCGAATGAAAAGAATTTTTGCAGTTATTATGTCCTTGGCATTGATTATGTCAATCGCCGCTTGCGGAAAAAACGCAAAAAACAACGAAGCTTCAACAACGGCAATGCAAGCAACGCAGGAAACCGAGAATTCAACGCAAGCCGCAGACGAAAAAGAAAGTCTATATAAATCGGCGTTAGCTATTAATCAAAACGAGGAAGATTGCGGTGAAATAACAGTTCAAAAATACCGCTCCATATTTTATAATGTACCGATATCGTTTGTTAACTTGGTGGGTCAGGAAGCCTATCTAGAGTGGCGTGACAACACAGAATCGCCGCACACCTCGGAAAAAATGAGGATGGCTCAGTTTGTTCAGCATTTTGGCATAACAAGGGAGCAGTTTGACAGGGCAAATCTTGAATGGGCAAAGATAATCAAAGATAATTTTGACTGTGCTCCTTGTATGAATCCAAAGGACTATGCAAATCAGATAATAGCCGAAGTGTATAACGCAGATATAATTTATACTTTTGATGATGATATAATAAGAGAATATTACCTCTCACCCGAATATCCTTATATTTATGAAATTGAATATGAGGAAGCCGTTGAAAAGGGAGAATATCAATCACAAACCGAAGTATGGGTCGATGTTGAGCAAATGGAAGCGGAAATAAATGCAAAATACGGAACTCAGGAAACCACAGCAGTAACTGAAACAACTGCAGAATAAACCAAATAACGAGGGAGCCGTTTCGGCGGCTCCCGAATACAGATAATTGAGTGAGAAGTTGAGAGGGGCAAAAGTGAATGAAAAGAATTTTTGCAGTTATTATGTCCTTGGCATTGATTATGTCAATCGCCGCTTGCGGAAAAAACGCAAAAAACAACGAATCTTCAACAACGGCAATGCAAACAACGCAGGAAACCGAGAATTCAACGCAAGCAGCAGACAAAAATGAAGAAGCTTCCGTAAATATTTGCGGGGAAGTCGAAAATTTGTATTGCGAAGGAGATTTAGGATTACTGAAATACAGAATGGATTATTACGATATTCCCGCACCTTTTGCAAAAATTATTGACAGCGAAGTGTTTGAACCATGGTATGAAAAAGTCGTTAAAGAAAACCCGAACGAAACAAACCAAATGGTAATGAAAAGGTTTATTGAACACTTTAATGTTTCAAGGGAAGACTTTGACAGAGCAAATCTTGAATGGGCTAAAATCATAGTCAAAGATTTCAAAGGTGAACCGATGATGAATCCGCAGGATTTTTCAAATCAGGAAACTGATGAGGTTTACAATGCGGATATTCTTTACACTTTTGATGATGAAATAATCAACAATTATTATTTAAGCCACGATTATCCGTTTTGCTATGCTTCCGAATACGAAGAAGCCGTGGCAAACGGCACATATGAAACCCGCACAACGGATTGGGTTGATGTAGAGCAAATGGAAGCGGAAATCAACGCGAAATACGGCGCGCAGGAAACCACCGCAGAATAAAGTATAAAATTAAATCGCTGTAATGAGCGTTCTTGCTCGTTACAGCGATTATTAATTATTTATAATTTTTAATGTAATGCTTATAAAATGCAACCGCATTGCCTACGGCTTTGACCGATATATTTTCGTTTTCGCTGTGAACACTTGCAAACTGCTGTTTGTCAATGTCAATCGGCGCAAACCTAATAACACAGCGGCAAATTCCGCTCAGATGCCTTGCGTCCGTTCCTGCGGGGAGAATGAAAGCCGCGCTTGCAACATCGGGGAAAATCTCTGCAACACATTCACGAGTGTAGGCAAAGCCCTTTTGTGACATATCTGCGGGAGTGTGATATTCGTTTTCGTCACCGTCTGTAATTTCGATACCGTATTTTTCCGCAACCTTTTTCAGAGCTTTTATATCCGATTCAAGGTCGCTGTCGTTAACACAGCGGAGAAAAGCCTTTGCCGTGCAGCTCTTATTCTTGGAAGAGCCTGAAATCTCATTAAAGGAGCAGGAGGTTCCGACCATTGCGCCCGCCTGAGGGTTGATTTTCGGCATAAGCGTTTTCAGCAGACCGCCGAAGCACCAAAGATTTGCGAAAAGAATACGCATTGTGAAAGGCAGATAGGGGCAAAGTCCCTCAAACATAGCCCTGACTTCGGGATAAAGCCTGCGAATGAAGATATTTTTTGAATTGACCTCGGATATGAAATCCGCCATTCTTGCAACGGGCGTGTTCGTGTTGGCGGCAAGACCCTGATGAGTGTTGCCCTGAGACGCGGTGCACTCGAGCGTGCGCCTGCCCTTTTCGTGAACGGCAAGCATGGCGCATTTGCATTTCATGCCTGCGAGCGGCGGGTCGATTATTGCGCCGCCCTCGTCAAGCACGGTTTCAAATTCAATCCCGTGCGCCTTGAAGTATTCGAGAGCAAGGGGAATTCCGTCGCCCGCGATTTCTTCATTATGCGACGAGCCGATGTATAAATTACATTCGGGAATAAAGCCTTCACTCAGTAGCTCCTCAAGAGCCTCAAATTCGGCAAAGAGGGGAGTTTTGGTGTCAACCGTTCCTCTGCCCCAAACGGCTGAATCGTAAATTTCGCCGCAGAAAGGCGGATGCTTCCATTCGCCGCTGACGGGGGCAACATCATGGTGCGACATGAGCATAATATTGCGGCTTTTATCCTTGCCCTCAATTTTATAAATCCAGCAGTCGCTGCCGAAGGTCATCTTTTCGGCGGCTTTATGAACGGCGGGGAAAAGCTCCTCGACCGTTTTGCGAAGCTTTGCAAATTCGGTATCGTCGTAGCTGTCCTTTACCGAAACGGTTTCACAGCGTATCATTTTGCCGAGCTTTTCGCAATATTCCTTTTGCTTGCTTTCGGAAACAAGTTCTTTGGGAGCGGTAAGCTTGCGCGCCTTTGCCGTAACCCGAATTGCGTTAAAAATCAGAATTCCGATAAATATTATGACGGCGGCAATGATGATTAAAGCGTATTTCATTTTTCAGCTTTTCCTTTCGCACCGTCTTTTTTGATAACCGAGAAAACCTCTTTTTCACGGTAGAGGGCAAAAGCAACAACTGCGCCCAGGCAGAAAAGTCCGCCGACGAGGGCTGTGAGCATAAGCCCTGTTCTGCCGATGTTTTCGCCTTCGCCCGCGCCGATAACCGTCAGCGAAGGAACAATCATTATGGCAAGAGAAGTGCCGATTTTGGTTATGAAGCTTCTTGCCGCGCCGAAAACGCCTTCCTGATTAACGCCTGTTTTAACCGTGTCATATTCAATGATATCCGCCATCATTGAGCCGGGGATAATATTAAGCACGGCAAAGGGGAACGAAACAAAGAGCGCAAAAACCAGAGCCTTGGGCATTGGCTCTCCGGGCAGAGAATCCGCAAAGCAAATGGCAAATTCCGCGGCGGTGAAAACTATACAGCCGAGTATAATCGGAATTCTTTTGCCCTTTTTCTTTGCCCATTTGTTGATGATGGGATACATCAGCAGAGAACCGGCTATTGAAACGGCGAGAATGAGCACCGAGGATTCCTCGGGCAAGCCCAGCAACGATGTTACATAATACATAATGCAGGCCTGGAAGAATGCCATTCCCGTGCCCTCAAGAAGCTGACCGATTGTAACAAGCCTGAAATGGCGGTTTGAAAATGCGTGTTTGAGCGAGCCGATAAGCGAAACGGTCGGTCTGACGGAGTTGACATATTCTTTTTCTTTAATTGTAAAGGTGGGAATAAGTAGCAGAATAATGCCGATAACCGTGAAAGCTGCAAAGGTCAGCCGCCATGCGTTTTCCGTTGCAACGCCTGCTTTTTTAATAAAGCTGACGAAGAGCGGAGTAACATATCCGAGCGCGCTTCCCGTTACAAAGAAAAACGAATTCATTGTGTAAGCGTTAATTCTTTTGCCCTCGTCTTTTATCATTTCGGGCAACAGAGCATTGTGGGGAATCATATAGAGGGTATAGAAAATATAATAAGCCCAGATGAAAACGGCAACCCAGATGTTGTTGAGCATACAGGGCGAAGCGGCGGGAGCGCAGAAAATAAGCAGAGCGCAAACGCCGAAGGGGACGGCAAATTTTCTCATAAACGGAATTCGCCTGCCGTTTTTGTTTTTGCTTTTATCGCTCAGAGATGCAACGAGCGGGTCTGTTACCGCGTCAAGAACATGACCGATGGCCTTGATAAATCCGATAACCGTAAGCAAGCCGAGCACAACAACGCCCTGAGTTATGAGCGTCGGAATTCCCGATTCGTTTGACGGCTGATAAAAATAGATTAAATAGTTGTTGAGCATCGTTGTGAAAAGTCCGACGGCGAATTGTGGCAGACAGAACGACACTATTGTTTTATTTGTTACCTGTTTCATTTTATATCTCCGATTATTTTTTATGATAAAGCAAGTGGCAAATGTCATCACCCTTGGCGATTGCCTTTTTAAGGTCAAGCTCACAGCCGTAGGCTTCGCCTATGCCGCGGTCGCCGCACATGGCGATATCGCAGAGCATTGCAATTTCTTCATCGCTGCAACCCTCTTTCTGCCATGCTTTAACAAGCGGGCAGTAGTGAAAATGGATTTCAAGCTCGTCATCGGTGGATTTTTTTACATCCATTTCAAACATCCATTGGGCGGGCTTTGTGAAAAGCGTTTTGCGAAGCCCTATGAGAGAGTCGGTTTTGCCCTGCTTAACAAGGTCGGCACCCTGGCTCAGACCGCATCTTTTGATAGCAACGCTGCCGAAATCCTTGGGGTCAAGCCCTCTTTTTCTGCCCTCATCGCAGAGCAGATAGAGCCATTTTGCTCTTTGCTCAAGCTGACCTCTGACAGCTTGGATAAGGGAAAAGGTGATTTTTGGTTCATTTTTGATGTTGCTCATTTTTATTTCCTCCTTTTTACGACATTAAAACCATTATAGCATCTAAAAAATATAAATCAACCTCGCGAATGATTATTTTTAGACAAAGCAGGGAGATAGTCGGGTAAAACAAGAAGCGGACTGCAAAAATACAGTCCGCTTGATATGATAAACCGGTTTACGGTCGGGTGTTAAGCCTGCTTATAAATTCGTCGGGCTTTACGGTCATCTGAACCCATGCGGGGCGAAATCCGCTTTTGACGGCGTTTCTTGCCGAGCCGATATTTGACCACGCACAGCAATAGAAAGGCACTATGTTTTTTGCCAAAATTTCATCGGCAAGCTGTTTTGTGATGCACGAGGCAACGCCGCGCCTGCGGTATTCGGGCAAAACATCAACTCCAATCTGCCACATCGAGTCGCAGTCAGCGGATGCTCCCGCAAGACCGATGAGCCTGTCGCCGTCATATGCGCCGACAGCGAGCATATCCAAATGCTTTCGGCTTTCGCAAAGCGCGTTTCCCCACTCTGCGGTGTAAAGATTTGAGAAATCGGCAGGAGTCAGCAGCTTTAATTCAAAGCCGCAGGGCTCGGGAGCTTTTGCAGTTATGTCGGGAAGAAAATATTCCGCCATAAAGCATACATTCATTCCGAGCGGTCTGAGCCTGTCGATAAACACTTGCAGATTGGGCGTTTCAAAGCAATGCTCAACGGGATATTTGCTTATGTATTCATCGGTTATTTCATAAAGCTCGGGAGAAACCGAGGCAACTATGTTGCTGCCGTATGTGGTAAGGTCGCATAAAAACGGTAGTTCAAGATAACGCCTCGCCTCGGGGCTTGGCTTTGAGATAACTATTTTGTTTTCATGCAATTTAAAATCTTCCGCACGGCAAGAACTGTCAAACGCGGATTGCCGCATTGCAATTTCAAGAATTTCTTTGTTTGTCATCAAATACCTCCGGCGGCTCGATTTATCGGGATATATTTTATGTATATTTGGCACGGATTTTCCGCGCCCCAAAGAGTAGGCAGACATTCCAATTCACAAAAGCCCAAAGATTTGTAAAACTTATTGGTTATGTCATATCCTTTATAGTGACCCGATTGAACGGTTTTTACCTGAACATACTCATAGCCGTTATTCTCGGCATACTGTAAAAAAGCGTTCCAAAGAGCGGTTCCTATGCCGTGGCGGTGGCTTTGCGGCAGAACTCCCATAACATAAATCTCCGCCGTTACTTCGCCTGTTTGCTTTAAGGCAATGAAGCCCTGAGGGCATGCTTCGGAAAAATACGCCCAAAACGGCAACTCCTTGCAATCCGAAATATATTTTGCCGTGCTTTCGGGCAAACCGAACCAATCGGGCAGGCTGTTTAATACCAAAGAGGCGATTTTTTCTTTTTCACACGGATTATCAATAAATTTAACCATATTTTCACCACGAACAACGCTGTATTTAAGCAGAAAACTCTGCCAAACCAAATTATAAAATAATTTCAAAAATTTATCAATAAAAATGTTGACTTTTTCATTTAATTGTGTATAATATATATCCGTAGCCCACATGCGAGTTACATTGGGGAATAGTGTAACGGTAGCACGACAGACTCTGACTCTGTTTGTTGGGGTTCGAATCCCTATTCCCCAGCCAATGCAAAAATCCGTTCTCTGTTGAGAGCGGATTTTTGTTTTACAATGTATTTTTATGGTGTATACTAAAATGACAGAGCGATAATAACTTATCGGAGGCTTAGTGATGAAAAACCTGCTGAAAAAATTGATGAGCCCCAAAACGAGGCGCAGAATTCTTGAATTTTTAAATCGGATTTGGTGCTTTGTTTGCAGGCATCTGCCGCTCAGAAACAGGGTGCTGTTTTTTACTATAAGAGCCGACGGAAAGCTGCTCGATAACAGCAAGGCGGTGTATGACGCCTTGGACGCAAAAAAAGTGATTTTTGCCCATATGCTGCCTCATTCCGTAAAGATTAAACCGCTTGCTTATTATTATCTGCTCACAAGCAGGGTTATCGTTACCGATGATTATGTGCGTTATATGCGGGTCATAAAGCTCAGAGAGGGACAAAAGCTTTTTCAGCTCTGGCACGCCTGCGGAGCGTTTAAAAAGTTCGGGCTTGACGCACCCTCGCGCCTTAAAAGGGCGGAGGAAATCGCCACCCATTCGCAGTATTCCGCCGTTGCCGTAACCTCGGAGCATTGCCGAAAATATTTTGCGGGAGCTTTCGGAATAGGTGAGGAGGTTTGTCTGCCTATCGGTCTGCCGAGAACGGATTTTCTGATTAACGGCTCTTCTGAAATGAGAAACAGAGTTTTTGAAAGGCATCCCGAGCTTCGCGGCAAGAAGATTTATCTTTATTGCCCCACATTCAGAGAGATTAAAGGCAATAAGATTGTTTATGACCCGCAGATTGATTGGGCAAAGCTCAGCGGTGAGCTTCGGAGCGATGAGGTGTTTGTTATCCGCCGCCATCCGATTATGGATTATAAGCTTTGCGGCGGCGAATACGCCAATATTATCGACCTTTCCGATGAATCAACTCTTGAGCTGACGGCGGCTTGCGATGTTTTGATTTCCGATTATTCGTCGGTTATTTATGACGCCTGCCTGCTCGATGTGCCGATGGTATTTTATTGCCCCGATTACAAGGAATATGAGCGCGGATTTTATCTGAAATTTCCCGATGACCTGCCGGGCGAGACGGTTACCGAGAGCGAAAACCTGATTTCGGCTGTCAGACAGGCAAAAGAAAATCCGCCCGTTTCCCGAATCGAAAAATTCAGAAAAGAGCAGATGAGCGCCTGTGACGGCTCGTCAACGCAAAGAGCGGTCGAGCTTATTTTGAGTTGGCTGAAATAACTGTTTCAAAAATCCTGCGGGTGTTTTCGCAGTCGATATAATCAAAGTTGAAATCTCTGAAGCGGCGAAGCTTTTCTTCGTCGTTTCGGGGATTTTTTATTGCCCCAATAACCTGCGGAAAATCATAGGCGACCGTTCCCGGGACATAACTCTCATAGTCAAAATAAAAGGAGCGTTCCTTTTGGTATTCTTCAAGGTCAAAGGCAAAGAAAACGCAGGGCTTTGAGAGCAGAGCGAAATCCATGCAAACCGATGAATAGTCGGTTATCAGAATATCGCAGATAAGAGTGAGGTCATTTATCGGATAACCCGATGTAACATCAATCGCGCCGCTCGGCGCGCATGAGGAATTGATTTGCGGATGAAGCTTAACGAGCAGAGCGTATTCGCCGCCAAGCTCGCGCTCAAACAAATCTATGTTAAGTCTGTCAAGCAGTTTTTTGTCTTTTTCGGGGTCATCACGAAAGGTCGGAGCATAAAGCACAAGCTTTTTGCCCTTACATTCGGGATGGACGCGGTCAAATTCCGCGCGGATTGCCTCGGCGTCATTTCTGCCGAGCAGATAATCGGTTCTGGGTGAGCCGAGAGGCAAAACCTTTTCGGCAGGTACTCCGAAAGCCCGGGCATAAATCGGAGCAACATTTTTTGAAGAGCAGATAACAAAGTCAAGCCGCTCGGAGCACTTTTTTTCGCGCTCGCGCACATCTGCGGTCAGGGGAGCGTCAAGCCCGAATTTTTTAAAGGCTCCCTCTGCGTGCCAAAGCTGAGTAACAACCGCTTCGGGGCTGAATTTCAGCGACGCCATCGGCATAAAATTATCGTTCAGAAAAACATATTTTGCCGTGGCGAGGCGGTTGGCTTTCAGAGTGAAAAATTCTGCCGCTCTTACGCAGGACGAAACGAAAGCCGCAAAGCCCGAAAAATCAAGCTTTAAAGCCTGCGTTGAAATTGTTACGATTTCATATTCACCCCGTTCCTCGGCAAAGGAGCGGAGAATTCCGAGAGAATCCTTATCGCCGCCGTTATGAGGGGCGACAAATGCAATTCTGTTTTGTTTAACGGGGAAAATGCAGCTCATATTGAAAAAGAGCGCATAGAGAAAATAAAACAGCTTTTTCAAAGCGACCACCGCTATCTTTTTATTTTAAGAAACAGCAAAGCGCCGAGCTTAATCATAAAATCGGGAAAAGCGCCGAATTTGCGCGATTTTTTCAGCATTGACACAACCTTTAAAAAGCGCAAATCAAGAGTTTTTTTGCCGCTGAGGGAGATTTTAACCGTTCCCTTTGCCTGCTTTTTGGCTTTTTTTGAAAAGCCTTTATCGGGCAAAACGGTAACATTTTCACGCTCGGGAGCGTTTGCGCTTTGGGGAACAATCAGCTCAAAAACGGGCATTGACTGCGAATAGAGCGAGCTTAAAAATTCCTCGGAGCAATTTTTTGTAATAACGCTTACAATCGGATTTTCGGCGATTTCAGCCTTGCTGAAAAGGGGTTCGCCGATATCCCTGACGGCGTTTTGGCATTTTTTCAGAGTTTCGGGAGTCATCTTTGCTTTCAGCTCATCGCTTTGCTTGCCGATAAAGGCAAGGGTTTCGTCATCGCCGTTCCAAAGCAGACGGTAAAATTCCGTGATGAGCGCAAAATAGTTTTTATAAATTATCTCCTGAAGATAATCGGGCTTTGAAGCGCCGAGAGCCTCCTGCGCCGCGCGGTAAACGATTGCGTGCGCCTGAGTAAAATCCTCGGCAAGGCTCAGATTTACGCGCTGGCTGACCGATAACCCTTCGCTCGGCGTGTGGCGGCGGTATTTCAAAACCGCAGAGTAAACACCCGTGATTTTCGGGCGCGCCTTATAAATAAACTGCATCAGAAATGCGCCGTCTTCGCTGTATTTAAGGGCAGGGAAGCGCACTCCGCTTTCTTTCAGCATATCGGTGCGGTAGCATTTGTTTGCCACAAGAAAATTCCAAAGCAGGCGTTTATCAAAGCAGTTGATTTCGGCTTCCTTTGTCAGAGCCTCAACGATAGGATTGTATTCCTCACCGCCAAAGCCGAACCGCATAACTCTGAAAACCGCCATATCCGAATCGGATTCCTCAAGAGCGGCAAAAACATTTTCAAGAGCGTCCTCGGTTATCAAATCGTCGCTGTCAAGAAACATTGTGTATTTACCCTCGGAACGCTCTATTCCGTTGTTTCTTGCAGCGGAAACACCCGCATTTTCCTGATAAACAGGCAAAATATTCGGGTGCTTTGCGGCGTATTCTTCAATTATATCGGCGGTTGAATCCGTCGAGCCGTCATTGACAACGATTATTTGAATGTCCTTTAAGGTTTGATTAATCAGGCAGTCGAGCGTTTCGCGCAGAAATGCTTCGCTGTTGTAAGCGGGAACAATAACCGATATCTTCATATATATTATAATCCTTAAAATATTAATGGTTTTGCATTACTTTTCCCATTTAAGAACAGTTTTCCCGAAATGGCGGCTGATATCCTGAGCAAATGCCGAATGAATATCAGCAATGCTTCTGATTTCAACAACCGCACCTATAAGGTTTTCAAGATAAGCGGGGATTTTCGGGTTTTGCTCCAAAAGCTCCATAGTCCGCTGAAAATCGGCAACTCCGCTGCGGCTTGAGCCGAAAAGGCAAAGCCCTTTTTCGAGCACCATCCGCGTGTTAATGCCGATAAAGCTTTCGCTCACTCCCATAAGAGAAATTGCGCCCTCGGGATTTATCAAATCGATTATCTGAGCAATCGCAAAGCGTGACGCTTCTCCGCCGACGCATTCAAACGCATGGTCAACCTTTATTCCCTCGGGAATATGGTCAACATGAAAAGCGCCGTCGGCAAACGCAAAATAGGCAAGCTTTTCATAAACCGTTCCGAAAATATAAAGCTTGGCATCGGGATAAACCGCTTTTAAGATCAGAGCGGTGATGAAGCCGAGATTGCCGTCGCCCCAAATTCCGATGGAGTTTTTGCGCGCGTGAGAAAATCTTTCAAAGCGCGTAACGGCGTGAACGGCAACGCTTATCAGCTCGCTGAACGAAGCTATTTTAAGGTCAAGCCCCTCGGGAACGCGCACAAGGCGCTCGGGCGGCATATCAATATAATCTCTCAAAAAGCCGTCATATCCGCTGGAACAAAATCGGCTTGTCGGGCGGTAATTCTCGGCAATAATGTCATCTTCCTGCATCGGAGTATTCGGCACGGGAACAACAAGCTCGCCGGGCTTGAAATTGCCCGTAGGGTCAAAAACAACCTTTGCAACACATTCGTGAATAAGAGCCATGGGGAGCTTGGCTTTTAAAGCCTCGCGGCTGCGGTTGCCGAGATAATAACGCTGATCCGCCTTGCAGATTGAAAGATAAAGAGGGCGGCAGATGACGCTGTTTTTAATATCCGGCTCGGTGCAGGCAATGTCAATCATGCCGGGAGCAACGAGCCTGTAAACTGCATTAATCATTGCAATCCTTGCCTTTCAGGAGAGTGTGGGCAACCTTTAAATCATAGGGATATGTGATTTTAATGTTGAACACCTCGCCGCTGACCATATAGACCTCTCTGTTTTTAATGGAGAAAATCTTGCAAGCATCGGTGAGTATCGCTTTTTCGTCCTCGCTCAGGCTTGAAAGAACTCTTTCAAG
Source organism: Acutalibacteraceae bacterium (assembly GCA_051881535.1). GTDB lineage: Bacteria > Bacillota > Clostridia > Oscillospirales > Acutalibacteraceae > CAG-177. The sequence continues at coordinate 82,200 of JBJEQB010000049.1, read as the reverse complement.
CTCTTTCAGGCGGAAGGACTGCGGGGTCTGACCCTGATACATCTTGCTGCGGTCGGGGATTGAGGATATCATTTTTCCGTTTTCGCTTTCAACAATGGTGTCCGTTGCGGGGATAACCGTGTCGCACGCGCCGTATTTCAAAGCGGCTTCAACATTTTCCTCAATTATTCTGTGGGTCAGAAACGGTCTTACTGCGTCATGAGTTACGATAACGGTTTTTTCATCGGTCTCATAGTTGTTTTCAATGAATTCGATGGCGTTTTCAAGAGTGCCGTTCCGTGTGACACCGCCGGGGATAACGCTGATTTTTTTGCCTGACGGCAGATATTTGCTTATAAGATCCTGCGTGTGAGCCACCCATGCCTTGGGGCAGAGAACAATAATTTCATCTATTTTTTCATTGATAAAAAACTTCTCGATTGTGTGAATGATAACGGGCTTTGTTCCAAGCTCCAGATATTGCTTAGGAGTGTCTGAATTGCCCATGCGGCTTCCGATGCCGCCCGCGAAAACTGCGGCAAAAACCATATGTCTCATTCCTTTCGGTTACTTTGATTTTACCATTTGATTGTATTTATCGCATATTTCCTTTGCGTCGCCCTGAGCGATAAGCTTTCCGTGGTCAAGAATTATAGCCTTGTTGCAGATGTTCAGAATCTGCTCCGTGCTGTGGGAAACGAATAAAACCGTTATTCCCTTGTCAAACATTGAGCGGATTTTAGCCTCACTCTTTTTTCTGAACTTTGCGTCGCCGACGGATAAAACCTCGTCAAGAATAAGGATTTCGGGCTCAACGGCGGTTGCGATTGCAAAGCCGAGCCTTGCCCTCATGCCCGAGGAATAGTTTTTGACGGGCACTTCAATAAAATCCTTCAGCTCGGAAAATTCAACGATTTGGTCATATTTTTCCTCGATGAATTTTCTGGGATAGCCCATTGTGGCGCCGTAAAGGAAGATATTTTCCTTGCCGGAGTAATTCATGTCAAATCCGGCTCCCAGCTCAAGCATCGGAGCGATAACGCCGTTAACCTTAACGCTGCCCTTTGTGGGCTTGAGAACGCCCGCAATTACTTTAAGCAGGGTGGATTTGCCTGCTCCGTTAAAGCCGAGCACGCCGACTCTGTCGCCCTTTTCAACGGTGAAGCTGATGTCGGTGAGCGCCCAGAACTCGGTAAAATGAAGCTTTCTTGTAACAAGCTTTATAAAATATTCTTTTATGTTGTCAACCTTTTCTTTGTTAAGATTGAACATCATGCTCATATGGTCAACAACTATTGCAGGTTTGCTCATAAAATGTTCCTTTCCAAAAAAGACAGGGTCAGATGTGAAGGATGAATTTATCCTGATTTTTATAGAACGCCCACAGACCGATTATAACCGTCAGCAGGCTGAAGCCGAGCGAATACAGCAGCCACGAGGTTTTAAACATTTCGCCGTAAAGCACACAGCTCCTGAACATATTTGTAATGGAATAGAGCGGATTTGCCATAAGAGCCATTTTGAAAAATTTGTTTGTGATGTGAAGCTGGTCAACGCTGTAAAAAATCGGGGTCATATAAAAGAGCAGCATGCAGAAAACCTCATAGAGATATTCAACATCCTTGAAGAATACCTCAAGAGTGCTCAGAATAAGCCCGACTCCAACGCACAGAATCAGCAAAACCAGTATCGGAACGGGGGAGAGGAAAATATAAGGGGTGATGTTCGGCTGCTTGTCCGAAAAGAAGTAAAAATAAATTATGAAGCAGGCAAGCACCGTGAGAGAAATTAAAAATGTTACAAAGGTTGAAATAACATTTGAAAGCGGATAAATGTATTTCGGCACATATACTTTCTTAATAACGGAGGCGCTGTTTCTGATGGAGCGCATCGCTCTTTTGGTTGACTGCGTGTAGAATTCGTAAATCAGTCTGCCGCAGAGAAGATATATCGGGTAATTGAGCATCGAAGCGTTCCGCGAGCCGAAAACATTGCTGAATACCATAACTAGCACGAGCGTTGTAAGCAACGGCTGAAGAAAGGTCCAGAAAATTCCGAGAACGGAATTTCTGTATTGCAGCTTTATGTTTTTGCGGACTATCTCATAAAGCAGATATCTGTATTTGTAAAAATTCTTAAAGTATTTCATAATTTTCCGTTTCCGCCTGTTATTTTAAACCCCATTTGGCAAAATAGTGCATCATGGAGTTAATCTGAACAAGCTTAAGCTTGAAGTTCTTTTTGGATTCGCGGCCCCATTCGTGATAAACGGTTGCTCCGGGGTAATAAACCGTTCTGCATCTTGAATTAACCTCGCGGGTTAAGTCGCAATCCTCAAAATACATAAAATACCGTTTGTCAAAGCCGCCGATTTCCTTAAAAAGCTCGGTTCTGATAAACATAAAGCAGCCCGTGGCGTTTTCAATATCGATGGGCTTTGAGAGATCGTGATCCATCATTGCGTATTCGCGCAGAAGCTTTCCGGGCTCTCCGCTACCCCTCATTCTGCTTGCCGCAAGATAGCAGGGGCGGGGATTCCTTTTGCCGAGAATTTGAAGCCTGCCGTCGGGAAATCTGATTTCGGGCGAAACCATTCCAACATCTTTGTTTGAATCAAGATATGCCGAAAGCTTTGAAATAACATCGTCTTTAACTATTATGTCGGGATTGATTATTGCGTGATAATCGGAATCAAGCAGATCAATAACAAGGTTATGCCCTGCGCCGAAGCCTATGTTTGAATTGCTTCGGATCAGCGTAACCTCGGGATAATGCGTTTCAATATGCTCAACTGTTCCGTCTGTGGAGCCGTTATCAACCACATAAAGGCGGAACGGAGCCTCGGTGCATTTGAAAAGTGAGCCCAGAGCATTGTCAATGGTTGCAATGTTATTATAGGTCACTATGCAGCCGGTTACGGTTTTGTTCATTTATTCATTTTTCCTTTCCAAGGCACATATTGGAAAATTTACTTTATACTTGCCAAAGATAAAATAATCTTTGCTCTCCAGCGGATTTTCTGAAAAAGTGTGGTTTTGCCGCCCGTAACATTATCGCCGTGTCTTCTCCACAGAATAAGGGGTTTACGGAGCAGAACCGCTTTGCGGTGCTTTTTGAGAGCAACAAGAGCAATCCACCAATCATGCATCGGCAGCCCCTCGGGGAAAGGGAGTGCGTCAAGCAGAACCTGCCTTCTGAAAGCCATGCAACAGCCCACAAAAGTGTTTCGGATAAGATTGCCGCTGAAAGATAGATTTGAACCGATAACGGAGAAATAAGAGGGGTTGATAATATTGAGCTTGCCGTCGGCAACGGATGCGTCGTGAAGCACAAGGTCGGCGCCCGAGTTTATTTCAGCCATTACGCTTTCAACTTTATCGGGGAGCCAGACATCATCCTGGTCCGACAAAAAAATAATGTCACCCGAGCAGGCTTTGAGAGCGTTCTCAAAGTTTTTAACAACGCCCTTGCCGCTGCCCTCAATATATCTTATCCTCTTATCCTGCGCTTGAAGGTTCAGAACGATATCCCGGGTTTTACCCTCGGGATAATCGTCAGAAACTATTATCTCGTCGTTTTCGCCGAGCTGTGAGAGAATGGAATCAAGCTGCTCAGCTATGAATTGCTCGCCTTTATAGGCGGCAAGTGCAACGGATATTTTCATATCAATAGAGCTTTGCACCGGCAGGAATGTGACTGTCAACCATAAGAAGATGAAGCTTTTCTTCTCCCTCTTCCTCATGGATTGCACTCAGAAGCATACCGCAGGAGTCAATTCCCATCATCGCTCTGGGGGGAAGGTTGACGATAGCGATAAGAGTTTTGCCTACAAGCTCTTCGGGCTCATAGAAAGCGTGGATACCGCTCAATATCGTGCGGTCTGTTCCCGTGCCGTCATCAAGTGTGAATTGAAGAAGCTTCTTGCTCTTTTTGACCGCTTCACAAGCCTTGACCTTAACGGCGCGGAAATCCGATTTGCTGAATGTATCAAAATCAACCGTATCTTCAAAGAGAGGTTCGATAACTACCTTTGAAAAATCAATAACTTCGGGCTCCTCTTCTTTGGCGGGAGCATCAGCTTTGACGGTTGCATTATCGGCTTTCTGAGCAGCGTCAAGAGATTTCATTGTGGGGAACAGAAGAACATCTCTGATAGCGGAGGAATCGGTGAGAAGCATACACATTCTGTCAATTCCGAAGCCGATGCCGCCTGTCGGGGGCATACCGATTTCAAGCGCGTTGAGGAAATCTTCATCGGTTGTGTTTGCTTCTTCGTCGCCCTGAGCAAGCAGAGCCTCCTGAGCCTTGAAGCGCTCGCGCTGGTCAATCGGGTCATTAAGCTCCGAATAGGCGTTTGCCATTTCCCAGCCGTTCATAAAGAACTCAAAGCGCTCAACATAGCCGGGGTTGCCGGGCTTTTTCTTGGTGAGCGGAGAAATTTCAATGGGATGATCCATAACGAAGGTGGGCTGAATGAGATGCTCCTCGGCAAATTCCTCAAAGAAAAGGCTGAGGATATCGCCCTTCTGATGGCGCGGCTCATATTCAACATGGTGCTTGTCCGCAAGAGCTCTTGCTTCTTCAAGAGTTGAAACCTCGTTCCAATCAACTCCCGCATATTTCTTAACGGCGTCAATCATCGTGATGCGCTCAAAGGGCTTGCCCAAATCCATCTCTACGCCGTTATAAACGATTTTGGTTGTTCCGAGAACATTCTGAGCAACCGTTCTGTAAAGATTTTCGGTCAAATCCATCATGCCGTTATAGTCGGTATATGCCTGATAAAGCTCCATAAGAGTGAATTCGGGGTTATGCCTTGTGTCAAGACCTTCGTTTCTGAAAACCCTGCCGATTTCATAAACCTTTTCCATACCGCCGACTATAAGTCTCTTCAGATAAAGCTCAAGCGAAATTCTGAGCTTGAAATCTTCATTAAGAGCGTTGAAATGAGTTTCAAACGGTCTTGCCGAAGCACCGCCCGCATTTGCAACGAGAATGGGAGTTTCAACCTCAAGGAAGCCCTGAGAGTCAAGATATTTTCTGATTTCTCTGATAATCAGCGAGCGTTTAACAAAGGTGTCTTTAACCTCGGGATTCATAATCAGGTCGAGATAACGCTTGCGGTAGCGGACATCGGTGTTGGTCAGTCCGTGGAATTTTTCGGGCAGGGGCTGGAGCGATTTTGTGAGCAGGCGCAGAGCCTTGGCGTGGATGGAAACCTCGCCGCGTCTTGTCCTGAAAACAAAGCCCTTAACCTCAATGATATCGCCTATATCCCATTTCTTGAAATCCGCAAAGCTTTCTTCGCCGATTTCGTCAATCTTAACATAAACCTGCATTCTGCCGCTGCGGTCTCTGATATCGATAAAGTTAGCCTTACCCATATCGCGGCGGCTCATCATTCTGCCGCAAACCGAAACATCGGAGTTTTCAAGCTCCTCAAAGCGCTCGGTGATTTCTGCACAGCTTATGCTCTGCTCGGCGGTGGTGATGGTAAAGGGGTCTTTGCCTGCCGCCTGAAGAGCCTCGAGCTTTTCTATTCTGATTTGTCTGAGCTCATTAACATCCTGAGCCTGTTCCGCTTCGGGAGCGGCGGTTACATTCTTTTCTTCCGACATAGTGTTGTATCCTTTCCTTGGAATGTCAAAAAGCGACAGGGGGAGCCTGCGCTCCCGAGTCCCATCGCCGCATATTTTAAATTTACTTGGAAATTGCGAGAATTTTCATTTTGATTACTTTGCCTGTGGGTGTGTGAACGTCGGCAATATCGCCGACTTTTTTGTTCATAATAGCAGAGCCTACGGGCGAGAGGTCAGAGATTATGCCGTTGTCAAGATCGCTCTTGCCGAGAATTTTGTATTCAACCTCTTCATCGTATTCCATATCGTAAAGCTTAACCTTTGAGCCGATGTGGATAGCCTCTGTTGTAAGCTCCTCTTCATCGAGAATTTTTGCGTTTCTCAAATCAGCCTCGAGCTTTGCAATTTCGGCTTCGAGCTTTGCCTGCTCGTTCATGGCCTCGTCGTATTCGGCATTTTCGGAAAGGTCGCCGTGAGAACGGGCTTCCTTTATCTTTTCGGCAATGTCGTCTCTTCCCTCGGTTTTGAGTTTGTTGAGCTCCTCGCTGAGCTTGTTATAATCCTCACGGGTAAAGACTGTTTGTTTTTCCATTTTGAGATATCTCCTTTTGGTTAAAAGTTAATCGGTATAATCTGCCATTCTGCTATATTATATATAATATATAGGTGAATGTCAAGCTTTTATTGCAACTGCGGATGCGGGCACGCTGTTTTTGAAGTAACATTCAAGACATTTTTCGGGTTGACCGACCGCGCAGGCGGAGCAACTTATATCCAATTCGGAAAAAACCGATGATTTGTATTCGCTGCTGCCGCAAAGCTCGGTTAATGCTCCCGCAAAATCAACCGTATCTATTGAGGACGGTATAAGCTCAGTGTGCTTCGCCGTGAGCAGAGTTCCGCTGCCCGAAAATCTGATTTTGCCGCAGTTTATGCGTTTTGATGTGAAAATTGCCGCGTTACTCATATTACAGGTGACCGCTCCGTCACAGCAGATAACAATGTCGGGTTTGACCGACGACTCGTATGACGGGCGGATCACGAGTGAAGCGCCGTATTCGCTCATGGCGCGCGAGCAGGCGGCGGCGTATCTTTCGGGCTGAGCCGTTATAACTCTGACGCAGGCGGCAAGCGGGAGCAGTCTGCAAATTCTTGAAGCGTGAACGGCGGTTCTGTCGGTCAGCGTTATGCAGATTTTCTCGGGCGGCAGCTTTGCCATTGATATTATTTCCGCGGCGGTGTTGAAAATTAAAAGCGAATTCATAAAGGAAGGCACAAATCTTTTAACCAAGTTGCTGTCGGGCAGAGCGAGGCTTCTCGGCGCAATCACGCGCGAAGCATATCTGCCGCATTTTTCGGCAGTCAAAGCCCAGTCAACGCCGCTTTTTTCTTCAAAAACATCAAGTATAAAAAAGGGAAGTCCCTTTTCGTTGCGGCAGGTGCGCGCCTGAGCGCGTGCAATTTCTCTCTTTTGCTTCGCTCTTGCAAAAAATCCGTCGCAGGGTTTTATCATATTTAAAACAACAAACACATTATCGCGCTCCGTTTAAACAGCATATTGATAAAGAATATGCCGCCCGTGCCGTGATAATGTGTTTATTTTAATCCTGATTTTCGTCTGTAAAAACAAGCTCCAGCTCTTCGGGGGTCAGCTCGCGGCATTCACCCGGCTGAAGCTCGGGGTCAAGCTTTAGCGAGCCAATCTGAATCCGTTTCAACTGCAAGACCTTGTTGCCGAGGGCAAAAAACATTCGTTTAACCTGATGGTATTTGCCCTCTCTTATCTTGATTTCAGCGGCGGGAAGTCCGTCAACCGTAAAGCTTTTGACCTTTGCAGGCAGACATTCCGTGCCGTCGCCGAGGGTAATTCCGCCCTCAAGCTTTCTGATATCGTTTTCGTCAATCGGAAACTCCAGAACTGCCTGATAGGTTTTGAAAACATGGTGCGTCGGGCTCATTATTTTGTGGGCAAAAGCGCCGTCGTCCGTTATAATTAAAAGCCCTGTGGTGTCTCTGTCAAGCCTGCCGGCAGGGAAGATACTGCGCCTTTTAAGATTGTCGGGAATAAGGTCAACAACGGTTGGCTTTGCGGGATCGCGCGTGGCGCTGATAACGCCCTGCGGTTTGTTGAGCATAATGTAGATATGGTCCTTGGCTGTAAAGGTGTAACCGTTTACAGATACTTCGTCCACATCGGTGTCAATCAGCTCCTCCGCACGCACGGCAAGGCGGGAATTAACCGTCACCGCGCCGTCTTTTATGAGCTTTCTTGCATCCTTTCGGGAAACATTGCAGTTGAGCGCTATTAATTTGTCAAGGCGTTTAAGATCCATAAAAACCTCTCATATTTCAAAAAAGGGTCGGCAGACCGCCGACCCTTTGAGAAAACGCTTTGTGTTAATTACGCAAGCTCTGCGAAATACTTAATGGTTCTGACCATCTGGCTTGTGTAGGAGTTCTCATTGTCATACCATGAAACAACCTGAACCTCATAGAGATCGTCAGCAATCTTTGCAACCATTGTCTGAGTAGCATCGAAGAGTGAGCCGTATCTCATGCCGATAACATCGGAAGAAACGATCTGATCCTCGTTGTAGCCGAATGACTCGGAAGCAGCAGCCTTCATGGCAGCGTTGATGCCTTCCTTGGTAACATCAGCACCCTTAACAACTGCGGTAAGGATTGTTGTTGAGCCTGTGGGAACGGGAACTCTCTGAGCGGAGCCGATAAGCTTGCCGTTGAGCTCGGGGATAACAAGACCGATAGCCTTTGCAGCGCCTGTTGAGTTGGGAACGATGTTTGCAGCGCCTGCGCGTGCTCTTCTGAGGTCGCCCTTTCTGTGAGGACCGTCAAGAATCATCTGATCGCCTGTGTAAGCATGGATTGTGCTCATGATACCGCTCTGGATGGGAGCGTAATCGTTGAGAGCCTTTGCCATGGGAGCAAGGCAGTTGGTTGTGCATGAAGCGGCAGAAATGATCTGATCTTCAGCTGTAAGTGTATCTTCGTTAACTGAGAAAACGATAGTTTTAAGGTCGTTGCCTGCGGGAGCGGAAATAACAACCTTCTTTGCGCCTGCATTGATGTGAGCCATGCTCTTCTCTTTTGAGCAGTAGAAACCTGTGCACTCAAGAACAACATCAACACCGATTTCACCCCAGGGGAGCTCAGCGGCGTTAGCCTTTGCATAGATTGTAAGAGTCTTGCCGTCAACTGTGATGGTGCCTGCTTCATCATCGGCGCTTACGGTGTGGAGACCTTCGCCGATTCTGCCGCAGTAACCGCCCTGAGCGGTATCATACTTGAGAAGGTTAGCGAGCATTGAGGGCTTGGTAAGGTCGTTGATAGCAACAACATCATAGCCTTCTGCGCCAAACATCTGACGGAAAGCAAGACGGCCGATGCGGCCGAAACCGTTAATTGCAACTTTAACTGCCATGGTAAATTACCTCCAAAAATTAGTTCAAATTTTGACCGAATATATTTTATCCGTTTTTATGCAAATATGCAACAGTTTTTTGATTAATTTTTTCAATTTTTCAAAGTTTTGGTAAACTGAACAAAATTATAATAAACGCAGGCGAAAAGGGCGCAAAACTGACTAATATTTTTAACGGTTTTTGAACGAAAAAGTCTATTTGTGGTATTTTCCGCCGCTTGAAATCATAAACGAGCGGTAGATTTGCTCCAAGAGCATAACCCGCGCAAGCTGGTGGGGAAAGGTCATGGGGCTCATTGAAAGCCTGAATTTTGCCCTGCTTTTGACCTTGGGGGAAAGACCGTGAGAGCCGCCGATTATGAAGCATAGCGAGCCGAAGCCCGAAACGGCGCATTTCTCAATTTCTTTTGAAAGCTCCTCGGAGGAAAGCTCCCTGCCCTCAATGCAGAGCGCAAAAACGGCTTCATTGGGCAAAATTTTTGAGAGAATACGCTCTCCCTCATCGCTGAGAGCTGCTTCAATTTGAGCGGGATTCGGGTTGTCGGGCAGGCGGGCGGGAGAAAGCTCGGTGATTTTTAATCGGCAGAATGAGCCGAGCCTTTTTTCGTATTCGGCGCAAGCCATACGCAGATAATCCTCTTTCAGCTTTCCGATGCAGATGATATTAATGTTCATCATAAGCGGTTTCCTCCGTCATTAAAGATAAAGTTTTTTCATAGAATAAACGGAAAGCGGCGCTTTCTTTTCTGCCGCTCAAAGCGGGGGAGTGATGCATTTGAAAAAGCTCAGGGAAAGGCTGCTCGTGCTGTTTTTCTGCCTGTTTACGCTTGTTTGCTGTGCCGCGGGCGCAAAGCTTGCGGAAAGAGCTTCCGACGCATCGGCAACTGCCGCGCCGAGCGAAACAACCGAGAAATATATTAAATGGGTTGATTTTTCGGTTACATATCAGGCTTTGAGCGACACTATGGAGCTTGATATCAAAACCTACGGCACGCCGCGCCATCTTTCGTGGATAGACACTCTGGCTTACCTTGCCTGCAAAAACGGCGGTCATTGGAGCGGATATAAGCGCTCACAGCTTGATAAGCTTGTTGACGCGCTCGGGGAGGATATGACCCCAGATATGCTGATGAGCGAAAATGAATATTATTCGTTTTATAAAAAGGCATACGGCGCTGTTTTATCGGGGCTTGTGGGCGAATACACAAAGGCGGCGCCCGACGGAAACGGCGGTATAAAAGTAATCGAGGGCTACGGACTGAAAGCCTATTCTCCGATTGCGGAGGGCTTTTGGTTCAGCCACTATGACGATTTCGGGGATTCGCGGTCATACGGGTATAAAAGACGGCATTTAGGCAATGATTTGATTGGCTCGATTGGCACGCCGATTATCGCCGTTGAGGGCGGAACGGTTGAAGCAATGGGCTGGAACCGATACGGAGGCTGGCGGATAGCCGTGAGAAGCTTTGACGGAAAACGCTCCTATTATTATGCCCATCTCAGGCGAAACAAGCCTTACAGCGAGGGGCTGAAAATAGGCTCGCGCGTTAAAGCGGGAGATGTTATCGGATATCTCGGAATGACCGGCTATTCAACTGAGGAAAATGTTAACGGAATGACTGTTCCTCACCTGCATTTCGGTATGCAGCTCATATTCAACGAGGTGCAGAAGGAGGGGAACAATCAGATATGGATAGATATGTATTCACTTGTGGAGCTGCTGTGCAAAAACAAATCAACCGTCATAAAGGACGCGCAGAGCGGCGAATACAAAAGAGTTTATGATGTTTTTGACAGCTCTTATCCCGATGATATGCGCCACCTGACAACCGTTGCGGTTTCGGCGGCGGAAGAGGACTCATAACGCGATAACGGGATTGAAATCGCCCGCAACGCTTAAAAGATAATCGGTGTTTTCTTTTGCTCCCGCCATGGTCATTGCCGCGCGGGTTGTTTCAAAGGCGAGCTGAGGCATATTGTTTTCACGGCTCAGATGGCCGAGAACAAATCTTGTTGTGCCTGCTTCAACAAGCTTAACCGCCGCGTCGGCGCAGCATTCGTTTGAAAGATGCCCGCGGTCGGAGAGAATTCTCTCTTTTAAAAAGAAAGGATAAGGTCCGTTTCGGAGCATTCCCACATCATGGTTTGATTCAAGCAGCACAAGGTCACTGCCGCTGATTGCCGCCATAACAGTGTCGGTCATTTTGCCGATATCGGTTGCAACCGATATTCTTCTGCCGTCGGGCGTTACAACGCTGAAGCCGGTGCTTTCGCGGCTGTCATGCGGAGTTCTGAACGGGCGCACGAAAAATCCGTCCGCTTCAATTCCGCTGTCGGGAATTATTTCGGCGCAGGTATCGGGCGATATCGCATTTGCCTCCTCAATGCCCGCAAGAGTACCCGCCGAGGAATAAACGGTTATTCCGTATCTTTGGGCAAAAACCTTAATTCCTTTAATGTGGTCGGTGTGCTCGTGCGTTACAAAAATTGCGTTGATTGAAGAGGGGTCAACGCCTATGCCGCTGAGAGCCTGCTCGGTCTTTTTGGCGCTGACGCCGATATCTATAAGTATGCCGCTGCGGGAATTGCCTATGTAAGTGCAGTTTCCGCTGCTTGATGAAAATAAAGAACAAAATCTTGCCATAATAATCCTTCCGATTATCGAAAACGGGCTGTTCCGCCGGGAACAGCCCGTTTGATATTTTTTAATTCAGCCCGCGCTTGTGAGTGTGTTTGCATCGGGGCAGAACACTCTTTTGATATCTGCGCCTGCGCCGCGAAGCTTTTGCACAACATCTTCATATCCTCTGTCAATATGAAGAATATCTTCAATTTCGGTTGTTCCCTTTGCGGCAAGACCCGCTATGAGCATAGCCGCGCCTGCACGCAGATCGTCCGCTCTGACGGGTGCGCCCTTGAGCTGTTCAACGCCCTGAACAACGGCAAGCTGACCGTCTGCCTTGATGTTGGCACCCATTCTGTTAAGCTGCTCGGTGTAACGGAAACGGTTGGTCCAAATGCTTTCGGAAATAATGCTTGTCCCGTCCGCAAGGGCGAGAAGAACCGCCATCTGAGGCTGCATATCCGTCGGGAAGCCGGGGTGCGGCATTGTTTTGATGTTGCACTTGCCGGGTCTGCCGCTGAGTGAAACTCTGACGGCATCGTCAAATTCCTCAACATTTGCACCGCACTCTATGAGCTTGGTTGAGATTGATTCAAGATGCTTGGGTATAACATTCTTAATAAGGACATCTCCCTGAGTAGCCGCCGCGGCAACCATATAAGTGCCGGCTTCTATCTGGTCGGGAATAATTGAATATGTGCAGCCGTGAAGATGCTCAACGCCTCTGACCTTGATAACATCCGTGCCTGCGCCTCTGACATCTGCGCCCATTGAGTTAAGGAAGTTTGCAAGGTCAACTATGTGAGGCTCTTTTGCGGCGTTTTCGATAACGGTTAAGCCGCGCGCCTTAACTGCGGCAAGCAGAATGTTGACAGTTGCACCGACCGAAACAACATCAAGATAAACGGGGCTGCCGACAAGCTCGTCTGCTCTCGCGTCAACGATAGCGTTATCCTCAACGGAAACGGTTGCGCCGAGAAGCTCAAAGCCCTTGATGTGCTGATCAATGGGTCTTGTGCCGAGGTAGCAGCCGCCGGGCATTGCAACCTTGGCTCTGCCGTAGCGCCCGAGAAGCGCGCCGATAAAATAATAGGACGCTCTGAGGTGCTTTGTCATATCGTTTGAAATTATATATGAATCAACATGGCGTGAGTCTATTTCGATTGAATTTTTGCTCAGAAGCCTGACCTTTGCGCCGATGTGCTTGAGAATTTTCATCATATAGCTGACATCGCTGATGGAAACGGGCAGGTTTTCAATAACACACACATCCTGCGAAAGAATGGCGGCGGGAATAATGGCAAGAGCCGCGTTTTTGGCTCCGCTTATTTCTATTTCGCCGTGAAGCGGTTTGCCGCCGTTGATTATAATTTTCTCCAAGCGTGTTCCCTCTTTCGTTGAGTTTTGTATATAGTGAACAACGGGTTATATTCAAAATCCATAATATTATAACATCTGTTATCGGTTTTGAAAAGCCCTATGTTAAAAAAATTTGTAATTTTTTTGTCACATTTTTTTATCTTTTTTGTTATTATTGCTTAACAGCAATAAAATTCGCCTGAATATCGGTGATTACAGATATAGTATGTCTTGAAAACAGACGCATATATAATGTAAAAAACTAAAATGAATTAGGATAAATTCCACAAAAAACCGAGCCTGATTTTGTGTGATATTTACATGGGCATTTTTGACTGAATTTCATATGGCGTTTTTTACCAATTTTAATTTTTTAATCCTTTGCAAGGATATTTTAACGGTAAAAATCAACAAAGCCGCCTTGCTCAAAAATGCTTTTTTCGGGAAAATGACTGTCGGTTCAGTAACTCAAAAAGAGCCGTTTGACGGCGGTGCAAAATGAAAAATTTGTTAAAATTCAATAAAAACCGACCGCAATTCACAATAAATTCAAAAAAATATTGAAAAAAACCGAAGATTTCTATTGCAAAAAGGTTTGTTATTGTGTAAAATGTATATGTCCCGATGGTCATTTTGTATAAATTCGCTAAGAAGAAAAAACAAATCAAGTTTGAGGGGTAATAATTATGTCTAACAGAATTTTTCAGGGTCTTGTTCACCAGATGCGTGACGCAGTAGGCAGAACTCTCGGCGTCATTGATGAAACGGGAACCATTATTGCTTGCAGCGAGCTGAGTAAAATCGGCGAGGTTATTTCAACCGCAAGCGATGTTTTTGCAGACAATGAGCTTCATTACATCAACGGATATACTTTCTGCAATTTCGGCTCTCATATTCAGACGGAATATGCGGTTTTCGTTGACGGAACGGACGAGCTTGCAGGCAGATTTGCGGCTGTTTGCTGTGTTTCGCTTGAAAATCTCAAGCAATACTATGAAGAAAAATTCGACAGGGGCAACTTTATTAAAAATGTTATTCTTGACAACATACTTCCCGGCGATATTTACTTGAAGTCGCGTGAGCTCAGATTTAATTCCGAGGCCACGAGAGTTGTGCTGCTCATCAGAATAACAGACCATAATGATGCGGCGGTATTCGATGCGGTTCAGAATCTTTTCCCCGATAAGAATAAGGATTTTGTTATCAATATCAATGAGCATGACATTGCCATTGTTAAAGAGGTTCGCAGTAATATCGAAACAAAAGATCTCGAAAAGCTTGCCCGCTCCATCTCGGATTCTCTGAGCACGGAGCTTTATACCCATGTTCTCGTCGGCATCGGAACAACCATTGAGGGAATAAAAGACCTTGCACGCTCTTTCAAAGAAGCGCAGATTGCCCTTGAGGTCGGAAAGGTTTTTGACACGGAGAAAACCATTGTCAGCTATGAAAACCTCGGCATTGCGCGCCTTATTTATCAGCTCCCCACCACTCTCTGCGATATGTTCCTCAGAGAGGTTTTCAAAAGAGGCTCAATAGAAAGCCTTGACCATGAAACGCTGTTTACAATTCAGAGATTTTTTGAGAATAACCTTAATGTTTCCGAAACCTCAAGAAAGCTTTTCGTTCACAGAAATACGCTTGTTTACAGGCTCGAAAAGATTAAGAAGCTCACAGGTCTTGACCTGCGCGAATTTGACGATGCCATCGTTTTCAAGGTTGCGCTTATGGTTAAGAAATATCTTGACGCAAGGCCGGTTAAATATTAATCGGCTATCTGATTAATTAAAACATGCAGCAATGTTGCCATGGTTTAGTCTCTCAAAATAATACTAAAAGGATATGATACTGTGATTCAATTTACCAATGTATCCAAAAAGTATGATAACGGCACACATGCTTTAAAAGATATAAATCTTACGATTGACAAAGGCGAATTCGTTTTCGTTGTCGGCTCTTCGGGTGCGGGCAAAAGCACCTTCCTCAAGCTGATGATGCGCGAGGAGGTTCCTTCCTCGGGAACGATAGTTGTTGACGATGTTGATCTTACCAAAATAAAAAAGCGTGATATTCCTAAATTCCGCCGCAGGCTCGGCATAGTTTTTCAGGATTTCAGGCTTATACCTACTATGACGGTTTTTGATAATGTCGCGTTTGCAATGCGCGTTATAGGAACAAAAGAAAAGAAAATTCGTCGCAGAGTGCCTTATGTCCTGAGCCTTATGGGGCTTAACGACAAGGCGAGAAATTATCCCAAGGAGCTTTCGGGCGGCGAGCAGCAAAGAGTTGCGCTTGCAAGAGCGCTTGCAAACAATGCGGAGATAATCATTGCGGACGAGCCTACGGGTAACGTTGACCCGCAGATGAGCTATGAGATTGTTGATTTGCTCATGCGCCTTAACGAAGCGGGAACCACGGTTATAATGGTTACTCATGAGCACAGCCTTGTGCGCTGCTTTGACAAGCGCGTTATCATTCTTGATAAAGGCAGCGTTGTTTCTGACGGCGGCGCGCTCATTCGTGAGGCGGCAACCTCTCATATAAACGCAGTCAGTGAGATTTCAAATGAATATGTTGTTCCGCCCGAGGAGGATTATTCCGCTTATGCGGGCGGCTCGGATTCCGCCGAAAGCTTTGAAACGGTCGAAATCAAAGAAGAATTCACAGTGACCGGAGGTGACGATTGATGGGAAATCTCGGATATCTTACAAAGGAAGGCTTTCGCAATCTTAAGGTTAATAAGCTGATGTCCGTTGCTTCGGTAACCGTTTTGTTCAGTTGTCTTATGATTATCGGAATAGCGTTTATGATTCTCGTCAATATCGAAGCCTTTATTTCGGGAATTGAGTCTGAAAATGTAATTATGGTTTATGTCGATATGGACGCAAGCGATTATGAATATATCAAGCTCGGCGAAAAGCTTCGCACGCTTGACAATATTGCGTCGGTTGAAAATGTTGACAAAGGTCCTGCTTATGAAAAAATTCTTTCTGAGCTTGATGACGGTCTCAGGCAGTATCTTTCAGACCTTGACGAAAATCCGCTTCCCAATGCTTATCGCGTAACAGTCAGCGATATGGCGGGCTTTGACGGAGTTGTTAACGAGATAAAGAAGCTCAGCAATATCCAGAGGGTTTACGAAAACAGCACTCTGGCAAGGCAGCTTGAAGGTGTCAGAAACTCCGTCACTTACATAAGCGCAGGTATGATTGGCCTGTTGCTTATAGTTTCGCTGTTTATTATTTCAAATACAATTAAAGTAACAATGTTCAGCCGCCGCCTTGAAATCAGCATTATGAAAAGCGTCGGCGCAACCAATTCATTTATTCGCTGGCCGTTTATGGTTGAAGGTATCATTATCGGAATCATAGCCGGTCTGCTTGCAACGGGAGCGGTTTGGGGTATTTATGAATTTGCTCTCGGTTCATTCACAACAATGCTCTCCGGTTTAGGCGGAGATGTAAGAGTCAGTTTCCTTGATTATGCTCCTTATCTTGTTGCGGCTTTTGTAGGTATCGGCATTTTCACCGGCGTTTTCGGCAGCGCAACATCCATAAGGAAATATCTTAAGGAAAGGAAGTTTGTTGAGCTTGATGACTAAGTTTTTCAAATCCAAGAAAAGATTGCTTTGCTTGGCAATGGCATTTGCATTGTTTGTTTCGGCTTCGGCGATTTCCGCCGCAGCGGAGGAAACTCTTGAAGAGAAGCAGCAGAGATATGAAGAGCTCGAAAAAGAAATTGCACAGAATCAGAAAGAGCTTGCAGATGTTCAGAGCGACATTAAGACAAACGAGCAAAAGCTCAATAAGCTTAATGGTCAGATTGACAGCATCGAGGAGCAGATTGATTTGCTCGATGAGAGCATAGGTATGATAAGCGATGATATCGACGAGCTGCAAACCGATATTGATTCCACAAGTGCAGATATCGATAGCATTAATTCTCAAATCAGCAAAACCGAGCTTCAGATAGTTGAAACGGAAACCATGATGGAAGACACAAAAGAGCTTCTTTTGGCAAGAATTCGTGAAAACTATATGTCAGGCGAAGGCTCAACGCTTGAACTCCTGTTTACGAGCGATGATTTATCCTCGTTTTTTGCAAGAAAAGAGCTTATCACCCGTGTTTCAGAAAATGACAGTCAGCTTATTTCGGAGCTGACCGCAAAAGTCGGTGAGCTTAACGAGCTTCAGACAGAGCTTGAAGGCAGCAAAACCGAGCTTGAAGAAAAGAAAACCACGCTTGATTCTCAGATGGACACAATGAACGCCAAGTATGACGACCTTGAGAGCAGCAAAAACGCTCAGGAGTCAAAGAAAAAAGATGTAACGGGCAAATATCAGGAGGTTCAGGGTATTATCAAGGATTTGGATAAGGAAAGCGACGCTTATAAAGCCGCAATTAAGAGGCAGGAAGCAGAGCGCGAAGCCCTTGAAGCCGAGATTGACGAATACATCAGACAGCACGGCTCGTCACAGGGCGATGTTCCCGACGAATCATACGAAAACGACGGCGATATGATGTGGCCCGTCAAAGGCAAGACTCGCCTCACGGCAACCTATCCCGCTTATTCCGACGGCTCACCGCATTGGGGCATAGATATTGTTAAAGCGGACGGCAACACAAGAGGTGAGCCGTTCTATGCCGCTCAGGGCGGTGAGGTTATCATCGCAAAGAATGACGGCAACTGGAACTCGGGCTTCGGCAATTATTGCGTTATTGACCACGGCGACGGAACTCAGACCCTCTATGCACATTCCGATAATATTCTCGTAAGAGTCGGTCAGGTTGTTAAAAAAGGCGAAAAGATAGGAATTATCGGTGCAACCGGCAATGTAACGGGTCCGCATCTTCACTTTGAGGTCAGGGTTAAAAAGGCGGACGGCACGGTCAGCAGAGTTAATCCGCTCAATTATGTTTCACAGCCGTAAGGCACACGGTATAATTATTAAAGGCGGCTTTTGCCGCCTTTTTTAAGAGAGGTTCATTATGAACAAAAAGATATCACTCGGATTATGTATATCTCTGATAATCATTTCCGTTGCCGCAACATTTGCGACAACAATGGTTGTTTCAAAGCAGATATTCAGCAATATAATCAGCAACATTTCTCAGCGTTCACAGACCTATGAGTCGGTTGATGAAATCAGCAAGATTATTTCCAACTATTATTACGGCTCTGTTGATGACCAAAGCAGGCTCAATGCCTCTCTCGCCGAGGGCTATGTCAACGGCTTGAGTGAGGGAAGCAACATCTATCTGAGCTCCGCGGAATACTCGGCTTACACAGCCAAGCTTGAAGGCGGCGTTTCGGGAATAGGTGTTGAAACTGCATATAATTATCAGACGGGTCAGTTTGTAATAACCTATGTTTACGAAGGCTCGCCCGCCGAAAAGGCAGGGCTTAAAGCGATGGACGCCATAACCGCGATTGATAATACCGCCGTTACAATGAGCAACTATACTTCAATGAGAGATTTGCTTTACGGCAGCAGGCTTTCCACCGTTACGGTTGAATATGAAAGAGACGGCGAAACAAAGGTTGTCGAGCCGATGCTCGGCTTTTCAATTCCGAGCGTCAGCAGCAGGCTTATCGGAAATGTCGGATATATAAAAATCAGCGGTTTTTATAAAAATACCGCCGCAGAATTCAAAGCGGCGGCGGAGAAGCTCATTGAGCAGGGCGCGGAAAGTATGATTTTTGATGTCCGCAACACTTCGGACGGCAGCATTGATTACGCCGCACAGACGATAGATGTTATTGTTCCCGCGATTTCCGATAATATTGCCGTTGCAAAGGATAAAAACGGCAATGTCTATAAAAAGAAGATTTTTACCGCAGAAAACAGCAGTATTACAATGCCTTTTATCGTGCTGATTAACAATTACACAAGCGGACCTGCCGAGCTTTTTGCATGCGATTTGCGCGATATCAGTCAGGCTCAGCTTGTCGGCACAAAAACTGCGGGCATCGGCACAATGCAGGAGCTTTTCCCGCTTGAAGACGGCGGAGCGGTGCTTCTGACAGTTGCTCTCATCGAGCCGAGAGCAGGCGCGGCAGCAGTATATGACGGCGTGGGAATTGAGCCGACCGTTGAGGTTACTCTCAATTCGGGCGACCCGCTCAATCTTGATTTGCTCGCACAGAATGAAGATAATCAGCTCTCAACGGCGGTTAATATGCTCGCAGCTTAAAGCTTTCGGCGCATTTCCGTTACCCTTCCGAGTATGCACAGGGGCATGGTGTTAACTTCATCATAATTAAAAATCAGCGGCTCAAAAGCCGGGTTTTCGGACACAAGCAAAACGCTTGTGTCCTTTTTTATTATCCTTTTAATATATGCGTTGCTGCTGCCGACCGTGACGGCAACGATGTCCCCGTTTTCAATTCCGGCGGAGCGTGAAACAATAACGGTGTCGCCGGGGCGCAGGGTAGGCAGCATATCTTCACCGGCAACTTTCAGCGCAAACATCTTACTTTCGCCTATCAGCTCTGCCGCGCCTGCGGCATTGATGCTTGAAAATCCGGGAATTTTGTTTTCATCGGCAGGCATTTCAGAGCCTATTAGCTTCTCAACCGAAACTCCGAAAATATCCGAAAGTCTTTTCAGACTCTCTAAATCCGGAGCCGTTCTGCCGTTTTCCCATTGACTGACCGCAGTTTGATGAACTCGGCAAAGGCTCGCAAGCTCCTGCTGAGACAGTCCCTCTTTTTTTCTTAACTCTCTGATTATACTCATTTTCTAACCTCCGACGGGATGATGTTAACTTAAAAGCGAACTTCGTTGGTTTCTTATAAATATTAGCATAACTATTATTAATTGTCAAGAAAATCAGAATAAATCGGCAAAATCGCTTGACAATCAAACAAATGTTCGCTATAATCAATAGTACAACTAATATTTATGGAGGCGAAAATGAAGCAACAGGAAAAGTCTGAACTCAAAATGCCCTCATATCCGAGCAGAGAAGAAATACGGGCGGCGCAGCTTGCTTGCTGCGGGCGGTGCTGCAATGCGTGCGAGGCTCCTGCCGCCTATGCCTGGCGCAAGCGAGAGGTTGATATGTCTTTTTTGCTGGAAAAGGCAATTCAGAAGGAGCTGACCGAAGCCGAGCGAGAAGTAATAAACGACTTTTGGTTTGAGGAAAAAACTCTGACCGAAATTGCACGGAAAAGAAATATCGCCGCATCGAGCGTTAAAGGCACTCTCGGCAGAGCCCAGGCAAAGCTTGAAAAGATTCTGTCTTATGCGGTCAGATATCAGCAGGGTGTGGCGGATGAGAGCATAACTCCGCTTGTTTTGGGCAGAGCGCGGGTCATTGCCGCCGCGCGGAAAAATTCGGGCAATTCAGTCGGCGAAAGGCTGCAAAGGCTTCGCTTGGCGGAAAATCTGAGCATTGCCGCCGTCAGCGAGGCATCGGATATTCCGGAAAAAAGGCTTGCAAAGCTTGAGAGCGGCGCGGCAATTCAGATGGACGAGCTTTTGGCTCTCAGCAGTCTTTACGGCGTTACGGCGGATTTTATTTTGAAAGGAGAATTTAATGGTTAATAACAAAACAATGCGTGAACTCGGTGAGGAATATGAAGCGGCGGCTTCAAGGGTAAAGGAAAGAATTGCTAAAAAAAGAGGAGAGCTGAGAGCGCTGAATAACAGCATTTGTTCAAACGAAGCATATGAACTGAAAAGCGAATTGAGCGTTCTTTACAGGGAATACCGCGATGCAAGAGAAATTGCGGAATATTTGAAATCTTATTACGAGCCGCACACGGGCAGGCGGGAATTATTTGAGAATTAACAGAAAAATCTTTTAAAACACTTGACAAACATACACAGATTAATATATAATATCACCTGCGCCGATAAAGCGGCGCAGATTTGGACGTTTAGCTCAGCTGGTAGAGCATTCGCTTGACGTGCGAAGGGTCAGCGGTTCAAGTCCGTTAACGTCCACCACAAAGCAGAAATCCGAACTCGATGCAAAAGGCAGAGAGTTCGGATTTTTTATATATGCGGCTTGTTTATTCTTTCGGAAGTGTGTCGCAGAACAGAATTGTATTAAGCGAGTATTTTTGCTTTTCGGTCGGGAGCTTCAGCACGTCGGTTTTGACAAGCTGTTCAAGCACGGCGGCTCTCATTACATTGTCTGAAAACATTAAGCCGCAAATTGCTTTGTGAAGCGGCAGCATATGCTCCGAAACCGTTTCTTTTGTCAGCTCAAAATAAGTTTTGTTAAACTCATTACATTCGTTTGAGAGATACTTTCCTGTTTTGGGCAGCAGAGCAAAGAAATCCTTTGATGAATATGTTGTTACGATAACATTAACCTTATCGTCTTCATCGCTGATTAAATATCCCTTGTCATGGAGTCTGCGGTATTTTTCAAGCGAGGCGTCATCTTTTTTGATTTTGCCCGTGATGTGTTCATAAAGGCTGTCATAATCGGTATAGGGGTTGTCTCTCCAATTTCCGCTGCGGTTGTCGTAATATGTGTTGAACTGCCAGCTTTCCGCCTTGTATTTAACGCTTTTGCAGTTCATATCGCCGCAGGTTTTGTAAAGCTTGGCGTTAAAGCTGACCTCATAATCCTTTTCGACCCTCGCGGTTGCCAGATATTCTCCGCCGTCTTTTCTTTTGACCCTGTATTTATCGATAATGTTGAACTTGTAGCTTTTAAGCTCTGATTTGCCGATCGCAAGCGTAACTGCCGCCCACATAAGAAAATTAAAATCGTCATCGGGAATATAAATCCTGCTTCGGTCAATTTTTTGCATCGCTTCAAAAACGGCGGGAATAAACCTTTCGCAGATTATCCCGGCATATTTTTGATGCAAAAGGCGGAGCTTTTCGTCAATTTCCTTTGTGCTTTCGGTAATGTAAATATTGGTTCGGTACTTGTTTTTCGCAAGCTTGTCCAAAAAGCCGTATTCTTCAAGGCGGCGCACCTCGTCTTCAATAAAAATAGGTGAAACGCCAAGCTCCTCGGCAATTTCCGAAACCGTTTTCGGGCTGTGATATGCGGCATAAGCGATGTTCTGCGCCAGATTACTGCTTAAAAAATCGGCGGTATCGCCCTTGCTTCCCGCATAGCCGCTGTGACCCATATCGACAAGCTTTATCGGGTTAATTCCGAGCGTTCCGGGGGTTCTTTCCATTTCAATGCCTTCTTTCAAAGTGTTTTTGGCTTCATAAAGATGCCATTTTACCGTGCCGACGGGGATTGAAAGCTTTTCGGCAATTTCGGAAAGCTTCATATTCTCATAATAGTGCATAACAACTGTTTTTCGCTGAATTTCCGACAGATAAGCGATTTCGCGGCGGAGCGCTTTGGCGGTTTGCTCATCAATGATTTCTCTTGTGAAATCCACGCTTACGGGCACATTGACCGTTTCCAACGCAAGGTGCGCGCTCTCCTTGCTTTCTGAAACATATTTTGCATAAACATTGCAGGCAATGCGATATATATAGCCGTTAATGTTGGAAATGTCATTTGCCGTGAGAAGCGAGGAATAAACCTCAAGAACGGCTCTTGAAGCAAGCTCCTCAGCCTCGTCAATGCTTTCCGTTTTTGACAGAGCAAAGCCGTAAAGCTTTCGGTAATATTCGGTTATAATCAAATCCGCGTTTTGCTTATCCATCTTTTCACCCTCTCGGCGCGTGTTCAAATATATAGTGCGGTGTTTTGAAAAAAGGTTGGAAAAATGTCTTTACATTTGAAAAAATCAACAAAATCCCCGGATTCGGCGCCGTGTGGCTCGGAATTCGGGGATTGCTCTTTAAAGTCGGATTATTTTATTTCCTCAAAATCGGCGGCGCCGTGCTTGCACAGCGGGCATACGATATCATCGGGCAGCTCGTCACCCTCATAAATCCAGCCGCAAATCTTGCAAACAAAGCCTTTTTTGCCCTCGGTCTGAGGCTTGGGCTTAACATTGTTCTGATAATAGGTGTAGGTCATCGTCTCTTTGTCCGAAAGAACTCTGGCTTCGGTAACGGAGCAGATGAACATTCCGTGTGTGCCGAGATCTACATATTGCTCAACTTTCAGAGACATAAAGGAATTGATATATCTCGGCAGGAAAGCAAGTCCGTTATCGCTGCGAAGGGGAGTGCAGTCGGCAAACTTGTTGACTGATCTTCCGCTTTGGAAGCCGAAATTCTCAAATACCTTGAACGGTGCGTCAACCGAAAGGCAGTTAACATTCATAATTCCCGTCTGCTGAATAACATGGTGAGAATAGTTTTCTTTGTTAATGGTTACGGCAACGCGGTTGGGGGTGTTTGTAACCTGAGTTACGGTGTTGACAATAAGTCCGTTATCCTTTTTGCCGTCGTTTGAGGTTACAACATAAAGTCCGTATCCGATATTAAAAAGTGCGCTGAGGTCGTTTTTGTCAGCGGTTTCATCGCTCTGAGCCAGATAGTCGCGGCAAAGCTCATCTGCAAGGGCTTCAATCTGTTCCTTGCTTTCATCGTTGAGAGCGGATTTGATTTTAACCGTTGTGTCGGCAAAGGTTAAGTTTTTGCAGCCCTCAAACATTCCCTTCATAACCTTTGCGGCAAGGGGAGCCCAGCTTCCGTTTTCGATAAAGGCAACCGTGCGGTTTTGGAAGTTTCTCTCGGTGAGATGCTCGATAAAGGTTTTCATAAAGGGGAAGATATCGGCGTTATAGGTGGTTGTTGCAAAAACAATTCTGCCGTAGCGGAAAGCGTCCTCAACAGCCTCCGCCATATCACAGCGGGCAAGGTCGTTAACAACAACCTTGGGGCAGCCCTTAGCTTTGAGCTTTTCGACAAGCAGTTCAACCGCCTTTTTGGTGTTGCCGTAAACGGAGGTGTAGGCAATCATAATGCCGTCGCTTTCAATGCCGTAGGACGACCATGTGTTATAGAGGTTAAGATAGTAGCCGAGATTTTCGGTTAGAATTGGGCCGTGCAGGGGGCAGATCTTTTCAATGTCAAGGTTTGCCGCCTTTTTAAGCAGAGCCTGAACCTGAGCGCCGTATTTGCCGACTATGCCGACATAATATCTGCGCGCTTCGCAAGCCCAATCCTCATCAGCGTCAAGCGCACCGAATTTGCCGAAGCCGTCAGCGGAAAAGAGAACCTTGTCAAGGCTGTCATATGTTACGATAACCTCGGGCCAGTGAACCATCGGAGCTGTTACAAAGGTCAGCGTATGAGCGCCGAGCTCGAGAGTGTCTCCCTCACCGACAACGATGCTTCTGCCTGCAAAATCCGTGCCGAAAAAGTTATTCATCATTGCGAAAGCCTTTGCGGAGGAAACAATCTGAGCATCGGGATAGGCTTTCATAAAGTTGCCGATATTAGCCGAATGGTCGGGCTCCATGTGCTGAACCACAAGATAATCGGGCTTTCTGCCGCCGAGAGCTTCCTCAATGTTGTCAAGCCACTCGTGAGTAAAAGCGGCGTCAACCGTGTCCATAATTGCGATTTTTTTGTCAATAACGGCATATGAATTATAAGCCATACCGTTGGGTACAATGTACTGTCCCTCAAAAAGGTCAATGGCTTTGTCGTTTACGCCGATATATTTGATGTCTTTGGTAATGTTCATTTCTTCACACCTTCCGTTCAAAAAACAGAGCCCCGCGATTAGCGAGACTCCCTTGTCCTTGAGAAATTCCGATTAAAGCGGAATTTCTCGGCGGCATCATTATTCTGCCGAAAAATCGTCTTTGCCTACTCCGCAAAGGGGGCAAACAAAATCATCGGGAAGATCTTCAAACTTTGTGCCGGGCTCGATGCCGTTGTCGGGATCGCCGATAGCTTCGTCATAGATCCAGCCGCATACGTTGCAAACATATTTCATAATCGCTTAACCTCTTTTCTTTAATTTGTTTACGGGTGAATTATATCACATAGCATATGCTTTTTCAATGGGAAATTGTAAATTTAAGCTGTATATTTTTTGAATATTTTACTTTTTCAAAGATTAATAAATGCAGTTGAGCGGTTTGCCCGCAAGAAATGCCTCAACATTTTCGCGGCAGATTTTCATAAGCCTTTCTCTTGTTTCAAAAGCCGCCCATGCAATATGAGGTGTTATGAAGCAGTTTTCGAGCTTTGTCAGGGGATTGTCCGCCCGCGCGGGCTCTTCGGAGAGAACATCAAGCCCCGCACCCGCAATCACTCCGTTTTTGAGCGCGTCGGCAAGAGCGGGTTCGTCAACAACCTGACCTCTTGATGTGTTTATGAGAATGGCGGCAGGCTTCATTTTGCCGAGAAATTCCGCGTTGACCATTTTATCGGTTTCGGGCGTAAGAGGGCAATGAATGCTCACAAAATCGCTCTTTGCGAGCAGCTCGTCTCTGCCGCAGAAGATAACATTGCCGAAATCCGACGGATGGTTGGTGGAGGCGAGAACCGTCATTCCGAAAGCCTCTGCAATTCTTGCAACTGCCTTGCCTATTTTTCCGAATCCGATTATTCCGAGCGTTTTTCCGTCAAGCTCGGTCAGCGGGGCTTTTTGATAGCAGAAATCCTTGCAAGCCGCCCATTCGCCGCCGTGAACGGATTGGCTGTGAAGCGCAACGGCGTTTGTATGCTCAAGAATGAGCGCAAAAACAAGCTGGGCAACCGCGTTTGTGCTGTAAGACGGAATGTTGCAAACGGGAATTCCTCTTTCTTTGCAGTATTCCCAGTCAACGATATTATATCCCGTGCTCAGAAGCCCGATATATTTAAGCTCAGGCAAGGTTTCCAGAAGCGGTTTTCTGAGAGGCGTTTTGTTGGTGATTACGATGTCGCACCACTTGGTGCGCTCGGCAATCAGCTCTGAGGGAGTGCGGTCATAAACGGTACATTCGCCGCATTTTTCAAGCCAGCTCCAGGAAAGGTCGCCCGGATTTTCGGTGTATCCGTCAAGAACGGTTATTTTCATAGAAATCACCCTTTACGATTGATTAATTTTTACTTAATTAAGTATATCACATAAAAGAGAAAAATAAAATATAAAAATATTTGGTTTTCGTATTGACCCGAGCGGGATAATAATATAAAATAAAGAATTGGATAATCGCCGCTTTCGGGCGGTTTTACACATAAAAATTATTCGGAGCGCGGTGAGCTTTTGGAAAAAAGAAAAAAGCGAAAAAAATACCTGCTTTTCGGCGGGCTCATATTAATTGCGCTGTCACTTGCGGTCGGCGCTCTTTTGCTGTCTCTGAGCCATGAGGAGCTTTGGCGCTGGTATGTTGAGGCGCAGCAGAAGCTTGCGGAGCTTGAGGATATGATAGCGCAGCTCGATCAGGTCTGGCAGTTTATCGGAGCGATAATTTTGCTTTTTGCAATTAAAAGCTTTTTCCCGATTTACGCCACCTCAACCGTGTGCTTCTTAACGGGCGTTGTGCTGCCGATGTATCTTGCGATTCCGGTTAATGTGCTCGGCTTCGTGGTGCTTGTTACCATCAGATATTTTTGGGGCAGGCGGTTCGGCGCGGGCAATGCCTGGAAAATGATAAGCCGTATGGATATTCTCAGAAAGCTTATTCAGAAAGACGGCAAGGGAAATCCCGCCCTGCTTATAGCGCTGAGGCTTATTCCCTGTATGCCGATTAACAGCATTTCGGGAATTTACGGCTCGTTTAATTTCGGATATTTAAAATTTACTCTTTTGTCACTCATCGGATTTATGCCGAGGCTTATTTCGTTCACATTCGTGGGCAGAAATGTGTTTGACCCGCTCTCGCCGAGCTTCCTGTTGCCCATTATGATAATCCTGTTTTTCTCGGGCATTTCCGCTCTGTCCGTAAACGGGATCTGGACTACGGTTGAAAAAATTCTTGACTATGCAAGAAATAAGAAAATAAACAGACCTGAAAGAAAGGAATTACCGAAAAATGATTAAGACTGCAATGCTTAAAGAAAAACTTGCAGGCTCGGAATATGACGGAGCTTTTGCAAGAAACTATAAGAAAGAAGACATTCAGGCTCAAAAATCAAGATATTTGAGAATAGCTTCAAGCTTTGAGGAGCTTTTCGGCTCGGGCAGAGAAATTGAAATGTTCAGCGCACCGGGCAGAACGGAAGTATGCGGAAACCACACTGACCATAACCACGGTTGCGTGCTTGCCGCAAGCGTAAATCTCGACGCGGTTGCCGCCGCAGGAATTAATGACGAAAACATTGTCAGGGTTAAATCCGAAGGTTATAAGATGGATGTTGTTGACCTTGCCGACCTCGGCGTAATGCCTGCCGAAAGAGGCAGATCCGCCGCTCTTGTCAGAGGCGTTTGCGCGGGATTTAAAAACAGAGGCTATAATATCGGCGGCTTTGACGCGGCTACTGCTTCCGATGTCCTTTCGGGCTCGGGTCTTTCTTCGTCGGCGGCGTTTGAGGTTTTGCTCGGCACAATCCTCAATCATCTTTATAACGGCGGAAAGGTCAGCGCGGTTGAAATTGCTCAGATAGCTCAGTTTGCCGAGAATGAATATTTCGGAAAGCCCTGCGGACTTATGGACCAGATGGCGTGCTCAGTAGGCGGCTTTGTAAGAATAGATTTTAAAGACCCTGCCGCTCCCGTCATTGAAAAGCTTGATTTTGACTTCGGTGCGTGCGGTCACGCCCTGTGCATAGTTGACACGGGCGGAGACCATTCTGATTTGACCGACGATTACGCCGCAGTCAGAAGCGAAATGGAATCCGTTGCCGCAAAATTCGGCAAGAGCGTTCTCAGAGAGGTTGACAGAGCCGATTTTGAAAAGCAAATCCCCGTTATCAGAGACGCCGCGGGCGACAGAGCGGTGCTCCGAGCCATGCATTTCTACAATGAAAACGAGCGCGTTGAAAAGCAGGCTCAGGCTCTTAAAAACGGCGATTTTGAAGCATTTAAAGCCCTTGTTGTTGAGAGCGGATATTCTTCATATATGTATAATCAGAATGTTTTCACCTGCAAGGCTCCCGAAAATCAGCCCGTCAGCATTGCTCTTGCGCTTTGCCAAGATATTCTCGCGGGCAGGGGAGCATGGAGAGTTCACGGCGGCGGCTTCGCAGGAACCATTCAGGCATTTGTTCCCATGGATTTGCTTGATGCTTTCAAAGAAAAAATCTGTGCGGTTTTCGGTGAAAAATCGTGCTATGTTCTCAATATCCGTCCCGATGGCGGAATAAAAGTTATTTAAAAGACAAAAAAGGTTGATCCTCGCGGTCAGCCTTTCATTGTTTGGAAAGAGGATTTCACAATGAGTGATTATTTAAGCGTTTGCGCTCTGCTTGAGGAGCTTTGCGCCGCAGGCGGAGTTTCGGGCGCGGAGGATGAAGCAGCAAAAACGGCGGCGCGTCTGCTTGAAAAATATATGCCCGCTAAAATCAGCCCTCTCGGCAGCGTTACCGGCAGCATGGGCAGCGGAGAGCCGCACATTTTGCTTGACGCTCACCTTGACCGCATAGGCCTTGTTGTTACTGCGATAGATGAAAGCGGTTTTCTTAAAGTAGCGAAATGCGGCGGCGCGGATATCAGGGTGCTTGCCGCTTCGGAGGTTACGGTTTGCGGCAAAGAAAAGCTTTTCGGAGTTATTACTTCAACACCCCCCCATCTTTCAAAGCCCGAGGAGTCCGAAAAGGCAAAGGGCTTTGACGAAATTGCCGTTGATATAGGAATGAGCCGCGCGCAGGCGGAAAAGCTTGTAGCTCCGGGCGACAGAATTGTTTTTAATTCAAGCTTTTCAAAACTGCTCGGCAGCAGAGTCAGCTCAGGTGCGATTGATAACAGGGCGGGAGTTGCCGCCGTTTTGAGATGTCTTGAGCTTCTTGAGGGAGAAAAATTGAATTGCCGTATCAGCGTTATGTTTTCCGTTCAGGAGGAAACAGGCGGAAGCGGAGCGCAGACGGGTGCTTTCTCCGCGCAGGCGGACGAAGCCATTGCCGTTGATGTCAGCTTTGCGAGCGCGCCCGGAATAAGTTCGGAAAAATATGCTTCTCTCGGCGGGGGAACAATGATAGGCTATGCTCCGTCGCTCGATTATTCAATGAGCATACAGCTTGCCGAAATTGCAGAAAGAGAAAATATTCCCAATCAGCCCGAGGTTATGGGCGGCAAAACAGGCACAAACTGTGATGAAATTCAAACTGCGGGAGCGGGAGTTAAAACCGCTCTGCTGTCAATTCCCCTGAGAAATATGCACACGGCGGCAGAGGTGTGCGACCTTGCGGATATTGAAAGCACGGCAAGGCTGATGGCGGAATATATAAAGGAAAGGGGCGGCGCACATGCTTGAAACGATAAAGGAGCTTTGCGCTCTGCCCGGCATTTCAGGCAGAGAAAATGCAGTTCGTGAATATATAATCGAAAAAATAAAGGGCTTTGCCGAATACAGCGTTGACCCGCTCGGCAATCTTCTGGTATTCAAAAAAGGAAAAAAGCCCGCCAAGAATAAAGTGATGCTTGACGCTCATATGGATGAGGTAGGGCTTATCGTTACCGCCGTTACTTCGGACGGATTTCTGCGCTTTGCAAAGGTCGGCGGAATTGACACAAGGGTTATGCTCGGCAGGACCGTAACAGTCGGAGATAAGGGGATAACGGGAGTTATAGGTATCAAGCCTGTTCATCTGCTCGAAAAAGGAGCGGACGCCGATATTCCGAAAGCCGATGACCTTTATATCGACATCGGAGCAAAAAGCAGAGAAGAAGCACTTGAGTTTGTCAGAACAGGCGATTCGGTCTGCTTTTCGGGCGAGGCGGTTGAATTCGGAAACGGATTTATTAAAGCCAAGGCGCTTGACGACAGGGTGGGCTGTGCGATACTGATTGAGATAATCAGGAGCGAGCTTGAATATGACGCATGGTTCTCATTCAGCGTCCAGGAGGAAATCGGAACGCGCGGCGCGCAGACGGCGGCTTTTACAATCGCGCCCGATTATGCAATAGTTGTTGAAACCACCACAGCCGCAGATATCAGCGGAGTGAGCGGCGAAAAAAGAGTTTGTCTCTGCTCTGGCGGCGGCGCGGTTTCGTTTATGGACAGAAGCACGCTTTACAGCCGTGAGCTTTATGACAAAGCTTTTGAAATTGCGGAGAGAGACGGGATTGCCTGCCAGCCGAAAACTCTTGTTGCAGGCGGCAACGACGCGGGCGCAATTCACAAAAGCCGCGGGGGAGTAAAAACTCTGACGGTTTCCGTTCCGTGCAGATATCTTCATTCGCCGAGCTGCGTTATAAATTATTCGGATGTCGGCGAAAGTCTGCGTCTTATAAAAGCGTTGGCGGAGGAGTTTGCAAAATGGTGAGCATTTGTGAAAGCGCAGATTTGCTCGGCTTTTTGCCCGCCGACCCGTTTGCCGCCCGAATAACCGCGCTGTTTGATACCTACGGTGCGGATTACGGCTTTGCAAAATTCTGGGTTCAGACGGTTGACGGTGTGCAGACGGCGGCAATAAGCAGCATTGACGGAGAAATGACCGCTTGCTGCCTTGAAAACACCGATTTTGAGGAGCTTTCAGCTTTTATCAATGCAGTCGGCTATTCAAGCGTTACCTGCCGAGCGGAGCACGCCGCCGCTTTGGGGCTTAAAGTGCAAAAATCGTCCCATATCGTCAGGTTTACGGGGAATTCGGGAGCAGATTGCAACGGAATTTCAAGAGATTTTGATAAGAGAAAAATATATGATTTGCTCTGCCTTTGCGGCTTTGAACTCGGAGCTTATGAAGCGTTTCTTGCCGATGTGTGTTCAAGGCTTAACAAAGGCACGGCAAGCCTTGCCGTTATTGAAAACGGCGGAGAGCCGCTTGCGTGTGCGTTTGCTCTTTTTAAGGGGCGAAAAAGCGTTTTGCTCGGCGCGGTTGCAACCAATCCGAGCGCGCGCGGCAGGGGCTATGCTTCAAGAGCTGTCAGTCTGCTTGCAAATGAAAACTCAGATAAGACAGTTTTTCTGTTTTGCAGAAATGACGGGCTGGCGGATTTTTACGGAAAAATCGGCTTTGAAACAGACGGCAGATGGGCAGTTGCCGTTAAATATTAATTTTTAAGGAGGATTTCTATGTCGCCGCTGTGTATTGTTCTTGCAGTTATGACCGTTGCTTTCGCCGTGGGATGCGTTGCGTTCAGGCGCAAAGGCAAGGCGTTTGAAGGAATGATGTGCAAATTCATGGCAAGCTTCGGCTTTATTTCGGTTGCCGTTGTGGGCTACGGACTTAATCCTAAGAATACATATTATTTCTGCCTTGTGTGTTTTGCCCTGATGTTCGGATTTTTCGGCGATGTGCTTTTGGGCATTAAAGAGATTGCTCCCACTTTCAGGGGCAAGCTTATCCCGCTCGGAACTCTTTATTTCCTTGTCGGCCACATTTTCTCGCTTTGCGCTTTCATAAGAATGGGCGGATTCAATCTGCCCGCGCTTATAATCGGGCTTTTGGGCGGAGTTTTTGCCGTTGTTATGATGCGGGTGCTGAAAATGAAAGTCGATAAAAAGCTCGGAGCGATAATGACGGTCTATTATGCCGCGCTTGTCTATAAGGTTTCCGCCTCGGGCGTGCTTGCTTTCACAACCCGAAGCCCTGCTTTTATTTCGGCTTTCATCGGCTCCGTTCTTTTCCTTTTGAGCGATTCGTGCCTGTCCCTGCTCTATTTTACACCCGTTAAGAAAAAGAATATTTGGGTAACCGTGGAGCTTTCTACATATTATCCCGCGCAGATTTTGCTTGCAATGTCTGTTGCGTTGATGTAAATTAACCTGACATAAAAAGGAGGACTTTTAAAGATGTTTACTAAAATTGCGGCAAGAATTCTTGCTGCGGTGCTTCCGCTCGTTATGGCGTTTAACGGCTTGACCTTTTCCGTTCCGTTTCTCGGCGGAAAAACCGAAATCAGCTATGATTTTTCAAATTCCGAGGCCGGCTCCGCCGCAGGAACCGTAACCGTTTCTTCCTCGGTAAACGGCGACTATGAGATTTATTGGGGAACCGATGCCGAAGAAAAGCTTTCGGTTGATGTGAACGGAAACAAGGCTTATTACAGCGAGCTTTGCGAGGTAACCGTCAGCTCGGGCAGCGCAAGCGCTGAGATTTATGAATTCACCGCTATCCCCGAGGGCGCGCAGACCGTGCTTGCTTTCAGAAACAGGGTGCTGATGGCTTCCGCCGATATTCCCGATGAAAAGCTTGCGGATAACGGCGGCAAAACCTATTCCTTCGGCGCACTCAGCGACCTGCATTTTAACAGATATAATTTTTCACTCAGCGGCGATGACGCTCAGCTCACTTTCCCCAACGCCCTGACCTTCCTATCCGCTTTTGATATTTCACTTGTCGGTATGTCGGGCGACCTCTCGACCAACGGCGAGAGAAGCGCATTTGAAAAATTCAATTCCATAGTTTCCCGTTACGGTTTCCCCGTTTATACCTGCACGGGCAATCACGATGTTTCAACAAAATATGAGCTTAATAATTGGCAGGAGCTTATCAACACGGGCGTTTACGGCGAAAACAAGAGAGCGGGCGTTGTTGAGGTTGCGGATAACGGAATGGATTTCGTTTATGCTCCCTCCGAGGCAAAGGGCGATGTTTTCATTTTCTTTTCTCAGTATCGCTGGGATTATAACAAGCCCACGAGCCGTTTGGTAACCGATGAACAGCTTGACTGGCTTTCGGCTCAGCTTGAAAAATACAAAAATGAAACCGTTTTCCTTTTCTTCCACACATTTTTGGCTAATGCCGACGGCGACCCCGATATGGGCGAGGGCAATCTCAAAAACAATGTCGGCAACAGCTATGACCTTGTTTTCACTCCCGGCACGGCGGATGAAGCGCGATTCAGAGAGCTTATGAGGGAATATAAAAATGTTGTTTTCTTCAACGGTCATTCGCATTGGGCATATGATATGCAGAAATTCAATCCGCAGATGAACATAACCGATTATAACGGCGAATATGCAACGATGGTTCATATTTCAAGCGTTTCATCTCCGAGAAGAACAACCGCCAATTCCCTTGCAACCACCGAGCACGCAATGCGCTCCTCCGAGGGTATGCTGGTAACGGTTTATCCCGAAAAAATCGTGTTCACCGCCTGTGATTTCCTCAGCGGCGAGCTTCTGGCTTATGCAACCTATGTAATAGAAAAGTAAAATAAAAAATCCGCGGCGTTTCACTTGTTCAGCGAAACGCCGCAATTTTTATGCCTTGTTGTTTTCTTTGATTTTTTTTATTGCTCCTTTTTCCAAGCGGGAAACCTGAGCCTGAGAAATTCCTATTTCGTTTGCAACCTCCATCTGGGTTTTGCCTTTCATAAACCGCAGATAAAGTATCTTTTTTTCGCGCGGATTAAGGTCTTTTATTGCCTGTTTCAGCAGTATTTCCTCAAGCCAGCTTTCGTCGCTTTCCGAGTCGCCTATCTGGTCCATAACATAAATTGTGTCGCCCCCGTCGGAATAGACCGGCTCATTCAGCGAAACAGGCTCAACGATTGCGTCAAGAGCCATAACCACGCTTTCCTTTTCAATTCCGAGCTCCTTTGCGATTTCCTCGGGAGTCGGGTCGCGCTCAAGCTCGTTTATCAGCCTTTCTCTGACCTGCATTGCGTGATAAGCCGTGTCTCTGACCGAGCGGCTGACTCTCACGGGATTGTTATCCCTCAAATGGCGGCGCACCTCGCCGATTATCATCGGGCAGGCATAGGTGCTGAATCTGACATCAAGGCTCATATCAAAATTATCGATAGCCTTAATCAGCCCTATACAGCCCACCTGAAAAAGGTCGTCGGGATTTTCGCCGCGGTTTGCAAAGCGCTGTATAACGCTC
Organism: Acutalibacteraceae bacterium; assembly: GCA_051881535.1. Lineage (GTDB taxonomy): Bacteria > Bacillota > Clostridia > Oscillospirales > Acutalibacteraceae > CAG-177. The sequence goes on along the minus strand of JBJEQB010000049.1, from coordinate 48,465 downwards.
AGCACAAGCCGCAGATTGCCCGTCACAAGCTCGTCCCTTGCTTTTTTGTCGCCCGCGCGGGCTTTTTTGAGAAGCTCCATTTTTTCGCTTTCTTTCAGTACCTTGAGCTTTGCGGTGTTTACTCCGCAGATTTCAACCTTGTTGAATTGCAAAAAAATCACCCCGATACAAATGATGGCAATATCAGTATTGCCTGTTTGAATCGGGGTTATTATTAATTTTGTTTTAATTTGCGGAGTTATTCGCCGAACATTCCGTTCCACATTGCGGCTCTGAGAGTGCCGTTAAAATCGCTGCCCTCCTGCCAGTTAAAGATGCCGCCGAAGCCGTTTTCTTTGACCCAGCGGGCTTTTTTGATAATGGATTCGGGCGTATCGATGCCGAGCTTTGATTCATCAATGATTATATAATCCTGGTCTTCGCCGCGTTCAAGGCGAGCCTTGCCCTGCCCGACAAGCTCCATAAGAGTGCAGTAGCCGATCCAGTTATATTTTTCCGTTTCGCTTCTCGCATAAAACGGAACGCCGAGAATAAGCTTGCTCTTATCAATAAGCTTTGCCCAGTCGTTCATATTTTTAACGGTCAGCGCAAAGCTTGAATGGTCGCTGCCTGTCATATCATAAGTCATAACATTCACAAAATCAAAAACATCATTGAGCTGTGAATAATCAAGGTCGCCCCAAAGGTCGCTGCCGACTGCGGCAGTCAGCAGATGAGAGCCGATTGCACGCTTGATTTCGCGGCAAAGCTCGATGTAATCCGTTGTGCAGTGGTCACAGCGCGAAACTCCGAGATGCGCTCTGCCGGGGAATTCCCAGTCAAGGTCAATTCCGTCAATGCCAAGCTCGTCAATCAGCTCGGCACAGCGCGCGGCAAAAGCCTTTCTTGCGCTTTCGGTTGAGCAGCCTTCGCAGAAATTGCCGGCACCCGCTCCGCCGATTGAAAGAATTGTTTTGGTTTTAGCGTGTTGCTCCGCGATGATTTTTTTTGTGCGTTTAATTCCGAGCGCAACTTTTTCCGAAACAGTCGGCAGATATTCTCCGTTATCATCTTTTTCAACGGTGGAAAAGGCGAAATTCAGGTGTGTGATTTTGTTGAAATCAATTTTTCTTACGGTTTCCTCCGCCGTATCCGCGGGGAGGTAAGAGTGGCATAAATATTGCAAAATAAGTCACCTCCGTTTGATTTTGCAATTCGATTATAGCCGCAAAATCAAAAAGTGTCAATTATATGTATTGACTTAAATGACTGAGTTTGATATATTTATTTTGCGAAATAAAATCTTAAAGTGAATACAGCCATACTCCTTTTTCATCTTTATGATCCAAGGTAATCATAAAATTTCTGACAAGCAGCGAAAAGTTTTCCTCTCCGACTGCCTCAACAATATCCTTTTCTGTCAGAAATTCGGCGTTTGGATATTGCTTTTGAAGTTTGTTGTAGATTTCAAGAATTTTCATAACACCCATCCCTTTTTAAAGATAAATAAATGATATCATATTTTCAAGTTTTGTCAAATTATATAATAATACTGCCGTAAGTTCGGCGCAAACGGAGGAATTAATATGAAAACTCTTATTTTAAAAATTGCCGCTTTCTTTACTGCGATTGCGGCATTAATCTCAGGAGGAATAGCGAATATTATGGACAGATTTGAAGCAGACACTCCGATTAACTACAAGGCTCATGTTGAACAGCTCGATTTCTATGAGAACACGCTTGAAACGGCATTGCCGCAAACGGTTCTTTATGATATCATCAGCGCACATATGAGCTCGGGCGGTTCAAAGGAGAAGAAGGCAATTATTATCGGTTTTGACGGCGGCAGGCTTGACGGCACGGCATATGTTGCCGAAAACGGCGGCTTTGACGCCATGCTTTCGGGCGGAGCAAAGGCTTATATTTCCTATTGCGGCGGCGCCAATTACCCTGCGCCCACCGTTCAGGCAACATCAACCGCTCCCGGCTGGTGCTCAATCCTGACGGGCAAGTGGGGAACGGAAAACGGAGTTATCGATAACGGCATTTCAAAGTCAAACGATTATCTGACCCTGCTCACAACTCTTATCCAAAGCGGCAAGGCTGATAAAACGGCTTTTTATACCACTTGGGGCGGCCATTTTATTGACGAAAACAGCACATATATTAATGAAAAGAGATATTGTGAAGAAAACGGAATAAACGCCGCATTCGTCAAGTGTGAAAGTCAGGAGGAAATCCACGCAAAAACTCTTGAGGATATAGCTCGTGACGACTGCTCGGATTTCATTTTCCCGGTTTATGAATTCCCCGATTCTGCGGGTCACGGCACGGGCTTCTCAACCTTTAATCCCGAATATCAGAAGGCTATGTATGATAACGATATTTATGCGCGAGAGGTTATTGAGGCTATAAAAGCGAGGAAGAATTACGAAAATGAGGATTGGCTCATAATTCTTACGAGCGACCACGGCGGATTTGTTACCTCACACGGAGGGCTTACAATTCAGGAGAGAATGACATTTATTGTAATTAACAAAGAAATAGAGCTTTAATATGATTTTCGGCTTACGGCGGGGTTGCTCCCGCCGTATTTTTTTAATATAATCAAAAATAAAAAAATCGAGGAAAACAGAGAATAACGGAGCATTTCGGAGAAAAACGGAGTAAAATACAAAAATTTCTCTGACAGTAACGGATTTTTCACGAATTTATTAAAAAAATTGTTGACATTTGCAAGATTTTGCACTATATTTTATATTAATCCCTTAGGGGTCAATATTCAGCCGTTTCGCCGTTACCGCGGCAAAGGCAGAGAGGGGCTGCATAATTGAAAAAAAATGCGATCATTGATTTGAAAAACATTTCCGTTGCTTTCGGAAATAATCAGGTGCTCAAAAATCTGAATCTTTATATCCGCGACAAGGAGTTTATAACTCTTTTGGGTCCGTCGGGCTGCGGAAAAACAACAACTCTGCGTATAATCGCAGGCTTTGTTGAGCCCGATGAGGGAGAGGTTATTTTTGAGGGAAAGAAGATAAATAGTGTTCCTCCTCATAAGAGGCAGGTTAACACTATTTTTCAGCGTTATGCCCTTTTTCCTCACCTGAATGTTTATGAAAATGTTGCTTTCGGACTAAGAATTAAGAAAATTCCCGAAAAGCAGATTAAGGAAACTGTTGAAGAAATGCTCGCTCTTGTTAATTTGACGGGCTTCAATAAGCGAAACATCAACTCGCTCTCGGGCGGTCAGCAGCAGCGCGTTGCCATTGCAAGGGCGCTTGCGGTAAAGCCGAGGGTTTTGTTGCTTGACGAGCCTCTCGGCGCGCTTGATTTGAAGCTTAGAAAGGATATGCAGGCTGAGCTTAAAAACATTCAGCAAAGGCTCGGCATTACCTTTATATATGTTACCCACGATCAGGAGGAAGCGCTCTCGATGTCCGACACGGTTGTTGTTATGGATAACGGCGTTATCCAGCAGATAGGCACTCCTCTTGATATCTACAATGAACCCAAAAACGCTTTTGTTGCCGATTTCATAGGCGAGAGCAATATTCTTGACGGCGTTATGCTTGACGACTGCCTTGTTGAATTTTCGGGTCACCGCTTTGAGTGTCTTGATAAGGGCTTTGCCAAAAACGAGGCTGTTGATGTTGTTGTGCGCCCCGAGGATGTTGATGTTGTTGCGCCCGAAAACGGAATGCTCTGCGGTGTTGTTACCTCCGTTACATTCAAAGGCGTTCATTTTGAAATTATCGTTGATATCGGCGGCTTCAAATGGATGATTCAGACAACGGATTATCAGGCGGAGGGCAGTAAAATCGGGCTTTTCATTGAGCCTGACGCCATTCATATTATGAAAAAATCCGAGTATTCGGGCATTTACGGAGATTACAGCTCCTTCAGCGAGGAGTTTGACGAGCTCTCCAACGCTGAGGAGGAGGTGGAGGAATGAACAGCCGTTCTTCTCTCAAAACCAAGCTGGTAGCCTCGCCCTATGTTGTATGGTCGGCTCTGTTTATCGTTGCGCCGCTCTTCTTTGTTGTCTATTATTCCTTTACGGACGCGGCGGGAAATTTCACTTTTGAAAATATAATGGCTTTGAGCAAGTTTGCTCCCACATTTCTGCGCTCAATTTGGTTCGGAATAGTTGCAACGCTCATCTGCCTTGTAATCGCATTTCCGCTCGCTTATATTATTTCGCAGAAAACCGAAAAGGTTCAGCGCACGCTCGTTATGCTCGTTATGCTTCCGATGTGGATGAGCTTTCTTATCCGCACATATTCGTGGATGGCTTTGCTTCAGGACACGGGTATAATCAATTCGTTCCTTGCCAAAATCGGAATTGACCCAATTCATATGATTAATACCTCGGGCGCGGTTATCCTCGGTATGGTTTATAATTTTCTGCCCTATATGATAATGCCTATATATTCGGTTATGGCGAAGCTTGACAGGAGCATGATTGAAGCCTGCCAGGATTTGGGCGGCAGCAGAATGACCGTTATCAGACGGTGCATAATTCCCATGAGTATGCCCGGCATTGTTTCGGGAATAACGATGGTTTTTGTGCCCTCGGTCAGCACATTTTATATTTCGCAAAAGCTCGGCGGCGGCTCGTTTGACCTTATAGGCGATGTTATCGAGAGGCAGTTTCAGCAGTCATATAACTATAATCTCGGCGCGTCGATTTCGCTTGTGCTTATGGTGCTTATTCTTATCTGTATGGCGGTTATGAACCGCTTTTCGGGCGATGAGGAGGGCGTTGTTATATGAAAGCAGTTTCAAAAATTTACGCTTCACTCGTTTTCCTGTTTCTCTATGCTCCCATAATCGTGCTGATTGTTTTTTCGTTCAATGCTTCAAGCAGCACGAGCGTGTTTGCAGGTTTTTCGCTTCAATGGTATAAGTCTCTTTTTGAAGACAAAGCAACTCTGCGCGCGCTTTACAACACGCTGATTCTTGCGGTCAGCTCCTCAGTTATTGCAACCGTTATCGGAACGGCTGCGGCAGTCGGTATAGATAAATACAAAAAAGGCTTTGCCCGCTCGGGTATAATGGCTGTCACAAATATCCCGATGATGAATCCCGAAATTGTTACGGGTATTTCAATGATGCTGCTGTTTGTCTTTGTAGGCAAGCTGGTTAATATCGACTCGGTTCTCGGCTTCGGCACTTTGCTGATTGCCCATGTCACATTCAACCTGCCTTATATCGTGCTCACGGTTTTGCCGAAGCTCCGCCAGACGGACAGAAACCTTGCTGAGGCGGCGCAGGATCTCGGCTGCAAGCCCGTTACGGCTTTTTTCAAGGTTGTTTTGCCTTCGATAATGCCGGGAATAATAACAGGTATGATTATGGCGTTCACGCTTTCGCTTGACGATTTCATAATCAGCTATTTCACGGGCGGACCGGGCTTCCAGACTCTGCCGATTGCAATTTTCTCAATGACCAAAAAGAGGGTCAAGCCCGATATGTATGCTCTTTCTGCGCTGATCTTCGTGAGTATTCTGCTGCTGCTTATTCTTTATAATGCGGCTCAGGTCAAGAGCGAAAAAAGAGCAAAGGGCAAGTAAAAATTTAATAAAAAGGGGTGACAGAGCGTGAAAAAGGCACTTTGCGCGCTGATTGCGCTTGTTATGGCTTTCGCACCCTGCGCCGTTGCTTTTGCGGCGGAGCAGAGCGATATAGATGCCCTCAGAGGCACAAAGCTCTATGTTTATAACTGGGGCGAATATATTTCCGACGGCGAGGATGACTCGCTCGATGTCAATGCGGCTTTTGAAGAAAAATACGGCATTGAGGTTGTTTACGATAATTACGATACAAACGAGGTTATGTATTCAAAGCTGAAAGGCGGCGGAGTTTCATACGATGTTGTAATTCCCTCCGACTATATGATAGAGAGAATGATTGCGGAGGATATGCTCGAAAAGCTCGATTTCAGCAACATTCCAAATTACAAATACATCCCCCAGAAATACAGAAACCTCGCCCATGACCCCACAAATGAATATTCCGTGCCCTACACGGTAGGAATGGTCGGCTTGATTTATAACACAAAAATGGTTGAGGAAGCTCCCGACAGCTGGACTGCGCTTTGGGATGAGCGATATGCCAACAACATTTTGATGATTAACAATCCGAGAGACGCCTTTGCGATTGCTCAGAGTGTTCTCGGAATGGATTATAACAACGAGTCGCCCACAGCTTGGCGGGTTGCGGCGGAGCTGCTCAAAGAGCAGAAAAACATCGTTCCCACATATGTAAACGATGAGATATTCCTGAAAATGGAGTCGGGCGAAGCGGCTCTTGCGCCGTATTTTGCAGGCGATTTTCTCACAATGTATGATAATAACCCCGACCTTGCTTTTGTTTATCCCAAGGAGGGCGTTAACTTCTTTGTTGACGCGGCTTGTATTCTCAAGGGCGCAAAAAATAAGCTTGCCGCAGAGCTTTATATCAACTTTCTGCTTGACCCCGAGGTTGCGCTTGCAAATGCCGAATATATCTGCTATGCCAGCCCGCATACCGAGGTTTACAGCAATCCGGAATACACATATTATCAGAACGAAATCCTTTATCCCGAGGACGGAAAGTTTAAAACTCAGCTTTTCCTCAATCTTTCACCCGAAATTCTTTCACTTATGAGTACGCTTTGGGACGATGTTAAAAACTATGTTCCCTCGTCAGGCTCAAGCAATTATGCGTTTTTCTTCGGCGGCGATTCACAGAACTCGGCAAATACCGAGAACGGTGAAAAAATGACAGCCGAAACAAGGAAATATGCAATGTATATCGGAATTTTTGTGCTGATATGCGTTTTGTATATCGTTTTCAGATATGCAAGGAAAAAGTACCGCGAAAAGGTATAAACAGTGTAAAAAACAGCAGCCGACGGATTTAATCCGTCGGCTGCTGCTTTTTTAGGGATTTCGGTGGTGTCTTATGCGACAGATCTATATTCAAAATAGATGTAAGATTCGCAAGCAAAGATAATAAAGAATTTTTTCAACAATTATTGAATTGCTCCAAAAATAGAAAAGAGGACATGTCATTCTATACAATACAAATCTAAAAGTTTTGTGCAAAAAGTAGAAAGTTGAAAAAAATATAAATTTTAGCGAAATGTTTCGGGATTTTTGACATATATATATGGAAGCTTTTTTAGATAAGTATCTATTCTTTTAAAATCTGATAGAAAGAAGGGGGGGCAGATGGGCTGATTTTATTTGCATAGTTTCAAATTTGAAGGAGGAAAAATCAATGCTCTACAGAAAAATTATATCAAGCTTACTTGTTCTTATCATGACAATTTGTATTTGTCCGGTTGCATTTGCAACTGATGTTAATAGCGAAGGTTATGTTCCTATTTATACAGCAGCTGATTTTGACAATATTCGCAACAACCTTTCCGGCAAGTACATTCTTATGAATCATATTAGTTTATCCAACAATGAGAAGTGGGAAACTATCGGAAAGCAAGACTCCCCATTCAAGGGTGAATTAGATGGAAATGGTTATTCAATAATCGGATTGCGCTCCTCGGAAAGTTTGCTTGGAAGAATTGAATCGGCAACAATAAAAAACCTAGGAATAGTTAATTGCAGCATTATTCAACTGGAAGAAACGGCATCTTCATCAAGTGCGGCAGGTTCATTTGCGGGACATGCTGTTAATTCAACTTTTTTGAATTGCTTTGCATCAGGGAACATTCAGCCGTGTGTTAATGTTGGAATGCTGGGCGCGATGTCATATTGCAGTGCAGGTGGTCTGGTAGGTGTATCAAAAGATACATCTTTTACAAACTGTTACAGTTCAATCGTCATTAACTTTATTTTTGATAAAGTAAATTCTGCTGAAATCGGGGGAATGGTCGGAGAAGCTTATAACACTTCTTTTAACTGCTGCTATAGCACAAGTGATATTTTGTTAAATAATCGTGACAAATTTATAGATGGAAATTCAAATATACATGTGGGCGGTATTGTTGGAAATAAGGATTCTTTGACTGTATTTAATTATTGCTATTATGTTGATAGAAAAATCTTATCTAACAGTAAAGAAAGCACATTAGATAATGGTATTGAATGTCTTTCCGCTTCTGAAATGAAAACTCAAGATTCTTATATTGGGTTTGATTTTGATAACGATTGGAGATTTACAACGAATACTTATCCTCGCTTGACCATTGAAAAACCAACTGTAAGCAAAAGTATTTCGATAAACTATAAAGAAAAATATAACATTAGTTTATATGTGGATCAAATTTCTGACTGGATATCTTCTGATACCAGTGTTGCGGTTTTAGCCGATAATGGTTTTATTTATGGTTCGGGTGTTGGAGAAGCTACTGTTACTATACTTACAACCGAAAACCAAGTCGTAATATTAAATGTTGATGTTTCATACTCGTTTTGGCAGAAAGTGATTGTGTACTTTTTATTTGGCTGGCTTTGGTATTAATAATTCAAGTGAGGTAAATTAAATGATAAAAAAAGTAAAAGATTTTATATCGCTAATACTTTCATTGTTGATTATTCTTTTTTCGTCTAATATATATGCTTTTTCTGAAGAGGGCGTAGTTAACAATGCTATAAGTTACAATCAGTTCTTTGAAGAGTTAAGTCGAATGATTGACGATGCAGAGTCAAATGACTTTGGTGCAATGGGGTTTGACGATTACTCCAATAGAATTGTGGTTAAGACAGATTCAAATAAAAAAATTGAAAGTATGAATGCAATTGATTCAGTTGAAGGATTTAATTGTTGGCATTTCTTTCAATACGAAAGTGTTTCAGATACAAGAACCGCAATTGAATATTATGAGAGTTTACCAAATGTGGAATATGTAGAATTGGATGATTCTTTCGAAATGACTACTCTTAGTATAAATGAAGATTTAAGCGATTATCCGGTTTTTGATGTTGAACCAACTTTAGATGATTGGGGTTCTGTTGCTACTAACGCTTCAAAAGTTGTACAGAATATGCAAAACGATGGAAATCTTCCGAAGGTAACAGTGGCTGTTTTAGATACAGGCTTTGATTACTCACATTCTTTTTTTGATTCGTCAAGAATAACCGATAGCAAAGTAAACTCTGATGACTCAAGTGAAAATACAAATGATTCATACGGTCACGGTACTTTTGTTGCAGGAGTAATCTATAATAATACAACACCTAATGTGGAAATAAGTGTTTATAAGGTGTTAGGAGATAACGGTGGAACAAAAAGTATTTTTAAACTTATTCAAACAATAATGGTTGCCGTAAACGATGGAGCAGATGTAGTGAATATGAGCTTAGGTGGACCGGGCACTTTGTTTAGATATACACATTTTTTGGATGCGGTATCTTATGCTGAAGATAAAGGCGTTCCTGTTGTTGTTGCATCTGGAAATGATGGAGTAGAACTTACTACAGAGATACCTGCAACTGTGTTAGGAGCGATTACAGTTGCTGCTGTTAATCAAGACCTTACACCGTGTGATTTTTCAAATTACGGAAGTTATGTTGATATTGCTGCCCCAGGCAGACAAATAAACAGTGCTATTCCATACAAAAACAAACTTGCAACAAAGATTAATGGTGAAATCGTTTATTTTGATGAACATTACTATGCAACCGCTTTTGGCACATCCGTAGCAACTCCATTTGTTTCAGCGGCTGTAGCTATGTTGAAAACTAAAAATCCTTCTTATACGGTTAATGATATTGAAACAATTCTTAAATCAACTGTGCAAACAACAAGTTCTTGGAACGGAGACTATGGTGTTGGAATTGTTAACTTTGAAAAAATGATGACTTTAACAAAAACTATTGCACCTAATATTACTCTCACAACCGAGGGTGCTGTTATTAGTGCATCAGCACAAGCAAAAATATATTATACAACTGACGGTTCAATTCCAATTGAAGGAAAATCACAATTATTTGACGGAACACCTATTAAAACTTTGGGAGTAACTGTAATTAAGGCTATAGCTTGTGCTGATGGTCAATTGCAAAGCAATGTTACTACAAGAAATCTTAGATGGACAAAAGATATAACGGTAAGGTATAAAGGTAAAAAGACACTCGATTTGCCTCCAAATTATAAAATAAAGAATTGTTATTCCTCAAAAGAAGAAGTTGTAACAGTAGATTCAAATGGAAATATTACTGGAATTTCTATTGGTAAAGCAACGGTAACTGTTTATCTAGAATACAATCAGGTTGCAACATATAATGTAACAGTAGAATATGAAGCTTGGCAGTTGTTTATTATTTATTTCCTTTTTGGTTTCTTGTGGTATTGATAATTTATATCCTGTTTCCAATATAATAAAAGGACTGTTCTTCTAAAATTATTAAATGGCTTGTATTGGAAATTCAACCGATACAAGCCATTTTGACACTTATTAATAATAAAATAGTATTTTATGTTTCTTTTTGATTGTTTTTTCTAATTTGGTATATAAATATACTCCAAATCGAAAAAATGGATTCTTCATCTTGTTGCGGCAGCTTATAGTTGTCTTTTTGTTATAAATTATTGCTTTGCGCCTGCGTCAAACATTTCAAGCACCTTTACGCTTGCCGCATAGCAGTTGGCAAGACCCTGTGCGTCCATGTTGTCATAGCTGTCGCGTCTTGTGTGATAATAGCTTTCAAGCTTGTGGTTAAGACCTGTAACGCCCGTTGCGCGGAAGCCTGCCTGAGCAAACGCCGCTGAATCCGTTGCACCGCCGAGAGGGGGAACCCAGCCCTTTTTGCAGGGAATATTAACAGCCTCCGCTGCTTCCATAAACAGGTCGGAAACATCCTTGTCGGCAGCAACCGTGCCGTTAAGGTCGCGGTAGTTTGTCATAAGGAATTTGGGGTCGTGAATGGTGTCATAGGAGAAAATGAAGGTGGGAACATCGTCAAATTCGCCCTTGTGCGCTTCGCACCAAGCTTTTGCACCGCGAAGACCCGCTTCCTCAGAGCCTGTCAGAACAACGCCGATTTCGGTGTTTTCAAACTCAATGCCCTCGTCTTTAAGAGCCTTGAGAATTGCAATGCCCATATAGCAGCCGGAGAGGTTGTCGTTTGCACCGTCAACAACTCTGCGGTAATTTACCATAAAGTAAAGACCGAAAAGGAAAGGAACGAATATCAGACCCCAGAGAGCCGCTTTAACAATCGGGTCGGAGATATCGGCAGCGCCGAAGCTCACGCCGTGCTTTACAAGATAAATGATTGAAAGAACTATGTAATAAACAGCGCCGACACCACAGATGATTGCGTGCCCCTCAAAGCCAACGCCGCCCAATGCGTAGTTTACGGGCCATTCCCATGCCGCGTCGGGGTGACCGTTGAAGATTATTCTTCTCTTGGTTTCGCCCGTGCAGCTTTTGATTGCGGTTACATTGTGGCCTGTCTTCTCTTTAAAGAGGGGATCGATAACCTTTTTGTAAAAGCCGAACTCAAGGAGAACGAGGGCAAGACCTGCAATAATGAGAATAAGAGAAATAATCGGTGCAAAGAAGAAAAGAGCGATGGCAAGAAGAACAAAGGTGATTGTGAAGAAAATCCAGCCGTAGAATGCACCGGGATGTTCTTTAAAGGATTCAACCGAAACCTTTTCGCATCCGCAGTCCCTTTTGAGGACATCAGCCATGTATTCGCACGCCTGCTGTTCACCCTTGGAGCCGGGAGCTCTCTTTTCAAAGGTTTTGCATATATGAGTGATTTCATCAATCATATATTTTGCCGCCTGATCCTTTTTTTCGATGAGTTTTTTGAGATCCATGAAAATCCTCCTTAAAAAATAAAAATAAGGCGATTGAAAAAATCAAAACGCCTTTGTCTGATTAACAGTTAAATATTAGCATTTTGATTAATGATTGTCAATAGAAACAAAATTGAATAAGTGTATAATTTTGATTATTTCAGCTCAATATCGGCATAAATTGCATTGTGGTCGGAATAAAATTTCCCGTCAATTTTTTTGTCGATAACTCTGAATTTCAAAGGCTTAACGGTTTTTTCGTCAACGAACACAAAATCGATGATGTGTTTGATTTCTTCGGGCATAAAGCCGTGATAAGTCCACTTATCGTCGCTGTCGGGAGCCATGAAACGCGCATCGCCCATATTGCCGCTTATCATTGTTTTGTAGCAGTCCGAGCCCTGCAAAACATTGAAGTCGCCCGTGCACACAACAGGCACGCCTTTGAATGACGCCGCTTTTTCCTGAATCATTTTTGCGCCGTTAATCTGAGCGGTTCTTCCCACATGGTCAAGATGGGTATTGAAGTGAATGTAGGATTTTCCGTTTTCCCTGTCGGTAAGGCGTACAAAGGTTGCATTCCGTATGCAGGCGGAGTCCCAGCCCTTTGAGGGCTTTTCGGGAGTTTCGGATATCCAGAAATTGCCGGAATCGCTTGCCGTGAACTTATCTTTAAGATAAAAGACCGCAGAAAATTCGCCGCCTTCTTTTCCGTCATCTCTGCCGACGCCCACATAATCATATTCGGGCAGACCCTCGCAGAGCGCATGAATCCAGCCGATATGAGCCTCCTGAACGCCGAATGATGACGGTTTGGCTTCTTTGATGATTTGACAAACGAGAGAGGTGCGGTCAGTCCACCAATGACCTTCCTTGCCGCCGCAGAGAACATTAAATGACATTATTCTGTACATTATTTATTACCTCCGTTAAAGAGAGTCATTTTTGCTATTACGGGATGATGGTCGGACGCGTAGATGCCGTCAATCACGGTTCTGTCAACGGTATAGCTTTCAACCTCGCTGACAAAAGCGTTTACAAAAATGAAGTCAATCGGCTTTGTGTTCGCCTTTTCGGTTGCTTCGCTGTAACCGTGATATGTTCCGCAGTTATCGGCGGTTTCGGCGAGATGTTTTGTGTCGCTCATTCCGCATTCAAGAACTCTTTGATACATTTCAGAGCCCTCGTCGTCATTAAGGTCGCCCGTGAAAACCGTGGGATAGTTTTGGCTTATTTTTGAAATCTTATCCGCAACAACGGCAACGGATTCAAGGCGGGCAATCTGACCGATATGGTCAAAATGAGCGTTAAAATGGGCGTAAATAAAGCCTGTTTCAACATCTTTTAAAACAGCATAGGAGCAAACTCTGTTAAGCGCCGCGTCCCAACCGTGAGAAAGTATGTCGGGAGTTCTTGAAAGCCAGAAAGTTCCCGAATCAACCAATTCATATTTGTCTTTCTTATAGAATACGGGGCTTGCCTCACCGCTGCCGTTAAAATCTCTGCCCCTGCCGACATAGGCGTATTCGGGCATTGCCGCGGCAATGCGCTCAATCCAGCCCTTGTCTGCCTCCTCCAAGCCGAAAGAATCGGGCATATATCTGCGGATATTTTCAACAACGCGCGCCGTGCGGTTTTCGGGGGAACGCTCTCCCGTGCCCGCAACATAAACATTATAAGTCATTACCGTCACATTCTGAGTTATTGACGGCTCGGGAATTACGGCGGGGTTAACGCTTTTAAGCTCGGAGGGAACATAAAACAGTGAAAGAATTACCGTTAATAAAGACATAAATGCTGCAATAATTGAATTCATATTTATCCGTCCTTTTCAACAAAATTTTTAAGAGCCGTTATATCAAACATCTCAATGTTATCCGCCTGAGAAACGGCGGCGAGAATGTCTGAGCACATTTTTAATATTCCGCCCTTTTCATCGCTTTCCGAATTGAGAACGGCTATCGGGTCATGAACGCTCAGGCGAAGCAGAAACCAGCCGTTTCCGCACGAGCTGTCGGTTTTTATTCTGATTCCCTCATAATTATCGGGGCATACGCTCCAGCCGCTGAAGCTTTCAGCCTTGTTTTCCAAAAATGAAATCAGCTTTTCGCCCTCGTCCCTGAAGCTATCGCTCAGAATTCTGAAGCGCAGTTCCTTTTCCTCAACAGGCTCACGCAGGCTTTCAATAAGGCTTTCAAGGCTTTTGCCCTGCTTTGCAAGCGCGGCGGAAAGAATGATAAGCTTTGTTATCAGGTAAGCGCCGTCGTCAAGAAAATAGTTTTCGGCAAACGCCGCGTGACCCGAGGTTTCCATGGCAAGCGGGCATTTAATTCCGCTTTTGTTAAGCTCGATTTGCTTATTGATAACATTGCGGTATCCTCTTTTAAAGCGCAGATGTTTTCCGCCGTTTTCGGCAATGAATTCAGCCAATCCGTCCGAGGTAACGCTGTCGGTGACGATTGTGCCGCCGGGGCAGGAGTCAAGCGCAACTTTTGAAGCAAGAGCAACAAGGCGGTTGCGGTTAATTTCAAATCCGCCTTTTCCGACGCAGGCGGCTCTGTCAACATCGGTGTCAAATATAACGCCGATATCCGCGCCCGCCGCGGCAGTTGCTTTTGAAACGCAGTCCATGGCTTCTGAATTTTCGGGGTTCGGAGCATGGTTAGGAAAGTTTCCGTCAGGCTCAAGATAAAGACTGCCCGATATATCCGCTCCGAGCGGCTCAAGCACATCGCGGGCATAAAATCCGCCTGCACCGTTGCCCGCGTCAACAACTATTTTCATTCCCTTGAGAGGATGGAGCCTGTCTGCCGCGTCAACTCCGTTTATAATCATTTCGCGCAGAAGCTCCGCATAGCGTTTCATAAAATCGCAGGGCACGCTTTCGCCGTTTTCCGTGCCGAGCGGAGAGGGGATTTCGGCGGCTTTTTTGAGAATATCGGCAATGTCGGAGCCGTCAAGTCCGCCGTCACGGGTAAAGAATTTCAAGCCGTTTCTGTCTTTGGGGTGGTGGCTTGCGGTTATCTGCACAGAGCCGTCACAGCCCATTTCAACCGTTGTCATAAACATTGCGGGCGTTGAACTCAGACCGCAGTCCGCAACGCTTACCCCGTTTGACACAAGAGCTTTGATTACCGCGTTTTTAATCCTCTGAGCGGATAGGCGGCTGTCATGCCCTACCGACACATAAAGCCTGCTTTTGCCCGATTTTGCTTTGAGCCACAAAACGAATGCCGCCGTGCAGCGCATTATCATTTCGTCGCTCATATAAAGGGGGTTGCTTTCGTCGCCGAGCGCAAAGCCGCGGATATCGCTTCCGCTTTTAAAATGCGAAAAATCCATTTTATTCCTCCTTTTCAGCGGTTATCTTCGATAAAATATCTGTCCGAAACGTCGAGCAGATATTTATACATCGGCGTAAATGCTTTATAAGTCTTACGCATTATTTCTATAATTGTTTCATCTGCAAGCTCATCAAGCTTTTCGGAAGCCAGAATAAAATAAAGCTCCTTGCAGTTGTAATATTCTTCGAGCCCCTCAGGGCAGTCGGCATAGCCTCTCTTATATTTGTCGGCGCTCAGATTTGCACCCGCTTTTTTACACTCTTCTGCGGCTTTGAGAAAACCGGAGGGATTTTCCCGCAGAGCTTTTCTGAAAAGCTCCATAAGCCCCGCCTCGTTGCCGAAAAAGCCTACTCCGAGCGAATATTCGCGGGGAGTAACCTCAAACCACATACACGGATAACAGCGCCATTCATATTTCGGGCGCATAAACATTATCCACATATTTTCGCGGTAAAGCGTTTTATCATGGGTAAATCTTGTGTCGCGGCGCACTCTTGAAACCATTTTTGACGGAACGGTATTCATAAGCGGGTCAACCGTCAGAAGCTCCGTGCCGATGATTTCGGCAAGCTGGCGCATAGGCACGGTCATAGCGGCTTTAATCTGCTCCTTGTGTTCTTCATAGTATTCCTTTGAATCCCGGAATCGGTTGTCAGCCATCAGAAAAAGTGCGTCACGCGTTATGCCTTTGTATTCCATATCTTAAACCAGCCCCTTTTTGTAAAGTCCGTCTGCGGCAAGGTTGATTGCCGTTTTTGCCGAGTGGAAATTAATTCCGCCCTGCATCCAGACTGCAAAGGGCTCGCGCAGGGGAGCGTCTGCTGAAAGCTCGATTGACGAGCCGAGAATGAACGCGCCTGCCGCCATTATAACCTTGCTGTCATAGCCGGGCATATCCCAAGGCTCGGGCACAACAAAAGAGTCAATCGGTGCGCCGCTCTGAATTCCGCGGCAATATTCGATAAGCGTTTCGGGGTTTTTAAGGCAGAGTGCCTGAATGATATCGCAGCGCTTTTCGCTGCTTGTCGGAGTAACCTCAAATCCGAGGTTTTCAAAGAGAGCGGCGGCATAAACTGCCGACATAAGCGCCTGACCTACAACATGGGGAGCGTTGAATATGCCCATAAACATATTTCTGTTTTCGCCGAGAGTGCAGCCGACCTCCTTGCCGAGTCCGGGAGTTGTAGCTCTGTAAGAGCAAAGCTCCACAAGCTCTTTTTTGCCCGCTATGTAGCCGCCGGTTCTTGCAATGGAGCCACCGGCGTTTTTAATCAGCGAGCCCGCCATAAGGTCAGCTCCGACCTGCGTAGGCTCGGTCTTTTCAACAAGCTCGCCGTAGCAGTTGTCAACCATTACTATCGCATCGCATTTTGAATGAACGAGCGAAGCGATTTCGCCGATTTCGTCAACCGAAAGGCTCGGGCGAAGGCTATAACCTCTTGAGCGCTGAATGTAAACCATTTTTGGCTTGATTTCAAGCGCCTTTTCGATTGCGGCAAGGTCGGGTCTGCCGTTGCTTCCGAGGTCAACCTGAGCATATCTAACTCCGAAATCCTTTAAAGAGCCCATGCCCTCTCCGCTCAGCCCGATAACGCTGTGGATTGTGTCATAGGGAGTGCCCGTAACGCAGAGCATTGTGTCACCGGGGCGCAGAACACCGAAAAGAGCAATGCCGAGGGTGTGAGTGCCGCAGGTGAAGCTGTGGCGGACTATTGCGTCCTCCGCGCCGAAAATATCTGCATATATTCTGTCAAGCTTTTCTCTGCCCGTGTCGCCGTAGCCGTAGCCCGTAGAGCCTGCAAAATCCGCTTCGCTGACCTTGTTGCGTATAAAAGCGGCAAGAACCTTTTGCTGGTTGTATTCCGCTATATCGTCTATTTCTTCAAACTTTGCTTTTGCTTTTTCAAGCGCGGCTTCGCCTGCCGCCTTTATTTTGTCGCTGATTTCAAAAAAACTGTTTTCCGTTTTCATTTTCCTTACCTTCTGTAAATTCTGTTTAATGATTTAAAAAATTCCCTGTCGGCGTTCTGAAGCTGCTCTTTTGTTACGCGGTAGCTCCAGTTCCCGCCTGCAACGCCGGGGGTGTTAATTCTTGTGTCTGAGCCGTACATCAGAAAATCCTGAACGGGGATAATCGCAAGCTTGCTTACGCTTGCAAAAATCGCTCTCAAAAACAGGGGGCAGGCTCCGCCCCAATCTCCGCCCGAAAAGCCGCAGTATTCCAAAGCCCTGCGGCGAACATCCTCGCTGCTTTCCCACAGGAAGCCGAAAAGAGTGTTGTTATCGTGCGTTCCCGAATAGGCAACCGAGTTGGCAATATAATTATGCGGCAGATGAATACTGTCGCTCCCGTCAAGAAAACCGAACTGAAAAACTCGCATTCCGGGGAAGCCGCTTTCATCCACAAGCTCGCGCACCTCGTCCGTTATATCGCCGAGATCCTCCGCTATTATCAGCTTATCGTCGTGCCCCTGCT
The DNA here is from genome assembly GCA_051881535.1 of Acutalibacteraceae bacterium. Lineage (GTDB taxonomy): Bacteria > Bacillota > Clostridia > Oscillospirales > Acutalibacteraceae > CAG-177. The sequence continues at coordinate 30,912 of JBJEQB010000049.1, read as the reverse complement.
TAATCGCATTAATAAATTCTATGCCGGGTCCTTTTATCCAAGCCCCGTTTTTTGCGGTTTTTTCGCCTGCGGGCACCGCCCAATATGCCTCAATCGCTCTGAAATGGTCAATGCGGACACCGTCAAACATTTCCAAAGCGTGATTCATTCTGTCTTTCCACCAGGCATAGCCTGTCTTTTTCAGCTCATCCCAATCATAAAGCGGATTTCCCCAAAGCTGACCGTCCTCTGCAAAATAATCGGGAGGCACTCCCGCAACTCTGAGGGGATAGCCCTTTTCGTCAAGCTGAAACAGACTGCGGTTTTCCCAGACATCGCTGCTGTCATCGGAAACATAAATGGGTATGTCGCCGATAATGCTGATTCCTTTTGAATTGGCGTAATCCTTAATCTCCGCCCATTGCCTGAAAAACTCATACTGAATGAATTTCCACATTCCGAGCGTTTCTTCGTCGGTTATTTCGCTGATTTCCCATTCCTGCCACGGCTTGCAGCCGTTTTCGGAGCGCAGAGTCATAAATCGGCAAAACGCCTCCAAATGCGGGTGATTGCTGATGAATTCGTCGGCTCGGTCACGGTCCTTGAAATTGGAATACGCTTTTTTCAGCAGAGGCATACGCTCCTTTGAAAGCCGCTCAAATTCAGCGGTATAAGGCGTGTTTTGCCTGCATTTTTCAAGGTCATCGGAGCTTATCAGCCCGTCGGCATAAAGCTTTTCGGGGTCGATAAAATACGGATTGCCGCCGAAAGCCGAAAAAGACTTATACGGCGAATTATATTCATCGGTTACGGTGAACGGAAGCACCTGCCAGACCGAGAAACCGCATTCCGAGAGAAAATCAATGAATTCAAACGCACTTTTTCCGAATGTTCCGATGGAATAGTCGCCGTAAAGCGAGGAAATATGCATCAGAATTCCGCTGCTTCGTTTCATAGCTGAACACCTTTCCTTTTGGTTTACTGAATTATATCATATGAGGTAATAAAAATAAAGTAATATTTGCGAAAAAAACTTGATATTTGCGCGCTCAGAGTTTAAAATTAAATAAAAATCATTTTCGGAGGTTGCGGATATGTCAAAGGCTGCCGAATATCTTGAAAACCTGAGCAGGATAATTGATGAAATAGCCTTGTCACAGGCGGAGAACATAGAAAATGCGGCGCAGGCGGTTGCACTTGCGCTTAAAGGCGGCGGCAGAATTCACGCCTTCGGCACGGGTCATTCCCATATGCTTGCCGAGGAGATATTTTACCGCGCGGGCGGGCTCGCCAATGTCAATCCCATCCTTGAAAGCACGCTTATGCTCCACGAGAGCGCGTCAAAAAGCACCGAGCTTGAAAGGCTCGAGGGCTACGGCGAGATACTTTTTAACAGCAACGATATAAAGAAAGGCGATGTTCTGTTTCTCTTTTCAAATTCGGGGAGAAACGGAGCGGCGATTGACCTTGCGCTGACAGCTCGAAAAAACGGAGTTTTCACCGTTGTAATAACCAATATGAAGCACACGGCATTGGGAAAATCAAGACATTCAAGCGGCAAAAAGCTGTTTGAGCTCGGTGACGCCGTTATAGATAACTGTGGCTGTCCCGGAGATGCCGCCATTAAAATTGACGGTGTTGAGCTTAAAGTTGCTCCGACCTCAACTGCGGCGGGAGCGGCAATTCTCAATGCGATTGAGGCGAGAGCGGTTGAAATTGCCGTTTCGGAAGGCTTTGTTCCCGATATTTTTTCAAGCAGCAATGTTGACGGCGGCGACGAAATAAACAACGCCCTTATTGCAAAATACAAAAAGGAGATAAAAGCATTATGATTTATCCCGCTTTTCAAAAAGCCGAAATAAGCGAAATGCTTCCCTTTTCTCCGCAGAAAATTATGATTGAGGGCTTCGACAGCGATTACGCGGCGGCCTTTTTAGATGGATTAAACTGCAAAGTCGGTAAAGGCAATATACTTTACATAACAATCAACAAAGAAAATACACGGCGCACGGAATACATTGAAAGCGCGTGCAGATTAAGCGGTGAAAAATACTTTATTGTTTCCGAAAAACAGGGCGAAGATATAAAAATCACCGTCACGGTTTCGTGCCGAGAGGTCTTTTTGCGGCGCTTAACAGAATAAAGAGAATGTGCGAAAGCAAAGAATTTATTATCGGCTCGGTTGAAGATTATCCGCTTTTCGCTGTCCGCGGCTATATAGAAGGCTTTTACGGCAAGCCCTGGAGCGCGGAAAACCGCAAAATGATGCTTCGTCTGCTTTCTTCATACGGAATGAACACATATTATTATGCCCCGAAGGATGACCCGTATCACAGAGACAAGTGGAGTGAGCTTTATCCCGAGGATGAGATTTGTCGCCTGTCGGAGCTTGCGTCTCTCTGCCGTGAAAATTTTGCCGATTTTTATTATTGCATAGCACCCGGACTTAATATGAAATATTCATCCGATGCTGATTTTGAAAAGCTCTGCCGTAAAGTTAAACAGCTTTACAATGTCGGAGTTGCGAATTTCGGGCTTTTACTCGATGATATTCCCGAAAACCTGTGGTATGATGAAGATAAAGCGGCTTTTGACGGCGAAGCAGTCAATGCTCACATAGATTTGATACGCCGTTTCCGCGGCTTTTTGACGGAGCTTGACCCGAAATGCTGCTTGACGGTTTGCCCTTTGCAATATCGCGGCAGGGGAGACGAATATTATATTTCAAAGCTCGGCAAAGGGATTCCTGCCGATGTGAGCATATTCTGGACGGGCGGAAATATCTGCTCTCAAAGCCTGACCGTGCGGGAAGCGGTTATTTTTGAAAATTCAACAAACCGTCCGCAGCTTTATTGGGATAACTTCCCCGTGAATGACGCCGAGATGCTCAACGAAATGCATATAGGCTATCTGAGCGGCAGGGAAAAGGAGCTTTACCGCTATTCGGAGGGCATTATCTCCAACGCAATGGAATACTGCCTGTCAAGCAGAATACCTTTACTTACTGTCTGCGACTATCTTTGGAATCCGATTGCCTACAACGGCTTTTCATCGTGGCAAAACGCCTGTGAAATTGTGCTCGGAGATAAAAAAGATACTTTGATGCCGTTTCTTGATAACCTTTTAACTTCATGCTTGAAGGTGGAGAATTCTCCGATGTTAAACAGCGCGTTGGCTTCGGCTCAGCAGTATCTTTTTTCGGGAGACGAGCGCGGAGCGGCACAGGTGATTTCCGAATACATATCGGCTCTTAAAAAATGCTGTAATGCTTTGAAAACGCTTGATGACCCTATGATTGCGGAGCTTTCGCCCTGGGCTGAAAAGCAGTATATCGCTCTTGATTTAATTAAAAGCGCTGCGGATTTGATTGATAATTCATGCGCCGAAAACAGGCAAAAAACAGCGGAGCTCTTAAGAAAATATCTTGAACACCACAAAACCTTGTGCGATTTTTCACTTCAATTCTTTGCGGAAAGGATGATTAATTATGGAAATGCCCGATAATCCGCTTATCGCCGCCGCATATGAGCGGCTTTACCATGAAACTCCGCTCGGATTTTATAACTGCGGCAGGCTGTGTGACGGGCTCTGCTGCCGAGGTGACTGTAAAGGTATGTGGCTTTACCCGGGCGAGGAGGAATTTTTCAGAAACAGAGAGGGCTTTGAGGTCTGTGAAACCGAGGGAAATTACGGCTATCCAATGGTTATTTGTTCCGGTGAGTGCAAAAGAGAAGAAAGACCGCTTGCCTGTCGCATTTTTCCGCTGTTTCCGCTTGTTTTTGAGGAAAACGGAAAAATCAGAATTAAAGTCATTTATGACCCGAGGGCAAAAATATGCCCGCTTGCAAGGGCAGACAAACCGCTCGACCGTTCGTTTATACGAGAAGTCGGCAAAACGGCAAGATTTCTTATGCGGGATGAAAAAATGCTTGAATATATGAAGGCGGTCAGCCTTGAACTGACGGAAATAATCGAGTTGGAAGAGCTTTTGACTAAGGAATAATTAATTTTGAGAGGGTTGTTTTTGTGAAAAGAGTTGTATCAAATATTTTTATAATAACATTACTATTGTGCTTTCTCTGCGGATGTAAAATCAAAGGGGATACGGCGCTGTTTGCCGCCGCTCCCGCATTTGATTACGAAAAAGCCGCTTACACGGTATCCGCCGCGGCAAAATGCAATATGACGGCTGATTTTTTGCGTTCTCTCGGTCAGGAAGTCGCTGAAAAGCTCGTCGGCGATATTGAAAGCGGCTCATACAGCGAGCGCTCGTGGCTTGAAGCAACGGGATATTCTTATCACGTTATGCTCGATAAGCTTGAGGGCGCGAATTCCGCCAACATAACCGATTTCGGAGATAACGGTGCAGATACCTTCAGCGTTGCGTTTGTTGGCGATATTTTGCTTGACACCAATTTCAGACCCATGGCTCACGCGGCGGAAAAGGGCGGAGTGCTCAACTGCATTGACAAAGCCGTGGTTGATTATCTCAACGCCTGCGATGTTTTCCTTATAAATAACGAGTTTTCAATCGGTACGCGCGGCGAACCGCTGAAAAATAAAACATGGACTTTTCAGGCGAAGCCCGAGAGAATACAGATTCTCAAGGATTTGGGCGCGGATATAGTATCGCTCGGAAACAACCATGTTTATGACTTCGGCGAAACGGCTTTTATAGATACAATGGAGCATCTCAAAGCGGCGGGTATGCCCTATGTCGGAGCGGGCATGAATCTCGGCGAGGCGGCACAGGGGCACTATTTCATTGTCAACGGCTGCAAGGTCGGCATTGTTGCGGCGAGCAGAGCAGAAAAGCTTTATTTTACACCCGTTGCCGAAGCGGACAAGCCCGGAATAATGGGCACATACAACAGCGCGGATTTTGTTGAAGCAATCAGGAAAGCTGACGCACAATGCGATATTCTGATAGTCTATGTCCATTGGGGAACGGAAAACTCAACCAAGCTTGAGCCTGCCCAAACGCAGATGGCGCGTGAATACATAGACGCGGGTGCCGACGCAGTTATCGGCGGGCATACCCATTGTCTGCAAGGAATGGAATTCTATAAGGGCGCGCCTATAGTTTACAGCGTGGGCAATTTCTGGTTTAACAGCAAAACTCTTGATTCCTGTGTTATAACTCTTAAAATTAACCGCGAAATGAAAACAGAAGTTCTGCTCACGCCTTTACTTCAAAAAGACTGTGAAACAAAACTTCTGACTGCTTATGATGAGCGCAGAGCGCTGTTTGACCGTGTTGAAAGCTATGAGCCTCAGGGCGTTAAAATTTCCGACGAGGGAGTAATAACCGCGGCTTAAATCTTATTCGCCGTGCCACGCAAAGCGCGCCATATCAACGCGCCCGTCATCGAGAAATTCAATTCCCTCCTCCGAAAGGAGCTGCCGCTGCATATTTTCTCCGCCGAAAGCAAACGCTTTTGACACTTCGCCGTTGCGGGTGACAACTCTGTGGCAAGGGATTATGCCCGGTTCGGGATTCACATGGAGCGCGTAGCCCACAACTCTTGACCAGCGCGGATTTCCCGCAAGAGCGGCAACCGTGCCGTAGGAAGCAACCCTTCCTTTCGGTATCTTTTTAACAACGGAATAGATTTTTTCAAATGTATTCATAATATCACCACAGTTATAATAACAAGTTTACATCATAATATCAACACGGAGGGCAGAAAATTTGAAATACACGCACATAATCTGGGATTGGAACGGAACCTTGCTTGATGATATCGGAGCTTCGCTTGCGAGCGTTAACGATATGCTTGCCATGCGCGGCAAGCCGCCGATTGATGCGGATTATTACAGGGAGTGCATAGGCGTTCCGATAATCAAATTTTATGAAAAAGTCTTTGAGCTTGAAAAAGAAGACTATTCTTTGATTATAAAACAATATAATGATGGATATGTGCGCCATTTGGAGGATTGTTCCCTGACCGAAGGAGCTGTGAGAGCAATAAACGCCTTTACGGAACTCGGATTAAAGCAGGCTGTGGTTTCTTCGTCAAATAACGACAGGATTATTGAGGATATGAGGAAATACGGCGTTTACGGCTGCTTTGACGCAGTGCTCGGAGCGGGGGATTATTTTGCCGGCTCAAAGATTGAGAGAGCGGTTGAATACCTCAAAAAAGAGGGTGCCGAAAGCTCCGCCGTTCTCGTTGTCGGCGACCTTGAACACGATGCGGAAATGGCGGCTGATATCGGTGCGGACTGCGTTTTGCTCACAAGCGGTCACGAGCATATTTCGCGCCTGAAAGCCGCGGGAGTGCCGCTGATTGACAATCTTGACGAGCTGATTTCTCTTGTAAACAATTAACAAAATATTACTCGATTGTTTGTAAATAATGACCATTAAATGCTGTTGTTAACAAATTGTTCATAATTTATTTACTAAATGTTAAAAAATCTGCACGGCATTTGCAACATCTTCTTTATAGAATGGCGATGTAGAAATAGGCATCATATGCCTGTGCGGGTCTGATTCACAGATCGCATGCGCCGTTTGGCGCAGAATTTTATGGAGGTGCAAAATATGAAAAAGGCAAAACGACTTTTGGCAGTTTTGCTGGCGGCTGTTATGCTCGTCTCGGCAGCCTGCCTCCCGACTTATGCTTATAAAGCTGAGTCGGTTCTCGGTGATGGCACAATTTCACCGAACGATAACTATCACATTCCCTATCAAGGCTCTGACGGCAAGTATTATTTCAGCTATGAGCAGGGTGCTGCTTATGTGCTTGACTTGCTTGATAACCTTCTCAAAGACGCCAATATCGTTATCACCGGTTCCGAACTTAACGACCTTGCCGGTATGAATGTAACGGGTCTTCTGGCTGTCAACAAGCTCTGCGGACCGAACGGTGCCGGTGAAAACGGCGACTACATTGACCTCAGAAGCATCGATAACCTTGTTTGGACCATCACAGGTCTTATCATGGACCTTGACGAAGCGTTTCTTGTCGATCTTGGTAATCTTTTCAACGCTTTCGGCGATTTGCTAAAGGGCAGTGCGAAGATTAATTCCGACGGTCTTTCAAGATCAATTAACAGAACGGACTCATCTGATAAAGAAGTTCTCGAAATGCTCATTCTCTGGCTCAATAATATGCGCCCTGCTCTCAGAAAGATAGTTGCAGGCACATATAATTGGGGCGCCCTCGACAGCGCTATCCCCGATATGATCAAGGATCTCGGCGGATTCCTCAAGCTCACCCTTTATCAGCTTTTGGTTAATGAAAGTGCAACCGAAATTCCCGCAGGCGAAACTCTTGACAGCGCGGTTCAGCAACTCCTTAACTGGGCACTCATCGAAGGCACGGGCGAAACCGCTGAAACAGGTGCGCTCTCTCTCCTTGGCGCAAACGCAGAGCCTCTTATGCCCGCCGTTGGAAATCAGCCGGGCGGCGTTGATATCACCGCAACTCCCATTCAGGCAGACAGAGACGGCGACGGTGCTATTGAAGACTGCACAATGAACACCTATCAGCTCGTTCATAACATCATCAGGGGCGTTCTTGACGGAATGCTCGCCCCCATGCTTTCCGATGTTTTGATTGACGCTCTTGATATTGAAATAACCGAGCAGTATCCCATGGGTGACCCCGCAATGCTCAGCGATGTTATGTTTAACACCATTATCGGTGCGGTTGAGGGTCTTGCCGTTCAGAACGGCGCACCCGCTCCGACTTATACTGAGGAAGAAAACTCAACACCCGTCGGCAAAATCAATGCACTTCTTGATTGGTTCTTTAACGACGGCGGACTTGATACCTTTATAAAGATTGACTATATGGGACTCCATATTCAGGATAACCTTATGTCACTTCTCGGCGATATCGCCAGACTTGCTATAAACCTTCTCCCCGGAATGGGTCTTTTTGAAAGCTCTGCCGATCTTGCATACAGCTCAGACGATCTTAACAGAGTATGGTATTATGACGCAAACCTTAATCTCGTTGCTCAGGAAGATGAAACAAAGGTTGATAAGACCTATGTAACATACGAAACCGGAGAGGTTATTTATCCCACAGCGAAGCAGGTAATTAACGAGGTTGAAACAATAACCGCTTATTCTTATCTTTCAACCGATATGCCCGTTAATACCACCGATGAGAAGGGCGCAAACTATGTTAACCCCGATCTTGTCAGACCCAACTATGAGATAACCAAGAGCCAGGTTTATGCCTGCCTCATTAAAATGATGCTGAACGATATGATAGACGGCTGCTATTTCCCGGAGTGGACGCAGGATATCCCGAGTGTTCTTGCATACGGCTTTGCGGGTCTTGCCGCAACCAAGGTTCCCGAAAACAATTATTATGCACGCCTTGACGCGTATCATGATGTTACGGTTAACGGAGAGGCAGCAAATCTTGTTGACGCAAGCGGAAAGACGATTGAGCCTCTGCCTTACACGATTGATAAGAACGGCGTAACAATTCCCAAGGCAGCGCTTGATATAATCTCATCCTTCGGAGCAGCCCGTCTCAACGGCGTGTTCCAGCTCAACGGCGTATACTTTGATACGGACACAACCCTTGAAAAGTTCGCCTGCGAATTCCTTGAATGGGGCTTCACAAAATATATGCCCATGCTGACCGGTACTCTTGATTCCGCAAGCGGCACTTTTACGGGTGACGGCACTTGGAAGGACGCAATGAATACCTTCATCAATGCGATTTATTCCGATTACACAAGCCATGTCTTTAAGGAAACCGCAAACTTTGACGCTATCTATGACCTTATTGACGAAACGCTCTTTAAGCTTATCCCCGTTTCATGGATGCCGAATATAACAGGCTCGTTCCAGTTTATTAATGAGTGGCTTCTCGGCAACCTGATTGAGTTTGACCTTCAGGGACTTCTCGATTTGCTTTCGGTTAATACCGCATCGGATGCAGAGCTTAATCAGCCTCTTCTTACCGTTCTTCTCAGAGTTATCGACCGTGTTCTTGCAATGGTATTCAATGACCATGGTCTTCTTCTCCCGAACGGCAGAACCAATGTTGTTAAGAGCAACAATATCACAAATATCACTTCTCTTGACGCGCTTATGGAAACCGGCAGTGAATCTGCTTCACTTCCTGTTCTTGTTGACAATCTTTTAATGTATCTTGAAACCTATAAGGTAATGCTTCTTTCCACAGCTCTTCCGCTTATTGTTGCTCAGATTTATGAGAAGCCCTATCAGCAGGAATACCTTGGTTCAAAGGGTGTTGCATATTATAAGGTTGACGATCTTGACAGATATATAAAGACCTTTACCGAAAATATCAACGCAACCAAGGGTGTAACCTTTACTAACAGAGACGATGCCAGAGCGGCTGTTGACGGCAATGCAACGGCAGTTAAGAATGCAGACGGCATCACCTACGATATCAAGCTCAGCAACGGCGCTATCTACGGTAACTATCCAGATATGGCTGCGGCTACGGATATAATCAACGCTTTGAAGAACGCATATGTCTTTGAAAAGAAAGCGGATGACGGCACAACCACATATACGGTTTATCTCCGCAAGTCATATCTTGACAGCGCAACAGCATCAAGCGCAACCGAAACGATAGACGGATATGAGGATTCTTACACCGTATATTCCAACTTCTCAAAAGCAGATCTTACACCGAGAAGCACATCATATCCCTTCGCTTCCTATGACAGCTCATACAGATTCTATGAATATGAGGACTTTGCAGCCGCAAACTATGTTTACGGAAACGCCAAGGATGCGGTAAACGATGCAGAGAGCTTTGTTTCAACCTATAACAGCTTCCCCAAGAATGACCTTCCCGCAGCTTACGGCACATGGATGAATTATTCAATCAAATCAAGGCTGAGAGCGGCAGGGCTCTATGACTCCAATGATGACGGACTTATAGTTAATTCCGACACTGACGCCGGCTATGATGCAACCAATCCCAATATCGACGGCGATCCCGGAATACCCAATGCAATGTATCCCTTCTCAACCACAACGGCAACCGCATTCACCTATTATGACAGCAAGACAGGTGAAAACATCACCGTAACAATGAATACGGTAACTCCGGAAGCTTATGAGCAGCTCAGCATGGCAATCGCTTACGGCAACGATCCCGCAAACGATGTAGAGCTGTCAACGATTGAAAAAGAAGCGCTTGTAAGGCTTGCACTCGGCACTATCAACTTTGATATAACACCGAACATCACCGTTAACGAGGATGGCACGGAAACGGAGACCTACCACACCGGTTCATTTAAGTGGGACGGACTTTCAGAAGCTCAGCTCGCTACGATTGATACATTCTGCGCAAGCAACGGTTATAAGTTCGTTTACGATACCGCGGCAGGTACTTACACAATAACAAGATCTGCATTCAAGGTATTTGACAGCAACTTCACGCTTGGCACAGTGGATGTAAGCACAACACCGCTCGCCGATGTTTCTTCCTATACCGCAGTTAAGGAAGCAAACAGAACCTATGCTCAGAAGACTGTAATCCAGCTCAATGAGAGCTATGCAGACTATGTAGAGAACCTTTATGCAAACAGAAGAAGCCTCTACAATAAGATAGACTATATCAGCTACCGTTACGAAATGGCAGAGGCAGGAAGAACTAATTCCGGATTTGATACAACAATGCTCAAGTGGGTATTGAACCTCACCGCAAGCGCTTATAAGGATTCAAAGACAAAGAGAAGAAACTGCGTACTTGTCGGCGTGGACGGCGAAAATATTATTACCACAAAGGAATACACGGCAACAACCTACAGCAAGTTCAGAGAAGCATATGATTTCGGCACCTCACTTGTTGCGGCGGTTGAAAGCCAGTCACTTGCGGCAGGCATCACCCAGTCAATGATCAGTGAAGCATATTACGGAGTTCTTGAGACCTATAAGGGCTTGCTTCCCTTCACCGGTCCTGCTGATATGACTCAGCTCCTTGCTTACATTGAGGTTGCTAAAGAAATTATTGACGATCCCAATAATGAAGATCCTGTTCTCGGCTATGCATCGGGACTTGATGTTCTTAAATCAACACTTAAAGACGCAGAGACGGTTCGTGATGATGAGACGATTGACTGTGAGAGCCAGCAGATCGTAGATAATATGGCGGCACTTCTCAACCAGGCAATTCAGAACCTTGTTTACAACACGGTTCCCAGCATTATCCCGTCAACCGAAGATCCCGATTCAACGGTATCAACGAAAGAAATCTCAAATGTTAATAACCGTATAGTCGGTCAGGTATACGGTCTTACCGAGGGCGTAGGCGCAATCATGAGCGCAATCGACCTTGTAGGTATGCGTGAAGACGCGGCAATTGGCAGCACGGTAACTATAACACCGTCCGGCAGAGGTAACGGAACAGGCGCATATTACAGAGGCACTGTCAAGGGTCAGGAAAGATTCAGATACTTCGCGGTTGTCTACGGCGACCTTAACGGAGACGCGAGAGTAGACGGAACAGATGCGACAGCACTTGAATACTATGTCCATATTAAAAATGCGGCAACGCCGGCAGAGATGGGCAGTGCAAAGTATGAAGCGGCAGACGTAAACCATGACGGAGTAGTTGACCAGTCCGATGTATCTGCAATTGTTAAGCATTATACCTTCAAGGAGTCAATCGATCAGACAGTCCACAGCAAAGATGAAGCTTAATACTCATTAACACACATAGTTTTCCCCCGGTCTTAGCAATAAGACCGGGGGATTTTCGTTTGTGTTTGCAGCGTATGGTTTTCAAGGTTTTTATTGAAGATTTGAGTTAAATTCTTGCATAGATTGGCGTTTATATTTCCACGGTTTAACCTTATAAATCCGCAAAATTCAATATGCATTTATCTCAGCCTTACGATTCTCTGCAATGCCGAAAATGAAGGAATTGTGAACAGTCCTGCAAAATTTATTCACTTCAATATGCTGTATATACTGCATATAATTGTTCTGATTTTTAAAAATAAATGCCCGTAAAGTGGATAACTTTACCTTTTTTATGTTAAAATCGGAATAAAAAGCGTAGTTATCCACTTTTTCCACCGAGTTATCCACATCTGAAAGTAAAAAAGCTTTACAGGATTTACCTGTAAAGCTTTTTTGCTTGTCTGTATATATTCATGTATATATAATGTATTAATATATTGTATATATAATACAATTATTATACTTTGCAGGAACTCCGTCAAATAACGCGCCTGCCTTTTACGAAAACAGCTTTGATTTCTGAAAAATCAGCCGATAAAACGAGCAAATCAGCATTCTTACCGACTTCTATGCTGCCGGTTATTTTATCGGCTCCGATTGCCCTTGCAGGGTTGATTGAAACTGATTTTATCGCCTGCCTGAGCGGTATACCGAATTTCAGCAGATTGCGGAATTCATCAAATAGATTTGTGCTGCTGCCTGCAAGAGTGCCGTCGGCGAGCCTTGCCGCCCCGTCTTTTTTTATTACTCTTTGACCGCCCAGGGTGTATTCTCCGTCGGGCAGACCTGCCGCCATCATCGCGTCGCTTATAACAACAGTTCTGTCTTCGCCGAGCGCTTTGAAAGTTATGCGAAGCGTAGCAGGGCAAATGTGTATTCCGTCGCAAATAAGCTCCGCCGTAACGCCCTCGCTGTCAAGCACGGCTCCGACCATACCTGCTTCACGGGAGCCGAGACCCGTCATTGCGTTATAAAGATGCGTTGCGTGCGATATTCCCTGCGCTATTGCCGCCTTGCCCTGCTCGTAGCCGGCAGTTGTGTGCGCGGCGGAAACGGTGCATATTTTTGACGCTTCTTTTATGAATTCGGCTGCGCCGTCGGTTTCGGGCGCAATGTCAACAAGCTTAATCGGGCAAATGCCGTTGAGCTTTGAGAAGAGCTTGAAATCGGGAGCGAGAATGTGCTCGGCTGCCTGTGCGCCTTTTTTCATAGGTGAAATAAAAGGTCCTTCCATATTGATGCCGTGAATATATGCTCCCTTTTCTTTGCCCATTGTGTTTGCCGCATTTATAAAGCTTTTTTCAATGTCCGCGGCGGATATTGTCATGGTTGCGGGGCAGAAGGAGGTTACTCCTTTTTGGGCAAGCCAAACGCTCATTTCTGAAATTGAATTGCTTTTTCCGTCGGTTGCGTCAGCCATATTGCAGCCGTGAATATGAATGTCAATAAATCCGGGCAAAACACAGCATCCTGAAAAATCAATTCCGTCTTTATCTGTTTTGCCGATTGACTTTATTTTTTCGTTTTCTGTTTCGATATCCGTTTCAACGGGCGAGAAGTCGGCGCAGTAAACGGCGGCGTTCTTAATAATCATCGTTTCTACCTCCGAAAACAGTTTATATTATTTTATCACATTATCAGACTTATGTCAAAAAGTATAATCAGCCAAACAAAAACGGCCTGTATCGTTTTGATTTTGATACAAGCCGTCTGCTTTATGTTTGTTATTCTGTCAGGATTTCGGTTTCTGCAATCAGATTTTGTCTTCGATATAAGAAACAAGGTCGCCAACGGTCTTGATTTTCTCAAGAGCCTCGTCGGAAAGCTCGATGTCGAATTCGTCCTCGATTGACATTGCAAGGTCAACAAGGTCAAGGCTGTCTGCACCGAGATCGCCTGTAATTGATGAGCCTTCGGAAATTATGCTCTGGTCAACCTCAAGCTGCTCGCTGATGATTTTTTTGATTTTTTCAAATACCATATCTGTTTCTCCTTTTAAATGTTTTTTGTTTCCCCCCGGAAACCACAATATAAATATTATTGATTAGTGGGCGGTTTGTCAATAGTAAATTTTAAAAAACGGGAATATAAATCCCTGTTTCGTCAGATAATAACAAAAAAGAACGGACGGGTGACTATGGAAATATTAATCGATTTGCTCAAAGCTTTTGCCGTGGGCGGAGTAATATGCCTGATAGGGCAGATACTCATTGATAAGACGAAGCTTACTCCCGGGCGAATACTTGTGGCGTTTGTTGTTGCGGGAGTTGCGCTCACCGCCGTGGGAGTTTATGAGCCGCTTGTGAATTGGGCAGGCGCGGGAGCAACTGTGCCGCTCACGGGCTTCGGCTATGCCATGGCAAAGGGAGTTGAAAAGGCGATTGCCGAGCAGGGGATAAGAGGAATAATAACCGGCGGCGTTACGGCGTCTTCAGCCGGAGTGACTGCCGCGGTTATATGCGGACTGATTGCCTCACTCATTGCACGCCCGAAGGAAAAATGACGGGCTACGCTTTATATAATATAAATTGCGGTGTCGGTTGTCAACGAAAATGCCGATAATTAATAAAATCTTAATAAAATCTGCCCAATGCAGAAAAATCCCCTGCCGTTTGAGGGCAGGGGAAGAAATATACGGTTTTATGCTTCGCAGCAAGAGCAGGAGACATAATTCTCCTCACAGTCAGCAGTCTGATTTTTCTTATCGAGGAACTTTTTAACCGCAAAATAAATGCCTGCGGCAGCGCCTGCAACAGCGGCGATAACGCCGATAACTTTAAGGACCTTTTTGATGCAATCCATGATAATTACCTCCAAAATAAAATTTATGTAAAAATTATATAATATATCGGACGGAATGTCAATAACTTAATAACCGTGGTCATAAAAAGTTTACAACCACGGTCATTCAGCATTGATTAATTTCAGGTAAACAGCTTGCTTATTTAACAAGCTGTGCGAGCGCCGACTTTTTGCGGGCGGCATTGTTCTTGTGGATAAGACCCTTTGCGGCAGCCTGATCAACCTTTTTGATAGCTTCCTTAACGAGAGCGTTTGCTTCGGGAGCATTTGCTTCAACGGCTGCATGAGCCTTTTTGATAGCTGTTTTAAGAGCTGTGTTGCGGGATTTGTTTCTCGCTGCTCTTGTTCTGTTAACAAGAACTCTTTTTTTGGCTGACTTAATGTTGGGCATAACGACACCTCCTTCTTCATACAGGTGATAATGATATCACATTTTTTCAATAATTGCAAGAAGTTTTTGAAAAATGTTTCAAGCTTTTGAAAATGTTTTCACCTAATATTACTAAATTATCCGAAAAAAATCAAGAGGAAAATGAAAATATGAATTTCAGAACGGATTTGGCGCTTGAAAGATGCGAATTTTTAGGCAAAAAAGAGCTTGGCGGAATTGAGATTGAAAGCTTTAACGCTCATAAAGCCAAGGTGAGCAGAATTGATGTTTTAAATGCCGAGGGCGAAGAAACGGTCGGCAAGCCGATAGGCAGATATGTAACGGTTGAGGTAACGCCGTTTGCAAAGCACGCTCAGTTTATCGACGACAGCCTTTCGGCGGTTTCCGAGGAGATAAGGAGAATTATTCCCGCTGAGGGAAGCGTTCTTGTGGCGGGGCTGGGAAATATGAAAATAACACCCGATGCGCTCGGTCCGAAATGCGCTTCAATGATTTTTGCAACCCGACATATAACGGGTGAATTGCTCAAAGCTACGGGACTTTCCAATCTCCGCAGCGTCAGTGCGTTTGCAACGGGAGTTATGGGAGAAACAGGTGCGGAAGCGGGGGAAATGATAAGAGGCGTTGTTAAAACTCTCAGACCCGATTTTGTTATAACCGTTGACGCACTTGCGGCAAGGAGCGTTTCGAGGCTCGGCTCAACCATTCAGATGTGCAACACGGGCATTGTGCCCGGTTCCGGTGTCGGAAACGCAAGGCAGGAAATAAGTGAAAGAACGGTGGGCGTTCCCGTAATATCCATCGGCGTTCCGACGGTTGTGGACGCGGCAACCCTGATAGCCGATTGCGCGGGAGCAGATGCGGACGAAGAAATGATATCAGAGCAGACGGGCGGAATGATGGTAACGCCCAGAGAGGTTGATTTGATGATAGAGCGCGCGTCAAAGCTCACCTCACTTGCAATTAACTGCGCCCTTCAGCCCGACATCAGCCCCGAGGATATGCTCATCCTTACGGCATAACTCTGAACTCAATATTTTAACGGAGCTTGGATAAAACCGAGCTCCGTTATTTGTCGGAAACGGCCGAACAACATATTGTGTATTCAAAAAGCGCAAACACAATCGAAAAATTCGGAAAAGCAGAAAAGTGTTACGAAAAGGCAGAAATTGCCGAAAAAAAACGAAATTTTTATAAAAAAACTCTTGTAATTACGGAAAGAACAAGATATAATATGGGTATGTAAGGGCGCCAAAGGGTGCTAATGGGAGATTTTTTGAAAGGAGGCGGGTTCTTTGAGTTCATTCGGCGGAAAAGAAATAAGAAAATTTGATCAGGCTAAAAGAATGCCCGTGCCTCCTAAATTTAAAAAAGGTCTCGGCGACAGCTTCATTATGATGAAGTCCATTCACGGTGAGCCCTGCATTATGCTTTTTCCCGAGGAGGCTTGGGAAAAATTCAGAAACAGCATTGTCAGATCCGCAAGTGGCGAAAAACAGGCAAAGCTTGAAAGACGGCTTGCAGATATTACCGAAACGGTTATTTCCGATAAATCGGGGCGCATTACCATCAAGGAAGAATTTATGGCTCACGCAAAGCTGCAGGATGAAGTTCTTGCCGTCGGGCTCGGAAACAGAGTGGAGCTTTGGGCTCCTGAGAGATGGGCAGAATGGAACCTTGTTTCGGATGACGATGATGCGGATTTGTTCAAGGATGTCGGTTACAGCGACGAGGTTGAAAGCTGATGAGCGGCGTGCAGGCTTCGGGCTTTCACCATATACCCGTGCTTTTTAATGAGAGCATTGATTCGCTTTGCATAAAGCCGAGCGGTGTTTATGTTGACTGCACGGCGGGCGGAGGCGGCCATTCGAGCGCGATTGCTTCCGGACTTAACGGCGGCAGGCTGATTGCGATTGACAGAGATCCGCAGGCAATAGGCGTGCTCAATGAAAGGCTTTCGGGCTTCGGCTGTGTTACGGTAGTTCACGATAATTTCTTCAACATAAAAAACATTCTGGCTTCTCTCGGCATTGACTCGGTTGACGGAATACTTGCCGATTTGGGAGTCAGCTCCCATCAGCTTGATGAAGCTTCAAGAGGATTCTCATTCCATAAGGATGCGCCGCTTGATATGCGAATGAGCCTTGAGGGAATGAGCGCGGCTCAGGCTGTTAATATGCTTTCTCAGGCAGAGCTGCAAAAGATAATATTTGAATACGGCGAAGAAAAATTTGCACCGTCAATTTCAAGAGCGATAGTTTCCGCAAGGCGCGAAAAACCGATTGAAACAACCTTTGAGCTTGCGGAAATAATCAAATCGGCGGTTCCCGCCGCCGCAAGGCGTGACGGTCACCCGGCAAGAAAAACATTTCAAGCTATCAGAATTTATATAAACGGCGAGCTTGACGGCTTGGACAGAGCGGTTGACGATATGTTTGACTGCCTTAAAGAGGGCGGTAGGCTCAGCATAATTACTTTCCATTCTCTTGAGGACAGGATAGTTAAGCAGGAATTTGCATCTTTCGCAAAGGGCTGCACCTGCCCCAAGAATTTTCCCGTCTGTGTTTGCGGAAACAAGCCGAGGGCAAAGCTGCTCAAAGCGGTGGCGCCCGGAGCCGATGAGATTTCCGATAACATAAGAAGCCGCAGCGCAAGGCTTCGCACTGCGGAAAAGATCACAGTCTGACGGCTGTGACATTGTTGCTTAGTTTTCAGAGAGGAGGAGTCAGAGGATATGGCTGAATATAATCGCAGCGAGGCTTATGACCTTTCGCTGTATGATATGCCTGCAATCAAAACATCAGCCGCTCCGCGGCGCGATATTCCCGCACAGCAGCCGAGACCGGCAGTTAAGAAGCCTAAAACGGCGGCTCAGATTCGCAGAGAATCCGTTTCCTCTGCTCTCCGTGCGTTGAAGATTTTTGTGGTTTCCGCAACGCTTATTCTGCTTTTCGGCGCAGTCCTTTTTTCAAAGGTCAGCCTTATAGAGCTTGAGCAGGAATCGGCGGAAATCAAATCAAAAATCAGCGAGGCGCAGAGTGAAAACACAAGGCTCGTTATGCAGCTCAATTCATCTGTATCAATCGAAAAGGTTGACGCTTACGCGGTTTCGGTTTTGGGTATGCATAAGCTTGAACGCTACCAGATACACTACTTTGAAAACAGGGATGGCGACAAAGTGGTTGTTGCGGGCGGCAAGGCTGTGGGAGATGAAGCCAAAGCGGATAACTGAAATGAGCGGCGGATTTTATCTGATTTAATCAGCATATGCATGGTTGTAACGGGCATATACATTTAAAAAGTTAAAGAATTGAGCGCGCGGCGCGGGATTTCGCGCGCTCGGCAGGCTGTCTCAATTTCAGCGGAATCTAAAAGCCGTTTCCGGCATTTTTGCCGGGGATTAGGATTTTTTCGCCGCTTTTTTGAGGCAGCATATTTTTATTATTCGGATTTGGAAGGAAGGAACGGCTTTGAATAAAATGTCACCGAGAAGAAAACTCTTTTTCAGAGCGCTTACGGTGTTTCTGCTTCTGTCGGTTTTGGTGTTTGGCTCCTCAGCCGTGAACCTTGCAAGAATTCAGCTTGTTGACAGCGAGCAGTATAAACAGCAGGCAGAAAAAAATCAGCTCCATGACACGGAAATCTCTGCCGAAAGAGGAATAATATATGATGCAAACGGAACCGTGCTTGCAAAGAGCGCTTCCGTTTGGAAGGTTTATATAAAGCCCAGCAAAATTGAAAACGAAGATTTCAAAAACGACCTTTGCAGAAAGCTCGCGGATATCACGGGCGTTGCGCTGGAAGACATAAAGGCAAAAGCGGATAAAAGCAAATATGCTTATTTGGTTGTTAAAAGACAGATTGAGCTTGAAGAAAAAGAAAAAATCGAGGATTTGCTCAATCAGTATTATTCCTACAATGTTATCGAGGATAATGACGGCGTTTTAAAAAGCACCGTAAAGAAGCTTTATTACAGCTCGGTTATCGGGCTTGACCCCGATGTTAAGAGATATTATCCTTACGGAACTCTTGCTTCAAATGTTATCGGCTTTACGGGCACGGACGATATCGGAAGATCGGGAATTGAGCTTAAATATGACAGTGTGCTCACGGGAACTCCGGGCAGAATTATAACCGCGCAGAACGGCAAGAGCGATGTTATGAGCCAGGAGTTTGAAACGGTTTACGATGCCGTTCAGGGAACAAGCCTTGTGCTTACAATCAACGAGGTAATTCAAAGATATCTTGAGGATGAGCTTAGCCAGGTTTACATTGACTCCAAGTGCGCGGGAGCATACGGAATAGTTATGGATGTTAACACCGGCGCAATTCTTGCCATGGCGTCAATGCAGAATTATGACCTTAATTCTCCGCAGAGCCTCTCGGAAGAGGAGACTGCGGAGCTTGAAGAAGCATATCCGGATGATATTGAGGCGAGAAACGCGGCAAGAAACAATCTTCTGTTTTCCCGCTGGAGAAACTTCATTGTCAGCGACAGCTATGAGCCTGGCTCGGTTTTCAAAATTATAACGGCGTCCGCCGCGCTTGAAGAAAACGCGGTTTCCACCGATATGACCTATACCTGCACGGGCAAAATCACCGTTTCCGACAGAGTGATAAAGTGCCATAAAAGAACGGGTCACGGCACGCAGAACCTTAAAGAAGGGCTTATGAATTCTTGCAACCCGTTCTTTATAACGGTCGGTCAAAAGCTCGGCAAAGAAAAGTTTTTTGAATATTTTGAAGCCTTCGGATTTACCGAAAAAACAGGCATAGATTTGCCCGCCGAAAGTATGCCGGTTGCGGGAGTTAATTACCATTCGCTTGAAAGCATGGGAATAGTTGAGCTGTCAAGCTCCTCCTTCGGTCAGTCGTTTCAGGTAACTCCCATTCAGATGATAACGGCAATCAGCGCGATTGCAAACGGCGGAAATCTGATGACTCCTTATCTCGTCAGCAAACAGCTTGACGAAAACGGAAATGTCATCAAAGAAACAAAGCCTACCGTAAGGCGGCAGGTTGTTTCAAAGCAGACGGCGGCAACGGTTGCCGATATGATGGAAGCCGTTGTAGCAAGCGGCACGGGCAAAAACGCCTATGTTGCGGGTTACAGAGTTGCGGGCAAGACGGGCACTTCTCAGAAGCTTGCAAGCGGTCAGGGCAAATATGTTGCATCCTTCGGCTGTTTTGCTCCCGCGGACGATCCCGAAATCGCCGTGCTTATTCTTGTTGACGAGCCTGTGGGTCAGTTTAACGGCGGTCAGATATGCACTCCCGTAGCGGCACGGGTGGTTGAAAAAACGCTTGAGTATATGGGCGTGGAAAGACAATATACCGAAAAGGAAATTGAGCATCTTGATACAAACGCTCCCAATCTTGTCGGCAGCTCGGTAGATGACGCCGAAGAACTGCTTGAAAAAGAGGGCTTTGAGGTTAAGGTTGTCGGCAGTGGCGACACGGTAATCAGCCAGATGCCGTCATATAATCAGTCAATGCCCAAAAACGGCATTATCGTGCTTTATACTCAGGGCGATGATGAGCGCCTGACGGCAACGGTTCCGGATCTCCGTCAGATGAGTGTTTCAAAAGCAAGCAAATATGCGCTTGCGGCAGGATTAAATATCAAGATATCAGGCAATGCTTTGAATGAGGGCGAGCTTGTTTCCTACGACCAGAGCATTGAACCGGGAGAAGAGGTTGAATACGGAAAAACCATAACGGTTTACTTTAAATCAAACACCAATGTCAACGATTATGCGGATTGACAGGATTAACAGCATTTCAGGAGGACAAAAGATGAAGCTTAATTCGATTGTCGCCGATCTCGGTGCAGCAGGGGAATTCGACGGCAGAGAAATAACATTTATAACGGATAATTCCGCAAAGGTAACGAAGGACTGCATTTTTGTGTGCATCGAGGGCAGGCATTTTGACGGCCATACCAAGGCAGAGCAGGCTTTGAAGGACGGCGCGGCAGCGGTTGTTGTTCAAAAGGATCTCGGGCTAAAAAATCAAATTCTTGTTGAAAACACAAGAAGCGCGTATGCAAGGCTTTGCGCCGCATTTTTCGGCCACCCCGAAAGAAAGCTTAAAATAATCGGCGTTACGGGCACAAACGGAAAAACCACAACCTGCTTTATAATCAAATCCGCTCTTGACTCATTGGGTCATAAAACGGGACTTATCGGCACGGTTAAAAACATTGTCGGCGATAAGGAATATCCCGCTTCGCTCACAACGCCCGATTGCTATGAGCTGTTTTCTCTGTTTAACGAAATGGCAGCCTGCGGCTGCGAATACTGCGTTATGGAGGTTTCCTCACAGGCGCTCGACCAGAGGAGAGTTGACGGAGTTCATTTTGAAGCGGCAATTTTCACAAATCTTACGCGAGACCATCTTGATTATCACGGCTCTTTTGAAAATTACAAAGCGGCAAAGCATATGCTATTTGAAAATTCTTCGCTTGCGGTTGTGAATATTGACGATGACAGCGCGGAATATATGCTTTCCGATACCGAGTGCAGGAATGTTACCTTTTCGGTAAATAACGATAACTGCGATTATTCGGCTAAGAATATCAGAATATCCGCCGAGGGCGTTAAATACGAGCTTGTCAGCAACGAAAACATCGGCAGAGTTAAATTCGGAGTTCCCGGAAAGTTTTCGGTTTATAATTCAATGGGTGCGGCGGTCTGCCTGATTGAGATGGGTATGGATTTCAAGGCTGTGCTTGCCGCGATTGCCGAGTGCGGCGGAGTTCCGGGCAGAATGGAAATAGTGCCTACCGACACGCCTTATACGGTTCTGATTGACTATGCTCATACCCCCGACGGGCTTGAAAATGTGCTGCTCTGCGTGCGCGAAATCACCGAGGGCAAGGTGATTGCCGTTTTCGGCTGCGGCGGCGACAGGGATAAAACCAAACGCCCGATTATGGGTGAAATTGCCGCAAGGCTTGCGGATATCGCCGTTATTACCTCCGATAATCCGAGAAGCGAAAATCCCGAGTCCATAATCGAGGATATTACCGAGGGCATAGGAAAGCACAGCTCAAGAATTATTGTTGACAGCGACAGAACGGGAGCTATCAGAAAGGCTCTTGCCGTCGCGCAGAAGGGCGATGTGGTTGTGCTTGCGGGTAAGGGGCAGGAAACCTATCAGATACTTGCAAGCGGTAAGATACATTATGATGAGCGTGAAATCGTTTCAAAAATACTTTCCGAAAAGGCGGGAGAAACGAAATGAAGCCCATGACATTCAAAGAAGCGGCGGCGGCTGTCGGCTCGCAGAGCGAGCTTGAGGGCAGATTTGCCGATATCAGCACCGACACGCGCAAAATCATTCCCGACAGTCTGTTTATAGCAATCAGGGGAGAAAATTTTGACGGCAACGATTTTGCGGCAAAGGCTGTTGAGATGGGCGCGAGCGCAGTTCTCTGCGAAAGAGACTGCGGGCTCGGCGAAAGGCAGATTTTAGTCAAAGATACCCGCGCGGCTTTGCTTGAGCTTGCGGGCTATTACCGCAGCCTGTTTAAAATTCCCGTTGTGGGAATAACGGGCAGCGTCGGCAAAACAACCACCAAGGAAATGACCCATGCGGTTATGTCCGTTAAATATAACACTCTTAAAAACGAGGGGAATCTCAATAATGAAATCGGCGTTCCGCTGACGCTTTTCAGGCTTGATAAAAGCCATGAAGCGGCGGTTATTGAGATGGGTATGAGCGGCTTCGGAGAAATAGAAAGAATGACAAAGGCGGTCAGACCCGACGCGGCGATAATTTCAAATATCGGCGTTTCCCATATTGAGAAGCTCGGCTCCCGTGAGGGAATTTTGAGAGCAAAGCTTGAAATCCTTCAGGGCATGAAAGGCGATGCACCCGTCATTCTTAACGGCGATGACGAAATGCTTGTCACGGTTCGTCCTGGAGCACACCCCGTAATTTATTACGGAATTAACAATGAAAATTCAATGTTTAAGGCATTCGATATAACCTCCAAAGAAACAGGAACCGATGTGACAGTCGGTTTCAGCGGCGGCTCGGCTCGGGTGAGCCTGCCCTTCCCGGGCCGCCACAACATTTACAATGCACTTGCGGCAACGGCGGCAGGCTCCGTTTTCGGAATTGACCCCGCCGATGCTCTCAATGCACTTAAAAATTATGTTCCTGCGGGAATGAGACAGAGAATAAACAAAAAATACGGAATGACCTTTATTGAGGATTGCTACAACGCAAGTCCCGATTCGCAGGCGGCGGCTCTTGCCGTTCTCGGAGAGATGAAAGCAGGGCGCAGAATAGCGGTTATCGGCGATATGCTTGAGCTCGGCGAGGTCAGCCCGCAGGCTCATTACCAAGTGGGCGTAAAAGCGGCGGAAAACGGAATTGACGCGGTGTTTACTTACGGCGAGCGTTCACTCGAAACCGCAAAAGCGGCAAAAGAGGCGGGTGTCGCCGAGGTTGAGAGCTTTTCGGATAAAGAGGAGCTTTCCGAAATGCTTGCTTCATATCTCAAAAAAGATGACGCGGTTTTGTTCAAAGCGAGCAGGGGAATGAAATTGGAGGATGTTATTTATTCCGTTTATTCGGCTCTTGATAAATCCAACTGAAAGGCAGGCTTCGGTTTATGAATACGGCCGCGGCAATTTTGATGGCGGGTATTGCAGGTCTTGCGATAACGGGAGTGCTCGGATTTGTTATGATTCCGTGGCTCAGAAAGCTGAAATTCGGGCAGACTATTCTTGATATCGGTCCGAAATGGCACAGCGGCAAGCAGGGCACGCCGACAATGGGCGGCATAATGTTTATAATCGGAACCTGCGCGGCTATTCTTTTAACGGTGGTTACCGATAAATTGATGGGCGGCGACATAACCGCTTCCGGCAGCCTTGTTCCCTCCGAAATGTACACGAAGCTTTGGAGCGGAGTGCTCATGGCGCTCGGCTTTGCATTTATCGGCTTTGTTGATGATTATATAAAGGTTGTCAAGCATCAAAACCTCGGACTGACAATCAGGCAGAAAACCGTGATGCAGCTTTTGGTCTGCGTTGCATATCTTACAAGCCTTTATATTGGCATGAACGGCGCGCCCTATATGTATCTGCCGTTTGTGGGCGTGCTTGATATCGGCTTTTTCCATTGGATATTCGGAATAGTTGTTATTTATGCGGCGGTAAACGCTGTTAATTTTACCGACGGAATTGACGGGCTTTGCAGCGGCGTAACTTTTACAACGGCGGTTTCACTCGGAGTTATCGCCGCGCTCAAAGGCTTTTTCGGTTTTTCGGCGGCAGCGGCGGCGCTGGCGGGCGCTTGCCTCGGCTTTTTAATCTGGAATAAAAATCCCGCCAAGGTTTTTATGGGCGACACAGGCTCGCTGTTTTTGGGCGGAATGGTTGTGGCGCTTTCCTATGCGATAGGCTGTCCGCTTATTCTTCTGCTTGCGGGCTTGGTTTATGTTATTGAGGGAGCCTCCGATGTGCTTCAAATCGTTTATTACAGAGTTTCGGGCGGAAAACGGATTTTTAAAATGGCTCCCATTCATCATCACTTTGAAATGTGCGGCTGGAGTGAGAAAAAAATCGCTCTGGTGTTTACGATAGTCAACGCCGCAGGCGGCGCCGCCGCGGTTGCGGTTATGTATTACGGCGGATATATTCTGCGATAGAGGAAAGGAGCAGGAGGGCTTGAAAAACGAGATACTCGCGCACTTCGGTATATTTTATCTTCTGCGCGATTTGTTCACAGGCAAAAAGAAATTAAGGGATTGCTTTTCTGCAGGTCCGATTGACATAACCTTTCTTGCACTTGTCATAACCCTGCTGAGCATCGGCATCGTTATGATGTTTTCGGCAAGCTATGTTAACGCGATGTATGATAAGTTTGCTCATTACGACCCTTATTACTATTTAAAAAATCAGCTTATGTTTGCACTTATCGGCATTGCGCTGATGGTTGCGGTTTCTTTCATAAAGGCGGATGTTTTCAGGGATTCGGCAGGTCTGATTATGGCCATATCGGTGCTGCTTTTGATTTATGTTTTGATTAATCCCTATGAAATCCCCGGCAAAGAGGAATTCAAGCGCTGGGTTTATTTCCCCGTTATCGGAAGCTTTCAGCCCTCGGAGATTGCAAAGCTTGCGCTGATTTTGTTTTTGGCGTTCAGTATGGAGCGGTATCATAAAAAAGTCGAAAAAAGTGCCTTGATGATTTTTCCTTATGTTGGGGTTATTCTTTTTATCTGCGCGCTTGTTTATCTCGAAAACCATGTTTCGGGAACTCTGCTGATTTTGGGAATAGGCGTTGCAACGGTTTATTTCGGCGGAGTTAAAATTCCCACATGGGTTTATGTGGTGGGAATAGGCGCGGTTGTAATAGGCGTTTTGGGCTTTGTTCTGAAGTCGGACAGCATACTCGAAGGCTACGCGAGCGAGAGAATAAGAATTTGGTTAAAGCTTCTGAAAGGTGAGGAGCTGACCTCAAAAGAGGCCACGGGCTCGGGCTGGCAAAGCCTGCAATCGCTTTACGCGATAGGTTCGGGCGGGCTTTTCGGGCTGGGCTTCGGAAATTCAAAGCAGAAGCATATGTATCTCCCCGAGCCGCAGAACGACTTTGTTTTCGCCGTCGTTTGCGAGGAGCTTGGCTTTGTCAGAGCGCTGATAATAATTTTGCTTTTTGTGCTGCTTGTCGCAAGAGGATTTATAATAGGTCTCAGAGCGCGAAGCAGATTTGAGGCTATGACGGCAATGGGAATAAGCTTTCAGGTAGGCTTGCAGGCGGCTCTGAATATCGCCGTTGTTACCTCCACCGTGCCGAATACGGGCATAAGCCTGCCGTTTTTCAGTTACGGCGGCACCTCTTTGGTAATGCTTCTGATTGAAATGGGCATAGTGCTGTCAATATCAAGAAACAGCGAAAGGAAAAAGAAAGATGCTTGATAACAAACGAATTCTTATCGCCGCAGGCGGAACGGGCGGCCATATCAATCCCGCACTCGGAACGGCGGGATACATAAAAGAACACGCCGTGAACGCTCAGATAGTTTTTGTCGGCACTGCCGATAAAATGGAGGCAACTCTTGTGCCGCAGGCAGGCTATGAGCTTCGCACGATTGAAATCAGCGGATTTTGGCGCAGCTTTTCGCCCGAAGCTATAAAGCATAATATCGGCACGGTTGTGAAGCTTGTCAAATCATCGTCACAGGTAAAAAAAATAATCAATGATTTTAAGCCCGATTTGGTTGTAGGTTTCGGCGGCTATGTCAGCGGTCCCGTTTTGAGAACGGCGGCAAAGATGGGAATACCCACGGCAATCCACGAGCAGAACGCTTTTCCCGGAGTAACAAACAAGGCTCTTGCAGGAAGTGTTGACAGAGTTATGCTCACCGTGCCGCAGGCGGAGCAATATATGAAGCCCAAAAACCCCTGCGTTATAACGGGCTTGCCTATCAGAGGAGATATTCTTAAAGCCGATGCGGATTTTGCCAGAGCGGAGCTTTCTCTCGGAGGTAAGCCGCTTGTGCTCTCAATGGGCGGCAGTCTCGGCGCAAAGCCCGTAAATGACGCCGTGCTCGGTATGATACTGAATAAATACAAGGATAAAGACTGCGTTTTTCTTCACGCTACGGGCAAGGGCGGGGATTGGTTCACCGAAAAGCTCCGCAGCAGCGGCGTTGATTTGGAAGCGAATCCGCACATCAGAATAGTTGAGTATATTGACATTCCCAAGTGCCTGCCTGCCGCAGACCTTGTAATCTGCCGCTCGGGCGCAAGCACGCTCAGCGAGCTTCAGGCATTGGGCAAGCCGTCAATACTGATTCCGTCGCCTTATGTTACCGAAAATCATCAATATCACAATGCTATGGCGCTTGTTAATAACGGCGCGGCGGAAATCCTTGAAGAAAAAGATTTAACACCCGACAGCCTCACGGCAAGGGTTAACGCCCTGCTTGCCGATAAGGAAAAGCTTTTTGAAATCGGCGCGAATGCCGCGAAAATGGCGGTTCTCGATGCCACCAAGAGAATTTATGATACGCTTTGTGAGATAACGGATTAAAGCAGATTCACACTGACCGCGCGTTCCGAATAGTATGGAACAGAGCAATTTTTTGATGCTCTCCTTTATTTTTAAAAGGAGCGTGGGTCATGGAGAAGATTATCATTAACGGCGGCAGACCGCTCAGCGGAAAAACAGAGCTTCAAGGCTCAAAAAACAGCGCTCTGCCGATTCTCGCCGCGGCGGCAGCAGTCGGCGGGGTAAGCGTGATACATAATTGCCCCAAGCTGACCGATGTTGAAGCGGCAATCAAAATTCTTGAGCATATCGGCTGTAAGACAAAGCGCGAGGGGCATACTGTTATTGTGGATTCGTCCTGCGCCGAAAGGTTTGACATTCCCGAGCGGCTGATGCGGGAAATGCGTTCATCGATTGTTTTTCTCGGCGCGTTGCTTGCCCGCTTCGGAGCGGGCACGGTTTCGGCTCCGGGCGGCTGCGAAATAGGTCTGCGACCTATTGATTTGCATTTGAGCTCATTTGCCGCAATGGGAGCAGACATAACCGAAAGAGGCGGAATTCTGGAATGTAAGGCTCCGTCGGGAATAAGCGGCTGTCAGATAAGCCTTGCTTTTCCGAGCGTCGGAGCGACCGAAAACATTATGCTTGCCGCCGTGAGTGCTAAAGGCGAAACGGTTATCACCAACGCCGCAAGAGAGCCGGAAATCGTTGATCTTGCGGAATTTCTGAACAAATGCGGCGCGTGTATTTCGGGCGCAGGTCAAAGCGTTGTCCGCATCAGGGGAGTAAAGAAGATCAGCGGAGCGGAGCATAGGATAATTTCCGACAGAATAGTAGC
Organism: Acutalibacteraceae bacterium; assembly: GCA_051881535.1. Lineage (GTDB taxonomy): Bacteria > Bacillota > Clostridia > Oscillospirales > Acutalibacteraceae > CAG-177. The sequence goes on along the minus strand of JBJEQB010000049.1, from coordinate 3,195 downwards.
CTCAACCATTATGGCTTGCTGTGCTTCTGCGGGAGGAAAGGTTGCCGTTTCGGGCGCAATAATGGAACATCTTGCGCCGATTATTCCTGTTTTTGAAGCGGCGGGCTGTAAAATAACAGAACGGGGCGGCGAGCTTATTACCGAGGCTCCCAAACGGATTTCAAGAATAAAATCGCTCCGAACAATGCCGTATCCCGGTTTCCCGACCGATTCGCAGGCAATCGTTATGGCAATGCTCTCAAAAGCGGACGGAACGAGCGTTATCAGCGAAAAAATATTTGAAAACAGATTCAGGCATGTGCCCGAATTAATCAAAATGGGTGCGGACATCAGAGTGGAGGATGGCTGCGTTGCCGTTGTGGAGGGCGTTAAAAAGCTTCACGGAGCGCGGGTTTCCGCCTGCGATTTAAGAGGCGGGTGTGCGCTTGCGGTAGCCGCTCTCGGAGCGGAGGATAAAACGGTTATTGATAATATTTATCATATTGACAGGGGATGTGAGGCTCCGGAGGCAAGGCTGTCAGAGCTTGGCGCCGATATCAAAAGAGCCTGAAAAATAAGATTGGCAGGAGAAAGTATGGACAGAGAAATGCAAACAGGCGCTCAGCACAGACTGACGCCCGAGGAAAGGGCGCTCAGAGTTAAAAATTTAAAAAGGAAGAGAAGATTCAGGCTGGCAATCGTTGTGACGGCGTTTATTCTGTTGCTCTGTCTGATAGTCAGCCCGATAATTATTTTTGCCGTTTTCAGGGTAAAAACCTTTAATGTTGAGGGCGCAAGCCCTTACACCTCGGAGCAGATAATCTCCGCAAGCGGAATACAGCAGGGCAAGAGCCTTATTTTTGCCGATCTTGACGAGGCGGCGGCTTCAATCGAAAAAACTCTGCCTTACACCGATAATGTCAAGCTCACTAAAAAACTGCCGAGCGGCATAATTATCCGCCTTGAAGAAACCTCGGCGGGCTTTGCGGTTGAAATGTCGGGCGGAATGTATGCGCTGACAAACAGCGAGATGAAGGTGCTTGAGCTTTCGGGCGAAGTGCCCGAGGGTGCGGCAGTTATAACGGGAGCCGTTCCCGTAAAGGCAGAAGCGGGCAGCGTTATTTCTTTTTCTGCCGAGGAAGAGGATAAAACTCTCTCTCTCATAAAACAGATAACGGGTTCCGTTGCAGAAAACGGAATGGAAGATATAAATCTGATTGATGTTTCCGAGAAAAATAATATATACCTTATATATCAGGGTCGCATTGTAATGCGGCTCGGTGACAGCTCCGATTTGGCGTCCAAGCTGTCTCTCGGTCAAAGAGTTATCAGCCAGGAGAATACGATTGACCCCTCACAGTTCGGCACGGTAAATCTGACCGTTGCGAAAAAAGCGTATTTCAATCCGTCTGATTTCAACGATATCAGCGAGCTTGTAAAATACCGTGAAAATTATGTTGCCGAGGCAAACGGCGAAGCGGAAAATGATAATTCCGACAGCAACGAAGATGACGGATAAAGTTAAATCCTGCCGTATTTCTGACCAAATACAGTAAAATTGCAAAAAAAACGGTAAAAATGCGAATATTTTTCATTTTGTTCTTGTTTTTTTTACAAATACATGTTATTATAATTCTGTTTAATACTAAGGTTTTCAGGAAAAATAAATCCACAGGGGGTCAAACCAAATGGCATTTGAAATTGACAATGATTTTGAGAGTGCGGTTCAGATAAAGGTAATCGGCGTAGGCGGTGGCGGCGGAAACGCTGTTAACAGAATGATAACCTCAGGCGTTCTCGGCGCTGAGTTTATTGCCGTTAACACCGACAAGCAGGTTCTTGTTCACTCAAAGGCAACTCATAAGATACAGATTGGTGAAAAATCAACTCACGGTCAGGGCGCGGGCGGCAAGCCCGAAATCGGCGCAAAGGCCGCAGAGGAAAGCAGAGATTCCATTTCCGACGCTCTTAAAGGCACGGATATGGTGTTTATAACCGCAGGTATGGGCGGCGGCACAGGCACGGGCGCGGCGCCTGTAATCGCTCAGGTTGCCAAAGATATGGGCTGCCTGACTATCGGCGTTGTTACCAAGCCCTTCAAGTTTGAGGGTCGCAGAAGAATGGTTCAGGCTCAGGAAGGCATTTCAAAGCTTGCAGAGCATGTGGACAGCCTTATCGTTATTCCCAATGACAGACTTCGTGCGCTTGACGACAGGAAGAAGACCATCGCTGAGGCGTTTGCCGAGGCGGACGAGGTTTTGCTCCAGGGCGTTAAGAGCATTTCAGAGCTTATAAAGATTCCCGGATTTATTAATCTCGATTTTGCAGATGTAACAAGCGTTATGAAGGACGCAGGCTACGCTCATATGGGCGTCGGCAGAGCAAAGGGAAAGGACAAGGCGGAGTGCTCCGCAAACGCCGCTGTTTCCAGCCCGCTGCTTGAAACCTCAATCGCAGGCGCAAAGGGCGTTATTATCAGCATAACCGCTTCCGATGATGTTGACCTTGAAGATGTTGAGAATGCAGCAGAGATCATCACTGCCAAGGCGCATGAGGATGCCAACATCACCTGGGGTATTGCATTTGATCCCGACCTTGACGATGAAATGGTTATTACCGTTATCGCAACAGGCTTCGATTCTTCTCCCAAGGAGCCCGAGAAGCCCGCAGTATCGGCAAATCCTTTCCTTTCCGCAGTAGCAAATAAGGCTCCTGCCGCAGCAGCTCCCGCAGCTTCCGCACCCGCAGAGGCTCCTGCCGCTCCCAAGCCGGCTGCTCCCGCAGGCGCACCGAGTATTCCTCATTTCGGCTCTTCATCAGGCAGCAATGATATTTCAAGCACATCTGCTCCCACCTCAAAAGAAGCACCCAAGGCAACCGACGGCGGATTTGAAGATGACCAGTTCTATATTATGCTCAACGATATAATCAAGGGCAAGGACAATAAATAATCCTAAAATCAACAATTAAGGCTCGCGTCAAACGGCGCGAGCCTTTTTGCGTAATCAACCCGGAAAGCCGTGAAGAAATCTAAATATAACGCATTTTTACGGACAGCCGCAAGGGCTGTCCCTACAATGCCGCCGTAAAAATGCTTTTTCAGTAGGGAACGCTGCCCTCAGCGTTCCGAGAAACCCCGTGTTAATTGCGGCTGTTTTGGAACGGTGTGGGTATCGTTTCCTACGGATTATAACGAAAGCTCACTGCAACATTAGC
>JBJEQB010000048.1:0-7537 GCA_051881535.1 Acutalibacteraceae bacterium | reverse complement strand
CTGAGGGTCTGATAATGTCGATAAGCCTTTTGTGTGTTCTCTGCTCAAACTGCTCGCGGCTGTCCTTATACTTGTGAACTGCGCGAAGGATTGTTACGACCTCTTTCTCCGTGGGAAGGGGAACGGGACCTGATACCTGAGCGCCTGTTCTCTTAGCGGTCTCAACTATCTTCTCCGCTGCCTTGTCAACAAGGCTGTGGTCATAGCCCTTGAGTCTGATTCTGATTTTTCCCTTAACTGCCATGTGAACGCCTCCTTAAAATTTGGCGGGCTGCAAATTCGTGAAAACCGACCCGGGTGTTTCAACCCGTCCGATTTAAAAACCGGAAAAACATATTTCCGGGAAAGCTTTCGCTCATTTGCACATAGATATCCCGCAGAAAGGCTGCCCGGGAACGGCAGACCCTCTTGACAGGACACATTTCGCCCGGTTTGAAAATCGGACATACTCCGCAGAAATTTCCCGCTTCTGTGAGCGGCCACCTCCTGCATCATCGCATATCAGCATGGTTTCCGTTTATTTTCGGGCATAGTTGCCCCTTTATCAGAAACCGTGCTTGTACATAATAACACAGACGGTATAATAAAGTCAACACTTTTTTTAATTTTTTTCAAACTTTTTTTGCGCTCCCTAAATCCGCCGAATTCAAGCAATTTCAAGGCTTGCGCCGCTCGGAATAACGCGCGTTCAACGCACATATATAAAAGGTATATATATAATAATTAAAAGCACAAGATAGTGTGTATCAAAAAATCCGATACACACTCTGCGGGTTGCCGCCACCGAGCTTCGTTTTAATAAAACGGCTTGCCATTTCGGAATAAATGTGATAATATTTTTATATCTCAAATGAAAGGGGATTTTAAAATGATTGGTTTAGGAAATTGGGCGTGCAATGTCAACACAATGTTTTTCACCGGCGAGGTTAAATTTAAAATTTTTGACGATAACGGAAAATACGGCTTTGAGCTTGATGTTCCCGGCGTTACCGTCCCGGATATCAAGGTCAAAGAGGTTAAAGAGGACGGCAATTCCGTTGCCGCAACCATTCAGACCTCTCTCCTGCCCGGCAAGGATCTTGAGCTGAATGTAAATTTTGACGGCGATAACTTTGACGGATTTTTAAAAATCCCCTTCCTCGGCAAGGTTAAATTCAAAGACGGATGCAGAATAGCCGAATAAAACAAAAAACAGCAAGGCTGTAAATTACAAATGCCAAACGCATTTTGTGATTTACAGCCGTTTCTTTTTATATTGAATAATTATCCGCTCCCCCGCCTTTCATCAAATCTGCAAGGGTTACGCTGTTGAAATAATCGGTTGCCAGCTTGTAGAATTCCGTCCACATCGGCAGAGTTCTGCATTCGGCGGCGCGTGTGCAGGCTTTTGCGCCGCATTCAAGGCACGCAACGGGGGCAAGGTCGCCCTCGGTGAGCCTTAAAATATCGCCCACTCTGTATTCTTCGGGAGACTTTACGAGGCGATAACCGCCGCCCTTTCCGTGCTGACCCTCAACCAAACCGTTTTTGGTCAGAACGGGCATTATTCTCTCGATATATTTCAGCGAAATTTCCTGACGCTGAGCAACATCTTTCATTGGAATGAAAACGCCCGAGCATTGCTCCGCCAAATCAACAAGCACACGCAGGGCATATCTTCCCCTTGTTGAAACCATCATTCTCCGTCACCTCGTTTTATTCAATAACTCCGCCGCCCAACACGGTTTCTCCGTCATAAAGCACCGCCGCCTGACCCGGCGTTACCGCTCTCTGCGGCTCATCAAAAACAATCTTCACCTTGTTATCGCCAAGCGGCGTTACGCAAGCCCACTGCTCCGCACGGCGATAGCGGATTTTTGCCTTGCAGCGTATTTCACCTTTCGGAGCTTCGCCCGAAATCCAGTTGAATTCCCCCGCAGTCAGCTCGGAAGAATAAAGCTCATCCTCTCGCACGAGCAAAACCGTGTTATCGCGGACATTTATGCCTCCCACATACATCGGCTCGCCGAATGATACTCCCAGCCCTTTTCGCTGACCGATTGTATAGCGCACTATTCCTTTGTGCTTTCCCAAAACCGAGCCGTCCGAGCCGACAAAATAACCTTCGGGATATTCCTTGCCCGTGAAGCGGGTCAGAAACGCCGCATAATCTCCGTCGGGAACAAAGCAGATATCCTGACTGTCGGGCTTCCGAGCGTTGATAAATCCATTGCTTTCCGCCAGACGGCGCACCTGAGTTTTCTTCATTTCTCCGAGCGGAAAAAGCGTGTGTGCAAGCTGCTTCTGAGTCATGGAATAAAGCACATAGCTTTGATCCTTAGTTTCGTCAATCGCCTTTTTCAGCACATATTTGCCGTTTTTCTCCTCAATGCGCGCATAATGCCCCGTAACCGCAAAGTCACAGCCGAGAATTTCCGCGCGCTCAAAAAGCTTGTCAAATTTCATATATCGGTTGCAGTCTATGCAGGGATTGGGCGTTCTCCCCTGCTCATAGCTTCGGGCAAACTTGCAGATAACCTTTTCGCGGAAATCATCCGTAAAATTGAAAACATAATAGTTCATACCCAGCTTATAGGCAACGCTGCGCGCGTCCTGAGTATCTTCAAGAGAACAGCAGGTTTTTGAGCGAGAGGACGGCTCCGTTTCAGAGCCGCCGTAAAGCTTCATCGTGCAGCCGATGCACTCAAAGCCCTGCTCTTTTATCAGATAAGCCGCAACGCTGCTGTCAACGCCGCCGCTCATGGCAATCAGCGCCTTTTTCATTCGCCGCAGCAATGACCGCAGCTCTCGCAGTCGGGAAAAAGCGACGCGTCATATTCAATGCCGTTTTTATCGTAATAATCCTTAAGCGCCGCCTTGATTGCTTCCTCCGCAAGAACGGAGCAATGCAGCTTATGCGCCGGCAGACCGTCAAGCGCCTCGGCAACCGCTTTGTTCGTGAGGGTCATCGCCTCCGAAACGGGCTTGCCCTTGATAAGCTCCGTTGCCATAGAGCTTGAAGCTATTGCGCTGCCGCAACCGAAGGTTTCAAACTTAACATCGGATATAATATCGTCATCGATTTTTAAATATATTTTCATTATATCTCCGCACTTGGCGTTACCGACTTCGCCTACGCCGTCGGCGTCCTCAATAACGCCGACATTTCTCGGATTGCGGAAATGATCCATAACTTTTTCGCTGTAAAGTGCCATTTATTTTACCTCATTTAATTACAAATTCTTTTTTGCCCGTAACAAGGTCACACCATACGGGAGAAATCCCTCTGAGAAGCTCAACCACATCCGAAACCGCCTTTACCGTGTATTCGGCTTCCTCAAGTGTGTTTTCCTCCGAAACCGAAAGGCGCAGAGAGCCGTGAGCGATTTCGTGAGGTCTTCCTATTGCCAAAAGCACATGGCTCGGGTCGAGCGAGCCCGAGGTGCAGGCAGAGCCTGACGAAGCGCATATTCCCTTGTCGTCAAGCAAAAGGAGCAGTGACTCTCCCTCTATGCCCTCAAAGCAAAAATTAACATTGCCGGGCAGTCGCTTATCCGCGTCGCCGTTGAGCACGGAATGAGGGATTTTCGACAGACCGTCAATCAGTCGGTCACGGATTGCGGAAACCTTTTTTGCGTTTTCCTCGGCATTCCGGCAGGCTTCTTCAAGCGCCGCCGCCATTCCCATAATTGCGGGAATGTTTTCGGTGCCTGCGCGTTTGCCGCGCTCCTGAGCACCGCCCTCGATGAGAACGGAAAGAGGAATTCCTTTTCGCGCGTAGAGCACGCCTATGCCTTTCGGACCGTGGAACTTATGAGCCGAAAGCGAGAGCATATCAATATTCATTTCCTGTGTGTTTATTGCAATATGCCCCGCCGCCTGAACGGCGTCCGTGTGGAAAATCACGCCCTTTTCGCGGCAAACCGAGCCGATTTCGGCAATCGGCTGAACAGTTCCTATTTCATTATTTGCAAACATAACCGTTACAAGGCAGGTATCGGGGCGGATTGCCGCCTTAACCTCGTCTGCGGTTATTATACCGTTTTCGTGAACATCGAGCAGAGTTACTTCAAAGCCCTGCTTTTCAAGCTTTTTGAGCGTGTGCAAAACTGCGTGATGCTCAAAAGCCGTTGAAATTATATGCTTTTTCCCGCTTCTTTCACCGAGCTTGGCGGCGGAAACTATCGCCTGATTGTCAGCCTCGCTGCCGCCCGAGGTGAAGGTTATTTCCCTCGCAGAGCAGCCGAGACAGCTTGCTATCCGCTCGCGCGCATCGTTAAGCGCCTGTGCCGCCGTCTGCCCCGCCGAATGGAGACTTGACGGATTGCCGTATATTTCGTTCATATAAGGCAGCATTGCTTTAATTGCAGTTTCACTCATTTTTGTTGTTGCTGCATTATCAAGATAAATCATAAAATTTTCCTTTCCCTTCAGAAAAGCCGATGCCGCAGCAGAAGCTCGGGCATCGGCTTTCTTGGATTATTCTGAAAACAGCGGCGTTGAAAGATATCTGTCGCCCGTATCGGGGAGAAGGGCAACAATGGTTTTGCCCTCATTTTCGGGGCGTTGAGCAAGCTCAATCGCCGCCTTAACCGCCGCACCCGAGGAAATGCCCACAAGCACGCCCTCACTTCTGCCTACAAGCTTGCCCGTAGCAAAAGCGTCATCGTTTGAAACCGTTATAATCTCGTCATAAACCGAGGTGTTGAGAACATCAGGAACAAAGCCCGCGCCTATTCCCTGAATTTTATGCGCGCCCGCAACTCCCGTTGAAAGCACGGCGGATGAAGCAGGCTCAACTGCAACAACCTTTACATCGGGATTCTGTGATTTGAGATATTCGCCGACGCCCGTTACCGTTCCGCCCGTTCCGACGCCTGCAACAAAGATATCAACCTTTCCGTCGGTATCCTCATAGATTTCGGGGCCGGTGGATTCGCGGTGAGCCTTGGGATTGGCAGGGTTAACAAACTGACCGGGAATGAAGCTGCCGGGCGTTGCGGCGGCAAGCTCCTCCGCCTTTGCGATTGCGCCCTTCATGCCCTTTGCTCCCTCGGTGAGCACAAGCTCTGCGCCGTATGCCTTCATAAGCTGGCGGCGCTCAACGGACATTGTTTCGGGCATAACTATTATAATTCGGTAGCCTCTTGCCGCCGCAACGGAGGCAAGACCGATGCCCGTGTTGCCCGAGGTAGGCTCAATGATAACCGAGCCGGGCTTTAACTTGCCCGAAGCCTCCGCGTCATCAATCATAGCCTTTGCAATGCGGTCTTTAACAGAACCCGCGGGGTTGAAATATTCAAGCTTTGCAAGGATTTTTGCTTTAAGGTTAAGCGATTTTTCGATATTTGTCAGCTCCAGAAGAGGAGTTTTGCCGATAAGCTCGTCGGCTGATTTATATATTTTTGACATAGTTAAAATCTCCCGAAATAATTATTTGAGTGCGTCGAAACCGTTTTGCAGGTCGGCGATAATATCATCGATATGCTCCGTACCGATTGAAAGACGGATGGTGTTCTGCTTAATATCCTGCTCGGCAAGCTCCTGCTCATTGAGTTGGCTGTGGGTGGTGGTTGCCGGGTGAATAACAAGGCTCTTAACATCGGCAACATTTGCGAGCAGAGAGAAAATTTTCAGATTATCAATGAATTTGTGGGCTTCTTCAACGCCGCCCTTTATTTCAAATGTGAATATTGAGCCGCCGCCGTTGGGGAAATACTTCTCATAAAGTGCGTGGTCGGGATGGTCGGGCAGCGAGGGGTGATTGACCTTTTCAACCAGCGGATGATTTACAAGGAAGTCGATAACCTTTTGGGTGTTTTCCGCCTGACGCTCAATTCTCAGCGAGAGGGTTTCCGTGCCCTGCAACAGCAGGAATGCGGCAAACGGCGAAATAGCCGCGCCCGTATCACGCAGAATTACGGCTCTGATATAGGTAACAAAAGCGGCGGGACCTGCGGCGTCAACAAACGAAACGCCGTGATAGCTCGGGTTCGGCTTTGAAATATCGGGGAATTTATCGGAAGCCGCCCAGTCAAACTCGCCCGAATCAACTATTATGCCGCCGAGGGTCGTGCCGTGACCGCCGATGAACTTTGTGGCGGAATGAACAACAATATCCGCGCCGTGTTCAATAGGTCTGATGAGATAGGGAGTGCCGAAGGTGTTATCAACAACCAGCGGCAAGCCGTGCTTGTGAGCAAGCTGTGCAAGCGCGTCGATATCGGGAATATCGCTATTGGGGTTTCCGAGAGTTTCAATATAGATAGCTCTCGTATTATCTTTTATCGCCGCTTCAACCTCGTCAAGGTCATGAATATTAACAAACGAAGCCGTAATTCCGAGGCTCGGGAAGGTATGGGCAAGCAGATTGTAGGTGCCGCCGTAAATCGTTTTCTGCGAAACAAAATGTCCGCCGTTCTGACCGAGAGCCTGAAGAACATATGTAATCGCGGCAGCGCCCGAAGCAGTTGCAAGAGCCGCAACGCCGCCTTCAAGAGCGGCTATTCTCTTTTCAAAAACATCCTGGGTTGAATTGGTGAGTCTGCCGTAAATATTACCCGCATCTCTCAGAGCAAAACGGTCAGCGGCATGAGCGCAGTTATGAAAAACATAAGATGTGGTTGCATAAATGGGAACGGCGCGGGAATCGGTTGCGGGGTCGGGATCTTCCTGACCAACATGAAGCTGGAGAGTTTCAAATTTATAATCAGACATGGCATTTATTTCCTTTCAATGTTTATTCTTTTATGTTTCGGCTCCCTCCGGAGGGAGCTGTCGCGGAGTGACTGAGGGAGTTTATGCGGAGCAAAATTAAAATCGGCAGCTCAGCCTTTACTGAATTCCGCATTACGCTGCCCTCGGTATTCCGAAAATCAGCATTATCAATCCATACATCGGCACATTCGCCCGAATCTGAAATTGGCTCTTAATAATCTTCCGAAAAGCTTTTTCATCTTTCTCAACCTCTTTTGCACACTAACTTGGTAGGTTGGTGGTATTATAACGCCGTCAAATGCATTTGTCAAGAGGTTTTTTGAAAAAAATTAAAACGGAGGCAATCGTCTTTCGGCGTTTGTCTCCGTTTTTCTTTAATCGAGATTTTTTATTATTCCTCCATCTGTCTGCCGAGGAACGAAGCGGCTATCTGTGCAAGCTTCGTTTCGGTCTGGGTCGGGCAGGAGCCGTTGTCGTTGAGCAGCATAACGATTGAGCCGGAAACATCGCCGCCCCCGATAATCGGAAACGCAACCGCAGCTTCCCTTTCAATGCCCTCAACGGGCTTCATTCTCTCGCTGTCAACGGCGCACACATAGTTTTCGCGCTTCTCCATAATGCTTTCAAGGCTCTGGCTAACCCTGCGGTCGATAACCTCTTTTCTCGAAATCCCCGCGCAGGCTATAACGCTGTCACGGTCGGTAATAATTACCGCAAGCCCCGTGCCGCGCGCAAGCACCTCCGCATACTGACCCGTTATCGATGAAAGCTCCCCTATGGGAGAATATTTTTTAAATATAACCTCGCCGTCCGCATCCGTGTAAATCTCCAACGGGTCGCC
>JBJEQB010000047.1:0-1810 GCA_051881535.1 Acutalibacteraceae bacterium | reverse complement strand
TATTTTGTACTATTAATTATCGTTTTTCGGGCGACCACACGGGGTCGCCCCTACTCGGGACGATGTGGGCATCGTCCCCTACAAACACCACCAAAAAATATAATCAGTTATAGACGGAGCCTATCCTTAATTCCGCATTACGCATTACGAATTCCGAATTTTTTGCGGAACGCTGAGGACAGCGTTCCCTACGGAGATTTGCGCTGATTTTGGGACGATGTGGGCATCGTCCCCTAAAATTGCACCGTTTAATTTCGTGTTTTCACGGACAGCCGCTAGGGCTGTCCTTACGATTTGCACCATAAAAATCAATAAAATATATTGATTAAAGCGTCGACATTTCTGCCGACGCTTTTTATTGTGTATTATATATTTAAAATATCAGAAATCAAAATACTTTTCTCTCTGCTTTTTCATTCTGCCGCTGATAAATTCGAGCGTTTCGCGCGCACCGTCAACTCCGCAGACATAGTCTTTCATAGCCCTGCCCTCTTCACGGCACAGATCGTCATGAAGCGGGAAGAATTCTTTGAGCAGGAAGCAGGCATATCGGGAAAGCCTGAGATCTCCGACAATTCTGAATTCTTTGCTTATGCCGTCAATGGCAACCGAATAGAAATCCTTTATAGATTCAATGATTGCATCTTTTTCATTGGCGGGTGAAAATACCATGGTTGAGGCAACATAGGCATTTTCGTTATTAACGGAACCGTGGCTGTCGGTGCTGCCGACTATCGGGTAATTTCTGCCCTTTGCCCTGTCTTCATAGTATTTCTGAGACTGAAAGCCGTTTTGCTCATAATAGCTCTCGCCTCCGAGAACTTCAAACGCATCAAACGGCTGTGTTTCAAGCATATAATCCGTCATCGTTTCGGGAACCTGATATACATTGGAAATCCAATAAGGATGGCAGAAAATTCCGAGCCCCTGAGCCTTCTTTATGTGATTGAAAACCCAGACGCAGCAGGCATAGGTGAACGACTCAATGCCCTCGGGAATATCAAGAGTATCGGCAAGAGCAAGCACCTCTTTCTGAAACTGCTCTTTGGTTATGACATCGGGGCAGGAAAAGCCCTTATAGGAACGGTATTCGGCACCCTTGCCGACCTCTCCCGTCTGAACGCCCTCAACAAGAGCGTTGACCGAATAATTGCCGCCGAAGTTGACGATATGAATATCGTTGATAAATCCCGGCTCTTTCGGCATATGGACTTCCTCGCCGGGCACGATTGTAAACTCAATCGGAACATCTTTAAAGGCATTAATAGCTTCAAGAGAGGGATAATAGCGGTTATGGTCGGTTATGGCGAAGAAATCGTAGCCGTGCTTTCTGTAATTCGCGCTGACGATTGCAGGAGCTTCCTTTCCGTCCGAGCGGCAGGTATGCATATGCAAATCGCCGATAAACGGATATCTGCCGCACAAATCCTCATCAAGCGCATAAACGCAGAGCTGAACAATTCTTTTGCCGCTTTCCTTATCCGTTATTCTTATAAAATACTGCTGTTCTTTCGGGAAAACATGAGAAAATTTTATGCAGCCGTCAAATTCAAAAGGAATTTCGGCTCCGTTTTTTCTGTCGGGATAATCGCGCGGTGCGCCGTCGTCAAGCCCGTAAACCGCAAGTGAAAGCTTTTCGGGCTCTTTGAACTCGGCGTGAGCGCCGAGCGGCTTTACAGTGATTTTAACCTCTTTGCCTGCGGGAAAAACCTTAGGAAAAATATCATAATAATGAAGCTCCGTTTTCATAAAGCAGCTCTCCTATAAAAAGTCAAGTGGTTAGAACCAACTTGCTGTATTTTTTTGTAAA
>JBJEQB010000046.1:0-38211 GCA_051881535.1 Acutalibacteraceae bacterium | reverse complement strand
AAGCATTAAACCCCGTCTTTGAGAGCCGAAGCCGCAACTGACGGCACAAATGCGAGTAATATAATATCACACAAATTCCGATAATGCAAGCTTTTTTTGATGATTTTTTAATAATTCAAAATATTTTAATATATGAGCGGATTTTTCGGCTTATTCAAAAGCTTCAAGAGCCTGTGTGAGAAGCCCCGTTCTGACAATTTCCGCCTTAACGGGTTGCGCCGCAAATTCAGCAAACAGCGCGCTGAGCAACAGCTCCGCATTCAGATTGACCGTGTTTCCCGCCGCAAGCACCGTGTTTATTTTAACCGAGTTTTCGTCGGCAGAAGCGTTGAATGAGCGAATCATTTCACACAGATTTACTTTTTTTATCCCCTTTTTGCTTCGCTTTTCGGCATTCAAAACGCCGCCCTCAATAACGCTCGCCGCTCCGCAAGCAAAGCCCTGCGCTTCGCCCTCGTTTTCAAAAACGGCGGTTATTTCATATTCAGCCGCGGCGATTTCGTTGGCTTTCATAATCGGCTCGCACACATCGGTTATCTCAATGCCGCAGGGCATTACCGCGTTAAGCCTGCTTTTTATTTCTTCAAAAGACATATCCGTTTCAATACGAATATCCAGCGGCTCTCGCCTGCCCTCCTGCCCGAGCGGAAGCGGGAGCAGGAAAGTCATATAAGGATGGGGATTGAAGCCCTCGGTATACCAAAGAGGTATGCCTGCGCGCCTGACCGCCCTTGTCATACAGCGGTTCATATCCAAATGGGATATGTAGACGGCAAGCCCGTCCTTTTTAAACCACAGTCTTGCCGATTTCATCGCACACACCTCCGTTAAGTCTGTTTGCTCCGCATCCCGCGCATTTTTCGCGGCAGCATGCGGTAGTATCGCCCGCGTGAGCCTTTTTGTTTTCATTTATAAGAAAACGCTTTGTAACTCCGTAATCCATATGATCCCACGGAAGAACCTCGTCAAAGCTCCTGCGCCTTGCGGTGTAAAAATAGGGATCAATTCCAACCTCTGCAAAGCTCTCCTCCCACAGCTCGGGCTTGAGATGCTCCGCCCAGCCGTCAAGTCGGCAGCCCTTGCGCCACGCCGTTTCAATAACATCGGCAAGGCGGCGGTCGCCCCTTGCGAAAACACCTTCAAGGAAGCTTGTCCACGGCACATGGCGCGAAACGCTGACCTTTCTCGTCTTAATGCAGGAAACAAGATAATTCTGCTTTTCGATAAGAGTATCGGGCGTGTCCTGCGGCTCCCATTGGAACGGTGTGAAGGGCTTGGGAACAAGCGAAGCAACGCTGACGCTGACATTCACGCCCTTGCCCTTGGGCTTATCGGGATTTTTATAAAATTCATCAACCACAGCTTGAGCAAGGTCGGCAATTCCGCGGATGTCATCCTCGGTTTCCGTGGGCAGACCTATCATAAAGTAGAGCTTAACGGCAGTCCAGCCCCCTGCAAACGCCTGAGCGGCGGTTGACAGGACTTCCTGCTCGGTTATGTTTTTATTGATAACATCGCGCAGACGCTGAGTTCCCGCCTCGGGTGCAAAGGTAAGACCGCTTCTTCTCACGGCGTTGAGCTTTTCCATCAGCTCTTTGGGGAAGTTATCCGCTCTCAATGACGGCAGAGAAATATTTATTTTTTCTTCAAGAGTCCACGGGAGCATATTGGTTATCAGCTTCTCGAGCCCTTTATAGTCGCTCGTGCTCAGGGAGCAGAGAGAAATCTCGTCATAGCCCGTGCTGTCGCATATCGCGCGGCATTGCGCTTCAACCGTTTCGGGAGATTTGCGTCTGAGCGGTCTGTTGATAAATCCCGCCTGGCAGAAACGGCATCCCCTTATACAGCCCCTGAATATTTCAACGGTTGTTCTGTCATGCACCACTTCAAGGAACGGAACAACAAATTCCGACGGAGCGAACATTGAGTCAAGATCGGCAACATTCCGCTTCTCAACCTTTTCGGGCGCACCGCAGGTGGGAGTGACCGATTTTACCGTGTTATCCTCATTATATTCAACCTCATAAAGCGACGGCACATAAACGCCTTTTATCTGAGCCGCCGCTTCGAGAAATTCTCTTTTGCCTGCGCCTTTGGCCTTGAATTCTTTCAGCAAATCGATAAGCTCGTTTGTAACCTCCTCACCGTCGCCCGGCAAGGTGATATCAAAGAATTCCGCCATCGGCTCGGCATTGCATACACACGCGCCGCCCGCAATAACTATCGGGGTAAGCGCCTCTCTGTCCTTCGACCTGACGGGCAGACCCGCAAGATCGAGCATATTCAAAACATTGGTATAGCTCAGCTCATACTGCATGGTAAAGCCGATAATGTCAAAATCGCGTATTGGGTCTCCGCTCTCAAGCGCATAAAGCGGAATTGAGTTTTCACGCATTATCTGCTCCATATCGACCCACGGAGCAAAAACTCTTTCGCACCATGCGTCGTCTCTCGCGTTGACGAGAGAATAAAGAATTTTCATTCCGAGATGCGACATTCCTATCTCATAGGTATCGGGGAAGCAAAACGCATAGCGGATATCGACCGCCGATTTATCTTTTACAATGCTGTTAAGCTCGCCGCCCGTGTATCTTCCGGGCTTCTGCACCTTGAGCAAAAAGCTTTCAAGTTCTTTGGGATACATAAACGCTCTCCTGTTCTTTCACAAACGCTTTATTTTATATCCCGTATATAATATCACAATGCATCAAAAAAATCCATATTGATTTAGAAACATTTTCGGGTCAGATTTTTACATTTTTTATTCCGCCTCTTTCCGCAAAGCCGACCGCCGCAAGATAACACGAGGCGGCAATGAGAGTAATATTGCCGTTTTTGAGCAGGAGCGCAAGCCCCGCCGCCGCCATCGGAACAAGAACTGCGGCGGAAATCCAGAAGCATATTTTTTCCGCTCTGTCTTCATCGGTAAATCTGCAAAGCGCAAAAAACAGTATGTTTCCGCCGTCAAGCGGTCTGCACGGGAGCATATTAAACAAGCCCACGCAAAGGCTGATAACCGCGGCAGCCCTCGTTTTTTCTCCGAAAGGGAAAAATGCGGCGGAAAGCAGAGCATTTGCGGCAGGACCTGCGGCATAAATTAATATTTCCTCCGTTTTTCCGCATACGCAGGAAAATCCGCGTTCCAGCTTAACGCCGTAAAACGAAAGCACAACCGATGACGGGCGCTCGCCCGCAAGCCGCAGGCAGATAATATGCCCCGCTTCGTGAACCATACAGCAAAAAAGGGCGCAGGCGCACACTCCGCTCTCATCGAGAATAAGCGTGAGCGTTACGGCGGCGGCAAAGGACATATCAATTTTAAGGGCTGTTTTGCCCAGATTAATCTTCATCGGCATTTTCGGGATAAAGCAGAGGCTCGGGATTGACCCTGACCCCGTTAATCCTGACCTCAAAGTGAAGATGCGGCCCGGTTGACCAGCCGGTTGAGCCGACAAGCCCTACGGTTTCGCCCTGCCTGATAACCGCACCGTCAGTAACATAAATCTCGGAAAGATGGCAGTAATAGGTATAGAATTTTTCGGAATGCTTCATCAAAACATAATTGCCCCAAACATCGCTGCTGCCCGTTTCGGCAATCTCGCCGTAAAATGCGGCTGAAACGGGAGCTCCCTCAGCGGCGGCAATATCAAGACCCGTATGAAAGCCGTAATTTCCCGAAACGGGATTTGTTCGGTATCCGAATTTTGAAGTTATTCTGCCGCCCTTGACGGGCATAACGGGAGCCACGCTGACATAATAGGGCGCAAACGATGTTCCTTTTGCCGCCTCCCGCTTTTCCAAATCCTCACCGCCCGAGCCGCCGCTCACTATCTCGCCCACGGCAACGGTTTCGCCCGTTTCATCACTCGTAGCCTCAAACGAACTGACCGAAAAGCCCTCGGTTATTTCGGCAATTTCGGTTTCGGCAGGCTTTGTTTCCTGCGCTTCTTCGTGGGCTATTTCCTCAACGGAAACAGGCTTGAAAACGAATTCGGCGGCACTTTTAAGCTGCTTTGCCATTTCGCTCGCCGTCATATTCTTTTGCATTATTCTGCCGTAATCCTCTTTCATATCGGCAAAAACCGACGGGCTTATTTTGGAAACAAGAAAAACGCCCGAAACAATCAGAATACACAGCACGCTTTGGAGCAAAATCAGCCTGATTAAATAATCGGTTTTTGTTTTTTCGCGCGCTCTGCCGCTTCTTCTCGGAGGAGCGTCCTCATCGGTAAATTTAAATCTGCCGCGGTATTCATCCCTCTCGGGTCTGACGGCAGACGGATATTGAAAATCGTGTTCCAAGTCATATTCCCCCGTCCTGTTGAATTTATCAAAAAATCTTTCAGCTTAAATATATGATAAACCTGCGGGAAAATATGATAAAAACTCCGAGCGCACAAAGCACCCGGAGTTTTAATGATTTATATTACCATTCGTCGCTTTCGTCCGCAAGCACGGCGTGGGCACAGCGGATTCCGTCAACGGCGGCGGAAACTATTCCGCCCGCATAACCCGCTCCCTCTCCGCAGGGATAAAGCCCGCGGATATTCGCCTGATAAAGCTCATCGCGCAAAATTCTGACAGGCGCGGAGCTTCGCGTTTCGGGCGCGGTCAAAACGCCGTCGGGCAAAGCAAAGCCTTTAAGGCTTTTATCCATTTTCACTATCGCCTGAGCCATAATATCCGTTACCTTTTCGGGCAAAACCTTGCGGATATCGCCCGGGGTAACTCCCGTTGCACAGGTCGGCTTAACATAAGAAAGCTTTTTTGAGGGCATTCCGTTCAGGAAATCCCCGATAAGCTGGCAGGGTGCGCTGTAATCGCCGCCGCCAAGCTCAAAAGCGGTTTTTTCTATCTTTCGCTGAAGCTCAATTCCCGCCAAGGGATGGTCACTTCCGAAATGCTCGGGCTCTATTCCGACAAGCAGGGCAGAATTGGAATTTTCGCCGTCACGAGCATATTCGCTCATTCCGTTGACAACCACATGACCCTCCTCCGAGGCGGCGGCAACCACCGTTCCGCCCGGGCACATACAAAAAGTATATGCTCCTCTGCCGTGCTCGGGGTGGCAGGCAAGCTTATAATCCGCCGCGCCGAGTGCGGGATGCCCTGCAAAAGAGCCGTATTGCGCCTTATCAATCATCTCACGCGGATGCTCGATACGCACGCCGACCGAAAACGGTTTCTGCATTATCTTTATTCCCTTTTTATAGAGCATTTCAACCGTATCTCTTGCCGAATGGCCGATGCAAAGCAGCAGAGTGTCGGTTTCAATATCCTCGCTCGCGCCCTCTGAATTGACGCAGGTTATTCCTTGAATTACGCCGTTTGCAACAATCAAATCGGTCAGTCTGCATCCGAAACGAACCTCGCCGCCGAGAGAGATTATTTCCTGCCTGAAAGCCTTAACAACTCCGCCGAGACGGTCTGTTCCGATATGCGGGCGGGAGGAATAGGCAATTTCTTCGGGTGCACCGTGAAGCACAAGCTCCTCAACCACCTTGCGGCAGAGCGGGTCTTTTATGCCCGTTGTCAGCTTACCGTCGGAAAAAGTGCCTGCGCCGCCTTCGCCGAACTGAACATTGCTCTCGGGATTAAGGCGACGGGTATTCCAGAAGCTATTGACATCGCGTGTCCGTGTGTCAACATCAGCTCCGCGCTCAATAACAAGCGGTTTCAGCCCCGCGCGGGCAAGAATGAGCGCCGCAAAAAATCCCGCAGGGCCGAAGCCTGCAATAACGGGGCGCAGGGTGCTTGTCCTTTTAACCTCGGGCATTTCATAGCGATAAGGCTCGCCCTTTTCAACCTTCGGATTTTTTGCATGAGCCACAACGCCGTTTTCATCGCTGTCAACCTCAACGCTGACATTATAAACAAAAAAGATATTATCCTTTTTTCTTGAATCGATTGCTTTCTTTGTGATTTGAAGCGATTTGATTTTATCCTCACGGCAGCGAAGCGCCTTTGCCGCCGCAGAACGCAGAGCGCGCTCGTCACTGTCAAGCGGAAGCTTTATTTCATTAATCTTTATCATCTGTTAAAACCTCAAAAAATTTTATCCGAGCCTGCCCGCGAGCATTCCCGAAGCCCAAGCCCATTGCAGATTGAAGCCGCCGCAGCCGCCGTCAACATCAATTATTTCGCCCGCAAAATAAAGCCCCGGGCAGAGCCTTGACTGCATTGTTTTTTTATCGATTTCGGAAACATTTATTCCTCCGCTCGTTACCTGAGCGTTGGCAAAGCCCTTTGTTCCCGTAACTTCAAGCGGAAAATTCTTAACTTTTTCCGCAATTCTGCGAAGCTCTTTCTCTCCGAGTGAAGAAATCAGCGAACCGCTGTTGTAAAGGTTTGCCACTTTACAAATTGCAATTCCGACCGCCTTTGGGAGAATTCCCGTTAAAAGATTGTCAATTTCCGTAAATCCCTTGATTTTATTAAGATTTTTCAAATAGCCAAGCAGCTCATCAAAGCTCATATCGGGCATAAAATCTATGTGAGTAAAGGGATTATACTTTACATTGTCGATGTGCTTTTGCGCCTGTGCCGCAAGCTCCATTGCCGCTATTCCCGACAGCCCGTAATCGGTAAAAAGGATTTCCCCCTCCGACTCGGCTATCTTTTTTTCGCCTTTGAGCGTGAGCCTGACATTGCTCACCCTGACTCCCTTCATCTGCTTTGTAATTTCGGGCGAAGCACACAGCGGAACAAGCGCGGGATAAAGCCCTCCGACGCTGTGACCGAGTGAACGCGCGAGAGAATAACCCGAGCCGTCGGAGCCTTGGGACGGGGAAGCCTTTCCACCCGCCGCAATAATCAGCTTTTTGCAGAAAAATCTGCCGTTGACCGTAAATCCGCCCTTTATTCGTTTTATGTCGGCAACAGCCGTTTCGCAGTAAACATCGATACCGAGCCGTTTAAGCTCAAAGCGCAGAGCGTCAACAACGCTCGCCGCCGTGCCGCTTTCGGGATAAACCCTGCCGCATTGATCCGCGCGGCAAAGCACACCGAGCGAAGCAAAAAAGCCGATAACCTCTTGCGGCGGAAAGCTTTTGAGCGCAAACTCCGCAAAATCACGGTTAACATATCCGTGGCTGAGCGCATTTTCGTTGGTCAAATTGCATTTTCCGTTGCCCGTTGCAAGCAGCTTTTTGCCGACTCTCGGCAGTTTTTCAAGAACTGCAACCGAAAGTGACGGGCAGGCTCTTGCCGCGCTGATTGCCGCCGCAAGCCCCGCCGAGCAGCCGCCGATGACTATTAAATCATAATTTTCCGTCATGCTTTTTGCATCCTTTTTTACATTCGGAGCAGTCAGAGCAGCAGCCGCTGCACCCTTTGCCCCTAATCTCTCTGACCTTGTGAACGACAAGCGAAACAACCGCCGCCGCTGCAAGGGCAATAATAATATAATCGATAAGCTCCATAAAAAATCTCCGTTGCTATTTTACATCTATTATAACCGATTGTCAAATATATTGCATTTAATAAAATCCCCCCGATTAAACCGAGGGGACAAAAATAATCATCAACCCAAAATCATGCTGATTGCGTTTGCCGCATGATAGACGATAAATGTGACTATCCACGCCGTTACTGCCTGACCTGCAAGCGCAAGAGCAGTCCATTTTCTGTCGCTCATTTCGCGGCGTATCGAAGCAACCGCCGCAACGCACGGAATAAACAGCAGGGTAAATGTCATAAACGAATAAGCCTGAGCGGGAGTGAAAACGCTTGCTATTACTTCCGATATCCCAGCTTCACCCGAGCCGTAAAGAATTCCCAGAGTGCTGACTATCGATTCTCTTGCGATAAGTCCGCTGAGTATCGAAACGGAATTCTGCCACTCACCGAAACCGAGAGGAACAAAAATCGGTGAAATAAATTTGCCGATAACCGCAAGCATGCTTTCATCGGGATTTTCAACATGGCGGAAGCCGAAGCTGAAATACTGAAGTGCCCAGATTACTATGCTTGCGCCGAGCAGAACCGTGCCCGCCTTTGTGAAGAAGTCACGAAGCTTTTCCCACAGATGAAGCCCGAGAGTTTTAAGCGTGGGCAGTCTGTAAGGCGGCAGCTCCATAACAAACGGCGTGTGAGGACCTTTGAGAAAGGTTTTCTGCATTATGAACGCATAGATTACGGCAACAACAAGCCCGAGCAGATATATTGAAAAAACCGTCAGCCCGCTGAATTCGGGAAAAAGCGCCTTGATGAAAACGGCATAAACAGGCATTTTTGCACTGCATGACATAAACGGAACGAGCATTATCGTCATTCGTCTGTCCTTTTCGTTTTCGAGGGTGCGCGTTGCCATAAGCGCAGGCACGGAACAGCCGAAGCCCATCAGCATCGGCACAAACGATTTGCCCGAAAGACCTATTGAATGTAAGGCTCTGTCCATAATAAACGCCGCCCGCGCCATATATCCGCTGTCTTCAAGAATCGAGAGGAACAGGAAAAGCAGGGCAATCTGCGGAAAGAACGAGATAATCGAGCCGAGACCCGCTATCGCTCCGTCGCACACCAAGCCGACCGTCCAGTCTGCGGCGCCCATATTGACAAGCGCTTCTCTGACCAAGCCCGCAAACCTGTCGTTAAACAGCACATCCACCCAATCGCTCAACCTTGCTCCGAGTGCGCCGAAGGTTATGTAGAAAACGCCTATCATTATCAGCGCAAAAAGCGGAATTGCAAAAAAGCGGTTGGTAACCACCCTGTCAATCTTATCAGATACTGAAAGCTCCGTTGCTCCCCTTTTCAGCTTAACAGCCTTTGCACAAAGGGCACAGATGTATTTATATTTCTGATCCGCAACAATAATTTCGCGGTCAATTTTAGGAGTTTCGATTTTTTCAACACAGCCGTCGATAAAGTCTTTTTCTCCGTCCGAAAGCCCGAGAGCCTCCAAAGTCGGCCCGTCGCCCTCTATAAGCTTAACCGCCGACCAGCGCAGGGGCATATTTTTAGCCTTGCACTTGCTTTCTATCAAAGCTTCAACCGTTTCAACCGTGCTTTTGAGCGGCTCGGTATAAATCGGCAAGGGCTCGCCCAGATTTGTATGGCGGTCGAGGTGTTTGGATTCTCCTCTGTGTGCAAGCTCGTGCTCTGCGGCGTGGATAAGCTTGTGAATTCCCGTTCCCTTTGCCGCGCTTATGGGCACAATTTTTATGCCGAGCGCATTTTCAAGAATGCCGACATCAACCTTATCCCCTCTTTTTTCAAGCACATCCGTCATATTGAGAGCAATAACCATCGGCACGCCGAGCTCGGAAAGCTGAATGGAAAGATAGAGATTTCTTTCGAGATTGGTTGCGTCGACAATATTTATAATTAAATCGGGTTTTTCATCAATAATATAATTGCGGCTGACAAGCTCCTCCGCCGAATAAGGCGAAAGCGAATAAATGCCGGGCAAATCGATTATGCTGATATCCGCACCGTCATGCTTCAACTTTCCTTCCTTTTTTTCAACCGTAACTCCCGCCCAGTTGCCGACATACTGATTTGAGCCGGTCAGAGCGTTGAAAAGAGTTGTTTTGCCGCAATTCGGATTTCCCGCAAGCGCAAAGCGATAATTCATTTTTCTACCTCCACGCTGATTTCAAGCGCCTCGCTGCGCCTGATGCTCAGTTCATAACCCCTGACATTGATTTCTATTGGGTCGCCGAGCGGCGCAAGCTTTCGCATAACAATCACAGCGCCCGGAGTTATCCCCATATCGATTATATGGCGGCGCACCGCGCCCTTTCCGCCGAGCGAATCAACAATTCCCTTTTCACCCGGCTTCATTTTGTCAACGGTTTTGATCATAAATTCAGCTTCCTTTCCAATGAGGACACTCGAGTTAGTCTCAACTAAGTGTTAGTCTAAACTAATTATATTCAAAATTTCGGTTTTGTCAATAGTGAATTGTTACAATTATATCGGTTTTCTTCTGCGCCGCCGCTATTGATATCGGCGATAAAATGTGATATAATATGAGCATATTCGTATTGAAAGGGTGTTTTTAACATGAAAGAAATCACAAAAGATATGAAAATCGGAGAAATCCTTGACGCATGCCCCGAATCGGCACAGTTTTTCCTTGCAATGGGAATGCATTGCCTCGGCTGTCCCTCGGCAAGAAACGAAACCGTTGCTCAGGCTTGCATGGTTCACGGCGTTGATGCAGACGGACTTGTGGGCGACATAAACGCTTTCCTTGCCGAAAATGCTTAATCTCTCCGGCAGGATGATGATGGCGGCGAAGATGGTCAGGCGCGGCAATGCCTGTGCCGATATCGGCACGGATCACGCCTATCTTCCCGCCTATCTTGTTTTAAACAGCATATCTCCCAAGGCTCTTGCGTGCGATGTTCGCAAGGGTCCGCTTGAGAATGCCCGAAAAACCGTTGAGTACTATGGACTTGAGGACAAAATAACGCTAAGGCTTTCCGACGGATTTGATGAAATCGAGCCGTTTGAAGCCTCAGATTTTATCATCTGCGGAATGGGCGGAACGCTCATGGCTCAGCTTCTTGAGCGTGCTTATTGGCTTAAAGACCCCGATAAAAGGATAATCGTTCAGCCGCAGTCCCATGCGGAGGATGTGCGCCGATTTTTTGTTGAAAACGGCTTTAAAATTCTTTACGAGGACGCCTGCCGTGATTCGGGCAAGCTTTACTGCGCCATTGCCGCCGAATATGACGGCTCCGAAGCAACAAAGCCCGTTTCTTACATATATACGGGGGAACTGCCCAAATGCCAAAAGCCCGAAGCAAAGCAAATTCTTGAAAACGCGCTTGAACGGCTTTTAAAAAAGCTTGAAGCCGAGCGGCTTCACGGCTCACCCGAAAATGCCGAATATCTTGAAAAAATAACACGCGAAACGGAGGCAACAATAAATGAAATGCAAACCGACCGTTAAAAATGTGTTTGATTTTATAAATTCCATTGCGCCGTTTGACACTCAATGCGAATGGGACAACAGCGGAATGCTTGTCGGCGAACCCGAGCGGAAAGTTTCAAAAATCGGCGTTGCGCTCGACATAACGCCCGAAGCCGTAAAATTCGCCGCCGAAAACGGGATAGATTTGATAGTCAGCCACCATCCCGTTATTTTCCGCGCGGCAAAAAGCTTTCTTGCCAACGAGCCTGCTTATATGCTTGCGCGCGGCGGAATTTCCGCAATCTGCGCTCACACCTCGCTTGACAAAGCGGCAGGCGGAGTTAATGACGCTCTTGCCCATGCGCTCGGATTTGACGGCGCGCTGCCGCTCACGGCAGACGGCGAAGCGGCAATGGTCAGAACCGCCGAGATACCCGAAACCGACGGCGAAAGCCTTGCAAAATATGTTGCCGAGCGGCTGAAAACGGGCGTAAGGCTTGCCGACTGCGGAAAGATAATTAAAAAAGTTGCTCTCTGCGGCGGCTCGGGCGGAGATTTCATATCGGACGCCGCCGCGGCGGGATGTGACGCGTTTATAACGGGCGACCTGTCGCACCACCAGTTCCTCGACGGCTTAGCAGAGGGCATAACTCTGATTGCCGCAGGTCATTTTGAAACCGAAAATCCCGTTCTTGCCGTTCTTGCGGAAAATCTTGAAAAAAATTTTGACTGCGATATTGTTCAGATACCGCAGAATTCACCCGTAAAATATTTTTATAATCTGAATGAGGAATAAACTATGCCCCTTGACGGAATAACGCTCTCCCTGCTCAGGCAGGAGCTTTCGGAGCGCATAATCGGAAGCAGAATAGAAAAAATACATCAGCCGTCCAAGGACGAGCTGGTGTTTCATCTGCGCTCGCGCGAGGGCGCTTACCGCCTTCTTGTTTCGGCGTCGGCAAACAGCCCCCGCCTGCACCTGACCTCCAACGCACCCGAAAACCCCTCAACCCCGCCGATGCTCTGTATGCTTTTCAGAAAGCTCCTGACGGGCGCGGCAATAACGGATATCCGCCAGCTCGGGCTTGACAGAGTGGTGTTTATCGACCTTGCGGGCACAAACGAAATCGGAGACAGCGTAAAATTCACGCTCTGCGTTGAAATAATGGCGAAGCACAGTAATATTATTCTTGTCGGCGAGGACGGAATAATCATAGACGCTGTAAAGCGGATTGACTTTACACAATCGTCCGTAAGGCAGGTTCTGCCCGGCTTCAAGTATGAGCTTCCGCCGCGCCAAGGCAAGCTTGAAATAACCGAAACTGAACCGAAAATCATCGTTGAAACCGTCAAAAGCAAGACGGGAAAGCGGCTTTCCGCGGCAATATTGGACACGGTTGAAGGCGTTTCCCCCTTGATAAGCCGTGAAATTGCCTCGTTTGCCTGCGGCGGCGACATTGCCGCTGCTGAAATTAACCCCATCAACGAGCAAAGGCTTACGGATAAGCTGTCCGAAATCCAAAAAAATGTTATCGGCGGCAAGGGCGTTCCCACAATGCTTATGCGCGATGGTGTAAAGCCATATGACTTTACATTTATGGATATAACTCAATACGGCTTTGCGGTTACACAGCGCAGCTTTGACAGCTTTTCGGAGCTGCTTGACGATTTTTATTATGAAAAAGACCGCTTTGAAAGGACGCGGCAGCGCAGTCTTTCATTGATGAAGCTGCTCAATAATGCCGCCGCAAGAGCGGCTCGCAAGCTCCAGAGCCGCAGGGCTGAGCTTGAAGCCTGCGCCGACCGCGACACTCTGCGTATCAACGCCGAGCTGATTTTGGCAAATCAATACAGGCTTGAAAAGGGCTCGCTTTTCTATGATCTGGAAAACTTTTATAATAATAACGAGGTTGTCAGAATTCCCGCCGACCCTGCACTCTCTCCCTCGGCAAACGCTCAGAAATATTTCAAGGAATACCGCAAGGCAAAAACGGCGGAGCAGATGCTCGGCGACCTGATTGAGCAGAGCGAACAGGAGCTTGCATATCTTGAATCGGTTATAGACGCCGTAAACCGTGCGGACGGCTACACGGAGCTTGCCGAGATAAGAAACGAGCTTTATGAGCAGGGATATCTGAAGCGAGCCAAAAACGACAAATCAAAAAAGATGAAGCCTATGCCCCCGATGGAATATGTTTCCGATGACGGCTACACAATTCTTGTCGGCAGAAACAACATTCAAAACGATATCCTCACTTTCAAAACGGCGGCTAAGGACGATTCGTGGTTTCACACTCAAAAAATCCCGGGTTCCCATGTCGTGGTTGTCGGAAACGGCGACATAATCCCTGAGCGCACCTGCCGCCAGGCGGCGGTGCTTGCCGCTTATCACAGCGGCGCACGCGAGTCCTCACAGGTTGCCGTTGACTATACCGAGGTTCGCTCCCTCAAAAAACCGAGCGGCGCAAAGCCCGGCAAGGTGATTTACCACACCTACAACACCATGTGGGTAACACCCGACAGAGAGCTTTGCGAAAGGCTGAAAAAGAAAAAATAAAAATCAGGGCTGTATCAACCGCCGCGGTTCGATACAGCCCAATTAAATTCATAATTATTCCGAATTTGAACAACCTGTAAATTAATTTATATTTTTCACATATTGGTATTGTTTTTTTATTAAAAATCTGTCATAATGCTAAATACAACGGGGCAATAAAAATACGGAGGACTTTTGATATGAAAAAAAAGATAACGGTTGCCGTTGCCGTAATTCTCGCGTTGGCGGCAATAATTACGGGCATATATTTTATTTTCTTCCGCGGCTCTGACGGCGGCAAGCCGAAAACAGAGCTTGTAATTGCAAGAGATGACCTGGTTGAAAGCGTCGGATATATTGAAGCTCTCGTTAAAAATCCCGACAGATACAAAAACGCCCTTTCAACCGAATTTGAAATGAGCGCGGAAAAAGCAGACGAATTCTATGAGGCTCCCGAAAACTGGCTTGCCTTTGACCAGATTATAACGCTTAAAAATCAGAGTGACAAAGACCTGACCGTTTACGGCTTTGAGGTTAAGGATAACGGCAAGGACGGCTTTTATGTATGCACAAAAGTCGGCGGAGAAATTGGTATGGTTCCCGGGGCTTCGGGCACTTCAAGCTTCACGATTCTGTGCGAAAACGGCGAGCTTTCCATTGACGAAGCCAAAGCCGCCATTGACAAAATGGAGATAAAAGCAATTTATTCCCAAACTCCAGAGGAATTTGACGACGGCACGGAAAGCACCGAGGAAACCAAAACCGTTGAAATCGTTTTTCCCGAGGATAAATAAAAGGAAGTTTTCAAGATAATGAGTTTTTTATTCAAGCGCAAAGCGCCCTCCGGTCCGCCTGAATTTCTGATTGTCGGCTTAGGCAATCCGGGCAAAAAATATGAGCTTACGCGCCACAACGCAGGCTTTCTATTTGCCGACCTTCTTGCGGATAAGCAGGGCGTAAAAATAAGCAAAATTCAGTTCAAGTCGGTTACCGCCGATATTGAGCTTGCGGGCAAAAGATGCCTTTTGATGAAACCGCAGACATTTATGAACAACAGCGGCGAGGCAGTCAAGCAGGCGGCGGCTTTCTATAAAATACCGCCCGAAAAAATCATCGTTGTGTTTGACGATATTTCCCTGCCCTGCGGCAAGCTTCGCATAAGGCGCAAGGGCAGCGACGGCGGCCACAACGGCATCAAAAGCATAATCTATCTTCTGAATTCCGACAAATTCCCGCGCGTTAAGCTCGGAATAGGCGAAAAGCCCCATCCGGACTATGAGCTTGCCGACTGGGTGCTTTCCGCATTTAAAAAGGACGAGCTTTCTGCGCTCAGAGAAGCGGCCGAAAACGCCTGCTCGGCAGTGGAGCTGATGGTGCAGGGCGATATCGACCGCGCAATGAGCAATTTTAACAGCTGATTATTTTGTCATTGAAGCGATGTTATCCAAAACTCCCTCAACGCTTCTCATACATTTGGCGGCATTTCTTCTGCACGCTCTTCTGCCGCTGCGAGTCATCATTTTAGAGCCTACGGCTGCCGCCGCAGTTCCGACTGCGAGACCTATTCCGACGCCCGCGGCAACGGACATATTCTTTGATGATGCAAACACTCTTATCCCCCCTTTTTAATATTTTGTCCTTTCGGGCAAATAAAAACATTGTCAATTATTTTTAAGGAAGTTATATAATGTCAGTTCTGAATATCGTTCTTGTTGAGCCTCAGATTCCGCAAAACACGGGCAACATTGCAAGAACCTGCGCCGCCACGGGAGCAAGGCTTCACCTTGTTGAGCCAATGGGCTTTCGGGTTGACGATGCCAAGCTGAAAAGAGCCGGGCTTGACTATTGGCACCTGCTCGATATCACTTATTACGAAAATCTCAGCGATTTTTTTGAAAAAAACAACGGCGGCGAGTTTTTTTATTTTTCCACAAAAGCCACCAAAATATATTCGCAGATTGAATATCCCGATAATTGCTATCTTGTTTTCGGCAAAGAAACGGCGGGTCTGCCCGAGGAATTGCTTTTTAAAAATCCCGAGCGCTGTGTTCGCCTGCCGATGATTAATGACAGCTCGGCACGAAGCCTTAATCTTTCAAATTCCGTTGCCGTCGGAGCTTACGAGGTTTTGCGCCAATGGGGATTTCCCGAGCTGCTGACCAAAGGCAAGCTCACAAAATTTGATTGGAATGACAGTAAATAAGGGGGATGCCGATGACACCTCTCGAGGCGGCTTGCCGCCTGATTAATTTCTCGCTAAACGCACGGTCAAAGCATTATGCGGTATGCAATGAAATAGAAAACGCTGTTTTTGACGCTCCCCCGAAAGCAAGAAGCAACCGATTTTCACTCGGATTTTGCGCCAAAAGCATTTTGCCTCACGATGTTGCAAAGAAAAAATATTACATTGCAGGCTACGGCAGCAACAAGCCCGCAAAGGGAATTCTTGATGAGCCGCGCACCCACGCCGTGTGGCTTGACGATTTGTCGGGTCACGGAGGAATTGTGATTGTTTCGATAGACAATGTGGGTATGCTCTCATCAGATGTTAACCGCCTGCGCGCTCGGCTGCATAATTTTGCAATGCTCACGGGCTGCCGCAGCATAAACATTGTCAGCACTCATTCCCATGCGGGAATTGACACAATGGGAATTTGGGGTCGGCTTCCGTTGAGCGGAAAAGACCCGTCATATATGGAACTTGTGTTTTCGCAAACCGTCCGCGCGGTTAAAGAAGCATATAACTCCCGCAGAAACGGCAGGCTTTATCTCGGCAAAACCGATGTTCCCGATATGCAGGAGGACATCAGAACTCCTGTCGTGTTTTCCAAAACTCTCACGCGCCTGCGCTTTGTTCCCGATGACGGGTCAAGACAGGTCTACATTATAAATTTTGCCTCTCATTCCGAATCTCTCCAGGGTGAAAATGAGCGCATAAGCGCGGATTTCCCGCATTATATGCGTGAGAGAATAAGGGAGAAAACGGGTGCAGACACGCTCTATTGCGTTGGCGCCGTGGGCGGAATGATAAGTATGCACATCCCCGATAAGCAGGAAATCCGAAAAAACGGCGGAGATTTTTCACAAGCTACCGCCGAAATCGGCAGAAAGCTTGCGGATTACGCTCTTTCAATCAGCCCCGATGATGAAATCCTGCTGAAGCCTAAAATCGGCTGCATCAGGCAGGAAGCATTTTTTAAGGCGGAAAACACCGTGCTCCTGCTCGCCGCAAGGCTCGGAATTCTCGACGCCGAAGCCTACCGTGCACAAGGCTCGGGCTTTGCGCTGAAATCCGAAATAAGCTTAATTGAAATCGATTCGCTTCGCCTTCTTTTGCTGCCCTGCGAGATTTTTCCCGAGCTTGTTTACGGCGGATATCTTAATTCGGGAGAATCGGCAACGGGCATGGGAGCTGAGATAAATCCGCCGCCGCTTTCGGAAATAATCGGCAAAAACACGGTGATAATCGGGCTTGCAAATGACGAGCTCGGCTATGTTATACCGCCCAACGATTTTTTCCTCCACCCAAAAACGCCTTATTTTGAAAATGCGCGCGATGTTCACGGCAGAAAGCATTATGAGGAAACCAATTCCCTCGGGCCGCAAACCGCCGATGCGATTTTCAAAACCGTTTGTCAAATTGTCAACTCTGTTGAAAAACAAAAATATAAATCACACATATGAAGAAAGGATTTGATTTTTTATGAAATCTGCTGTTGCAATATTCCTCGTTCTTGTTTTTGCGTCGCTCTGCCTTTTCGGATGCTCAAACATCCCCGATGAACCCGCAACCACAAAGCTCGAAAACTACTCCTATGTTAATCCATACGGCGAAACCGTTGCCGCACCTGATAATCTTGACGAGCTTGAAGGTCATACCTATCCCGTGCAGTATGTTGAAACCGTTAACAAGATTGAATGTGTCCTGAGCAGCTATTATGTTTACGGCAACACGGTTGCGGAAATCGTTTCAATCGAATTGGATGACGACGGATTTTCGGTCAATGCCGACGGACGCGCCGATGTCAAAATAACCGCTATCGGTACAAGAAAGAACAATATGAAAATCGGCTACACCGCATATGACAAGGACGGAAATGTTGTAAGAGACACTTATATTCTTGCAAAGCTCGATGATGTCAAAGGGGGCGATATCGTTGAAAAACGCCGCTTTGATTTCCCGAGAGAAACCGTTAAAATCGTTTTCCACGATTATGTAGAACCCGAAGATTGATTAAAAAAGATTAACGTGGCTGTCGCACTAAGCGAAGACCAAAAGAAACTAATATAAAAGAAAATGGCTTGTATTGGAAATTCGACCGATACAAGCCATTTAATTCTTTGTTTGGAATTAAGATTAAATTATTTGTGCTTCTTTTTAGCCGTTTTTTCCGATTTGGCGTATCTCATACGCCGGGCATCGGAAGAAAACGGCTTCTTCATCTTATTGCGACAACCCCGTTGTTTTGTTCGTTACATTCCTCTGCGCTTTACGCAGTTTTCAAGCTTGATAGCCTCATAAACGCCGCCGTCAAAAAGCTCGCAAATCTGTTTATATTCATCAAGAGAAAGCGTTTCGAGCGTTTTGCCCTCTCTTATGCAAAGCGCAACAAGCTCGCCCGTAGCCTTATAAGCGTCCCTGAAAGGCAGACCTTTTGAAACAAGGTAGTCGGCGCAGTCGGTCGCGTTGATAAATCCGCCCGCCGCCGCTTTACGCATATTCTCGGGGATTGCTTTCATGGTTGAAATCATAGGAAGAAGAGTGTCAAGGCAAATCTTGACCGTATCAAAGGCGTCAAAAATCGCGTCCTTATCCTCCTGCATATCCTTGTTATAAGCAAGCGGGAGACCTTTCATAACAGTAAGCAAGGTCATAAGGTCGCCGAATACTCTGCCGCTCTTGCCCCTGACAAGCTCCGCAATGTCGGGATTTTTCTTTTGTGGCATTATGCTTGAGCCTGTTGAAAAAGCATCGTCAAGCTCAACAAATTTGAATTCCCATGAGCACCAGAGAATAATTTCCTCGCAGAGCCTTGAAAGATGAACCATAACAATCGAAAGCGCGCTTGCAAGCTCAATGCAGAAATCTCTGTCGGCAACACCGTCAAGCGTGCTTGCGGTGTAGGAATCAAAGCCGAGCAAAGATGCGGTCATTGCGCGGTCAATCGGATAGGTTGTACCCGCCAGAGCACCGCTGCCGAGCGGTGAAGAATTCATTCGCTTTTTGGCGTCCTCCACTCTGCCAAGGTCACGGGTGAGCATTTCGGTATAGGCAGACAAATGCGCCTTGAATGTTATCGGCTGTGCTCTCTGCAAATGAGTATAGCCGGGCATAATCGCATCGGCATATTCATCGCCTTTTTCGGAAAGGGCTTTTATAAGCTTTTTGATAAGCTCCGTAACTGCATCGCACTCATCGCGCAGATAGAGCCTGACATCGAGCGCAACCTGGTCATTGCGGCTTCTGCCCGTATGCAGGCGTTTGCCCGCATCGCCTATCCGCTCGGTTAAAGTCTGCTCAATAAATGTGTGAATATCCTCGGCGTTTGGGTCTATGAGCAGGCTGCCCTCGGCAATCTCATTTTTGATTTTGGCAAGCTCGGCGGCAATCGCCGCGCCGTCCTGCCCGGGGATAATCCCCTTGGCGGAAAGCATTGTAACATGAGCAATGCTGCCCTCGATATCCTGAGCATACATTCTGGAGTCGGTTGCTATTGATGAATTGAAATCATTGGTTTTTTTATCCGCTTCCTTTGAAAATCGGCCTGCCCACAATTTCATATAAATCCTCCTTATACGGGAAAAGAGCCGCCATAAGACGGCTCCTAATCAGTCTTGATATAAATTCGGCTTTATTTGTTTCTCTCGGCTTCGAGAATTGCCCTTACCTTGATGGGAAGACCGAACAGATTGATAAATCCTGCGGAATCCTTCTGATTGTAAACATCGTCTGCGTCAAAGGTTGCGAAATCCTCGCTGTAAAGAGTGTAGGGCGAGGTTACGCCTGCGTTGATGATGTTGCCCTTATAGAGCTTGAGCTTAACAT
Organism: Acutalibacteraceae bacterium; assembly: GCA_051881535.1. Taxonomy (GTDB): domain Bacteria; phylum Bacillota; class Clostridia; order Oscillospirales; family Acutalibacteraceae; genus CAG-177. Next base: position 18,765 of record JBJEQB010000046.1, on the reverse strand, counting down.
CGCCGGTAACGGTTTCCTGAGTTTTGTCAACGAAAGCGGAAAGCGCCTCTCTGAGCGGTGTGTACCACTGACCGAAGTAAACAAGCTCTGCAAATCTGTGAGCAACAAGCTCCTTGTAATGCTGAGTATCTCTGTCAAGAGTGATGGTTTCAAGAACATCGTGCGCTCTGAAAAGGATTGCACCTGCGGGATTTTCGTAAACGCCTCTGGACTTCATTCCTACAAGACGGTTTTCTACAAGGTCGTTAAGACCGATGCCGTTTTTGCCGCCGAGCTCGTTGAGATATTTGATAAGCTCAACGCCGCCCATCTCCTTGCCGTTAACAGCGGTGGGAACGCCCTTTTCAAAATGAATGGTGATATAGGTGGGCTCATCAGGAGCCATTTCGGGTGAAACGCCCATCTCAAGGAAGCCGGGCTTATTATACTGCGGCTCGTTTGCGGGATCTTCAAGGTCAAGACCCTCGTGCGAAAGATGCCAAAGGTTTTTATCCTTTGAATAATTGGTTTCACGGTTTATTTTGAGAGGAATATTATGCGCTTCGGCATACTCAATTTCTTCCTCACGGGACTTTATGTTCCAAATTCTCCAGGGAGCGATTATTTCCATTTCGGGAGCAAAAGCCTTTATTGCAAGCTCAAATCTGACCTGATCATTGCCCTTACCCGTGCAGCCGTGGCAGATGGCGTCGGCGCCCTCAGCCTTTGCAATTTCAACAATTCTCTTTGCGATTATCGGGCGCGCAAACGATGTGCCGAGCAGATAATCTTTCTCATAAACTGCGCCTGCTTTAAGGGTGGGGAAAATATAGTCGCTTACAAATTCATCCTGAAGATTTTCAATATAAAGCTTTGAAGCGCCTGTTTTGATTGCTTTTTCTTCAAGACCGTCAAGCTCCGTGCCCTGGCCGACATCGCCCGAAACCGCGATAACCTCGCAGTTATTGTAATTTTCCTTTAACCAGGGAATGATTATCGAAGTGTCAAGTCCGCCGGAATAGGCAAGAACAACTTTTTTGATTTCTTTCATAATATATCTCCGTTCTGTTGTTTGCATTGATTATACATCAAATATTCAAAAAATCAAGTAGTTTTTGAATATTTATGCAACTTTGGCGTATTTAACAAAAATACGCTGACACTATGCCGATTAACCCAGCAAAAGCCCTACTTTTTTCTTTGCCTTTGTAAGAGTTCTGCCCGCAATGCGTGCCGCTTTCTCAGCGCCGTTTGCCGCAGTTTCAAGCAAATAAGCCTTGTCAGCCATAAGGCGTTTATAGTTTTCCTGAACGGGGCGAAGCTCCTCGATAACCGCCTCAGCAACCTTTACCTTGAAGTCGCCGTAGCCCTTACCCTCAAATTCTTTTTCGATTGCGGAATAATCAAGCCCCGTGCAGCAGGAATAAATAGACATAAGGTTGTTTATGCCGTCCTTGCCGTCGGCATATCTGACGCACGCCTCGCTGTCGGTTACGGCTGATTTGAATTTTTTTAGAATAACCTCGGGAGCGTCCAGCAGGGAAACCGAAGCCTTGGGGTTGGGGTCGCTCTTTGACATCTTCTGCGTGGGATCCTGAAGGCTCATAACCCTTGCGCCGATTTTGCCGATGAACGGCTCGGGCAGGGTGAATGTGTTCCCTCTCAGGGTGTTAAATCTGCTTGCAATGTCTCTTGCAATTTCAAGATGCTGCTTCTGGTCTGCTCCGACGGGAACAAAATTCGCCTGATAGAGCAGGATATCCGCAGCCATCAAAACGGGATATGAGAACAGACCGACATTTACATTATCGGCATGCTTCTGCGACTTTTCTTTAAACTGCGTCATTCTCGAGGCCTCGCCGAACTGCGTGTAGCAATCGAGAATCCATGCAAGCTCCGCATGAGCGGGAACATGGCTTTGAATAAAGACAATATTTTTTTCGGGGTCAAGCCCGATTGAAAGCAGGATTGCATACATTTCAAGAGTCTGCTGCCTGAGCTTTGCAGGCTCGGGATGAACGGTCAGAGCGTGAAGATCTGCAACGGCATAAAGGCAGTCATAATCATCACACATCATTTTCCAATTTTTGAGCGCGCCGAGATAGTTGCCGAGAGTGGGCACGGAGGTCGGCTGAATTGCGCTGAGAACAATCGGCTTGCGCTCGGGAACAGTATTTTCCATTTTGTTTTACCTTCTTCCTTAAAGCGAGCGTGCAACCTCGCCGAGAATTTTAACTCCTTTTACTATATCCTCATCGGAGGGGGTTGAAAAATTCATTCTGATATATTGACATTCGGCGTCGCCGTCCGTCATGAAAGCGTTGCCCGGAACAACGGAAACGCCCGCAGCGCTTGCCTTGCGGCAGAAATCAAGCATATTAATTCCGTCATTGAGCTTTGCCCAAACGAAAAGTCCGCCCTCGGGGCGATGATATGTAAGAAATTCGCCGAGCTGCTCATCAATGCAGCCGCAAAGCAAATCAAGCTTTCTTTTGTAAATCTTTCTGATTTTTTCTATATGACCCTCAAAGTCATATTCGGTAAGCCATTTATAAACAATAAGCTGAGAAATAAGCGGGGTGTGAACATCCTGGGTCTGCTTGGCAACGGTCAGCTTTGCGATAACCTCGCTCGGAGCGAGCACGAAGCCGACTCTGATGCCCGGGGCAACAATCTTTGAAAAAGAGCCCGAATAGATAACGAGTCCGTCTGTATCAAAGCTCTTGATTGCGGCTACATCGCTGCCCGAAACGCGCAGATCGCCGTAAGGATTATCCTCAAGCACCATAACGCCGTATTTCTTGGCAAGCTCATAAAGCGCCTTTCTCTTCTCGAGCGACATTGTTGCGCCCGCGGGATTTTGGAAATTAGGAATGGTATAGATAAATTTTACATTCTTTTCGGTTTTGAGCTTTTCTTCAAGAGCTTCTATGTTAATTCCGTCGCTCTCAACGGGAACGCCGACAAGGCGAGCGCCGTAGCTCCTGAAGCAGTTAAGCGCGCCGATAAACGAAGGTTCCTCGCAGATAACGCAGTCGCCGTTATTGATAAAGCATTGGCTCGTAAGGCTCATTACCTGCTGAGCGCCGCTCGTTACAATCAGGGAATCGTTGTCTGTGCCGACGCCGTAACGGCTTTTTGCAAGCTTTGTAAGCTCGGCAACAAGGGGCGCATAGCCCTCTGTTATTCCGTATTGCAGAGCAAGAACGGGGTCGGAATCCAAAACATCCTTAACAATCTTTTTTATATCGTCAACGGGAAAAGCGTCGGGCGCGGGGTTGCCCGCAGCAAGAGGAATGGTGTTGCCCGAGCTTTTAAGTATTTCTCTGATAACCGATGGCTTGAGGGAGGAAACTCCGTATGCAAAGCCGTAATCCATAAAAAATCAGTCCTTCCTGATAATTTGCTATTGGTAAAGTATAACACAAAAAGTTATCCTTGTAAACGCAAAAGAATATTAAAACCAATAAAAACATAGGAAAAATATAAAAAAATTAAATATAAACCGAAAATAATTATAAAAAATTATTGATTTAGCACAACTGACTATGTTATAATTACTATGCGCTAAATTTTTTTGAGAAACGGAGAAATTACTATGAACAGAAAGTATGACGCAGTTCTTTTCGACTTTGACGGCACTATTGCGGATACCGGCGTCGGCATTTTCAATTCGATCAGATTTGCAATCGCTGCGCTGGGCTTCAAGCCTATTGCAGAGAAGAGACTTCGCACTTTCATCGGCCCGCCCATCTATGATTCCTTCAAAAGAGAATTAGGTCTGTCCGACGAGCAGTGCAAGGCTGCCGTTGCCAGATATCGCACTGCATATTCCAAGAGCGGTATATTCCAGTTTGAGGTTTATAACGGAATGGAAGCGCTTATCCGCGAGCTTCACGAGAGCGGCATAAAGGTATGCATTGCAAGCACAAAGCCTACCAAATTCATCAACCGCATCGTTGATTTCCTTAAAATCAGAGAGCTTGTTGACTTTGTTTCGGCTCCCGTCGGCGACGACGCTCCGGCAGATAAATCCGTCCTTATTTCCAACGCCGTTGAAGCATTGGAGGTTGATAAGAGCCGCGTTGTTATGGTCGGCGACCGCCACTTTGATATCAACGGCGCCAATCTTGCAGGAGTTGCCAGCATCGGCGTAACCTACGGCTACGGCAGCGAAGAAGAGCTCAAGGACGCAGGAGCAACCCACATCGCTCATAATGCCGAAGAAATCAAGGAAATTATTTTTTCCTGACAGCCTTTTTACACGCTGAAAAATACAGTATGTAAAACAGCACAAAGCTTAATATCATAAGCAATAATGTAATAAAGCTTTCGTCTCTCAGCATTCCCGTGAGTGCTGAGAGATTTTTTATTTCCCTGAACGGGAGCTTTAAAATATAAGCGTTTCCCGTAAAGAAATAAAGAATACCCGTTATGCCGAAATATGCGGGCGCGGCTTTCATGCAGAAGTCCTCGGTTCTCATCGGAACGGGAACGGGCAGACCTCTTGCCGCAATATTCTTCTTAGCCACCGCAAAAGCAACCGCAACGCACAGAACGCACACAGCGGCAGTTATTATCAGCGAGAGCCTGTCGGGATTAACGGCAAAGCCTCTTTCGGCCAGCTGCCCGGCTATTCTTATGCCCGCAGGTCTTGCCGCCGTTGCTCCGAAGGTAAACGCAAGCGTGAGCACGGCGCTGTAAAAAATATGAACCCACTTTCTCGCAAAAGGCTCACGGTATTCAAATCTGCCCTCTCCGCGCGTTATTTTTTCGGGCAGGCAAACCAAAACGAGCATCATGCCAAAACCCAGCAGAAATCCCGTAAAGTACTCCCAAAGCGACCATGAGCCGCCTTTCAGAAAAGCGGGCGCATTCACACGGGCAAGAAAGCCCGCGTCTGAATCAATTATCATAAAAGCATCGGCAAGAGTTATCGAAACCGCCGAAATTATGTTAAACAGGAATGAGACGAGCGCAGTTATCCCGTCTTTCATTATTGCAAGCGCGGCAAGAGATGATATCAAAGCGCCTGCGGCATAGGATATCGCCCTGATGCTTGCAAAATAATTTCTGCCGAAAGGAATTGTTTTTGCCCAAGCGGCAGAGCCGAAATTGCGGATATAAGCCATCATCGGTGAAAGCTCAACGCCACTGTCGGAAAGCCCTTTTGCAAACATATCGACCGCCGTGCGATTGATGAACGGCAGAATATAGTGCGCCGCAAAGAATCGGAAGCCGAGAACCGCGGCATAAAAAATAATGATTAACGCTATGTAATGCTTCAATTTATATTCTTTTTTGGAGAAAAGCGAGCCGATAAACAAAGAAAACAGCGGCATCCAGCCGAAACCGAGCAGCAGCATTATCCAAAGCCCCGAAAAAGGGCTGATTGCAACGGTTTCCGCCTGCTCCGCACCCGGAAACGGCACATCGCCCGAAAGGTAGCCGCCCATTTGAGCATTGAGAGTGCCCCAGCTTCCGTTGGTTATGCCGAGCAGGATTACAGCAATCGGAATGGCTTCATAGCTCATTTTTCTGCGGTTGCCGAAAAATGCAAAAATAAACAGCACAAACATAACGCCGACGGCAAACATTCCCCACATCGAGCCGTAGCCCTCATCGCCCCTGACGCGCCACATAAAGCCGCTCATAACGGCAAAGGCGAAAACCATAAGAGCCTTTGTGCCCGCCGTAAGCTTTCTTGTTTCCATAATTTCCATTGCCGAGCCTCCGAATTATAAAGAATATGACATAAAAGCTTCGCCGCCGAAGGTTTTCCACTCAAAAGTGCCGCCGCAGAGCGTCATATATCCCCTGCCGCTGTTTTCCTTCGGAATTGAAACCGAGCCGGGATTCATATAAACATAATCGCCGCGGTCAATGCATTTCGGAACATGGGTGTGTCCGTTCAAAAGAATATCGCCCTTTTTCAGCGGCGGAAGATTGTTTTCATTGAAAATATGACCGTGGGTCGCATAAATCAGCCTGTCTCCGACGGCAAGCACCGCATAATCGGCAAGAATCGGGAATTTCAGCACCATCTGGTCAACCTCCGTGTCGCAGTTGCCCCTGACGCAGAATATTTCATCTTTTTTCTCATTGAGCATTTCGATGACCTTTTTCGGCGCATATTCATCGGGCAAATCGTTTCTCGGCCCGTGATAAAGAATATCGCCGAGCAAGAGGAGCCTGTCCGCCTTTTCATTTTCATATTCTTCAATCAGCCTGCGGCAATAAAGAGCCGAGCCGTGAATGTCTGAGGCTATCATTATTTTCAACCGCCGCACCTCCCGAATGGTTTTATTTCAGCTTTCTCATTATAATATAAAACACCCTGAAAAGCAACAGCAATTCAGGGTGTTACTGATTATTTATCCTGGAACCTGCTCAAAAACAGCTTCGTTCTCTCCTGCTGAGGATTGTTGATTACATCTTCGGGCTTGCCCTGCTCAACAATAACTCCGCCGTCCATAAAAATAACATGGTCGGAAACATCTCTTGCAAAAGCCATCTCGTGAGTAACGATAACCATAGTCATCTTTTCCGCCGCAAGGCTCTTGATAACTTTCAGGATTTCGCCTGTCAGCTCGGGGTCGAGCGCCGATGTCGGCTCATCGAAGAAAAGAATGTCAGGGTTCATTGCAAGTGCGCGCGCAATCGAAACACGCTGCTGCTGACCGCCCGAAAGCTCACAGGGGTATGCGTCGGTTTTATCGGAAAGCCCGACCTTTGCCAGAAGGCTGAGAGCCTCGGAATTTATTTCTTCAAGAATCTGCTTCTTATTCTGCCGCCAATCCGGGCGCTTTTTTGCCTGCAAGCGGGGAGCGAGAGTGATGTTATCCATCACGCTGTACTGCGGGAACAGATTGAATGATTGAAATACAAGACCAACGGCAAGGCGGTTTTTGCGGATTTGCTCCTTGGTCAGCTTGTGCTCGTCATCGCCGTCAAAAACAACATTGCCCTTGACGGTTATTTTGCCGCTGTCGGCGGTTTCGAGAGAGGTTATGCAGCGAAGCAGCGTTGTTTTGCCGCTGCCCGAGGAGCCGATAACCGAAAGCACCCTGCCCTCCTCAAGGTCAAAATCAATACCCCTGAGAACATGGTTGCCGCCGAAGCTTTTGTGAAGGTTTCGCACTTCAAGTATTGCCAATTTGTTCACCCCCGTCAGTTATGGTAATAATCGAGCTTCTTCTCTATTCTGCCGAAAACAAGAGTAAGAATTCCGTTAAACAGCAGATAGAATACGCCCGTTGCAAGCAAAGGCCAGAGAATACCGTTTGACTTGATGAACGCCTGACCTGCCCAGATAATTTCATAAACCGAAATAATCCTTGCAAGAGAAGTATCCTTAACGAGAGTGATGATTTCATTGCTCATCGGCGGAACAATGCGCTTAACAAGCTGCATAAGGATAACCTTGAAAAAGGTTTGAGTTTTAGTCATGCCGAGAACCTGGCAGGCTTCGTACTGCCCTCTCTGTATGCTCTCAATGCCGCCTCTGTAAATCTCCGAAAAATAGCAAGCATAGTTGATCGAGAACATTATGACAACGGAAACCATTCTGTCCATAACCTTCCAGGTAGCGAGCCATTCGATAATCGGGTTTGCGCTTACCTGAGCGGCAGCCCAGTTGCCGATAAGTCCCGGACCGTAGAAGAACACAATGAGCTGAAGCATCAGCGGAGTGCCTCTGATTACCCAGACAAATATTCTTACTATTGCCTTTAAGGGCTTGAATTTGCTCATTGAGCCGAAGCAGATAATAAGCCCCAGCGGAATTGCGAAAAGCAGAGTCAAAGCAAAAAGCTCCAGCGTTACGGCAAAACCGTTGAAGAGCTTTATCATTACCATTTCAAACATTTTTATCCCCTATACTAAACACAAATACAGAGCGCAGTTTTGCCTGCGCTCTGCGAAAATATTCGGATTAATTATTTAACGAGAGTAAGCTCGTATTTTTCTGCAAGAGCGTCAAGAGTGCCGTCCGCCATAAGCTCCGCAATGATTGCGTTAACCTCTGTGCAGGCGTCAGAGCCCTTTCTGAAGCCGATGCCGTATTCCTCCTCGGAAAGAGAAGCGGTGTAGGTGAAGTCTTCATAGCTTGTGCCTTCGCCAGTCATAGCCTTAGCCATTGTGATGTCGATAACCGCAACATCTGCCGCGCCTGACTTAACTTCAAGCAGAGCGTCGCTCTGAGCGGTAACGGCAGTAACATTATTGTAGCCAAGCTCAGCAACAAGCTTCTCGGCAGCGGAGCCGCCCTCAACTGCTATCTTAGCGTCTGCTATGGACTCAACGGTTGCATACTTTTCAGCATCGTCAGCCTTGCAGACTATAACCTGAGCGTTGATAACATAGGGAACTGAGATATCCATGCCGTCTTTAAGGTCTTCGGTGATGGTCATGCCGTTCCATACGCAGTCGATTGTCTTTGCGTTAAGCTCGTTGGTCTTTGCATCCCAATCGGCAAGAACGAAAAATTCGGGAGTAACGCCGAGCTTTGCACAAACAGCTTCTGCAAATTCGGTGTCAAATCCTGTCCAATTTCCTGCTTCGTCAAGATAATTCATCGGAGCATACTCGGTGATGCCGATAATCATTTTGCCGTTGCCCTTAATGTATGCAAGGTCGCTGTTTTCGGCAGCCGCCGTTCCCTGAGTATCGTCGGGAGCAGCCGTTGTTGTATCGCCGTCAGTTTTGCCGCCGCAGGCAGCCATTGTGAACAGCATAAGAGCCGCAAGAACCAATGCCATTAACTTTTTCATTTAATTCTACTCCTTTTGGGCTTTATTACGCCCTTTTTATGTGTTACTACATTAGCATACTAAAGCGTATTTGTCAACAAGGTTTTTTCAATTTCGTGAATTTAGTCAACAAGACGCAGGCAAAAAGCCCGCGCCTTGTGTGTTTTAACCTTTTATAAAAGCTTCTTTTTCTCAAAAAAGATAATCTCTGCAATAACTATAATAACGCCTAATCCCGCCGCCGCGGCATATCCCCACCGCCAGCGAAGCTCGGGCATATAAACAAAGTTCATTCCGTACCAACCTGCAAGCAGAGTCAGCGGCAAAAAGATTGCGGAAATAACCGTGAGCATATTCATCGCCTTTGTCTGACGCACGCTGAGCTGAGTTTCATACATTTCTCTTATTCTCAGCATATAATCGCGCATTGTGTCAACATGGCTCAAAAGCCTGTAAGCCCTCTCGGAAAAATTACCGTAGGCAAGGCAATCATCTGCGGTCAGCATTCTGTTTGTGTTTGAGCGCATCTCCATTCCGAGATTATTGAGCTGGTTATAATATGAATGAAGCACCATCAGGTCTTTTCTGCACGGAGCAAGCCGCGAATCAAAATCGCCGTCAAAATCATCCTGAAGGCAATCCTCAATCTCCAAAAGCTCATCTTCTATTGCTTGAAGATATTCAATATCTTCGTCAATGCAGGAATTCAACAGGCTGCAAAGGAAGCCCGACGGAGTAAGCTCGGGTGAGAATCTGTTTTCTTTAATCTTGCCGACTATGGGACCTGTTTCCGAAATATTGCCTATCAGATAGAGCTCGCTCTCTCCGATATAAAATCCGAACCGAGCCTCTTTGATAACCCGTTTTTTCTTAATCGGCAGATTTACCGTCCCGAAAATGCAGGTGCCCATAAGCTCCGTTTTGCAGTATTTATCCTTTGTTATGCTTATCATTGCCGCCTTTTTATGGCTTAGAACAACGCTGTCAGCAGCAAATTCCTCGCGGGTCATTAAATATATCAGCTTTTCGCCGTTTGCGGGAGCCTGAAAATCAGGCTCCGGAACAAGCCTTTCGCCTAAAAGATAGATTTTCATTTTATCTCCTTTCGCCCGAATCCAGCCTGCTGTTATAAAGCTCACTGTAAAAACCGCCGTGCGCCATAAGCTCGGCGTGGCTGCCCTGCTCAATGATTTTGCCGTCCTTCATAACAAGAATTATATCGGCATTCTTAATTGTTGAAAGCCTGTGAGCAACAATGAAGCTCGTTCTGCCCGTCATCATCTTTGAAAATGCCTGCTGAATTTTAATCTCGGTTCTTGTGTCGATTGATGAGGTGGCTTCGTCAAGAATGAGCATCGGAGGCAGGCAAAGCATAACGCGGGATATGCACAAAAGCTGCTTCTGACCCTGCGAAAGCCCCGACGCTTCATCGGAAATTACGGTATCATAGCCCTGCGGCAGGCGTTTTATAAAGCTGTGAGCGTGGGAAGCCTTTGCCGCGGCGATTATCTCCTCATCGCTCGCTTCGGGTCTGCCCATTGCAATGTTTTCTCTGACAGTTCCCTCTTTCAGCCATGTATCCTGGAGCACCATGCCGTAGCTGCGGCGCAGACTGCGCCTTGTTACGGCTTCAATATTAACGCCGTCAACCTTGATTTCTCCCGCATCCACATCATAGAAACGCATCAGAAGATTTACAAGCGTTGTTTTTCCGCAGCCCGTGGGGCCGACTATAGCCACGCGGTTTCCGCTCTTAACCGAAAGGCTGAGATTTTTGATAAGCTCTCTGTCCTTTGAATAAGAGAAATCCACATTCTCCAGCGCCACATTGCCCGAAACTTCGGAGAGCTCTGCGGCGTTTTCAGCATCGGGAATTTGCGGCTGCTGCTCAACCAATTCAAACAGCCTCTCAGCGCAGGCAAGCGCATTCTGAAGCTCGGCTATAACTCCCGATATCTCATTGAACGGCTTTGTGTACTGATTTGCATAGCTCAGGAAGCAGGAAAGCCCGCCTACGGTTATTGAGCCGCTGACTGCGGCAAGCGCACCCGTAAGCCCTACGCCCGCATAAACAATGCTGTTAATAAATCTTGTTGACGGATTGGTTATTGAAGAAAAGAATATCGCTTTAAGCGAGCACTTTTCATATCTGTCATTTATTTCGTCAAACTGCTCGAGGGCTTTTTGCTCTCTTGAAAACGCCGAAACGACCTTGCGCCCGCCGACCGTTTCTTCAACAAAAGCCGTCTGTTCTCCGCGTGTCTGCGACTGAAGCTTAAACATGGAATAGGTCTTTTTGGCAATGAATCTTGCAACAAACAGCGAAAGCGGAGTCAGAACAACCACCACAAGCGCTATTTTATAGTTAATTGAAACCATAAAGCCGAGAGTGCCGAGTATGGTAACAACGCCCGTGAAAAGCTGTGTGAAGCCCATGAGCAATCCGTCGGCAAACTGGTCTGCATCGGAAATAATCCTGCTCACGATTTCGCCCGCAGGCTTTGAGTCAATATAGCTGAGCGGAAGAATCTGAATTTTCTTAACCGCCGCATTGCGTATATCGCGCACAACCCTGAATGTTATGCGGTTATTGAGCGTATTCATTATCCACTGCGCTGCCGCCGCTGCCGCTGCAAGCGCGCCGATTCTGTAAAGATAAGGCATAAGCGCGGCAAAATCAACCTCGCCCTTGCCCACAACGGTATCAATCGCCCTGCCTGCGAGCACGGGGATATAAAGGCTCACGGCAACGCTCGCCGCCGCAAGCAAAACGGAAAAAAGAAGATGCACCTTGTATCTGCCCACATAAAAGAGAACCTTTTTCAGCGTTCCCTTGTTTACTTTCTTTTTCATGCGCTCTCCTCCCCGTCAAACTGTGAAAGATGAATCTCTCTGTAAACGGCGCTGCTTGCGAGAAGCTGCTCATGCGTGCCGATTTCCGCCTTTCCGTCATCAAGCACTATTATTTTATCGGCGTTCATTATAGAAGATGTCCGCTGTGAAACGATAAAGACAACCGAATCTCCCTGAGAAGCCGCGATTGCCCGCCGCATGGCCGCGTCGGTTGCATAATCGAGAGCGCTTGAACTGTCGTCAAGAATAAGAATATCCGCTTTTTTAATTATCGCCCTTGCAACCGAAAGTCTCTGCCGCTGACCGCCCGAGAAGTTTCTGCCGCCCTGCTCAACCTCGGCGCCAAGCCCTCCCTGCTTTGCGGCTACGAAATCCGCCGCCTGTGCGATTTCAAGCGCTTTCATAATTTCTTCGTCGCTTGCATTCGGATTGCCCCAAAGCATATTTTCTCTGATTGTTCCCTTGAAAAGCACGGCTTTCTGCGGAACAACGGCTATTTTTGAGCGAAGCTGAGCAAGCGGGATTTCATTAACATCCGCTCCGCCTACCAAAATACTGCCCTTGCTCGCTTTATAGAATGCGGGAATAAGATTGACAAGCGTGGTCTTGCCCGAGCCTGTTGAGCCGATTATGCCGATTGTTTCGCCCTTTGCCGCCGTGAAACTGATTTCTTCAAGCGAATTATCGCCCGCACCTGCGTAAGCAAACGAAACATTGCGGAATTCAACGGCATTTTCACATTCCGAATTGATGCTTGCCGTTCCCTCTCCGCTTTCAACAGGCATTTCAAGCACGGAGCTTATCCTGCCCGCGCAGGCAACCGATTTGGTTATATTAATAATAAGGTTTGCAAATTTGACAAGCTCAACAAGGATTTGCGACATATAGTTATAAAGTGCAACCACCGCGCCCTGAGTGATAATACCCGCGTCAACCCTGAGCGCGCCCGAATAAATCAGTGCGGCAATGCCGAGATTGATTATAACAAATGTAACGGGATTCATCAGCGCGGAAATTCTGCCCGTATGCTCCTGAATTGCCGTCAGAGCGTCGTTACGCTGCTCGAATTCCTTTGTCTGCTCCTCCTCCTTGCAGAACGCTCTGATTACTCTTGCTCCCACAAGGCTTTCTCTCGCCGTGCAAAGCACTCTGTCAAGCGCAAGGCGAACCTTTTTATAGAGAGGAATACAGAAAAACATTATGCCGAAAACCACTATTGACAGCAGAGGAATAACAACCACAAAGGTCAGCGCCGCGCGGCTGTCAACCGTGAAAGCCATTATCATTGCGCCCACAACAACAAACGGCGAGCGCAGGAGCAGACGCAGAGTCAGATTGAGTCCGCTCTGAACGCTGTCCGCATCGCTTGTAAGCCTTGTGATAAGAGTTGAAGTTCCTGCAGAATCAAGCTGCTCAAACGAAAGCTTGCCGATATGCTCAAAAAGGGCGTGTCTGAGCCTTTTGACAAAGCCGACCGACGCACGCGCCGAGAAATACTGAGCAGTTATCGAAAATGCAAGCCCGACCGCGCCGAGCAAAATCAGCAGGGCACACATTTTGAAAATATAAGGCTTGTCCGAAACAGCTATTCCTTTGTCGATAATACTCGCCATAACAAGCGGAACAAAAAGCTCTAGGATAGCCTCAAACATTTTAAAAAGCGGAGCGAGCACGCATTGCACTCTGACCCCTTTGAGATAAACGGCAAGTTTCTTCATTCTGATATTTTCCTCATTTCTGCCTTTGCCATATTATTTTTAGTATTTTATCATACTTTACTTATTTTGTGAAGTAATGCAGCTTAATTTCTGCCGAAAATGACAAAATTTATTTTTATTCGTCATAGGAAAAACATTATTGCTTTAATGTGTTAAAATTTATATGCTTTTGTAAATTAAAAAAGGTAAAGCGTTGGGAGGACATTAATAATGAAAGCAACAAAGGTTACGGAATTCGGAATACAGCGCAAAATCGTTGCGAATATGACATCCGAAAGCTGGGAAACAATCCCTCACATTTCCTATATTTATGAGCCTGAGATTTCAAGATTTCTTGAGGTTGTTAAAGAGCTGAACGCTTCGGGAAAGTTCCCCGTAAAAATAACCATCAACACCATTATGCTCAAAGCTCTTTCAGAGGCGTTTAAGGCCGCTCCCCAGCTTAACGCCCACATCAAGTTTAACCGCAAGCTTGTCAGGGGAACAATAACGGAATTTGATGAAATCCACGCATCTATGACATGGATTTTGCCCAACGGCGAAATGATGACGATTAACCTGCACGATATCGGCAACAAGAGCCTTGTTGAGTTGACTGAATATATCGCCGATGTTGGCAGACGGATAGGCAACACCGATTTGACCGAGGTTATGTTTTCCGTTTCGCTTCAGGATACCCTTGAAAAGCTCAAAAAAGGCAAGCTGATGAACGCAATTTACCGCCTTATCGGCTCGAAAACAGGCAAAAACAAGGTTAAAACTCTTTCGGGTCAGGCAAAAAAAGATTATTATGCCATTCCCGAAAAGGACAGGCTGACAAAAGAGGACATAAAGCAGGGAACGGTTACGATTTCCAACATCGGCTCCGTTACCCGCAATATTCCCGGGCGGGTTGCGATGCTTTCAATCATTCCGCCGCAGATTTTCGTTTGCTGTATGGGATCAATCATCAAAAAGCCCGTTGTTAAGCAGGATGAAAACGGCAATGACATTATAGCCATCGGCAACGAGCTGCCCATCGACCTTGTTTTTGACCACAGAGCCGTTGATTTCGGCGATCTTGTGCCTTTCATTCAAAGGCTTGAGGATATTTTCAAGAACCCCGAGCAGATGTATAATTGGTAACAAAATTTAAGCGGCGCTCATTTCTGCGCCGCTTTTTTCTTGAAATTTTTCTGATTTTTTACGCAAAAAACTCTTTACAAACTCTTAATAATATGTTAAAGTGTGTTAGATAAATAAATCTTTAAGAGCGGTACAGAGATGCCGACAAGATGGTTATAATTTTCTTCGCGGATTTTCTGCGTCCGAGGCAATCGGATTTTGATTTGCGGCGGCGCTGAGAATAAGTCTGCGTATGTTTGTGCGATCTTGTCGTGTGTTCGGCAGGGTCTTTTTTATTGCCCGGGAGGATCAGAGATGGAATTTAAATCCACCATTATGGACAGCGGCGCAGTAAACCGTGCGCTGGCAAGAATTTCTCATGAAATTGTTGAACGCAACTGTGACAGCGGCGATATCTGCCTTGTCGGAATAATGAGGCGCGGCGCTCCCCTTGCAGATATCCTTGCGGCAAAAATCAAGTCCTTGGGCATTGAAACGGAAATCGGCTATCTCGACATAACTCTTTACCGCGACGATTTAACCGAAAGCGTTGACCGCCCTAAGCTCAAAGACACCAAAATCGGATTTTCCGTTACGGGCAAAACAGTTATTATGGTTGACGATGTGCTTTTTACGGGCAGAACGGCGCGGGCTGCAATGGACGCAATAATGTCACTCGGCAGACCTGCAAAAATTCAGTTTGCCGCTCTGATTGACAGAGGGCACAGAGAGCTGCCGATAGTTGCGGATTATATCGGTAAAAATGTTCCGACTTCAAGCAATGAAGTCATCGTTGTTAATATTCCGCCCTTTGAAAAGGATGTCAGCGTTTCTATTTGGCAAAAATAAGCTGCGGCTTATCTTGGTATAATTTTTTTGGAGGTTGAAAAAATGTCAAAGAAAAAACTTGATCTCGGCGAAGGCATTTACGATGCCAAGCAGCTGGGCTACCCCAAAATGGGTCTGCTCGGCGTTCAGCACATGTTTGCGATGTTCGGCGCAACAGTTCTCGTTCCCGCTCTCACGGGTCTGAGCGTTTCGGCAACTCTGCTTTTTGCAGGTCTGGGCACTCTGCTTTTCCACCTGCTCACAAAGGGTAAGGTTCCCGCATTCCTTGGCTCCTCATTCGCATTCATCGGCGGTTATGCCGCAATCACTACAATCGGCGCAAATCCCGACGGAAGCCCCATCAGCGATTACAGCCTTCTCCCCTATGCATGCTTCGGCGTTGCCTGTGCAGGCGTTCTTTATCTCGCTCTTGCGGCTCTTATCAAGGCTTTCGGCGCAAAAAAGGTTATGAAGTTCTTCCCGCCCATCGTAACGGGTCCCATCATCATTGCAATCGGTCTTACGCTTTCTTCAAGCGCAATTTCCAACTGCTCTGCTAACTGGCTCGTTGCCGTTATCGCCATTGTTATTATCATTGCCTGCAACATATGGGGCAAGGGAATGGTTAAGATTATCCCCATCATGCTCGGCGTTCTCGGCTCATCCGCCGTTGCAGCTGTTCTTCATCTTACAGGCGCTATGGAAGTATTTGAACCTGAAAAGATTCAGGCTTTCAAGGACGCTGCATGGATCGGTCTTCCCTTCCACACCAAGGACACTGTTTTCGGTCTCCTTTCAGGCGACTTCGACAAGAACCTGCTTGTCACCGCTATTATAACAATTATGCCCATCGCGCTTGCAACAATGGTTGAGCATATCGGCGATATCTCCGCTATCAGCTCCACCTGCAAGAAGAACTATATCGGCGACCCCGGTCTTCACAGAACTCTGCTCGGCGACGGACTTGCAACAATCCTTGCTTCTCTCTTCGGCGCTCCCGCAAATACCACCTACGGCGAAAACACCGGCGTTCTTTCGCTCTCCAAGGTTTTCGACCCCAAGGTTGTCAGAATTGCTGCTTATCTTGCAGTTCTTGTTTCATTCTCACCCAAATTTGCGGCACTTGTAAGCCTTATGCCCACAGCAACAATCGGCGGCGCTTCACTCGTTCTTTACGGTATGATTTCCGCAGTCGGTGTTCGCAATGTTGTTGAAAACAAGGTAAACTTTGAGAATACAAGAAATGTTATCATCGCCGCTATCATCCTCGTTCTTTCAATCGGTGTTAACTATGCCGGCGCAATCCAGATTCCCATCGGCTCCGTAACAATCAGCCTTTCCGGTCTTGCAGTAGGCGCTCTTGTAGGCATTATCCTCAACGCAATTCTTCCCGGCAAGGATTATGAATTCGGAACCGACGAAAAAGGCGACACAGCCGTTAACTTCAAGGTTTGATTTAATCTCCGAAAAACTTAAATAAACTTTCTTTGAGCGTGCAGTCTGACCGCTGCACGCTCAATCTTTTACTTATAGCATTTCTATACAAAAAACGGAAGTAATTACTGTGTATGTTTCATAAAAAATTTTTACGGTATTGAAATAATATTAATACTATGTTAAAATACAAGATATCTTTAATTTGACAGGGAGAGATGTTATGGCAGCAGAAGCAAACTCCGCAGCCAAGGTTGCCGAAGAGCAGGCGCCGCGCGCTGTTCCCAAAGACAGACGCTATGTTGGCTCAAAAGAAACCATCGCTTACATACTTGATGATATTTCCCAGAGCTTTAATATCACTAAATACAATGATATTTTTGTTACCGATATCATCCGCGTCGGTCTTGATTTTCAGAAAATCGCAACCTTCATCATTGGTATATGGGATATCATCAATGATGTTTTTCTTGCGGCAATCGTTGATAAAACCCGTACCCGCTGGGGTAAATTCAAGCCTTGGCTTGTAGTTTATGCCGTTCCGGGCGTTATACTCACCCTTATGTTTTGGATGATGCCGATTTTCTTCGGCGATAAAGGGCTGTATGATGTTTCAAAGCTGGCGTTTTACTTAATACTGCAGCTTTTCTCAAACCTCGCAGGCTCGCTTATCGCAATCGTAAGAACCGGTATGACCGCAACAATAACGCCGAATATTATCGACAGAACCCGCCTGATAACCCAGGCAAACCTGCTTTCAGGCTTTGTTGAAAAGGCTCCCGAAATCCTTATGGGCGTGCTTATCGATATGGTCAGCCGCGGAGCCATCAAGGTTCAGATGCGTTCCCTCTATGTTTCAGCAGGTATGATAACCACTATCGTAGCGGGCAGCCTTGCTCTTATCTATGCGTTGGTTGCAAAAGAAAGAGTTATGCAGACCATTGAGCGCCCCAGCGTTTTTGCGGGCGTTAAATCGGTATTCACCAACAAACCGCTGTTGCTGATAACCCTTTCTGAATTCCTCAGCGCATTCAGTATGAACTCCGGCGTTAACTATTATTACATCAATGTTCTCGGTCTTGCCTCGATGTCAACAATCGTCGGCATTCCCGGAGCCGTTATTTCCCCCATCAGCTATTCCTATGTTCCCTGGGCGCGTTCAAGATTCTCCACAAAGACTCTTTGGATTATCGGCTCACATATCGACAACCTGCTCCTTACGGGCGTTTTCATTGTCGGCTCAATAAACAAGAATTACAAAAAGCTCGGCGCAATGATTCCTGCCTGGATGCTGCGTGAAACCATTTGGATGTTCTTCTACGGCATCAAGAAGGTTATTCCCGAAGAAATGCGTAACGAAGCCATTGACTACGGCGAATGGAAAACCGGTTACAGAAACGAAGGCATGACGGGCGTTGCCAAAGGTCTTGCCACAAAGCTTGTCAGCACATTGGGTAACACCATCAAAACCGCTATTCTTGCAAGAGTCGGCTATGTTCAGGGCGCAGGCTTCGGCGGTCAGAGCGAAAAGACGGAATATTCTCTTTTCTGGATGTGCACAATTCTTCCCGTTGTTACAGGTCTCTTGAGCATCATTCCCAAGTTCTTCTATGACCTTGACGGCGAAAAGAAAGCAAGAATGTATCAGGATCTTACGGAAAGACGCAAAGCCATTGCGGCTGAAGTTGATGAACTGAAAAAGAACTCACAGGAAAAAGAAGCATAATTCGGGGCTGTCGCACTAAGCGAAGAACAAAAGAAACAAATACAACAGAGAATGGCTTGTATTGGAAATCCACCGATACAAGCCATTTTAACATCATATTAAAAATGATAATTAGTATTTTATGTTTCTTTTTAGCCGTTTTTTCCGATTTGGCGTATCACATACGCCGAGCATCGGAAGAAAACGGCTTCTTCATCTTATTGCGCCAACCCCTGCCGTAGGTGATTTAAATTATGATAGAAGCAACAGAAGCGGCAGAAGCTCTGCTGAGAACAAATACCAATGCGATAATTGCAATCGACGGTAACTGTGCCTCGGGCAAAACAACGCTCTCAGAAACGCTTTCAGAGCGTTTTAACGCGCAGGTTATCCA